>NZ_NVOY01000024.1 GCF_002551005.1 Bacillus pseudomycoides
TCGTTCAGTTTTCAAAGAACCCATCCGCTGCTCAAAGCGACTTTATCAATATAACATTTTGTTATTTCTCTGTCAACAACTTTTTTCATTTCCAAGTTGTTAACCTCGTTGCCGTTCGTGACAACGAATATAAATATACCAGTTCATAAATTAAAATGCAATAGCTTTTTTATATTTTTTTCACCTTATAAAATAATATAAAAAGAAAAGCTTTGGAGAAAACCCCAAAGCTTAGTCTTGCTTATGTCTCATTGCCGGGAATAATAATACATCACGAATAGATGGTGCATTCGTTAACAACATAACAAGACGATCAATACCGATTCCTAACCCACCTGTAGGAGGCATACCATACTCAAGCGCTTCAATATAATCATCATCCATCATGTGCGCTTCATCGTTACCTTGTTCACGCTCTTTTAATTGCGCTTCGAAACGTTCTTTTTGATCGATTGGATCATTTAATTCTGTAAATGCATTCGCATGTTCGCGAGCGACAATAAATAACTCAAAACGATCTGTAAAGCGTGGATCTTCCTCATTCTTTTTCGCAAGAGGAGAGATTTCCACTGGATGACCATAAATAAATGTAGGTTGAATTAAATGTTCTTCTACTTTTTGCTCGAAGAACTCATTAATAATATGACCAACTTCCATTGTATCTTTAATTTCTACACCGTGTTCTTTCGCTAATGCACGAGCTTCTTCTACACTCATCGGGTTCCAGAAATCCGCTCCAGAGTATTGTTTGATTGCATCTACCATGTGCAATCTTGTCCACTCTGGCTCTAAATTAATTTCATATTCACCATATGGAATCGTCGTTGTACCTAAAACTTCTTTTGCGATATGAGCAACCATGTTTTCTGTCAACTTCATAATATCTTTATAATCTGCATACGCTTCATATAATTCAATCATCGTAAATTCAGGGTTATGACGGGTTGATACACCTTCATTACGGAATACACGACCAATTTCGTATACTTTCTCTAATCCACCCACAATTAGGCGTTTTAAATGCAACTCAATCGCAATACGCATATAGAATTCCATATCTAACGCATTATGATGTGTAATAAACGGACGCGCAGATGCTCCACCTGCAATCGCATGCAACATCGGTGTTTCTACTTCCAAATAGCCATTGTTATCTAAGTATCTTCTCATCTCACGAATGATTTTACTACGAGTTACAAATGTTTCACGACTTTCCATGCTCGTAATTAAATCTAAGTAACGTTGACGGTAGCGCTGTTCAACGTCTTTTAATCCATGATATTTATCAGGAAGCGGACGAAGAGATTTTGTTAGTAAAGTAAAACCAGTTGCTTTAACTGAAAGTTCTCCAACTTTCGTTTTAAATACTTTCCCTTCAATCCCTACTAAGTCACCTAAATCAGCTGTATTAAATAGTTCATACTGCTCATCACCAACCGTATCTTTACGAACATAGATTTGAACTTGGCCATGTAAATCTTGAATATGTGCAAAGCCCGCTTTTCCTTTACCGCGTTTTGTCATAATACGACCAGCAATCGAAACAGAGATTGCTTTCTCTTCTAATTCTTCCTTAGAAAGTTCTCCATACAAGCTTAACAATTCTTTCGTTGAATGCGTACGCTCAAAACGTTTACCAAATGGATCGATTCCTTGTTCACGTAAGTTATGTAGCTTCTCGCGACGAACGAGCAATTGGTCATTTAATTCTTCGTGGTTCATGTTATCCATGGTATTGATATCACTCCAGCTCTATTAAAATTTACAATATATACAGTATATCATTTTCTATCCAACTAGAAAAACTGCCAGCAACGGGCTGGCAGTTCTTATTTCTTAGACGTAATTATAGGTAGTAAAAACAGGAATGTCAAACACTCCTTCTATCACTTACCATTATCCAACTTGGATAGATTTTTGCTTCACTTCTACTTCTTCTACAAATGCCGTCAATAAAGAAGCAAGATCCGTACGTGTATTACAACTATTAATTTCATTGCGTACTCTAGCGTTACCTTGAACACCTTTTAAGTACCACGCCGCATGCTTACGCATTTCTCGAACTGCGATGTCTTCATTTTTCAAATCAATGAGACGATCTAAATGCAACATACATACGTCAATTTTTTCGCGTACAGATGGCTCCGGCATTAATTCACCAGTCTCTAAATATTTCACTGTACGGTAAATCATCCATGGATTACCAAGCGCTGCACGCCCAATCATTACACCATCTACGCCAATTTCATCTAACATGCGCTTAGCATCTTGCGGCGTTTCTACATCACCGTTTCCGATAACAGGAATATTGACAGCTTGTTTTACTTGCTTAATAATATCCCAATCCGCTTTACCTTCATACATTTGAACACGAGTACGACCATGAACAGCAACCGCCTGACCGCCTGCACGTTCAACTGCCTGAGCATTTTCAATTGCAAAAATGTGATCTTCATCCCAGCCAATACGCATTTTTACCGTCACTGGTTTCTCAACTGCATCTACCACCGCCGCTACCATTTCGTACACTTTATTCGGATCAAGCAACCACTTTGCACCTGCATCACATTTTGTGATTTTCGGCACCGGACATCCCATATTAATATCGATAATATCCGCTGTTGTATTTTTATCTACATATTTTGCAGCTTCTACAAGCGTTTCTTTTTCCCCACCGAAAATTTGCAGACTTAATGGCTTTTCTCTCTCATCAATATATAGCATATCTAATGTTTTTTGATTGTTAAATAAAATCGCCTTATCACTTACCATTTCCGCACATACTAATCCTGCACCAAATTCTTTTACCGTTAAACGGAATGCAGAGTTACACACTCCCGCCATCGGCGCTAGTACAACCGGATTTTTCATTTCAATGTTTGCAATCTTTAACACTCAATTGCCTCCCTTCATTATCCCTACTTCGGCATTAATTCTTCTATTGAAACTTTTAACGTCTTTGCAACCTCTGCAACAAAATCACGAGACGGAACTCGATTCCCTCTCTCAACTTCACCTAAAACTGATACAGATACCCCTAACTCTTTCGCAAATCCTTCTTGTGTATAGCCTTTTAATTTACGAAAAGCGCGAATGCGTCTTCCCCATTTCTCTGCTTCCATACCGTTACTCCCTCTCGCCTTTTCATTTCTTCTACTTGTGAACGTGAAATGTTTCGGTTAATTTCTTGATTAACTTCCATCAACGGAACGATAACAAAAGCTCTTTCAAACATCCGCGGATGCGGAATAATAAGATTCTTTGCTTCAATATTTTCGTGATTATAGAGCAAAATATCAAGGTCAATGGTACGCGGTCCCCATTTAAATTCTCTTTTTCTTCCTAGTTCATCCTCTACTTTTTGCGTCACCATCAATAATTCTTGAGGCAATAAATTGGTAGAAATTTTTATAACTAAGTTTAAAAACTGGTCTTGTTCTGCATATCCAACTGGATCTGTTTCATAAACAGATGATACATCCTCAACCTCAATAGCTGGATGTTCCCGCAACAACTCTATCGCTTGTGATAAATACGTATAGCGATCACCCATATTCGAACCCAAAGCAATATAAACTACACTATTCATGAACGCCCTCTCTCAATCTCCACCGCCACTGCACGGTAATGTCCTGGAATTGGTGGATCTGGTTTAATAACTTTTACAATACAATTCATAATACAATCGTACCGTTCTAATATATCTGCCGCAATATTTTCCGCAATACTTTCCACAAGCTTATACGTTTTCCCTTCTACCACACATCTACATAACTCGTATAACTCTCCATAATTTACGGAATGCTCTAAGTTATCACTCGTTCCAGCTCGCTTTAAATCTAATTCTACAGTTAAATCCACTTTAAAACGCTGCCCTAATTTATTTTCCTCAGGAAATACACCATGGTAACCGTAGAACTCCATATCATGAACAAAAATTTTATCCAAACCTTTTACCTCCTTAACATAGCGTCCATCATCTTCGCCATGCGGGACATCTCTTTCACATCATGAACGCGTACAATTTCACAGCCTTTTTGAATGCCAAGACAAACCGTTGCACCAGTTCCTTCTAAACGTTCTTCTACAGGCAAATCTAACGCATGACCAATAAATGATTTTCGAGAAGTTCCAAGAAGAAGCGGATACCCTAACACTTTCAACTGTTCTAGATTTCGCATTACTTCTAAATTTTGTTCAAATGTTTTTGCAAACCCTATACCTGGATCTAAAATAATATTCTCATCACGTACACCTGCACGTTTCGCGATTGTAATACTCTCATACAAATCAGCAATCATATCCGCCATCAGATTTCGATAATTAGTATTCTCGCGGTTATGCATTAAAATGATCGGTACATTATAATGCGCCGCTACTTTTGCAATTTTTGGTTCTGCTTTCGCTCCCCAAACATCATTAATAATATGTGCACCAGCTTCAATAGCTTGCTTTGCAACCTCCGCTTTGTACGTATCGATAGATATAGGAACATCTACTGCCCCTGATACAGCTTGAATGATTGGTACAACACGTTGCACTTCTTCTTCTTCTGAGACTTTAGCAAACCCAGGGCGAGTAGATTCTCCGCCAATATCAATAATATGCGCACCGTTCATTACCATCTCTTTTGCATGACGGACAGCTGCTCCTACTTCATTATAATTACCACCATCAGAGAAAGAATCAGGTGTAGCATTCAAAATCCCCATAATGAACGTCTTTTCATTTAAGTCCAATGTATATTCACCGCACTGCATATTAGACATCTCCTTTTAACAATTCATTTCTGCTCCAAAGCCTTTCACGATACGTTTCATATACACGCGAAAGCTTAGTTGTAACCAATCCTTCTTTACCTGGGAAATGCGCTTCTCCAATGCACCAAATCGGAACAATTTCCTGAATGGAATTCGTAACAAACACTTCATCAGCTGTAAGTAACTCTTCTTGTAAGAATAATCCCTCTCTTACCTTGAGCACCAAAGTTTCAGCAGCCGCTATTATAAAAGCACGAGTAATCCCATTTAAAATTCCGGTTTGTAGTGACGGTGTATACAATATGTCATTTTTCACAAAAAAGAGGTTCGAAACAATCCCTTCCGCAACATACCCTTCCTTTGTAAGAAAAATTCCTTCTTTCGAAGTTGTATTCCCAATCTCACGTTTCCCCAAAATATTATTTAAATAATGATGTGACTTTAAACGAAACTCTCCTTCTGGCGTATTGCGTGTTTGTTTTAAAATGACTCCTTCTTTTTCTATTACCTCACTAGGAGCCGGTAAAGGCTTTATAAAAACAATAACAGAAGGCTCCTCATACATATCTGTCTGCAAGCCAATCTCCCCGCTACCTGCCGACACATTAAAACGAACATACGCATTTTGCAAATGATTTCTTACCATTAACTCTTTTAAAACGCTTTTTACATCTTCTTTCGTCATTTTCCATGCAATATGTAATGACGAAAGAGCGGTTATAAGCCGCTCATAATGATCATCTAGCAAGAAAGGGTGCCCATTGTAAATACGGAACGTTTCAAATACACCAAGACCATATAAATACCCATGATCATACGGAGAAATTTTAGCTTCACTCGCGTCTACAAATGAACCGTTCACATAAATTAACATACAGAAGTACTCCGGCTGTAATGACGGATGAAGTTTTGCAGCAATTCCTTACCATGAGAAGTCATAATAGATTCTGGATGGAATTGTACACCTTCAATTGGTAACGTTTTATGACGAAGCGCCATAATTTCTCCTTCCTCTGTCCAAGATGTTACTTCCAAACACTCTGGTAATGTTTCTTTTTTTACAATTAAAGAATGGTAACGCGTTGCTGTAAACGGATTTGGAATATCAGCAAAGATTGTTTTCTCATCATGATGCATTAAGGACGTTTTCCCGTGCATTAAACGCTCCGCACGAACAACATCCCCTCCAAACACTTGCGCGATCGATTGATGTCCTAAACAAACACCAAAAATCGGAATTTTCCCTGCAAAATGCCGAATCACATCCATACTGATCCCCGCTTCATTCGGACTACACGGCCCAGGGGAAATCATTAAGAAATCAGGCTGCATGTTTTCAATATCTTCAATTGTAATTTCATCGTTACGTTTGACGATAAGTTCTTGCCTTAACTCTCCAAGAAATTGCACTAAATTAAACGTAAAGGAATCATAATTATCAATCATTAATATCATTTCTCTCACCTAACCGTTTCTTCGCTACTTTCTTTCGCACGCCATAATGCTATTGCTTTCTTTAACGACTCTTTATACTCATCTTCCGGATTAGAATCAATAACAATTCCCGCTCCTGCCTGTACATACGCTTGTCCATCTTTCGCAAGTAACGTACGAATGACAATATTTAATTCCATATCCCCTGAATAGCCAATCCAACCAATTGAACCTGTATAAATACCACGGCGAACTGGTTCTAGCTCTTCAATAATTTCCATCGTTCGAATTTTCGGCGCTCCGGTAATTGTCCCACCCGGAAATACGGCCTTCACACCATCAAAAGCATCTTTCCCTTGCTGTAATTCCCCGCGTACATTTGAAACAATGTGCATAACGTGGGAATATTTTTCAATTACCATAAATTCATCCACTTCTACTGTTCCATACTCACAAACACGCCCTAAATCATTTCTTTCTAAATCAACAAGCATAACGTGTTCTGCACGCTCTTTTTCATTTTCAATTAACTCTTTCGCAAGCTTTTGATCTTCTTGTTCATCTTTCCCGCGAGAGCGTGTACCTGCAATCGGGCGGGTACTTACTTCATTACCCTGCTTTTTAATTAATAACTCTGGTGAAGCACTTACAATTTGAAAATCTCCAAGTTCTAAATAACCCATGTACGGAGAAGGATTAATTTCACGAAGCGTTGTATAAATTTCTAGCGGATGCGTTTGCAATGTTTTTTCTTGTCTTGTAGACAAGTTCACTTGAAATACATCTCCTGCGCTAATATAACCCTGAATTCGCCCAACAGCCTCAACAAACCCTGTTTCTGTAAAGGAGACTGCTTCTTTATTTATTTCAGGCGGAATAAACTTCATTGTCACTTCCGGCACATCTTGTAACCAAAGTTCTTTTAATTCATTTAAGTGCCGCTTTGCTTGCTTCTCATCATTTGTATAATGAGTAATAATCCATAACATTCGTTCTTTCTGATCATAAACAAATACATCATCAAACAATAAGAAAAATATATCTGGTACATTTACATCATCTTCTGCAAGAGAAGGTATTTTCTCAATATAGCGGATACAATCATAACTGAAATAACCAATTGCGCCACCTTGAAACGGCGGATATGCATCATTATGTTCTGTTTTCCATTGTTCCATATACTGTTGCATTAGGTGCAATGGATTCCCCTTTTCTATTGTTCCCTCTCCATTTTCCCATATATGTAGTGTTTCATCTTTCCCACGAACAATCGCTACAGGATCAAGTCCAACAATACTATAACGTCCCCCGCGGCCACTTTCTAAAATGATATGATGAGGTTTATTTTGCGAAAGGAACTTATACTGTTTAAAAAAGTCTAACTGATACGGAACTGAAATAGCTAAAGATTTTCGTCGCTGCATATAAACACCTCGTCTTATTTTATCCTGTTCTAACGATCGGTTAAAAACATTGAACCATCCGCAGAAACCCGATTTGGTTCAACTAACACTTATTTTACATGAAGTTTTCTAGTCGTTCACTCTTTTCCTATTTTCAAACGAAAAAAGAAAAAGCATCCCTTTTTTGAGGAATGCTTTCCATATATTAAAACTTATGATTCAAACTGATAAAGTGGTGTACTTAAATAACGCTCACCATTACTCGGAATGATGACAAGTACTTTCTTGCCTTTTCCAAGTTTTTTTGCAACTTCTGTCGCCGCATAAATAGCTGCTCCAGATGAAATACCAACTAAAATTCCTTCTTCGCGCGCTACTTTTCTTGCATATTCAAATGCTTGTTCTGCTTTTACTTGAATAACTTCATCATATACATCTGTATCTAACGTTCCTGGAACAAATCCAGCACCGATACCTTGAATTTTATGAGGACCCGGTTTTCCGCCTGATAATACCGGAGAATCAGAAGGCTCTACGGCATAAATTTTGATATCTTTATACGTCTCTTTTAATACTTCACCAGCACCCGTAATTGTTCCACCTGTACCAACACCTGAAACGAATGCATCTAATTGTTCACCCATCTGCTCAACAATTTCCGGACCTGTAGTTAAACGATGAATTTCTGGATTTGCGTCATTTTGGAACTGTTGAGGCATAAAGTATCCATGTTCTTTCGATAACTCCGTTGCCTTACGAATTGCCCCGCCCATTCCTTCTGATCCTGGCGTTAACACTAATTCCGCTCCATAAGCACGCAATAAATTGCGACGTTCAACACTCATCGTTTCCGGCATAACTAAAATCGCATTATACCCTTTTGCCGCCGCTACCATCGCTAAACCAATTCCTGTGTTTCCACTTGTCGGCTCAATAATCGTATCGCCTTCTTTTAATAACCCATGTTTCTCAGCAACTTCAATCATCGCTAAAGCAATACGATCTTTTACGCTACTCCCAGGATTCATGAACTCTAATTTCAAATAAATATCTGCACTATCCTCTTCTGCAATGCGGTTTAACTTAACAATCGGCGTCTTTCCGATTAATTCTGAAATAGATTGTGCCACTCGCATCTCCGTCACTCCTAACACCGAGTATTTTCATTGGATTTATGTACATTTTGTCAAAAAGAAGGTTATTTGTCAATCTATTTGGATGATTTTAAATAGACAAATAACCTTTTTCTTACTTACAAACTTTCTATTAATTTTGTTATATCTTCTTTAGAAAAGTTATATCGTTCATTACAAAAATGACAATGCACTTCCGTCTCTTCTTCTTCATCACGCACTTGCGTTAATTCTGTTTTACCTAAACTTATTAATACGCTTTCAATACGCTCACGAGAACATGTACAGTTAAATTGTACATCCATTGTTTCTAAAATTTTCACATTGTCTTTCCCTAACAACTCATACAGCAACTCTTCAGGAGTTAGACCTTGTTCAATAAGTTTAGAAACAGGTGGGATTTTTTGCAAACGCTCTTCAAGGGCTGCAATTGTCTCTTCCTGTGCATCCGGCATAATTTGCAAAATAAAGCCGCCCGCAGCTGAAATACTATCGTCACCATTCACAAGAACTCCAACACCAACAGAAGAAGGCGTTTGCTCAGAAACAGCAAAATAATACGTGAAATCTTCTCCTAACTCACCAGACACAAGTGGAACTTGACCAATAAATGGCTCACGCATACCGATATCTTTAATAATTGTTAAGAACCCTTCTGTTCCTACAGCCTGATATACACGTAGCTTTCCTTGTTCTGTTGCTTCAAAATCAACATGCGGATTTGTTACATAACCACGTACATCCCCATTTGCATGTGCATCTATTAAAATTGGACCGAGAGGACCGTTTCCTTCAACTTTAATTGTAAGCTTCTGATCACCCTTTAACATTGCACTCATCATTGTACCTGCTGTTAAAGAACGACCAAGTGCTGCAGAAGCAGTTCTCCATGTATCATGACGTCTTTGTGCTTCACTCACTGTATTTGTTGTGTGAACACTATAGGCACGCACTTCTCCATTAAACGCTAGCGCTTTTACCAAATAATCTTTCATTTTCATTTATTCACCTTTCTCTTGTTGTAAATTCGCATTACGCTCATATAACATATATAAACCTTTAAGCGTTAAAAACGGATCGACAATATCAATAACGTTCGATTCCTCTGCAATTAATTTTGCTAACCCACCTGTTGCAATAACAGTCGGTTCTTGTTTAGCTTCCTCTTTCATTCGCTTTACAATACCTTCTACTTGTCCAACATAACCATATAAAATACCCGCCTGCATTGCACTTACTGTATTCTTTCCAATGACACTACTTGGTCTTGTAATTTCAATACGAGGAAGCTTTGCCGCTCTACTGTATAATGCTTCTGCTGAAATCATAATGCCAGGTGTAATTACCCCGCCCATATAATGCTTATTCTCGTTAATATAACAATATGTAGTTGCTGTTCCAAAGTCGACAATAATAAGAGGACTTCCGTATAACTGAATACCAGCTACCGCATTTACAATACGATCGGCCCCCACTTCACGTGGATTCTCATACTTAATATTTAAGCCCGTTTTAATTCCAGGTCCAACTACAAGAGGCTTAATTTTAAAATACTTCTCACACATACGCTCTAAAGCAAACATAATAGGTGGTACAACAGAAGAAATAATAATTCCTTTTATATCATGAAAACTAATTCCTTCGTGTTCAAGTAATTGTTTCACAAGCATTCCGTATTCATCTTCCGTTTTATGACGATCTGTTTCCATACGCCAATGCTGAAGAAGTTTACCATTTTCAAACACACCAAGTACCGCATTTGTATTCCCTACATCCAATACAAAAATCATATTCTCACCACTTATCTTATTTAATGTATATTTGTGCAATATGTACAAAATTTATCCCGCTGCTAGAAGTTTTACTTTATAACCTCATCATACCATATTTATACACATGTTCAGCTTTCCTATCCTCACCATTTTACAAAAATCCATTTCCTTTTTTCAATGTTTAAGCCCAGCTATACCGCAAAGAAAAAAAGGAGCGACAATTGTCACTCCTTCGGTTCTTCTTTATCTTCTGGCACTTCATCTTCTTTTTTCGTTGTGATGTTTACCTTTACATCACTTTCAGAAGATGTTTTACGCTCCGGTAATGTACCATGTTCACATAAATGATTGATTTGCTCCGCATCTAACGTTTCTACTTCAAGCAACGTATTTGCGATAATATCAAGCTTATCACGATTTTCAGTAAGAAGTTGTTTTGCACGAGCATAACATTCTTTCATAATGCTTTGCATTTCCATATCAATTTCATGTGCAATTGCATCACTATAGTTTTGCTCAGAATGGAAGTCTCTTCCTAAGAACACTTGACCGCCTTGTGAGCTACCGAATTGCATTGGTCCAAGCTTATCACTCATACCAAACTCAGTTACCATGCGTCTAGCTATTCCAGTCGCACGTTGGAAGTCATTATGAGCTCCTGTACTTACTTCTCCAAATACAATTTCTTCAGCCACTCGTCCACCAAGTAGACCCGTAATTTTATCAAGCAATTCTGGCTTTGTCATGAAGTAACGATCTTCTTTTGGAAGCATTACTGCATATCCACCAGCTTGACCGCGCGGCACAATCGTTACTTTATGAACAATATCCGCCTCATCAAGTACTACACCAATTACAGTATGTCCTGCCTCATGGAATGCAACGATATTACGTTCTTTCTCAGAGATAACACGACTTTTCTTAGCTGGACCCGCAATAACGCGATCCGTTGCTTCATCAATATCACTCATATCGATCTTCTTCTTATCTTGTCTCGCTGCTACAAGAGCCGCTTCATTTAATAAGTTTTCAAGATCAGCACCAGAGAACCCTGGTGTACGCGTTGCAATAGCACGTAAATTAATATTTTCATCTAACGGTTTATTGCGTGCGTGTACTTTAAGCACTGCCTCACGACCATTTACATCCGGACGATCCACTGTAATTTGACGGTCAAAGCGTCCTGGACGTAATAACGCTGGGTCAAGAATATCAGGTCGGTTTGTTGCAGCAATGATAATAATACCTTCATTTGCTCCGAAACCGTCCATTTCTACAAGCAATTGGTTTAATGTTTGCTCACGCTCATCGTGGCCACCACCAAGACCTGCCCCACGCTGACGACCTACCGCATCAATTTCATCAATAAAAATGATACAAGGTGCGTTTTTCTTTGCATTTTCAAATAAATCACGTACACGAGAAGCACCGACACCGACGAACATCTCTACGAAGTCAGAACCACTAATAGAGAAGAATGGAACGCCAGCCTCACCTGCAACAGCACGTGCAAGCAATGTTTTACCTGTCCCTGGAGGTCCAACTAATAAAACACCCTTCGGAATACGAGCACCAACCTCCGCAAACTTACGAGGGTCTTTTAAGAACTCTACAACCTCAACAAGTTCTTGTTTTTCTTCATCTGCTCCAGCTACATCTCTAAAACGTACCTTTTTCTTATCATCATTGTATAACTTCGCTTTACTTTTACCGAAGTTCATCACACGGCTGCCGCCGCCTTGCGCTTGGTTAAGTAAGAAGAAGAATAAAATGAAGATAATTACAAAAGGAATGATGGAAGTGAAGAATGTTACCCAAGCACTTGTTTCTTCTGCTGGTTGATATTTCACTTCTGTACCTTGTGCTTTGTCATTAATTTTCTTTTGTAATTCTTCAGTGTTAGGTGCATAAGTTACAAACTGTTTTTCCTGACTCTCAGTACTTAGTTGTCCTTTTACCTCAAATACACCATTTTTCGGTTGAAGTTGTACATTACGAACCTCACCCTTTTCAAGTTTAGCAATGAATTTATCGTAGCTAATTGGCTTTATGCTTTGCTTTGAACCATTAAAATAACTCACAATACCAATTACCACTAAAAATATAAGTAAATAAAAGATGGTATTACGGAAGATCCGATTCATCCCTAACCTCCTCTCACAGCATACAAACTATAATAGTAAATAGTAACATAGAAAAACTTTCCTATCCAACTGTAATGCTTAATATTATTAATTGGAATATACGCTCGGTTTCAATACACCAACATAAGGAAGATTACGATATTGTTCCTTATAGTCTAATCCGTATCCCACAACAAATTCGTGCGGAACAGTAAACCCAACATAATCCGCTTTAAGATCAACTTTTCGGCCAGTTGGCTTATCTAATAACGTTACAATCTTCACAGATTTTGCTTTACGATATTTAAATAAGTCTACTAAGTAGCTTAATGTAAGGCCGCTGTCGATAATATCTTCTACGATTAAAATATCGCGTCCTTCTACAGAAGTATCTAGATCTTTTAAAATTTTCACTTCACCAGTTGAAACAGTAGAATGACCGTAGCTAGATACAGCCATAAAGTCCATTTCAAGATATGCATCTGTGCGCTTTAATAAGTCTGCCATAAATGGCATTGCACCTTTTAATACACCGATTGCAAGAGGTACAGTGTTTTTATAATCCTCTGCAAGAATTGCGCCTAATTCCCTTACTTTTTCTTGTATTTGCTCTTCAGAAATTAATACCTTTTCAATATCTTGATTCATCATTTCATTATCCTCCTGGAAGACTCCTTGCTTTTGTAATGAATAATAATATATGTATCCTTATCTACTGTTTCTCGCGAAATAGCAAATGCAGATCGTTTCAACAACGGAACCCAAATAATATTTCCATTCGCATCACAAACAATTGGCCAGTCTGCTCTTTTCTCCTTCGGTACTTTTGCCTCAATAAAAATAGACTTTATCTTCTTCGTACCATTCATACCTTGAATTGACATTCGATCGCCATCTTCCCGCGGACGAACGATAAGTGGAGATGTTATTTCATTATATTTTGCAACAAACATCATCTCATTCACCATACTAGGTACACAATCGCTAATCTCTACTACAAACTCATCACCATTTACTAATGTTACCTTTCCAGGCACTTGTAAAACATGAGAAGAAAAACCAACTTTTTCTTCAACAAAACGGAAAATACATTCTTCATATGTACGAACAACCTCTAACCCACCCGGAAAGTGAAGCACACCAGAAGGATGAGTTCGTTTGAAAAACTCAATCACTTTGTCAATATGTACAGAAGAAAGCGAAGATGGAATTTTATATTCATAAAGATAGTTTAATATTAGTTGAATCCCTCTCCTTTGTAAAGGTATAGGCATAGATTCAAATGCAGGAATTGATATGACGACTCTTTTTGTATCTTTTTTCTTAATTACTTTATTCATTTTTTCAAAAGCTAATTCCTGCAAATACGCTTCATCCTCTTGCATAAACTTACTAAAAGCCTGAAAACGCTCATGAACATTTGGATTCTCCTGCTTTAAATGAGGGAGAACATACTTTCGTAGTCGATTCCTTGTATACGTTTCTTTTGTATTACTAGGGTCAATACGAGGGACAACATCCTTTCTCTTACAATAATCAAGAATCTCTTCTTTCGTTACTGCCAGCAGAGGTCGAATCAAAAAGCCTTTATCGAAAGCCCGTTTCGCAGAAATTCCAGAATAGCCTTTCGAAGTGCTACCACGCACAAGGCGCATTAAAACTGTCTCAATTTGATCGTCACCATGATGACCAAGAGCTACATATTGCGCATTATGTTTTCTCATTATTCTTTCCAAAAATGCATATCGACATTCCCTTGCCGCAACTTGTGCACTCATTCGATTCTGTTTTTGATACTGCTTTACATCAATTTGTATTGCTTCACAGATAACATTAAGATTTTCACACAAATGCTTCACAAATCGTAAATCTTCCTGCGACTCCTCACCGCGAAACATATGGTCAACATGAGCTACTACAATTTGCAGTTTCTTTTCTTCACGCTTCTCTAACAAATAGAAGAAAAGTGCTAAAGAATCAGGTCCCCCCGATACACCAACAACAACCGTAGAATGTGCCTCTAATAAATTATGCCTTTCTACAAAAGCATCTACCTTTTTAACAAATTCATCTTTCAATGCTGCAATCACCTTTCATTGAGCTAAAACGATAGCATACCTAGATATAATGGTACAACTTTTACAAGCTTTCTGCAAAACAAAGATGTATAAATTTCACAATTTATCTTACATATGAATTTTTTCTTTGCATACAGAAATAAACAAAATTAAATATTCCATGTATAACAAACAGGCCTCAGGTGTATTCCTGGGCCTTATCATTTCCCTCTTTTAAATCAAAAGACAGTAAAAGATACTGATATTTCCACTTTTCAAAATTATGACAAGCGAAAAGAGAAACGTAGAGAATAACTATCCACACTTTTCATCAAGAGAGAATGAAGCCCATAGGAGCTTAATTGGTTCAACTAATAATCAGTGGGGGATAAAGCCCCCCCACTGATTAAAGTTTCACTTTATTGCGCTTGTTTACTAACAATAGGAATTGTAGCCCATTTTGGCATATTCTTTTTTACTTTTGCGACCACAATTGTCATGTCATCATTAATATATCCATTATCAGTACGAATAACATCTTCCATAATAATATCAGCAATCTCTTGTGGATCTTCCGTTTCTAATTCTTTAATCTTCCGCTTCATCCACACTTCATGATTCTCTACATGTTTTGCACCTTCAAAAATCCCATCGCTCATCATGACTAAAATATCACCAGATTTTAATTGCTCACCTACAACATCTACTTCAAAGTCTTCAATAATTCCCATCGGTAAATTACTCGCCTCTATTTTAAACACTTGATTGCCACGCTTTACAAAACTTGGCGTAGAACCAATCTTTAAAAACTTAGCATTTGCATCACGCAAATCAATCATCGCTAAATCTAATGTTGTAAACATTTCTTCAGTTGTTCGCAGCGAGAGAATTGAATTAATCGATTTTATTGCAATCTCCTCATCAATACCTGATTGCAATATTTTTTGCAACAGCTTCACTGTCTCTTTACTTTCCATGTGAGCTCGTCTTCCATTTCCCATCCCATCACTAATAGCTAGCGCATATTTCCCCACACTTAACTCCATCATGGCATAGGAATCACCAGATACAAATCCCCCTCCTTTAGCCGCTGTAGCAAGGCCTGTATCAACAGAAAACGTTTTAGCCGAACCAAAAGATACTGTACTGTAACCATTCGGATACGCTGATTGGTCTTCATGTTTCACAACAACCGTCTCGTGTAAAATATCAGACAACATCGGAGCAACAAGCTTTTCACATTCCCCATGTTTATTACACGAAGCAGGAATCATCATTTCAATATCAATGTTCCCCCGATCCAAACAATAAATATCAACATGTTCAACCTCTACACCAAAATCACGAAAGGCTTGTAAAATTTGTTCCTCTTGCACCTGATGATTCTCTCTTTCCTTTTGAATCTCTTTCGAGAAATCTGCCATCACTTTCGAAACACCCATAAGCTGCTCAGCAACAATTCTACGATTATCCCGCATTTGCTTCCTTAACTTTTGTCCTTCATAAAAATGCTCTAATTCATCATCTATCAAACCTGTTACCTTCGTTCCTCTCACACAATATTTTTCAAAATCACGGAGCAATTTACGATTATTTTGCAATGTACCTTCCTCCGTTTCATTCATGAGTTGCTTCATATAATCATACGTTTTATCAAAATTCACAACCCAACACTGATCCTTTTTAAAGCACGTCTGACATGTCTTGGCGGTAATTGTGCTTAAAAATAAATCCGTCTCTGTATCCTTATCTTCATCTTCTACATACCCATATATAGAAAAACTATTAGACAGTGCTTCAAACACATTTGCAAACTGATTAATTTTATTTGCCGTAACATCACGCATTCTTCTTAAATATTGTTGTTGATCATTCGCATGCTCTTGTGTGCCTGGCATATACTTGGAAAGACGTTCAACGATGAACTTAGGCGTTAATAAAAACAATGTAATCGCAGCGCCCGACTCTAATAACGTCATTACAATACTTGTTTGTTTATCTACGTATAACGTAATTAAACTTGTTCCAATTAACAAACCTAAACTTACCCCTATTCGCTTTCCCTCTTTCAACAAGCCACCTAACAATCCAGAGAACGCCAGTAAACTTAATTGATATAAACTTGCTACATTTGCTAAGCTTAAAATCAAACCTGTCACAACACCTACAGTAGAACCTGTTGCCGCTCCTGCCACAAATGCAAACACTAATACTAAATATCTCGTAAAAATATGCTGAACTGATAAATCATAAATAAACCAATCTGTTGTACCTGTTAATACAGATGCTAGCAATATAATTAGACAAACAATTTCTTCCGTTTCTAATGATTGTTGTTTTCCTTTTCGTTCTATTAAAAGGGGAACACTTTGCAAGAAAATCATTGTTAACACGAAGCTTAATCCTGCTTCAATTGTACTAACAAGCAGATCATACATACCAATTGATCCTTGCGCGAAATAAACAACGATAAGATGAGCGGTTAATGCGGAAATAAATACTTGAAATGGCACAAGTCCAATCGTCTTACTTGTAAAACGACCAAAGAAAATATTATAGATGAAGAATGTGAAGATAGATGCAAAGGCAAAGAATAAATTTTCTAATGAAACCGAAAATGCACCTGCCATTACAGCTAGGAATGCAAGGGCCATTTTATCGCGTTTCATCACATATACAGCAGCAAAAAATGGCAAAGCAAACGGTAAAATGTTCGTTAAAATATATGCTCGTCCCAAAAGAAAACCAACCAACGCAACCACAAATCCCCAACGAAAGAAAATTTGTTCCAATTTCATCCTTAATTTGCTTGTCCACTTTTCAGCTGTCATTTGCCCACGACCTATAGCAAGCGCACTAGAATTTGGATTGACAGTATTCCTTCCTGCTCTTGGCATATTTTGAACACCACCTGCATATTTTATTACTTGTAATTATAAAATGTTTTTTGCGGAGTTTTTGTCAAAATAACAGTTTGCAACACAATAATTGTTCGACTTTTTATACAAAATAGCACCATATATATACAGAGTTACACGCAAATCCTTTAATTGATTATTGAATTTTCAAAAAATTATAGTTGTTTTTGTAGAAGAAGCGCATAACTTTACAATTCCTTAACATAAAGTGAAACTTCCATCAGCGGGGTTTTCTTCATCCCCCACCTATCTTCTTAAGAAAAGCGGAAGCGGCTCGCTCACTCTTGAGGTGGGGGGCTTACTGCCCGTTAATGCGGGATAAAGCAAAATTTCAATCATTTTTATCACCGATTAGAAATTGCCAACAATTATCTCCAACTCAAAGTTGCGAGGCACAGAATAACTGTTCACAATAACAAGACAAAAAAAGATCATGCATAATTTGCATGATCTTTTCAGCGATGACCCGTACGGGATTCGAACCCGTGTTACCGCCGTGAAAGGGCGGTGTCTTAACCACTTGACCAACGGGCCGTTAAAATATATAGCGGCGGAGGGGATCGAACCCCCGACCTCACGGGTATGAACCGTACGCTCTAGCCAGCTGAGCTACACCGCCATGTCGTATTTAATGGACAATTAATATATTATCTTAAACAGCATTTTAAGTCAACATGTTTTTAAATGTTTTTTATCATTTTTTCTACACACTGTTTTCACCATAAAAAAGCACCCTGAGTGAACACTCCGGGTGCTTCTCTTTATTTTAAAATAAACAGCAAGTTTTATCCACGACGAGCGCCACGGCCGCCACGTTTTGACTCCGTATTACGCTTTAAAGAAGTTAAACGATCTTCACTGTCTTTTAAAAAGCGAGCCATCTTTTGCTCAAATGTTTCTTTTTGGTTACGGTTGTCACCGCCACCGCGATTGTCTCTGTTAAAAGAACGGTTACGCCCACCAGGACGTCCAGCGCGTTGATTATCGCGTTGCTCACCTTCTGTTTTTTCACGTTCTTTCGCTTTTTTAATAGATAAACCAATTTTACCGTCTTTCTCAACGTTAATAACTTTTACTTCTACTTGATCGCCTACTTTTAAGTGATCATTAATATCTTTTACATAATTATCAGCAACTTCGCTAATATGAACAAGACCAGTTAATCCTTCTGGTAGCTCTACAAAAGCCCCAAAATTCGTAATACCTGTTACCTTACCCTGTAACTTGCTGCCTACCTCGATTGACATAAAAAAAACGCTCCTCCTTAGTGGTTAAAAAGTCAAATTTTACTTCATTATATATAATCTTAAAATATAGTGTCAATACAACACCTACTACTTAGAAATAGGAAAAATTATCTCCCCAGGCTTTGAAAAGTAATAATCTCTTCTAGCAATCTCTAAAACATAATTCTCATCTTGCAATTTTTGGATTTCATCTTTCAGCTGTTTTTCTTTCGTCGTTAATACATTTGTTTCTTTTTCCAACTCTTTTACTTTTGTTTCTTTAGCGTTAATCGTACTATTTTGTTGATAGAATGTCACACCAATACTTACAATAACTACAAAAGCAAACGCCAAAAATAAAGCTAATCGACGATAAATGCGCCTTCTACCTTCGTTCGATTGTATTATATGCTCTTTAACAGAATTTGGATTCTGTTCCAATACATACCTTTGCTTTAGTTCCCTCATTTCCGAGGTCCCCCTAACTTCTTTTTTATAAGTTCCCAAATTAGGAATATATGCTTCTTCATTTTCTTGAAATATTTTAAAAGTCCTGCTTGTCTCTTTATAAAAATTTTAACATGGCTAGGGAGAAGTTTCCATATAACAAAACAAACAAATCGAACAGGGATAAAAATAATTTTCCACACTAACCGTAATATCGCTACAATAACTTTCCACAACCCGGTTCCAACTCCAACTACAAGACGAAATAAAAATAGCATAAACGCTATAATTAAATGAATCAAAATCGTAATTGGCTTAACAATAAATAACTGAACAACACGAACGCAAAAATAAAACGTTTGAACAACAATGTAAATCAAAAAATTTAATACTTTCATGTACAATGACTTTAACAAACTTTGATATGCAGCAAAACCACACAGCAAAGCTAAAAATACATACATACGTAACTCTGCTTCATTTACAAGCAACAATACATAAAACACAACAAGAGCTTGGACAATCCAAAATAAAATATCATAGATAAATACGAGCCACCGCTTTCGCTCTCCACGTTTCAAAAAGCGATGGTATGTATCTAAAGCTACTCCAAGTGAAGCCCCCATCCCAATCATTGAAAGCATTGTATATAATTGAACCGTTAAGCTCATTTAAACAACTTGCTAAAGAATCCTTTAGCTTTCTCCCCTTGATGCTCATCAATGTAAGCCATCTCATATATTTTCCCTTTAATGGACACAAGTCCTTTTTCAACATCAAGGTTTTTCATTTGTAGATTTTGACCGCGTATCGTTAAAAAGCCCATGACTGTTTCTAACAAAAATTCTTCACTATCAAAACTCTCTACTTGCTTGACTCCTGTAATATCAAGAACGCGTCTTCCTCTCATTACAACGTCATGTTCTATAGTAACATTTTGTTGATTAGAAGACGACATTGAATACCCTTTGTTCACGTCCATCCCCCCATAACTTTATAACTAGTATCAATGTATGAGAGGACAAAATTATTTAGAACAAGCTATCTTCCGCTTTTACTTCAACTTTCTCTTCACGAACAACGGTATATAAGTTTGCCGCATCTTCTTTTTTTGTCGTTTCCTTTAATTCATTAATTTTTACCGTAACAACTTTTTGACCGAAACGAATCGTTAATTCATCTTCTGCCTTTACAGTTGAGCTTGCTTTCGCAACTTGACCATTAATCATAATTCGTCCTTGATCTGCAACTTCTTTTGCTAATGTTCTTCTTTTAATAAGACGAGACACTTTTAAAAATTTATCTAAACGCACAACAACTCCCCCTTATTCATTCTCTATTCGCTTTGCTTCTTCCCATAATGCATCAAGCTCTTTTAAAGAAAAATCTTTCATTTCCTTCTCCATACTAGCAATCTTTGATTCCATATATAAAAAACGGCTTATAAATTTTTCGTTTGTTTTATGAAGTGCTTCTTCCGGATTGATTTTATAATAGCGAGCAATATTCACAAATGCAAATATTAAATCCCCAAATTCCGATAACATTTTCTCTTCATCCATAACCGTCACTTCACGTTGAAATTCTTCCCATTCCTCTTCTACTTTTTCCATCATTGGCTTAATATTATCCCAGTCAAAACCAACCTTTGCAGCTTCTTTTTGAATTTCATAAGCGCGCATTAACTGAGGTAAACTTTTCGGAATACCTGATAAGATAGACTCTTTTACATTTCCTTTTTCCTGTTTCTTAATTTCTTCCCAATTCGTAACAACATCAGCAGCCGTCTCTACACTAACATCTCCAAATACATGAGGGTGACGACGTACCATTTTCTCAGACAATGTGCGAATGACATCATCAATCGAGAACCAGCCTTCATCTTCACCAATTTGTGCATGGAGCATAACTTGCAATAGAACATCACCAAGTTCTTCAACAAGATGATCGTCATCTTCCTCATCGATAGCTTCTAATACCTCATATGCTTCTTCAATTAAATATTTCTTTAATGTTTGGTGCGTTTGCTTTTTATCCCACGGGCATCCGTTTGGTCCGCGTAGCTCCGCGATAATATCACGTAATACAGCAAATTCTTGATACAATGATTGTCGATTTAACACCGGCGGCACATACACACTCGTTAAATTATTAAGCTCCGCCTCATGATCCAATAAATAAAGCGGTACTTTCTTCACTTGTTCAAATGATGTTCCTGCCGCAGTCACGATATATACTTCATAATCATCTGGAAGCATTTCCATTAATGTTAGTTTGACCTCAGATGCAATAAATGCATCATACACTTGGCAGAAAATTAAGTGCTGACGAAGCTCTAATTGTCCTCTTTCAAATGACGTCGCATCAATTAACTGAAACCCTTCAATTGGATCAATTTTCAAACTTGTAAACATTGGGTCTAAAAAGCTTTGCCCACCCTTGATGCGCACCTCAATATTCTCTTTTTCTCCTTTTTGCAGCAAAAGTTGTACAGTACGCTCTGCCACAAGCGGATGACCTGGAACCGCATATAAAATATCAGCTTCCTTGGCTTTTTGAATCAATGTGTTAGAAATTGTTTCATACACTTCTTCAAATGTATCATACGCTTCATATACACCATCAAAAGATGTGTATAATACACCCTCTTTCTCGAGCTCCTCTATAACTGGATGTTCTTTTGTTCGAACGTACATGTGCGCCGCTTCTTTCACCTTTCGATATACGCCCATTGTAAGCTGGTCTAACTCACCAGCTCCTAATCCTAAAATCGTAATTGTTCTTTTCATAATGCCCACCTCTATCCACTCTTCTTCAAAGAAGTTTGTACTTTTTCTTGTTTCATAACCGTCCCAAGTTCCTGCGCTGTAAATACTTGTAGCTTTAAAATTAAAAATACATATAGTAAACCACCAACACCGACACATAGTAATGCTTGAATCGCTGCCAATCCTCTATGCTCCGTGTTAGCTTGTAATCCAAACCACTCAAACATATACATACACCCAGCAAGCACTAACACCATACTTAACGCCCCAATTGTCACACCTACAATAGGTTTTTTCTGTATAAGTGGTTCATTAACAACTCGAATCAGTAATACACTATTCAATACGGCAATACACAACAACGCAATCACAGTTGCAATCGCTGCACCGATTACACCAAAATGCGGCATTAATATATAATTGAGTAACAATTTCACACATGCACCAATTACAACAAATAAAGCTGGTTTTACAGTTTGTCCTACTCCTTGCAAAATAGATGCAGTTGTAATTGCTAATGAACTAAACAGAATAGAAATAGATAAAATCCCCAACACAACAGAACCATCGCCATTTGCAAATAACATAATATTTGTTGGACGAATGATACTCGCGAGTCCTAATGATGCAGCAAGCCCAATTACAAATGTAATTTTAATTGCTAACTGTACTTTTTCGCGAATGAACACGTGATCTCCTCTCTCTTTTGCAGCCGTAATCATCGGAATTAAAGAAAGTGAAAACGATGTTGTCACAACCGTCCCAAGCTGCATAAGAGGAATACTGCGATCGTATATCCCCTTTAACGTTTTTGCTATTTCTACTGGCTCTCCATTCTGAACAAGTAAGCTATAAAGTGAAATAGAATCTGCCATTTGTATAAAAATTAACACTAAATTACTAACACAAATTGCAATCCCTTGCCAAAGCAACGTACGAATAATGGTCTTTTTATTGGAAATTCCTTTAAAACTTCGCACAAAAATAGAACAAAAATCCTTTCGCAAATAAAACAGCAATACAGCCACACCAATAAAGCTACCTGCTATTGAGCCAAACATAGCACCTGCTCCCACCGTATATAAATCAAATCCTTTTTTGATAAGGAATAATGATAAGAATACGATAATGGATACGCGAATCATTTGTTCTATTACCTGTGATATAGCTGTTGGTATCATATTTCCAAATCCTTGAAAATAACCTCGTGCTACCGAGAGAAATGGCATTAATAAAAAAGAAAATGCAATAACGCAAATTAGCTTTTCCAAATTCGTATCTCCCATTAAAGATGCAATTGTATGTGCACCAAAAAACAATACACTACATCCTACAATTCCAATAGCCAATAAAAACCAAAAAGAAATACATATTATGGACTCTGCTTCTTTTCGTTCTCCTCGCTCTAAACGTTCTGCAATCATTTTTGAAATAATAATTGGAAAACCATATGTCGCTAAAATTAAACAAAACCCGTAAAACGGGTAAATTTGCTGATAAATATAAAAACCAATATCACCAGCTATATTTTGATATGGAATACGGTAAAAGGCGCTTAATACTTTTGTAACAAAGCTCGCAATTGTTAATATAATCGCTCCGCGCCAAAAAGCTTGGTACTTATTCGTCTCCATAACCATACAATCTCCCTTTTTTCTTATACTCATCCTACGTATTATATCACAAAGAAAAAAACAGCCTTCCACTTTCAATGTGATCATATAAAAAAGGTAGCAAAACGCTACCTTTACATAAATATATGATTCCACGGTACATTGCATTAACCGCCCGTAGGATTGGCTCAGCTAACCATCTGTGAGGAAAGCACTCACTGATGGTTAGTTGATCTTTATTGTTCCATTTGTTTTGCTAGGAAGCTTGCTGCTGTATCCACAGCTTTATGTTCTACATCACTAATGATTGCTTCTTTTGAAAAAATAATAACAGCTCCAATCGGATCGCCATTTGCGATAATCGGACCGATTGTATAAGATTGTACCTTTTCGGCCACTCCATCAATAATCGAAATTTCACTTTCGTCTGTCATGACAACTGATTTTCGTTCTTCCATTGCTTTCTCAACTAAATCTCCAACGCTTTTATTTAAGTATTCTTTTTTGGACACGCCAGAAACAGCAATAATTGAATCGCGGTCACAGACAAGTACGTTATGTCCTAAACTATCATATAAAGCATCTGCATATTCTTTAGCAAAATCACCCAATTCGCTAATTGGAGAATATTTCTTTAAAATAACTTCTCCATCGCGATCAACAAAAATTTCCAATGGGTCACCTTCCCGAATACGGAGAGTCCTGCGAATTTCTTTCGGAATAACAACCCTTCCTAAATCATCAATTCGACGTACAATTCCAGTTGCTTTCATTCTAATGCTGCCTCACTTTCTACTGATGATAAAAGTGGTGCTTTTACCTGTTCATGTAAAAATCACCAACTATTAAGCATAGTATTTTACACATTAGTTCTTCTATACACGTCGAATGGTATTTTTTATTCTCATTTAAGCATTTATCTCTTCTTTTTTCACATCTTTTAAACCTTTTAATAAATTTTCAGCGATTGTAAGCCACTTTGCTACTTCTAGTTCACGCACATTCATCACAATTTTCAAGCGTGAACCTTCCATACCAAGACCAATCATGCGCCCAAAACTGCTTCCAAGCATAAATAATTTTCCACCATCAATATTTTGACTCGCCTTTTCTGAAAACAGCAGTGTCACTTCTTGTTTTGTTTGCTTAATCAATTCGATTCCTTCTTGCGTTGCTAACACTTTAATACTTGCAATTTGTAGTAAATATCCAACTTCTTGTGGATAGTCACCGAAGCGATCGATCATCTCTTCTTGTAATTCTTCAATATCCTCAATAGCACAAACGCCCCTAAATTGTTTATACATCATGATTTTTTGTTTGCTATCGGAAATATACGCATCCGGTAAATATGCATCTACTTCTAGATCAATCTCAACATCAATCGTTTGCTCTTCTGCACCCGTACCTCTTCGCTGTTCAATTGCATCTTTTAACATTTGTGAATATAAATCAAAACCAACGGAATCAATAAATCCATGTTGCTCTGCACCTAATAAATTACCTGCTCCGCGGATAGACAAATCACGCATAGCAATTTTAAATCCAGAGCCTAGCTCTGTAAATTCCTTAATGGCTTGCAGGCGTTTTTCTGCAACCTCGGATAATACTTTATCACGCTTATATGTGAAATACGCATAGGCAACACGATTAGAACGTCCTACCCGGCCACGCAACTGATACAACTGCGATAATCCCATACGATCTGCATCGAACACAATTAATGTATTTACATTCGGAATATCAACACCTGTTTCAATAATCGTTGTACTTACAAGTACATCGTGCTGACCCTCTAAGAAGGAAAGCATAACAGATTCTAATTCACTTTCATTCATCTTTCCATGCGCAAAAGTTACACGTGCATCAGGAACAAGCATGGAAATTTCATCTACTTTTCGCTCAATATCTTCAACACGATTGTATAAGAAATACACTTGCCCGCCTCGTGCCAACTCACGTTCAATCGCTTCTCTTATTAACGCAGGATTATATTCCACAACGTACGTTTGCACCGGGAACCGATTTTCTGGCGGTGTTTCAATAACAGATAAATCGCGAACACCTAACATAGACATATGAAGCGTACGGGGAATTGGCGTTGCTGTTAATGTTAGTACATCGACATTAGCTTTTAACTGCTTAATTTTTTCCTTATGTGTTACACCAAATCGCTGCTCTTCATCAATAATAAGTAATCCTAAATCTTTATATATGACATCCTTTGACAGAAGACGATGTGTACCGATAACAATATCAACAGTACCATCTTTTAATCCTTTAATTGTTTCATTTTGCTGTTTTCTCGTACGGAAGCGACTCAATAACCCAATATTAATAGGATAATCTTGGAAACGTTCTCGAATTGTTTCATAATGCTGCTGTGCTAAAATCGTTGTTGGCACTAAAATCGCAACTTGCTTTTCATCCATAATCGCTTTAAAAGCGGCCCGAATCGCAACTTCAGTTTTTCCATATCCAACATCGCCGCAAAGCAGGCGATCCATCGGACGACCGCGCTCCATATCCTTCTTGATTTCTGCAATTGAGCGTAACTGATCTTCTGTTTCTTGGTAAGGAAATAACGATTCAAACTCCTGTTGTTCAGATGTATCTGGAGTAAAACCATAACCCTTTGACGCTTCGCGCTCTGCATACAGCTTAATTAAATCATCTGCAATATCTTGAACAGATTTTTCTACCTTCGTCTTAACCTTCTTCCAATCATTTCCGCCAAGTTTATAAACTTTAGGGGCTTTCCCCTCGGATCCCACATACTTTTGTACTTGATCAATTTGTTCAATTGGAACGTATAACTTATCATTCCCTTGATACTTAATATGCAAATAATCTTTATGGACACCATTAATTTCTAATGTTTCAATTCCTAAAAATTTACCGATACCGTGATTTACGTGAACAACGTAATCACCCACTTTTAATTCAGAGTAGCTTTTAATTCTCTCTGCATTCGAAAGTTTTTGCTTACGCTGTGATTTTTTTACCTTTTTATTAAATAATTCTTTTTCGGTAATAATTGCAAGCTTTTGCATCGGCATTTCAAAACCTGCATGTAGATCACCCACCGCAATTTGAATACGACCTGGGAGCAATACATCTGTTCCTTCAATAATATCTGCTTCAATATCATAATCATTTAAAATGTGCTGTAATTTCTTTGTTCGTTCCTCATTTGCACCTAATACAACTGTTGTAAACCGACTTTTCGTCCATCTATCAATTTCTGTTTTTAATAAATTCATTTGACCGTGAAAGTCTTGCATTGTTTTACATGTCAAATTCACAATATTTTGCGGATTTGTATGCGGAATATGACGTAAAAACAAAGTTAAGTATAAGAAATTTCGTTTTTTGTGGTTCAAAAATTGGGAAAAATTATGAGAAAAAGTTAAATCTTGAACAATTGCTCCTTCTCCAAGAAGCGATATATACCATTCTGCTTCTTCCGTTTCTAAATGATCTGCTGTTTCTTGAATTCGAGAGACCTCGTCTAGAATAACAACACCATTTTCCGGTAAATATTCTATTAGACTAGCAGGTTCCTTATAAAATAAAGATAAATATTTGAACATCTGCTCAACGGTCTGTCCATTTTTCAATAGTTCTAATTCATATGTAACAGTTTCTAATATTGTTGTTTTTAATTTCTCATCAGATACTTTTTTTAATGTATTAGCTAAACCTAATTCTAGCTTCTGAATTCCAACTGCTAGCTCTTCTTTAGAAAATACAAATTCAGTAGCTGGGCCAAATGATATGCTATCCATCTTCTCTTGCGAACGTTGTTCTTCTACAGTAAAGGAACGGATGGAATCTACTTCGGTATCAAAGAATTCAATACGAACTGGCAATTCTTCTGTTAATGGATAGATATCTAATATCCCACCGCGAACACTAAATTCACCCGGTGCCTCTACCATAGATTTACGTTCATAGCCCATGGCCGTTAACATGTGAAGCAATTCATCAAGATCAATTTCTTGCCCCATTTTTAATTCAATTTGCTGTTTCTTCCACATCTCTTTTGTCGGTAGAAAACGCCGCAAACCAGCGACAGGAGCCACAATAATTCCACTTTCTCCAGCCGCTAAGCGATTCAACACTTCAATGCGCTGTGCCTTCAATTCTGGGCTCGCAACACCGATTTCTGATGCAATAGATTCATTTACAGGATATAACCAAACATTCTGCTCTCCAATTAATGAAACTAAGTCCTCGTATACTTTTTGCGCCTGATATAAATTATGAGTTATAACAAGCTGTGACTGCTTTGTTTTTTTATATAAACTAGCCATTAATACTGAACGAGAAGAAGTTGCCATACCTGAGATAAGCTGTTCTTTTAAACCTTCTTCTAAACCATCTATAATTGATCGTATTTCTTTATTTTCGTAAAATTGCTCTAGTAAACCTATCATTTTTCAAAACTCCTCTCAACATAAAGAGCAAGCTACTATATTTTATGCAAATATTTCGGAAAAAGAAAACAGAAAAATGCTTTGGACAAGCCAAAGCGAAGCAGTACATCCTATCCCCTATCACTGTAGGTTTCTCATCTTCATATTTAGAAAAGAGAAGGATGAAAGTTCCCCCATTATCAAGGAACAATGTGTTTAGCTAACTATTGGTAAGAAAAAACATGCTCTAATAGAAATTTTATTTTCATTGTAAGAACAGTTCATATTCATAATACTCTGGATAGGATGCGAGCGTTTTTTGACACGATTCACAAATTGTTTTTATATATATATTTCCGTTTCCATCAAAATGAATCATTTCTAACCGCTCTTGCTCTGTTAGTTGACCTAGCACAATGCCGTATACTTTTTCCGCTGTAATACTACCTATCCTATACCCACAATGTCTGCAGTAATAATGTCCGTCCATAACTTCCTCCTAGCCACACAATTATTACTATTATGGATATAAGTATAAAAAAATATTCCATTTTGGAAATGTTAATTATTGAAAGTATTCATAACTTGTAAAAATGGCGTTTTCAGCCATTCTTCACATGCATCTGCACTTTTTTCAATTGCTCGTTTTACCTCAGGCGTCTCATCTGCCATAAAACGCCCTAATACATAATCAACTACTTTCATGCCATTTTTAGGACGATCAATTCCCATACGAATGCGTTGGAATTCCTGTGTTCCTAAATGTGCAATTGTTGATTTCACACCGTTATGTCCACCCGCGCTACCTTTCATACGAAGACGCAATTTTCCAACTGGAATATCTAAATCATCATACATCACTATAAAGTCTTCAATATCAATTTTATAGTAATCCATAAGTGGACGAATACTTTCTCCAGATAAATTCATATATGTAAGCGGCTTTAATAAAATGACTTTCTCTCCATTTACAAAACCTGCACCGAATAACCCCTTAAATTTTTGCTCATTTAATGGGATATTCCAGCGTTTAGATAATTCATCTATCGCCATGAACCCAATGTTATGCCTTGTTAATTCATATTCTCTGCCTGGGTTACCAAGTCCTACTATTAATTTCATTGTAACACCACTTTCTTTTTTCGATACGAAAAGACGTAACCAACACTGGTTACGTCTCATTCTATCCAATTAATTAAATAGTACGCTTACAGATTCTTCTTCGTAAACACGAATAATTGCTTCTCCAATTAATGGAGCAACAGAAAGTTCTTGTACTTTATCAATTTTCTTTTCTTCTGGTAATACGATAGAGTTTGTTACAACTAACTCTTTAATATTTGAATTTTGAATGCGTTCAATTGCTGGACCAGATAAAACTGGGTGTGTACAGCAAGCATATACTTCAGAAGCACCGTTCTCTACAAGAGCGTTTGCTGCTAATGTAATTGTACCAGCTGTATCAATGATGTCATCAATTAAAATTGCTGTTTTACCTTCGATATTACCTACGATATTCATTACTTCTGCTACATTTGGACGTGGACGGCGTTTATCGATGATAGCGATTGGCGCTTTTAAACGATCTGCCATTTTTCGAGCACGTGTTACACCACCATGGTCAGGAGATACAATTACAATATCCTTAAGACCTTTCTTCTTAAAGTAGTCAGAAAGAATAGGTACACCCATTAAATGGTCGATTGGAATATCAAAGAATCCTTGAATTTGTGGAGCATGTAAATCTAGAGTAATTACACGAGTAGCGCCCGCTGTTTCAAGTAAGTTTGCAAACAGTTTCGCTGTAATCGGCTCACGAGAACGTGCTTTACGATCTTGGCGTGCATAACCATAGTAAGGAATAACAATGTTAATTGTTTTCGCAGATGCACGTTTTAATGCATCGATCATAATAAGCAATTCCATAATATGCTCGTTTACTGGGAAACTTGTAGATTGGATGATAAATACATCGCAACCACGAATACTTTCTTCAATGTTAATTTGAATTTCTCCATCACTAAAACGTGCAACAGAACATTTTCCTAATTCTACTCCAATGTGCTTTGCAATTTGCTCAGCAAGCGCCTTGTTAGAGTTTAAAGAAAATACTTTCAAATTAGAATTTAGATATTGAGTCGACATCTAGATTAACCCTCCACATTATGAATTTTTCTTATTCAGCAATTGATCAACATAGTCTTCTTTATTAATTTGACGTGTACGTGCAATTGATAACGCTTTTGCTGGCACATCTTCTGTAATTGTAGAACCTGCTGCAACATAAGCACCATCTTCAACCGTTACAGGAGCAACAAGGTTTGAGTTACAACCAATAAACACACCATCGCCAATTACAGTTTTAAATTTATTCTTGCCATCGTAGTTTACTGTAATAGAACCACAACCAAGATTTACATCTTCTCCCACCTCTGCATCACCAATATAGCTTAAGTGAGAGGCTTTACTTCTATTTCCGAAAACAGTCTTTTTAATTTCAACGAAGTTTCCAACACGAACTTCATTACCAATAACAGATTGCGGACGAATATGAGCAAACGGTCCAATTGCAACATCAATACCAATCTTACTATCATGAACAGTAGACTGACGAATTGTTGTATTATCGCCCACTTCACTATCACGGATGACTGTATGCGGCCCAACTTCACAATTTGATCCAATAACAGTATAACCTTCAATAATTGTTCCCGGATAAATAACCGTATCATTACCAATTTTTGCATCAACGGAAATATACGTGTTATTCGGATCAATAATCGTAACACCATTTACCATGTGTTGATGGTTAATACGTTTTTTCATAATGTCTTCCGCTTGCGATAGAGCGACCCTGTCATTAACCCCTAACGTTTCATCAAAATGCTCTGTTTGATAGGCAGATACAATATGACCTTCATTTTTCAAAATCTCAATTACATCTGGAAGGTAATATTCTCCTTGCACATTTTCATTGGAAACTTTAGAAAGGGAAGCGAATAGCACTTTATTATCAAAACAATACGTACCTGTATTAATTTCTTTAATTGCTCGCTCTACTTCATTTGCATCTTTATGTTCAACAATTTTTTCAACGTGACCATTTTCATTACGAACAATTCGGCCATAACCAGCAGGCTCTTGTATGTAGGCTGTTAATACCGTTGCCTTTGCACCTGCTTCTTCATGCTGCTTTAATAAAGCTTCCATTGTTTTTGCTGTAATAAGAGGTGTATCACCACAAATTACTAATGTTGTTCCTTCCTCGTTTCCCAGTACATCAGCTGCTTGCATAACGGCATGTGCTGTTCCTAGCTGCTCCGTTTGCAACGCAAATTCACTTGCACTTCCTAATTGATCCTGTACCTTTTCAGCGCCGTGTCCAACAACCGTAACAAGTTTCTGTACTTCTAGCTGAGAGACTTGATCAACTACATGCTGTACCATCGGTTTCCCGCATACAGAATGTAGCACCTTGTATAAACTTGACTTCATACGGGTGCCTTTTCCTGCAGCAAGAATCACTGCAAATCTTTTTGACATATAGACCCTCCATCGCAACCTATTTATCCATTAAAGATATTATCCTAAATAACTATATATTTCAAGAAACACCTTACAACTATTAAATTTTACCATAACTTTTATATAATGTTTTAGTATTTCATATCTTTTTATGAAATAAGCTATACTATTCCTTTTTCACGAAAAATTGAGGTAACTATTATAGATACAAATAGAAAAAACGATATGAAAACCCTTTATTCCCCAAGGAGAACCCCTTGCCATGTACAGGTGTGAAAACAAAGATAAAAAAGCAAATGCAGATTAGTTATTTCTGCATAGCGGCGACTTATATGTTGAAAAATCAAAATCGATTTATATTATATAGAAACAACAACAAACTCCTGTAAATGCTTACAGGAGTTTGCCAAAATTATAGAGCTCTTCTTTTAGAGCTCTTCTTATTCGAATTTTACGAAGCTCCAGCTTCTTCAAACTCAACTTCTTCTAACTCGCCTAAACGGTGATACTCAGCTAAAACCGCATCTTGAATCTTAGAACGAGTATTTGAATTAATTGGATGAGCAATGTCACGGAACTCTCCATCTGGAGTACGTTTACTTGGCATTGCTACAAATAATCCATTATTGCCATCAATTACACGAATATCATGAACAACAAATTCGTGGTCTAGAGTAATAGAGGCAATCGCTCGCATACGGCCTTCTGTGTTTACGCGGCGTAATCTTACGTCAGTCACTTCCATCTTGTGTTCACCACCCTTTTTCTAAATAAGCGATATATTTCTATAAATTCCACAAATGTTCCATTTTTCCTTCAATTTTTCAAAAATTTTTAAGATAAAAATTTTTATATAAGTGAAATATATAAATAAACATAGGTTACCGCTTACAATTCCTTATTTTACAAGGGCAATAACTTCAATTTCAACGGATACATCTTTCGGTAGTTTCACTACTTGTACACAAGAACGTGCTGGTTTATTTGTAGAAAAATATGTACTATATACTTCATTTACCGCATCAAAATCATTCATATCTTTTAAGAATACAGTTGTTTTTACCACCGTCTCAAACGATGCTCCCGCTTCTGTTAATACTGCCTTTAAATTTTGAAACACTAGCTCTGTTTGGTCCTTTATATCTCCAGTCACAACTTCACCATTTACTGTTAAAGGAATTTGTCCAGAACTGTAAAACATATTATTTACAATCATACCTTGTGAATATGGACCGATTGCCTGCGGCGCCTCATTTGTTTGAACTACTTTCATTATTCCTCACCCTTTTATATTTTTTATCCTGCTTTTACAAGCTGTCCCTAACAAGAAACCTATTGTTTTAGCAGGTGGTAAGCCTCCAAAGTTGGGAGCTTACCACCTACTAAAACTTACTGCTCGTAAATAATATGACAAAGTACCCAACTGATAAAAGCTTATTATCAATCAGTATAAAAAAAGATAAAGCAGTTGCTTTATCTTTTTCCCCGCTCTGACGAACAGTATCTCCTTTAAAACAATCTATTAAAAAGATTGCTTCTCTTATTCAACTTCTACAATGACGTCAGCAAATGGACTTAAAGAATAATTTCCTTTTTCCACTTGAATCGTCTTTTCTCTCACATCTACTTCAGACAAGCGAATTAACGAAACAAAGTTATCGACAAGTCTTTCCTCAATATCACTTGATTCCACTAGAACTCCAATGCCAACAACATTTGCATTAAACTCCTCAAGCATACTCATCATACCTTGTACTGTTCCACCAGCCTTCATAAAATCATCGATGATTAATACATTCGCACCCTCTGGAAGACTACGTTTTGCTAATGTCATCGTTTGAATACGCTTAGAAGATCCTGACACGTAATTAATACTTACTGTTGGACCTTCCGTTACTTTATTATCTTTTCTAGCAATTACGACCGGGACATCTAAATAATTGGCTACTGCATATGCCAAAGGAATCCCTTTCGTTGCAACTGTCATAACAGCGTCAATCGGCTGTCTTGCGAATACAGAAGCAAAGAGTCTCCCTGCACCATTAATGTAACGCGGGTTACTTAAAAGATCCGTCATATATAAATAACCGCCTGGAAGAATACGATCAGGATTCTCAAATAATTTGCAAAGCTCATTAATAATTTGCTTTGCTTCTTCCTGACTTATATATGGGATATATTTCACTCCTCCTGCTGCACCTGGTACCGTTTGTAATGTGCCGACCCCTTGTTGTTCAAACGTTTGTTTAATAATAACTAAATCTTCACTAATAGAAGATTTAGCAGACTGATACCGTTCAGCAAAAAAAGTGAGAGAAACTAACTGACGAGGGTTTTGAAGCAAATAATAAGTCATATCGACTAACCTTGTACTTCGTCTAATTTTCATGCTCTCACCTCAAATTACGAATATTTTAAACAAATCATAACTTATTATACGTCTTTATTCAAGACCTTCTCGCTCTCCTAATAAACGAACTGCGTATACTTGATCACAAAATCCTTTTAAACCGTTATAAATGCGGTGCATACGTGAATCATGATGAACTAAACCAAAAACGGTTGGACCGCTACCGCTCATTAATACCGCATCTGCACCGAAACGTTTCATCTGCGCTTTAATATGTGCAACTTCAGGATGCATAGAAAATGTTACATCTTCTAATACATTGCCAACAGCTTGACAAATCCCCTCATAATCACCATTTTGAATCACTTCAACCATACGATTTACATCTGGATGTGTTACACGATTTAAATTTAAATTCCCATATACGTCAGCTGTTGATACACCAATATGTGGCTTGGCCAAAATAACCCAGCAAGAAGGAGGTGTCTTTATATGTTCGATTTTCTCTCCACGACCTGTTGCAATAGCAGTTCCGCCATATACACAAAACGATACATCTGATCCAATTTTGGCACCTAACTTTGCAAGTTCATCAATTGTAAGTCCAAGATTCCATAATTGATTCAGACCTCTTAATGCTGCAGCTGCATCACTGCTTCCACCTGCTAATCCCGCTGCAACCGGAATCGTTTTTTCAATCGCAATAGATACCCCTTTTTTTACTTGAAAGCGTTCCTTTAACAATTTTGCCGCCTGATAAGCTAAATTTCTTTGGTCGTCTGGCACATAACGGTTATGAGATACAATTTCAATCCGGTCTTCAGATAACTCTGTTAGTTCTAACCGATCTGCTAAATCAATTGTTGTCATAATCATTTTAACCTCATGATAACCGTCCGGTCTTTTTCCTAGTACATCTAACGACAAGTTAATTTTTGCTGGTGCTTTAACTAGTAGCTTCAATCTATTCACCTACTCTATGTACTCAATCTTTTATCGTTTATTTTACCATAAATTTATAGTAGAACGATGACACTTTCCTAATTATAACGAAAAGCATCAAGAATGAAACTACTTATACACTACGAATACAACTTTTTCGCGTGCAAAAAGCCGAGGAATATCTCCTCGGCTACCGTAGCATAGAAGTATCTGACTGTTACTGGTTTTGTTTCATTAATTGCTGCTCTGCAATTTCAATTGCACGCTTAACCATATTACCAGCATCTTTCGCACGAATTCCGCCCCATCCTTCTTTTTGCACGACATCATAAAATCCAAGCTCTTTTGCAAGCTCTTCTTTAAATTGATTCGACATGACTCCTCTTCGTCTACTCAACGCAAGGCCCCCCCCTTTATCGCTACGGTACATTTAGTATGTGACACTACGAATTTCTTCAACTCTGGAAAATATATGTAACAAAAACCCATCCTTAAACAGATTGTTCACCTAACATAATTTCATTATCTTGTGCATCATAAAATGTAAGCTCAACAGTTTCTGTTAATACGTCTGCATAACTATAAGAAACGCGCTGAAATGTATCTTCTTGTTGATCAAGTTGAACTACAAAAACAGAACGGTATGTTTCTGCTAACACACCAGATCGTTCTATCGTCTTTCTTCTTCCACTATTTGCCTTTAGCATAAGCCTCTGACCAAGGTGATGATCCAAAGCACTTTTAATTTCATCTAAACGTTTTGACATATCATGCTACACCTCGCTGTAATTGGGATGGAAAGTATAAAAATACAAGTCATACATATATAGTCTGTACTTTCTTATACTTTTTTATCCAATTCCCAAAAAGCGCGTACATAAAAAGCAAGGCAAATACTTACCTTGCTCACTCTTCATAATATTGAAAAGGCAATCCTGTTCGTAAAATTCCCTTTGTTTCAATTCCGCCAAGCCCCTTCTCACCAGTTACTGTATTGCGTATAACATCCCAAACATTAACTCGTTCCATAAAAGATGTAAAGCTCACTTTTGCTACAACATACACTGGATCTAACGCATGAATATTAACGCGGGACGGAGAACTTGCAAAATTTGCTCCGGCTCGAATAAGTGCTTCAAAATGCGATTGACACGCCCCAGCAAAAATAACAGGGTGATCTAATGAAGGATACTTTTTTCGTACTGTACGTACAGCCTGTACAAAATGCTTAGAATGACGATAAGCTGCCAAATTTCCCATTTCTCCTTTTGATTTTGTATAAGCATCATGTCCGGTAATCACTAAGATATCAGGACGAACATGCTCAATTAAATCTAGAACCTTCTCTTGCATCTCCGTTTCTTTACAATGAATTCCCTGTACAGGCACACCTATTTTCGTATATAAATCTAAGCATTTTCTTAAATATAAAGGATCCCCATCAAGATGAAGCACTTTACCTGGCATTTGAAAATAATTTACTTCATTTGCATAGCCGCCTGTTGACTGATATTCTTGGCGCTCTCTCATTAATACATAATCTTGTTGAAATAAGCGATATGTCTTTTCCATTGTTTCTCGTTCCTGCTTCACTCTTTTCGTATAATCTCGTTGATTGACAAGAACTAAATCCTCTATTGGTGCATCTGCTACGAGCCGAAATTCTTCCCCAAACAAAATTGCTATTGTGTCTTTTATTTCTGTTACTCGAAAAAGAAGGTCGCGCTTATAGGACTTTCTCTCCACTAAATCTCCAACATGTACAGCCATCCTTTTACCTCCAAACTCGTAGGGACATATAACTCACTACGTTCTGTTTTAGCCTATGAACTTACAGGAAAAAGGTTACAAAAAAGGCAACTCAAAACGAGCTACCTTTTACATTTTATATAAAGTGAACCTTTAATTAGTAGGGGGTTTCTTCATCCCCCACTGATTATTA
>NZ_NVOY01000025.1 GCF_002551005.1 Bacillus pseudomycoides
CCTTAACTTGATGGCTATGGCGGTAGTTGGAGACCGTTTATCTGATATAAACGCAGCTAAAGATAATGGTTTACTTGCAATTGGATGTAATTTTGATTTTGCACAAGAAGAGGAGCTTGCTCAGGCTGATTTAGTGATAAATGACTTAGTGGAATTAAAAACAATATTGCCTAAAATGAAAATAGTTTACTAAACTAGCTGGCGCTTTAACTGAATAAGCGAAGTAATAAATCAACGCTCAGAATGATAGATTTCTGAGCGTTGATTTATTATTAGGTATGCGATTTATCCCGCATGAACGGAACTACTTCGTATACAATCCTATACCTTTTTACTAATTATGTTTTCCGTTTCCTTTTTCTTCATGCTTTGAAGAATTTCCATGCTTATTTTCTTTTCGTTGCTCTTTTTCATACTCTTGCTGTTCTTTTTTTTGGTCGTGATATTCTTTTTTTTGTTCTTTTCTTTGCTCTTGTTCCTCTTTTTTCTGTTCGTGATATTCTTTTTTCTGTTCTTTATCGTTGTTTTCTTCTCGATGGCCGTTATTTCTTTCCTGCGACGGCTGCTGTACGTGAGCTGGTTGCTGTTGTTCGTTTTCTTCTTTCTGCTCAGTTCTTTCTTGTTGCTCAGAAGACGAGGAATTCGATGGTGAATCTGAATGAGACGATGAATCCGGCTGCGAATCTACTTCAGGAGGTTGTTCCTCTTGTACTTGCGGCGCCGACGGGGAAACAGGTGATTTCTTTTTCTCATTTTCCTGTTTCAAATAAATCCCTGTGCTAACTCCTGCTTTTTGAGCATTCTCCCTCATCTGCATATTACTTTCCTGATATACGACTGTAACATGTTTTGCTTCATACTCGCTTTTTAACTCTTGAACAGTCTTTTGCAACTCTGGTTCTAACGATTTGTCTTTTACAGCAGATGTTAACATAACTTGCTTGTCGCTCGTTAAGTATCCATCCTCTTTGCTTTGTTTGACAATTGCACGCACTACGTCTTGCAAAGGCTCATTTTTCCACCGTTTTAATTCTTTTAAAATGCGCTTGCCATCCTCATTGCAAGCTCGTAATTCCGTAACACGAAGATCCTTTGTCACACTCGCCTCTATGCTTGGGTTAATATCGATAGAAACATAGGCAAGTGCTTGTTCTTCCGGCTGATTGAATAAAAACAAAAAGACACATAGAAAACAAGTAAAAATTAATGATGCCGGTTTTAATATAGAAGGAACTGAAAAAGACACTTGTCTCTTTTCTTGTTCAGGAAATACGATTTCCTGTCCGATCACATAAGAGTTCAACTTTTTCTTACAATTAATAAATTCTCCGTCCGGTGTCAACACAACTATGCTGCGTTTTTTTATATCCATCACAATCCCTTTATTCATTCCCCTGCCCACCTCTTATATATTCTTGAATGTATACGTAGTTGTTTACAAAAATAATGCACATTGCAATGATATATTTCCTATGCCGCTCCAGCGTTTTACGACTTGTTCTAACATGTGGTTCAATTTGTTTGAGAGGTAACTTTTTCTTTCGGAACAGCTCTTCTATCATTTTCTCTTCTTTTGTAATAATCATTGCAATTCCTATTAAATGCTCCCGCGTATCACGATGCTTCGGAGACTCTTTAGCAAGCTCAGCAAACGATATTTTAAATTCAGATAGCACGCCTTGAAAATGAAGAATTTCTTCCTTCCGGTTGCTGCTTTCCATCTCTTTCATATATTCAGTAAGGGCCGCTTGCATTTCCAATGTTTCCTCTTGCTGGTCTTCTTTTAAAAAGACGAGGTTATGCCTAGACTCCTTACGTATGTAGTCAATTACATCTCTTTTTATAAGAAGTTCAGCAAACGAAAGAAAAGATTTCCCTTTTTTATATGAATATTGTTCAATGGCTTGATGAAACGCAAACAGTCCAATGCTATATTCATCGTCCTGCTCCGTAATATAACGACGACAGACAGCCGAAATCGATTTTCGAATAAAAGGCCGATATTGAGCAATAAAAGCTTCCTTATCTTCTTCATTTTTTTGTATCTTAAATACTACGTCTTCTATTGTCGATTTTTTTACGACTTTCATCAATAAACTTAACACAGGTAGTCCCTCTCCTCCCCTCTGCTAAAAATAGCAAAACGGTCACTAAAGAAGTGACCATTTCACTACAGTATTTTCATACTTTTCTTAGTGCTTGTCTTCATGTTTCTCTCTATGTTTTTCCTCATGTTTTTCTTCACGCTTTTCTTGACCGACTTTTTTACCGTTCTCTTCATGATTTTCCTTTTGTTTGGAATCCTCATGATTCTCATGAGAAACAGCAGCTTTATGTACTGGTTGCGCCGGTTGCGCTGGTTGTGCTGGTTGTGCTGGTTGTGCTGGTTGCGCTGGTTGTGCTGGTTGTGCTGGTTGTGCCGGTTGTGCTGGTTGCGCCGGCTGTGCTGGTTGTTCGGACTGCTCTACTTGTGATGGTTGTACGACTTTATTTGTGTCTTCCATTTTTTCAGAAGTTTCTTCTATATTTTGATCTACTGGCTTATTTTCCTGTGCAACAACATGCTTTTGCTTTTCTTGTACTTTTTCTATTTTAACAGCAATTCTTGCAAAACTCTTCTCTATATTTTTGGAAATTGCAGCTTTCGCCTTCGGATTTTTCACTTTATCAAGCGCTTTTGCTAATGCTTCGATATTGTGTCCAATATGTACTTTTACTTTTTCCGCTTCTGTTTTTTCTTTGTTAGCTGGCTTTTTTGTTTCTTCTTTCTTTGCGTCAGTAGTTTTTTCTACTTCTGTTTTCGTTTCGTCAGCTTGTTTTTCTGTTTCTTCTTTCTTTACATCAGCAGTCTTTTCTACTTCTGTTTTCGTTTCATCAGCTGGTTTTTCTGTTTCTTCTTTCTTTACATCAATAGTTTTTTCTACTTCTGTTTTCGTTTCTCCTGAAAGTTCATCCGCTTTTTCTAAGTTTTCAGCTGCTTTTTCTAATGTATTTTGTGTGAAATCATCTTTCCCCTTTTTCATTAACACATCCGCTTCAGCAATGCGTTCTGCCGCTTGTTCAGATAGTAGCTTTGCCTTGTCTAAATCATTGTTCGCAAGCGCCATTTTAATATCTTCCACCATCGTTTTTACAAAGTAAAAGAAATCTCCTTGCACTAAAGTCGGCTTTTCTGTCTCTGTTGTTTTTGCTGCATCTGTGTTGCTGCTAGCATACGCCGCCGTTCCCATTAAAAATGGGCTACATGCCATCATTGTTATCATAGTTCCTTTTAATAATATCTTCTTCATCTTATCTTTCCTCCATTTGCTTTCTTTGCTATACATATTCGGAGAGAAACTAAGTTTTAAGGGGGTTAGAAAAAATTTTTTATGAAAATTTCTCTTCTATTTTTCTATCATCCGTAAACTTCTTACTATATAAAATATCATTGTACTAACTAATATGACGAGAAATACAACAACCGAAATTGTAGAAAATTCAACTTCTCTTTGCATTGCAATTTGTGCATTTTCCCAAGTACTATATACACCAAATGTAATAATCTCAATTTGTAACCACCCTAATAATGTGCGGGAATAAATAAATAATTGTTGTTTTTGCGCTTCTGTAACATGCGAAGGATAGTTAAATAAATGAGGAAAACGACTTAAAACATGAAATAATATATAGAATCCTAACCCAACAATCGGATGAATAAAAATATTCCCTTTCCCGCCAAATCCATCCGCTTCTCCATTCCATCCAAAATGAGTTGGAATCCTATTCGGTAAAGACGACCATATGAAGCCAATGTATATAAGCATCACAACAATCCCAATAAGCGACAAACCGTCCAACCATCTTTCAAGAATTGTTCTTGGCGCAATCTTTTTCATCTCTATCCCCCTGCTTTCATATTATTTTTCATAGCTAAAAAAACAGTTTAGTAGATCAGATAATGAGAAGAAAATGTATTATAGCAGTATACAAATCAATACCGACAGCGACTAAAATTACCTGTCAATCTACATGTGTATTTTAACATAAATTTACAATTCATCTCCGATATTAGGTTACTTATTTTCATAAACAATCTTTTTTTCAAAATAAACAGCATACACTAAAAATAAAAAAGAGGTGAAGAGCATGCCTGCAATTGTTGACAGTATTGTCATTTCAAAATGTAACGGAAATGTAAATTTAGGAGACAAATACAATGTAAATCCTCAATTCAATAATAAAGAATATCATGGTTCTGGATCATCAAATGCAGCAAGAGCACTGAAAATCTTTAATGGGGTAAGTAGCGCTAATGTATTTGATAATGATCAATCTGATCAAGATATAAAATTCACACTATAAAAACCTTCTTTTTTTAGATGGTTGAGGACGTCTGTCCGCGCACAGAAACGGTCACGGACTTTTCCTGCCACATACTTGGTTAAAAATATAACAAAAAAGAACAAGTAGCTTCCTAGTCTTTATACTAGAAAATCACTTGTTCTTTTCCACTTTTATCCTTGATCGTAACGACTATTTCTTCTTATATTCCTCAAACGTGAGAATTCTTTCAAAAATTGGCGGATGCGTATACATGAACAATTTCACCAAAGCCGGCGGGTTCACTTGACTCAAGCTCGTCTTCGATAAATATTGAAATGTTTTAACTCCCGACTGATTATCCTTCGTCATATCTAATGCGTATTGATCGGCCGCTCTTTCTTCAATGCGCGATACGTAATTTGTGGCAGGACTTACCGCAAAGGACAGCATCGAAGATACGAGGAAAAATAATGGTAAAACTGAGAAACTAGCTATTTTAGAAATATGCAGTGTATCGCCCCACTTACGAATACACGCTTGCATAATACGACTAATGAGGTACATACCAACGAAAGTTAAAACGATATAACTCCCAACGCCCCAATATATATGTTTCATCACGTAATGACCCATTTCATGCGCCATAATAAATAATATCTCTTTATCTTTTAATTGCTCTAGCGTTGTATTCCATAAAACGATGCGAGAATTTGAGCCAATTCCCGTTACATATGCATTTAACGCATTTGTTTTCTTTGACATATCCACTTCATACACATGCTCTGCCGGAATCTTTGCTTTATCCGCTAATGTTAAAATCTTTTTCTCCAGCTCCTTATTATGCAGCGTCGAAAAATCATTGTATAGCGGATCAATGACTACTGGCTGAATGAATGTTAAAAAGATTGTGAACGGAACGGAAAGAGCCCAGCCATACAGCCACCAACGTTTCGGATATTTTTTTATAAGCCACAGCAGCACAGTCACGATCAGAAACATAAGCAAAAAATTGACCCAAAAATCAAGTACATGCTCCTTAATCCAACTTGCCGTTGATTGTGTAGAAATGCCGTAATCAACAGATACTTGATGACTAATCCATTGCAGCGGCAATGCGAGCACCGTTGTCACAAGCGACAAATAAAACAAATAAATCACAATTTGTAGTACGCGAAATTTCGTTGTATCTTTCGCCCATTTTTCAAATCGCTTCGATACACCGAAAATGAGGGCAAATAATAACACAATCCATTGCAGCGGCGTTGCTAAAAAAAATAATAAATTCTTTACCCGCGAGTAATCTTGACTAAGTGTCAATTCCCTTGCATTCATAAATGTTGCTGGATCTGCACTCGAGCCTTTATACATTTCCGGTATGATCTCATGATTCCATCCAAATAAGTACCAATATATAAATAATGCAAATAGAGCGTACAAAAAAAGGGTCCAACTCATCACTTTTCGCATGATTTCTCCTCCTCATCGCTGCCTGTCTATTAATATTGTAGTTCGTTCCTCGAAAAATAGAACAAGCTAATACATGAAATGTCATGTATTATTCACTCATTCCCTCCTTAGTTTTCAGATTTTTCTTATAAAATAAAAATTGGGAGGGATTGGAATGAAGAAGTTGTACATTACTTTTACGCTCGGACTTATTATCGCAACCTTGATTGGAATTTTTTATTTTACCGGTTACCAAAAAGCATCAGCGGAAATACCAAAGGGGATTGTTATGGAAGATATAAACGGAACATCAGTATCCTTTGATCAATTACCGAAAAAATTAAAATTAGTAGAGTTTATGTATACAAAATGTCCAGATATTTGTCCGATTACAACATACAAAATAAAACATTTACGAGATGAACTTGTAAAACAAAAAGTGTTCGGCACAAAAATCGAATTTATTACGATTACCATTGATCCGAAATACGATACGAGAGAAATACTAGAATATTACTCCAAAACGTTTGATATGAAAGAAACAACAGGTTGGCACCTACTGCGCGGCGATGAGGAAGAAACGAAACAACTAGCCGAATCTTTCAACTTCCGCTACCGCGATCCTGGAAGCGGTCTTTACATTCATACTTCTAACTCTTACTTACTAGATGAAAATAATCGTTTAATTGAGGTATTCGGTATGGGAGAGCGCGGATTTGATAGTAAAGAAGTGTTAGAGAAAATTAAGAAGGCGATGTAAAACCCCATTCTTTTAGAGGGGCGAGAGCATCTGGCCTTGCATAGAAGCGTTCAGGGCCCTTTCCTACCACGTGCAAAGACAAGTGCATGTCATGTTTTATTCTGCATAACAGCGACTTGTATGTAAAAAACAAAATAGTTTTATACAAATAATACGATATCAGCGATTTTTTTAATATATCGACGCAAATAGAACATTTATTGGCGACTTTTAGAATATATCGGCGTTTCGACATGAATGCGCAGGAAAAGACTGAGCTCAAAGGCTCAGTCTCTTTTCACTTTATTGTTTCTTCTGCACTGGCAGCCAAATCTCAAGTTGTACAAGATCGTGTTTATCGGCATGAGAGCGCTCATCGTATAATTCAAACTCGACAACGCCGGAGTGCTCGTATCCAGAATGCGGGAACCACTCTGTAAAGATTGCATTCCATGTTTGCTGAATCGATGGTACCATTTCTTCTTCAGGAACTTTTGGCGTTGTGAATACAGCGTACGTTGCTTCAGGGAATGTGCGGCATGTTAGCTCACTTGATACACCATCAAAGCTCGTTACTTCCATCCCAATAATATACGTAATCTCCCCTGATTCTAAATTAAAATCCGTACACATCCCTAACTCTACGAACTCATTCGTATGCTTACGGTTTGGAATGTTTTCCGACAAATTATTTTGCAAATAATTTTGCCACATTGCTGGAATATCTTTTAGATTTTGTCCGTCTTTACCCGTTGTCTTCATTTCATACCCAATTACTTGAAAAGCTGGCTTTGTTTCTATACGAAATTCCATTTTGATTCCCCCTAAATACGGATTAAATTTTCGCTGCATCACATTTACCTTGGAATATAACGGCGTTCGAATCTCTTGCTTTCGATATTCACTCGGCGTCATATGAAACAGCTTTTTAAAGGCACGTGTGAACGTTTCATGAGATTGAAAACCGTGCTCTAGTGCAATATCTAGAATTTTTCCCTCTGTATGAGAAAGCTGATAAGCTGCCCGGGCGAGCCTTCTCTTTCGTACATACTCCATCACAGAGTCTCCTACGAGTGTTTGAAAGACGCGGTGGAAATGATACTCAGAAAATCCTGCAATACGTGCAAGATTCGCTAACGTTTGCTTTTCCATCACATCTTCTTCAATAGAATCAATTACTTTTTGAATTTGTATTTCATAACATCCCATCTTTGTTCACCTGCCTTATATGTATTATGATAAAGGGAACGTGCGTTTTCTTCTTGACGTTTTTTGCTTTTGTTTTACAAAATATCACCAAATCAAATATATGTAAGAAAGCTGCCTCATCAGCAGCTTTCTCCCTATCTATTCTATTTCCTCTAATTCACTACCAAGAAACTTCGCAATTTCTAACATACCGTATTTGCCAACAACTGCTTCGGCATCAGCATTGTAGTTCGTATTCGTATTAATGTCATAAGTGAAAATTTCACCATCTGCATTTCGAATAAATTCAATGCCAGCGATTGCGATATCATTCGCAGCTAAAACAGCCTCATATTTTTGAATAATTGGGTCGTTAAAGCCCTCAATAATTTGAAACTTCGGTTTTTCCGGCGCTTTCTCTCCAACCGGGCAGAACAGATCGCCAATTTGACACGCATCAGCTGGGCATAACTCGAAGCCTTTCGATGTATCGACTTGAACTGCATACACAAATTTCCCGCCAACAAACTCACAACGTGTAATGTAAGGCTCAGGAGATTGAATGTATTCTTGAATTAATGTAATACCATCTACTGGTTCTTCAAATGCTGCACTTTCTACGTATTCTTGTAAAGAAGTAACAGTTTGAAACAGTTGAACGCCTAGTCCTTTTCCAGCACGGTTATGCTTCGTAATGAACGGGCGTCCTTCAAATTGCGCTGCCGCTTCGATAATATGTTCTTTACCAACAGCAGCAATCGTCTTCGGTGTTTGGATTCCTTGTGCATGGAGCGCCATATACTGTGCAACTTTGCTTACTTCCATCTGAAGTGCTCTGCTTCCGTTGAACACTTTTCGATTATGCATCTCTAACCAAGCAAGGACAGCACCTGTAAACTCTGGGGCAAAGCGATGATTTCTTGTATGAGAAGAAGCGCTCATCCGGTTATAAAATACGCCGCTCGGTGGAACAGACGAAAGATCAACATTCCCTTTGTCTAAATGCCATTCTTCATAAGGAAGACCGAGTTCTTCCAATCTTTTCGTTAGATGTCTTGTCCATTCTGTGTTTTCATGAATAATGTGAATCTTCTTCAAGGGAATACCTTCTTTCTAAAATGTAATTATATTCATTATACTCTTTTTATTAATCTGTAAAATACTAATTTTATGATAACTCAATAAAAAAACGAAAGACGATTCGCTGCGTCTTTCGTTTCCTTACTAAATGACAAAGTCCTCGGGTACAAACACCTTCACTTCTTTCAAATGTGCATATACAACTTCCCCTGTTCGAATCTTAAGCTTCTCAAATTGCTCTTTACTCACTTCAGCTTCTAAATATTCATCTACTCCATCACGTTTTAATTCAATATATACAACAGGGCCAACAGCATGTGTGTAAGTAACTTTCGCTGGAATGGCATCGACGCTTTGCTTCGTTCGCGTAATAGATAAATGATGAGGCCGCACATATGCTACGGCGTCGGCATCGGAAATATGCACATGCTCTGGCGCTTCTAATTCAATAGAACCTAAATTCAATTTTCCTTTCTGAACACGACCGTGAAATAAATTTACACTCCCTAAAAAATCATATACAAATGGACTAGCTGGACTATTATACACGTCTTCTGGTGTACCCATCTGTTCAATGCGCCCTTCGTTCATTACAACGATTCGATCTGCCACATCCAGTGCCTCTTCTTGATCATGCGTTACAAACACACTTGTAATTTGAAATTCGTCGTGCAATTTCCGTAGCCATCTTCGCAATTCTTTACGCACCTTGGCGTCTAATGCACCAAATGGTTCATCAAGTAGCAAAATTTTCGGTTCAACTGCTAAAGCTCTCGCTAGCGCAATCCGTTGTCTTTGTCCTCCAGATAACTGCGCGGGATAACGCGTGGCAAAACCATCCATCTTCACAAGTTTTAATAACTCAAGTACCTTTTCTTCTATTTCTGCCGCTGATGGTCTTAATTTCTTTTTGCGCACTTTTAATCCAAACGCGACATTTTCAAATACATTCATATGTTTAAACAGGGCATAGTGCTGAAACACAAAACCGACTTGCCGATTTTTCACATGAATATCCGTTAAATCTTCTCCGTCGAATAAGATCGCTCCTTGATCTGCTTGTTCTAGCCCCGCAATAATTCGTAATAACGTCGTTTTTCCGGAACCAGATGGACCTAACAGCGCAACGAGTTCCCCTTTCGGAATTTCTAAGTTAATTTGCTGCAAAGCTTGAAACGTACCGTATTGTTTCCATACATTCTGAATGTGAATACTCATCCTATTGCCTTCCTTTCCATTCAATCCAGTTCTTTACAATGAGCGTAACGACCGCAAGCAATGACATTAATGACGCAACCGCAAATGCGGCGGAAAATTGATATTCGTTATATAAAATTTCAATATGAAGCGGCATTGTATTCGTAACGCCTCGCACATGTCCTGACACAACAGAAACGGCTCCAAACTCTCCAATTGCGCGGGCATTACATAAAATCATGCCATAGAGTAAACCCCATTTTATATTCGGCAGCGTAACACGAAAGAACATTTTCCAGCCGCTTGCGCCAAGTGATAAAGCAGCTTCTTCTTCGCTTGTTCCTTGCGCCTCCATGACCGGAATTAATTCGCGTGCTACAAAGGGGAATGTGACAAACACAGTGGCAATTACAATACCAGGCACTGAAAAAATAAGCTGCACACCATGCTCCATGAGCCACGCCCCTAGTTCACCGCGAGGCGTAAATAGTAATACAAAAACTAACCCAACAATAACCGGCGAAACCGCAAAAGGCAGTTCAATGAGTGATAAAAGAAACTGTTTCCCTCGAAAGCGAAACTTTGTAATCAACCACGCTGCCGCCACGCCAAATATCGTATTCAGCGGGACAACAATAAGAGCAACCATAATTGTGAGACGAATCGCAGAAATTGCCTCACTATCTGTAATAGCGGCAATATACACATTCATTCCACGTTCAAATGCCTTCATAAAAATCGTCGCTAACGGCAACAAAAGAAATACAGATAAATAGATAACAGTGATCGCAACGAAAATGATGCGAATCACTTTGGATTCTGTCGTAACTACTGGTGTCTGTACTGTTTTTTCTTTAATCGGTTTCGCGAATGACGGTTCCATCCTTTTCTCCCCTTTCTATTCATTTTGCAATCCTCGTTTTTGACTCCAGCTCTGAATGATATTAATCGTAAACAGGAAGAAAAGAGAGATCACTAGCATGACCGCTGCGACAGCTGTTGCACCTGCATAATCGTATTGCTCAAGTTTCGTCATAATCATTAGCGGCGCAATTTCTGTTTTAAGCGGCATATTTCCAGCGATAAAGACAACCGATCCGTATTCTCCTAGCGCTCTTGAAAAAGCTAACGAAAATCCCGCTAATAAAGCCGGCAAAATTTCTGGAAACACAACCTTCCAAAATACTTGTAAACGTGAGGCTCCTAAACTAGCAGCCGCTTCTTCTACTTCCTTCTCCATATTTTGCAAAACAGGCTGCACCATACGTACCACAAAGGGCAATCCGATAAAAGTTAAAGCAACGATAATTCCAAGTGGTGTAAAAGCTATCTTTATATGAAACACATCAAAAATTTTTCCAATCCAGCCGTTTTGCGAATACAAAGTTGTAAGCGTAATACCCGCAACCGCAGTTGGCAAAGCAAAAGGTAAATCAATTAACCCATCAAGCAGCCGCTTTCCTGGGAATGAGTATCGAACAAGTACCCAAGAGATTAATAGGCCAAAACAAACATTTATAAGCGCAGCTGCGAGTGACGTTGTAAAACTAATTTGATACGAATGCAATACTCTTTCACTTGTAATCACTTGAAAAAATTTGCTCCATCCTAACTGAGAAGTTTGGATAAACACGATAGATAATGGGATTAAGACAAATAAACTTACATATAACATCGTAAATCCAAGAGAAAGTCCAAATCCGGGTAAAACTTGCTTCCTACTCTTCTTCCTCACATTTTCCACCTCATTACATCATCTGCTTCGATTATCCCGCTACTAACGGGCAGTAAGACCCCCACCTCCAGATTCAGAGAAAGCGAAGAAGATAGGTTGGAGATAACTGCCCGTAAGAGCCCGATTGGGCGGGCTAACCATCAGTGGGGGATAAAGCCCCCCACTGATGGAAGTTTCACTTTATTTTTGGTAGATTTTATCAAAGACACCACCATCATTAAAATGCGTTTCTTGTGCTTTTTTCCACCCACCAAACACTTCATCAACTGTAAACAATTGTACTTTTGGGAATTGCGATGCATATTTTTCAGCTACCTTTTGATCGCGAGGACGGTAAAAGTTTTTCGCAGCAATCTCCTGCCCTTTCTCTGTATATAAATACTCAACATATGCCTCAGCTACTTTACGCGTCCCCTTTTTATCGACAACTTTATCCACGACAGCTACTGGAGGTTCCGCCAGAATACTGATCGATGGTGTCACAATTTCAAACTTGTCTTTCCCTAGTTCTTTTTGTGATAGTAATGCCTCATTTTCCCAAGCAATGAGAACATCCCCAATCCCTTTCTCTACAAAAGTAGTCGTTGCCCCGCGTGCTCCGGAGTCCAGCACTTCTACATTTTTATATAGCTGACTTACAAATTCTTTTGCCTTTTCTTCACTATTATTATTTTTTTTCAAAGCGTATCCCCATGCACCTAAATAGTTCCAGCGTGCTCCTCCCGATGTTTTCGGGTTTGGAGTAATAACAGAAACCCCTTTTCTCGTTAAATCATCCCAATCTTTAATCTTTTTCGGATTCCCTTTTCGCACAAGAAATACGATTGTCGAAGTGTAAGGAGTCGAGTTGTTAGACAAACGTTTCTGCCAATCTTCCGGTAACAGTTTCTTCTTACTAATAGCGTCGATATCATATGCTAATGCAAACGTCACAACATCCCCTTCTAACCCATCCATAACCGAGCGTGCCTGACTGCCCGATCCTCCGTGGGATTGCTTCACAGTAACGGTCTGACCGCTTTTCTCTTTCCAATATGCAGCGAAGTCCTTGTTGAAATCTTGATACAGTTCCCGTGTTGGATCATACGATACATTTAAAAGTTCAATAGACTTTCCTGATTCCGACTTACTAGTAGATGTTGCCGTTGCGCATCCTGAAAACAGAAGCACCGTCGACAGCAGCACGCTAGCTCTAATTGATGTTTTCCCCCACAGCTTCATTTAAAACTCCCCCTTGTTTTATACAATAGAAAAAGGCACACAAACGTTTCACAAAGTGAATGTTGTGCGCCTTCAGTTTCTCTGATTAGCTTTTATTGTTTCATTTTTCAATTTTTTCTTTATTCTAAATATATAATTCCGATATGTCAACTGAGAATTTGAGCAGTTTTTATATAAAAGGGAAAATAAAGTAAAACTAACCAATCAAAGATTGTTCCCACTCTCTTCGTAAAATCCCCATTTTAATTGCATCAAAATATTCACCATCTACCATTCTTGCTTGTCTTATTCTTGCTTCTTCTCTCATCCCCAATTTTTCGGCAACTTTCATCATTCTCACATTTCCTGACCAAGTTGACATCCCTAATCGATGCAATTCCGTAGACTTAAATAGGAAATCAATCCAAAGTTTATAAGCTTCCGCACCATACCCACCGTTCCAGTAATTTTTATCATAAATAACGATACCGGTTTCTAACCAATTCGTATTTTTATCTAACCAATAAGCACCTACTGTTCCAATAAATTTATCTCCAACATAGATAATTAGTGTACTAGGTATATTGGGAATAATTTGAGAGTCTTTCTCCCAACTTTTTAGAAATTCTTCGTTTGTTATTTTAGGTTCAGGTATGTACGGACCATTCCATTTCTTCGCTTCTTGTTCCTTGTCTACATATTTCCAGTAGTATAATTCATCAAGATCTTGATGAGTTGCTTCTTTCAATACAACTTTTTGTCCAACAATTTTAATCATAATAAGTCCGTTTCCTCCTAAGCATCTATCTCATTACATATATTAATTTCATCATAGAAACCAAAACCCCTTCTTTAACTATTCTGCTCCATTTGCATAAAAAGGAAATTAGAACAACTGTATCATTCGTGAACCATTAGGACTATATATGTTTTTTGACCCAATCATGTACAAATTGCTGTTCATCTGGAGTAAAAGCAAAATCACCATAACGGATTTTTTCATATAATCCTACTATTTCATCTGAACAGCCAATACGTGTAAACCACTGTTGGATCGTTTCATAAGAGCGTCTTTGTTTAGCCCCCGGTAGCTGTCGTTCCCATTTCACCAATTCAGCGCGTATAGGATGATGAGGTAACAAATCATTTTTTTATAAAAAGAAATACATACAAATAATAAACAGCAGCCCCAATAAAACAAGCTGCTGTTTTTTCATGCCCCTTATACTTGCATCGCCTTCTCTTTCAACGCTCTTCTTAAAATCTTTCCTGTCGTATTTTTCGGAAGTTCTTCTAAAAACTCAATGCTACTTGGTATTTTATATTTCGCCAGGTGAAGCGCGCAATATGCCATTAGTTCTTCTACTGTCACACTTGTCGTTTTCGGCACGACGTATGCTTTTACCGCTTCTCCTAAATTTTCATCTGGAACACCGATTACAACGACTTCCGCGATCGCTTCGTGCATATATAACACTTCTTCTACTTCGCGCGGGTAGACGTTATAACCGCCAACAAGGACGATGTCTTTTTTCCGGTCTACAATATAAAAATAGCCCTCTTCATCCATTTTTGCTAAGTCGCCTGTGTAAAGCCAGCCATCTCGAAGGATTGCGGCTGTATCTTCTGGCGCTTTGTAATAGCCTTTCATTACATTTGGACCGCGAACGATTAATTCTCCTACTTCTCCAACTTGTACTTCGTCGCCCATCTCATTGACAACTTTGTTTTCCACATTCAAAATGTTTGTTCCAATTGATCCTGGTTTACGCGGACGATCAAGTGGATTAAAACATGTCACAGGTGATGCCTCTGATAAACCATATCCTTCTGAGACGATAACCTGGAATCGTTTTTCAAAGTTTTTAAGTAGGGCAACAGGCATAGACGCACCGCCAGAAATACAAAAACGAAGTGTATGAACATCCTCTGGACTGGCATCTTCATGTAAATATAAATAATTGTACATCGTTGGCACGCCGGCAAATATTGTAGCTTCGTATGTACGGCAAATGCGGAATACTTCTTTCGGGCTAAACTTCGGCAACATTAAAATCGTAGCGCCGTTTACAATTGGTGCATTAACAGCAACCGTTAAACAAAAGACATGGAACATCGGCAGCGCCGCAATGACACGGTCATGCTCTGAGTATTGTAAATACGAAGCAACATCGCTTGCATTACTATATAAATTTTTGTGCGTTAACATCGCACCCTTTGGCTTTCCTGTCGTACCTGATGTGTATAAAATTACCGCCACGTCTTCTTCTTGTAAATCTGGACCTTGGAAAGTAAGGTCTCCGCTTACTATTAAACTCGTAAACGTTTTCATTTTTTCAGTTTCTTCATGAGTTGAATCTGCTGTGGTTTCACAAATGATGATGTTTTCAATAGAAGGAAGTCTAGATGTAAGAGATTGCATAACTGGTAGAAGGATGTCTAGTGTGATGATTGCTTTAACGTCTCCATTTTGTAAAATGTAATATAGTTCATCTGGTGTATAAATCGGATTGACTGGAACTACCGTTGCCCCGGCACGCATCGCTCCGTATAAACCGATCAAAAAGTGCGGCGAATTCCCAACAATTAATGCGACATTGTCCCCTTTTCCAATGCCCATTTTTGCTAAACTACTAGAAAACCTTATGACCATTTCGTTAAATCGGTCATAAGATACCGACTGATCCTGAAAAATATAAGCCGGCTTGTCCCCCTTCTTTTTCACCGTTTCGGCTAACCTTTGAACGAGATTCACAATACCCCCACCTTTTATAAAAATTCAAAAATTCTAAATACATTATATTAAAAGAAAATTATAGATGCAAGGTACATTTCATAAAACATATATAAAAAAACAACCATACGTAAGATATGATTGTTTTTCATACAATTAAAAGAATAAAGATAAGAAATCTTCTTTTGTTATATTGCCAAAATAACGTGGCACTTCTACATCAGCTAGCGCCGCCGCAAATGCTTCTTTATCGAATACCTTACCACTTAAGCGCTCTTCAATGTCACCTACATCTTCAACACCGAAAAAGTCCCCGTAAATCTTGCATTCTGAGACTACGCCTTTCTGTACTTCTAACCGAACATCTACTTGTCCAACTGGGAAACGATGTGAATGCTGTAAGTTAAATTTTGGAGATTTCCCGTAGTTCCAATCCCAATTTCGATAACGTTCTTCTGAGATTTTATGGATTTCTTTCCAATCTTCTTCCGTTAATTCGTATGTTGGAATTTCACTTTTTCCTTCAAAAATATTTTCTAAAAGCAGCTGTTTAAATTCTTCAATTGTAATTTTCTCATTCAAAAATTCCGCAATATTTGCAACGCGGCTGCGAATCGATTTAATTCCTTTTGATTGAATTTTATCCAGTTTTACATTTAACGCCGACACAACATGGTCGATTTCGGAATCAAATAATAACGTACCGTGACTAAACATACGTCCTTTTGTCAGGAATTGAGCGTTACCAGAAATTTTTCTTCCTTCCGCTAAAATATCATTGCGGCCGCTTAGTTCGGCGTTAATTCCTAATTTTCCAAGTGCTACTGTCACCGGCTCTGTAAACTTCTTAAAGTTATGAAAACTATCTCCATCATCCTTCGTGATAAAGCTAAAGTTTAAGTTCCCTAAATCATGATATACAGCGCCGCCGCCAGAAAGGCGTCTTACAACGTGGATTCCCTTTTCACGTACGTAATCAGCATTAATTTCTTCCACTGTGTTTTGATTCTTTCCGATAATGATAGACGGTTCATTAATATAAAACAGTAAATATGTTTCATTAATATCTAAGTTTTTCACACAATATTCTTCAATCGCTAAGTTAATCGTTGGATCTGTAATTCCTTTATTATCGATAAATAACATCGTTTCACCTCAAGATTCCCAAACGTAACCGCTATGCGCCAGTACAGTGCGGCCGTTAAAAATTTGTTTTGCTTCCGTTACTAAATCTGATAACTCCCCTGTATGTGGCAAATGAGTTAAAAGTAGTTCTCCTACATTAGCTTGTTTTGCAATTTCTCCTGCTTCTGTACTATTCATATGCCCAGCTTTTGAGCCATCTTGATGCGCATACATATTACATTCACAAATAAATACATCTGCATTTTGTGCAAATGAAACAAACTTTGGCATGTAACTAGAATCTGCTGTATATACAACAGTTTTCCCACCTGCTGTAATACGCATTGCAAAACATATAGCAGGATGTACTGTTTGTAAGAAGGAAATGGAGAATGGACCAATTTGTAATGTGTCCGCTGGGTTGTAAGGAACCCCTTTTGTATACGGTATATGTGTTAACGATGCAAAACCTTTTGCGTCAAAGGTATGGCCATAAATCGGCAGTTCTGGTAATGCGCCTCCCGTCATGCTTGTAATTAAACGTGCATACTGAAGCACTCCAATATCAGCAACATGATCGTGATGATAATGAGACAACAGGACAGCATCTATATCAGAAGGTGTTATGTATGTTTGAAGCTGTGCTAATACACCGCTGCCACAGTCGACTAGTAAACGAAATCCATCATGCTCAAATAAATATCCAGACGTTGCTTCTCCCACCTCTGGAAAACCGCCCCAAAAGCCGACAACCGTCATTTTCATATACGTTCATCCTTTCTGCTTCACTTTATCTTTTACATTCTTAACTATAATTGATTTTCTACACATTTTCATTATTTTGAAATTTGTTATAAAACAGTTGTTGACTTTTGTTATTTGTACTAATACAATGTTAGTAAGAATTGGAAATGGAGGGATTTACATGATAGATCAACCAATGGAGTTTTTTAGAAATTTACCGGCAAAAACTTGTTCCAATTGTGGAAGAGAGATTGATGAGCAACACGAAGCGTACCACAATAAATGCGAAGATTGTACGCACGAAGATTAATAGATTGTAAACATAAAAAAACCTAGCAGATATCATCTACTAGGCTAGCATCATTGTACTTTTCACCGTTGAACCTTTCACCAAGAGCTCCAGTTCAAACTCGTACACTTCTTTATTTCGATAATTTTTCGTATGAATTTTATCCATCATCAGTTCTACAACTTTACGTGCCATATCATCAATTGGCTGATCAATCGTTGTAATACCTGAGTCTGTAATTTGTGATAGGAACTGATTATTAAAACCAACTACAGCTAAATCATCAGGAATGCTCCAGCCCTGTTTACTCGCTTCTGCGATAATTCCTGCTGCGACTTCATCTCCCCCTGCCAAAATAGCGGTAGGATTTTTTTTGTCTTGTAAAAACTCATAAAATATATTTTTACCATCCTCAATAGAGTAAGCGCTTTCAACAAAATCAATTGACTCTACTTGTTTGCTTGCTTCTGTTACAGCACGCAAAAAGCCCATCTTTCTCTGTTGGTTAATTACCTTCGACTCTCTGCCACGGCAAAAGACTAGATGGCGGTATCCTTGATCTAACACATGTTTTGCCGCTATGTATGCCCCCTGTGCATGATCAAAGTTTACAGTTGGAATGTTTGCTTCTTCAATATATTCATTGCATAAAACAATCGGTCCATGCTGTAAATAAGGCTCAACGTCCTCCCAAGCATTTTCAAGTGAACATAAAATGATCCCATCTACTTGTTTCGTAGATAATAGCTGTAAATACTCCATCTCTTTCTCTGGTAAATATCTTGTTTGACAAATAATCAGCTTATATTTATGATCTGAAGCTACAATTTCAATCGCCTCAATAAATTTACTGAAAAAAGGATTTGTCACACGCGGAACCAACACTGCAATTGTTTCCGTCTTTTGCTTACGTAGTCTTCTCGCCGCAGAATTCGGAACAAATCCAAGATGTTTCATTGCTAATTGTACTCTCTTTTTCTTTTCGTCCGATACATACGGATGGTTATTAATCACCCGAGAAACCGTTGTTCTTGATAACCCCGCTAATTTCGCTACGTCCTCGATCGTCGACACGAAATTCTCCCCCTTTAAATGAAAACGTTTTCTTAATTAGAATTATATAGTATATAATTGGAAACCGCAACACACCTTGCGAATAAAATACTATATTGATATTGTAAATGTTAAAAATTAAGTGAAAACAGTAGAAAAATATTGTTATAGAGGGGTATCAAGTTAATATTTCAATAGACGTAAAATAGGTCATCTTTCCATGTAATCTGCATAGAAAGATGACCCATATATATCTATATTAATTTTTCGACACATAAGTCACTGTTATGCAGAATACAATATGGCCGCTACTTGCTTTCTTCTTTTGTTTCAAATCTGGTATGTGGTAGAAAAAGTCCCTAACCGTTTCTGCCACATACCAGACAATCTCATCCACCTAAAAAGAAAGGCCTTTTTAGGTCGCTTTTCAATTTTATATTTGTATAAAATAATTAATCGATGTATTGGTCAATTTTTATAACATATTCTTCACTAATATACTCTTCTAAATTACAATGAATTACTATCACACTACTTATCACTATAAAAATGAAGCTCTTATCCTTATTCTCCTACTCCTTAGATTGATAATTAAAATACTATTTTTCTACAAATCAATATTAATTCCTCCATCAAATACGCTTATCATGACAGAAATTAACTGGGAAATGATTTTCTTCATGATATGCTTCAAATTCATACCCTTTTTCTTTTAATCTTTTTATAATAGCCGGTACAGCAGCAATAGATTGCGGGTGAATATCATGCATTAAAATAACTTCTTGTGGCTTCGTTGCACTCTTAAGTACATTTTCAACAATTTTTGTTGCGGCTGCATCAACTGGTATTTTGTTATATTTCCAGTCTAAAGAGTCGATTGTCCAATCCCACACTTTAAAACCACCTTCAACCACTTTATTTCGAAGTGCTTCGTTTAATCCTGGCATTGATCCATATGGTGGACGTGTTAACTTTGGAGAGTGTCCAATAATATTTGCTATTAGCCCTTGATCTTGGTTCATTTCATTTACATACCCACCACTTGTGTATAATTTTTTAAAATCATGTGTCATACTATGCATGCCCACATAATGCCCTTCTGCGTTTTCACGCTTTACTAACTCAGGAAACTGTTTTACATTTTTACCAATTAAAAAAAACGTCGCTTTCACATTATTTTGTTTCAACATTTGTAAGAGCTCAGCCGTATATTTTCCTGGTCCATCATCAAAAGTAAGATACGCGACTTTTCTCTCCTTACCATTAAATCGACTTGGTGCGGATTTCTTCATTTCAACTTTGGGTTGGTCACTTACTAGTTGTACTGTATTTTCTTGCTTCGCTACAGCCCTTGCTGGTGACGTAATAGATTGAAACATAAAATAACTAGCTGTAATTGCTACAGTTATAATTACTATACGTTTTACCCTATAAACACGTTTCATTCTTTTAATCTCTCCCTATTAATCTTATATAACTTCCAAATACTATTCCCCATTCTCTGTGTGCACTTTTTACTACTGGCTAATCTAAACTTCATGTTAGTAAGTTTAGATTATTTTAAATATCTTTCATATCTCTTTCATAACTGTTACAAAAGTCTTTCCGTAGCTTTAATAAAGAATACATGCTATAAATGTATCGAAAAAATGAGAGTTTCAGGATTACTCATTGCTGTACACATTGTGAAAAAGAATAATCTATATACAAATTTTACTAGCTAATTCCCGAAAAAAATATGTACAAAAAAAGAATTTTTGAAGTCATGGCCATCAATTTAGTATTTAAGTTTACTATATAAGTACAAATTGAAAAAAACACATAAAAACCGATTTCCTAAACTTATTTAAATTCTGTAAGGTTTCATAAGTAAAAAATAAAAGAAACATCAAGAAGAGACGGGTTTAAATTAATCGTCTCTTCTTTTTGATCATATTTATATTTACAAACAAATTTTAATCTTCAATTTTAAATTGCGAAATTAACCTTTCCAATTCTTCAATTTTCCCCCTTATCCGCATAGACTGATTCGTTATTGCTGTAATAGATGATGCTTGTGTTTGAATTGCTTGTACAGTCTCATTCGTATCTTTCGCTACTCCTGTAGAAGTTTCTGATACTACTGATAATGAAGTGTTAATTTCTTCCGTTCCAGCAGACATTTCTTCTGTTGTAGCTGATACTTCTTGAATTTGACTTGTTATCTTATGAATATCTGTCATAATTGTTGAAAATGCTCGGTCTGCTTCATTAGCGGTATTTTTTCCTTGCGCCGCTTCTTCTTGTCCTTTTTTCATAATTTGAACAGTATCTTTTGTATCTTGTTGGATAGATTTAATTAAGTCATTAATTTCATTTGCAGATTGCTTTGATTGTTCAGCTAAGTCTCTTACTTCTGCTGCAACAACTGCAAACCCTTTTCCATTGTCCCCTGCACGTGCCGCCTCAATTGCAGCATTTAAAGCAAGAAGGTTTGTTTGTTCAGCAATATTCGTAATAGCATTTAAAGCTTTATCTATGTCTTGCGTACGCATAACAAGGCGTTCTATCACTGCAGATGTTTCTTCAACAACTTTGTGGACGTTATTCATTTGTGTAATAGATTGCTGGATTACTTTACTTCCATTATTTATACGATCTGTTGTAACAACAGATATTTCCGCAACAGTAGAAGCCGATTCAGCTACAGTTTGAACTCCACTGGCTACGTCATTCATTGCTATTGAACTTTCTTGCATACTCGTAACTTGCCCTTCTATTTGTTTGTTCACTTCATGAATCGTTTGAACCGCTTCGTTAGAGATTTGAGATGCCTGTTTTGTATTTTGCAGCATACTATCAGTAGAGGAAGTAACTTCTTGTGTTGTTACCTTTATTTTCTCAATTAGTTGTTGTAGATTGTCTAACATATGATTAAAAGAGGTAACAATTTTTCCTAATTCATCATTCGCTTGATAAGAAGTACGTACTACTAAATTCCCGTCTGCTACTTCTTTCATATCATGTTGTAATAAAGCAATTGGACGTTGAATAGCTATTTTAATGATATATCCAATGAATATAATAACCGCAACCGATACCACTGAAATAATAATAAACATCAGCATTGTAGTTTGTGCACTGCTGGCATTACTTTTCTGTAATTGCTCTGCATTTTCACCATTATACTTAATAAGTTTTTTAATACCGTTAATTGAGTTTTGCATAATAGGCTCAACTTCTTTTAAATAATAAGCATAAGCCTCTTCGTTTTTATTTTGCATTGCTAAATTTTGTCCTTCACGGAATCGTTTCCTTAACTCTTGATAATCTTTTTGAAAATCCTCATATAATTGTTTTTCTTCTTTGGCGCTAATTTTAGACTCAAATTTTTTAAATAATTCATCATTTTGTTTACGTACTTGATCTATATGATCTGCTAATTCTTTATCTTTTTTTTCATCAGTTGTGTTCATCAGTTCCATAAAATTGTAATTCATATAGTAAAAGTTAGATTCTACAGATTCTATCCAGTAAATCGGAAGTAACCTTTCGTCATACATACTTGTCGAGGCTTCACCTGTCTTTTTTAATCCGACAACCCCTATAATTGATAAGAGAATGCATGCGATACTGGCTGTAATCATTAATACATTTAATTTTGTGCTAATTTTACCGTTTTTCACAAATAACATTTACATCCCAACTTTCTGTTGATCTTAATATTATATTAAATAATTATATTTTATTGCAAAAAATTCCATACTAATTACTGCGTATGGAATGGATTCCTCTTCTTATTATAACAATGTAACATCTTGGGATTTTATGAAATATTGCATATGAAAATATGTTGTAAAATTTATTATCTTTAAAGTATAGCAATGTTATATATCAATAATTAAATATTAAGAAAAAGGAGGAATTATGTATGGAAATCGCAATGGCAGTTTTAAAATTTCTAGGTGCACTAATTCCATTAGTAGAAGACCTTTTAAAAGCAGTAATGTAAATAGTATTTGTTGCCATTATATTTTATAATTATTATACAAATGACCTGTGTATTGAACACAGGTCATTTGTATGTATTCCTCTTTCTTTTGCTTGTTTTTCCTAAATAGAAGCTCTAACTGTTGAAGTTAAACAGGAAACACATTTGAAAGATAATAGTTCTGAAATTATAGTAGGAAAAATATGTACCATTTTTATAAGTTTTGTAACTATTCAGTCACTCTATGAAAAATCGATAGAAAAGCATTTTTTTAAGTGGTCGAGAGGGACTGGCTATGTATAGTAGCGATCAGGACCTTTTCCTGCCACGCGCAAAGTTTTAAAACAAAGAATAGCTGAGTAGTTACTAAGTTTTGCACTTATCCTTGTAGGTGTATACATCGTCTTAAGAAGAATAAAGATAGTGGGGAAGAAAATCCCCACTAATGAATTTAGCTCACCCTTGAAGCAGCTTATAAATATCTGCTTTTACAGGAATAGAAGATATTGCTCCTTTTCCTGTCGTAGTAAGGGCACCGCTTGCATTTGCAAATGTTAATATTTCCTGCCAATGCGTGTGAAGCACCTCTTCTACATTTTGTTGCCCTACGTTTTTCTCTAACAATTTATACAAGAAACCGCCAATAAATGCGTCTCCTGCACCTGTTGTATCCTGCACTACAACACGATATCCATTTGATTGATACTGTTTATCCTTCATATATAATTCTGCACCTTGCGCTCCTTTTGTATAAATAACAACTTTTACATCTCCTACAAACAAAGACTCAATCGCCTCTTTTTCATCAGAAATGCCAGTAATAAACGTCAGCTCTTCATCTGAAATTTTCACAATATGTGCAAGCGGAATAAATTCCAAAATCGTTTTTCTACAATCTTCAACATGTTTCCAAAGAGGGAGACGTACGTTAGGATCAAAGCTGATAATCCCTCCTCTTGCTTTCACAGAGCGAATCGCTTTCACATGCGCATCTTTCATCGGACTTTCTACTAAATCGACAGAACAAAAGTGAAGAATATCGCCTTTTTCAAACCATCTTTCATCTACTTCATTTTCATGAAACAACAAATCTGCAGAAGGATTGCGGTAAAAGGAAAAATCACGTTCGCCATCTTCACGTAACGAGACGAAAGCAAGTCCTGTATTTGCTTCGTTCGTTCTCATAATTTTGTCTGTATTTACCCCGACTTCCTGTAATTGCTCTAAAAGAAAATCACCAAATGCATCGGTACCTAACTTTGTAAGCATAGATGACTTCCCCCCGTATTTTGCAACTGCAGCTGCCACATTCGCAGGTGCCCCTCCTGGAACTCGTTGAAATTCTACTACATCTTTTAGCGCTTTTCCTTTTTGAATAGGAATGAAATCAATTAAAACTTCCCCAATTGCATATAAGCTCTTCATCTATTCCACCTCTTCTTATTCATAATCCCATTTTGTTGCTTGTAATAATACACTTCCTTCTTCCGCAAAAAAATAAATTTCTTTGCTGTCGGTTCTTGGAAAGATACGACTAGTAAATACCTGTTCTCCATCATTGATAAAGATTTCAACAGAAGATGTATCTACAAATAAATGGAACTTAATCGTTTGTGCATCTACTGAATATTTTCTCTTTGTTCCATAAGATTCTCCCACAGCTTCTCCTGAATGTGTACGATCTAGTATTACTTTTTTCTCCACAGCATCATATTTAACTACTGTTCTCTCATTTTCGCTCACTCGAAATGCAATTCCATATTCAGTTGCACTCTCATTTTTAAACTCACAAATCATTTCATATGCTGTTCCTGTAAATCCCTCATACATTTTCTGTTCATTGTGGATCGTATCTTTTATTTTATATTGCTGTTTACGAAGTGCTTGAAGTTCCTTTATTGGACGTTGAATAAGCTTGTCTCCTCGAACAAGTAATTCTCTTGGTATCGTCAAACAATGCGCCCAATCGTTTTTATCAGTTGGATAACTTATTTCCGGCAATCCCATCCACCCAACTAAAATACGCCGCCCTTCTGCGTTTATCATTGTTTGGGGTGCATAAAAATCAAATCCTCTGTCCAGCTCCTGGAAGGAACCATGAGACATGGATAATTGTTTCACATCCAGCTTGTCTCCAAGAATATATCCGGATTGATAAATATTGTGATAGTGATCTCCTTTAGGTTTTAAACCTTGCGGTGAAAAAAGAAGAACTCCTCTGTCCTGTAGCTCGAAATAATCTGGACATTCCCACATATAACCGAAATGATTCAAATTTATTTGTACTTCTCCCTCATAGCTCCACTGGAGTAAATCAGGTGATCGATATAATACGACACATCCTGTTTCATCTTCTCGTTGCGCTCCAATGACTGCATAAAACATATTGTCTTTTTTCCAAACCTTTGGATCACGAAAATGGTCTGTATATCCATTTGGAACTTCATGAATGACAGGCTGTTCTAACTTTTCTATGTGTCCCGTTTCATCCATAATCGCAATACATTGATAAGGTTTTCTTACCCAGTTTTCATCACGAGTATTGCCGGTATAAAATAAGTATAATTTCCCTTCATGCTCAATTGCACTTCCGGAATAAGCGCCATGGCTGTCATAATCATTTGTCGGTTCAATCCCTATACCAACATTTTCCCAATGAACAAGATCTTTTGATCTCGTATGATACCAATACTTTAAACCATGCACAGGTCCGAGTGGGAACCATTGGTAAAACAAATGATATTCGCCATTATAAAATGAAAATCCATTCGGATCATTTAGCAGACCTGTTTCTGGCTGTATATGAAACGTTTGCCGCCAAGAACAATTATTTACTCTTGCTTGTAATTTCTGAAATTCTTCCGAACTTACCTCCTCAATCCTGCGATAGCGCTGTTTCCTTGTCCATACCATTTCTATCAAACTCCCTTAATAAATAGAGGAGAATGAAACCATCATCCTCCTATTACCAAAAATTAAGCTGCTTCTTTTTGAGAAGAATTGCTTCCCTTCTTTTCTGTTCTTTTTGCTAAAATAAGCGTTACTGTAAAAGCAATGATAAATGAAATTACCATTCCGATTACATAAGGAATAATGCAGTCTGGTCTAATCGAAATAATACCAGGTAAACCTGCAGCTCCTAGTGAAATTGCTTTTACCTTGTAAAAAGTTATAAAAGCAGATGCGACTCCTGAACCTATAATAGCTCCAATAAACGGATATCTTAGTTTTAAATTAACACCAAACATTGCTGGCTCTGTAATACCTAGAAGTGCTGAAATTCCCGCTGCTGACGCAATGCCCTTCACTTTCTTATCTCTTGTAATAAGAAAAACCGCAAGAGTTGCTGCACCTTGTGCGACGTTAGACATTGTCGCAACTGCAAATATGAATGAACCCCCTGTTTTTGCAACGTCAGCCAGTAATTGCGTTTCGACTGCAATAAAACTATGATGCATACCTGTAATAACAATCGGTGCATAGAGGAGTCCGAAGATCCCGCCACCAATAAATCCAGTTGTGTCATATAACCAAACGATTCCATCTGTTAACAAATTTCCTGCATAACGTGTAATTGGTCCTACTGCTGTAAATGTTAATAAACCTGTAATAAAAATTGTTAATAAAGGTGTAAGAAGATTATCAAGTGCTGTTGGAATTACTCTTCGTAAATATGTTTCTATTTTTGCTAGAATAAATGATGACACAAGAACCGGTAATACTGTACCTTGATATCCTACTTTCTCAATACTTATACCAAATATATGCCAAGCGGGTACTTTATTAGCTACTAAAGCTGCCCCATACCCATATCCATTCAATAAATCAGGATGGACCATTAACATACCAAGAGCCGCCCCAAGATAAGGATTCCCTCCAAATCGTTGTGTTGCTGAAAAACCAATTAAAATTGGTAAAAATACGAATGCTGCATTTGCGAATGTATTAATAAGTGCTGCTAAATCTGTTATTTGAGGATTTGCTTCTACTAATGACTTTCCTGCAATAAATAAATCTTTTGCTGTTAATAGATTATTAATCCCCATTAATAATCCGCCAGCTACGATAGCAGGAATAATTGGAACGAAAATATCTGAAAGCATTTTTACAAATTGTTGCAGCGGATTTAATTTCTTTGTTCCAGCAGCTTTCACATCTTTTGTAGACATCTCAGAAAGCTCTGTTAATTTCGCCAATTCTTTATACACTTCGTTTACAGTTCCTGAACCAATAATAACTTGAAACTGTCCACCCGTAGAAAAAGTTCCCTTCACCGTATCCATACTATCAAGTTTCTTTTGATCAACTTTCTCTTCATCATGTAAAACTAAACGTAAGCGGGTTGAACAGTGTGCTGCTGCCGAAACATTCTCTTTACCGCCAATTGCTTCCAAAATTTCTTTTGCGATTTGATTGTAATTCATAATGCTCCCCCTTTATTATAGTATTTTTTTGGAACCGGTTCCAAATGTAAGTTAATAAAAAACCAGCTCTTTGGAACCGGTTTCAATTAGATTATATGACTGCTTTTATATATTGTCAACGCTTTCTCTTTCAATTATTTCATATTTTGATATTGAAATTTTCTCTATCTCTTCTTCATCTATGAGCTTTACAATATTTCTAGCTGCCCCTTGTCCAACTTCCTTGTAATAAAATTTCACAGTCGTTACTGCGGGATGGATCACTCCTGTTACTTGATATCCACCAAATCCAGTAATAGATAAATCTTCAGGTACTCGTAAACCTTTCATATATGCCGCTTTTAATGCACCGAGGGCAATGTTATCTGTTGCACACACTAAAATAGAAGGATGAAATTCTTCGATAATCTCAGATGCTGTTTGAATCGCGTCTTCGATATTAAAACTTGTTTCATAATATTTCACTTCACAATCCGCTTTTGTATCTATTGCTTTTTTGAACCCCTGCTTTCGGTTTACCCCAACCGCAATGTCATGTTCTGTTACACCTAAATAACCGATTTTTCTATGCCCCTTTGTATGGATATATTCTCCTATATGATAAGCCGCCCCGTAATCATCATGAATGAAACTATACACTTCATTATGCTGTTGTCCAACAAGTAATACTGGTATATCAATTTTACGAAAAGCTTCTATATGCTGATCCGTAACTTGAGTAGCCAATAAAATAATTCCTGCAACTTTTTGATTTGCCAATGTATAAATGCTTTCAATTTCTCGTTCTAAATCTTGGTTGGAATTGGATATTAACATTTGATAATTTAGTTCTTTCAACTGCTCATCAATGCCGATTAATGTTAACGATGAAGCATAGGAATCCAGACGTGGTACGATTGTACCAATAATATTTGTTTTCTTTGCCTTTAAACTTTGAGCAAACGTATTCGGAATATACCCTGTTTCTTGAATAGCACGCTTGATTTTCTCTTTTGTCACATCACTAACAGAACCGCCATTCAAATAACGCGAAACTGTACTCTTCGCAACCCCCGCTATTTGAGCGATATCAGAAATTGTTTTTTTCATTCTTTCATCTCCATCTTCATATACGATTGTTAATCATATCATCTGTTTTTATTCTAGTCTCCTATGTTGAAAAATAAAAGTTATATATCACTTTCTATATAAATCCAAATATAAAAACCGACATAAAACTATTCTTTTTCGGTGGGCGAGAGCATCTGGCCATACATAGAAGCGGTCAGTACCCTTGCCTGCCACATGCAATGTAAAACAAAGGGAGAAAGCAAGTGCAAGTTCCTCTTCTTCTGCATAGCCGCAATCTAGATGTCGAAAAAATGAAAATGAATTCATATACTGACAAAGCGCCTATATACGAGAGTGCCTTAACGCTCATCAAGGTTTAAAACAAAATGAGAAAACAAGTACAAAGCACATCCGCATTCCCACACTCCGAAAACCTAACCTTACAATTTTGTAAGGTTAGTGTAATAATCAGGAATTGTTCCTAATATATGATTTTCTGTAAAATAATAGATATAGAGAACATTCACATTACTATTCAGGGGGAACAATCGTGAAAAAAGGCATCATCATACTAGTAATCTTATACATATTCTTAACTGTACAAACAATCTCTTCACTTTTTGGAAAGGAACATTATAATGACGCTGTAAACAAACTAAAAGAAACAAAAGAAGTAGCCTCTTTTCAAACAGCGAAAGACGGTGTGATCCTATTAAAGGGAAACATCACAGCTGAACAACCAGTTACAGATGAAACAAAAGTAAATAAAGAATTTGCCTTACTCGAAAAAAAGTCATATAGAAGAAAAAAAGCAAGTTGGAAAACTACGGATACAGAAAAACATATTCCTGCGAACCTTGCTGTAAATGGGGAGTCACTTCCTGCTCTAAAAGAAAAAGAAGTTCGCCTGGCAATCGCTCCTATTCCACTTACTTCAAAAGACATTGCGACGACTGAGGACTATACATTAAAAAAAGACGATACACAATTAACGATACATAGTAAAGGATATCGCTATCATGGAATCGAAAATAACTCAGAAGCGCTAATTTTTGGAATAAAAAAAGGAAACACACTTGAAGGATATAATGGTTCTGAAATTATAGTAGGAAAAACAAAAGAAGAAATCACAAAAAATATGAAAATGAAAACACTCGCCGAAAAATATGCACCATTTGCTTGGCTCATTTTCACGCTCATCCTTGTTAGTTACGGTATACATCGTTCTCGTAAAAAGAAAAGGCTTTTCGCATAAATTGTTGTTTTTTGCGATAATAAATAAGACCTCGGATCAAATCGAGGTCTTATTTATTATATGAACTATAGCGATAATCTTCATCACGATTTCCAACTTTAAACAACAATCCAAATAAATGCACAAGATAGAATCCGGAAATCAGCTTTGCGAATGTAAATATTTACTGAAATTTTATTTTTTGCGCACATTCGCATTTAGAATATTTTTGCATTTCCTGATAGTTTGTTTGATTTGCTGATTTTCAAAAAAATAAACCTCTGTACCTGACCAAATAAAAACCCAACACACAATGCTTAATACTCCTGCAATATAAGTATGACTGCTTGAAAGCTTCAAGTATAACACCCCAACGATAATACCAACCACAAACAAAACAATAGCCTTTTTGACATTTCTAGCATATATATATTCCTCTTCATCCAAGAGATTAGAAAAAGTATTCAATGTGGCAGTCTTCAATGACTTTTCGTCAAAATCATTCTGACCGAAAAAAGATATTTCTATGTCTTTTCTTTTGCCACTGTGCAGCTTTGACAAAAGAAAATTTTCAAGGTCAGAGCTTAGGTGAACATCATCTGGGCTATAATATCTTGAAAACGGAGTATCCGTTTCATCTAAATAGATATTTATACTTAATTCATCTTTCATGTTAACCCTCCTTTGAATCCAATTTACTATGTATATAAGTTAAAAAACGACATAAAAACTCCTTTCCTGCCACATGCGAGGTTTAAAACAAAACAAAGGAGAAAGCCAGTAGCGGTCATCGAAAAATGAAAATGGATGTATATAGTTGAAAGTCAACCTTTTATCAGTATGGTCAAGATCGTAACAATTCTTACGAAAACAGCGAAAGAAAAAAATAGCATCATATAATAAAAAATTATCTGTCATTTTTTTATCAACAAAAACCCAGTATCAAAAATCCTTGAGATAAAAGAAACTTTCAAAAATGTAACTATGTGAATTAAATATCACTACTTCAAGCACAAAATTTTGGAAGATAAAATCAAGTTGAAATAACATTTTCAAAATACAGGAGGTCTTTAACATGAGTAAAATGAAAAAATTTGCAGGAATCGCATTCGCAGGTGCTATCGGATTAAGTACAATTTCTATCCCTTACGTTAGCGCAGAAGAAAAATCTATTACTAACTACAACCCCAAAAAAGTTGCTTCTAATGAGACATTTCATTTATCTATGGAAAATCAACAGAATACTAGTTTAAAACTTGCAGCTAGCGCTAATTTAAATGTTAATGTTGATGTCCTAGGTATCGCTGATAGAATTAGAGATGCTGTCAATGCTAACGCTAACCGTTCCGGATTTGTAAAAAATGTAATGGAATCAACTTTTTATTCAGCAGGTCAGCGATATAATGTAATGGTTTTTAATTTAAATCAAGGGTATGTTGAACAATTTAGAGGAGTTAAATTTTATGGTTCCACAAATTATAATGGAACAATTTACGGCATATGGGTATTTGAAGACGGAGAATTCACCAATGAAGGAGATGGTGGATGGATTAACTGGGCATTTAAAGGTTGGTTTGATCGCAATGATAAGCATGTAAAATTTTATCGTCCTTAATGTAATTCCATTCCCTTTGGATACAATCCAAGGGGAATTTTCATAAACAACGAAATCTGATGAAATAAGTCTTGGAAAGGGGAACACTTTTTCAGTTCGAAGCATCCTTTTCACATGAAAGAGCGGTGCATGATAGGCTGAACTGTCTTGCAAATTCCCTTATATAAGATTATCTCATACCTAGTAATCATACATATTAGCAAAGAGATAACATATATGCTATATATATCCATTTTAAATTTTCGACATATAAGTCGCTGCTATGCAGAATACAACATGACCGCTACTTGCTTTCTCCTTTTGTTTTAACCTTGCATGTGGTAGGAAAAGGCCCTGACCGTTTCTATGTATGGCCAGATGCTCTCGCCCGCCTAAAAAGAAAGAGGTCTTTTATGTCGATTTTTTAATTTGTATTTATATAGATATAACGCACTTTCCATAAAATAAAAAATCCTAAAGGCTACAAGCCTTTAGGATTCAATCAATTATTCTGCTTCCGTAAATTTCCCATATTGACGCTTATGCATCCAAGTTAATGTACCAATTGTTCCAAGTGATAACAGAACGATGAACATCATTAAAATGCCAGCGTTTTGCCACATAAAGCTGTAGTCTCCGCTTGAAATAACTGCTTTATAACCTGATACAGAATAAGTCATCGGGAACCATGCATTAAAGATTTGCAGCGGTTTCGGAATTAACTCAAGTGGGAATGTACCTGCACTTGTTGTTAACTGTAAAATCAATGTCAGGATCGCAACAAAACGTCCTGCATCGCCGAAAGTCGTTACTAAAAATTGAACTAACGCAATAAACGATAAGCTTGTAATAACACTAAACAATATGAAATATGGAACACTTTGCACTTCAACACCTAACCAGAATAATAATACTGCATCTGCCACAAGTGCTTGAATGATACCAACTGCAAGTAGGACACCAAACTTACTAATAAACCAGCTGAATCCTGACTTCGGTACCCCTACTGTTTCACGTAATGGGAACACGATAGATAATAACAATGCCCCAACGAATAAACCAAGAGATAAGAAGTACGGTGTAAAGCCTGTTCCGTAGTTTGGAACCTCTGCCACTTTCTCAGTTTTCACTTTCACCGGACTCGCGAACATATCATATTTGTTCTCGTCGCCTTTTGTTTCACTTGTTTTTTCAGCACCTTCGCCAAGTTTTGTTGCTAGTTCTTTGGAACCGTTATTTGCTTCGCCAAGTCCGTTTGTTACTTTGCCAGAACCGTCTGCTAGTTGGTTGACGCCGTCAATTAATTGGCCTGTTCCTTCAGATAACGCACCTAAGCCACCTGTTACTTGACCTGATCCATTTGCTAACTGACCAATTCCACCTGCCATTTGGCCCGCTCCTTCAGATAACGCGCCTAAGCCACCTGTTACTTGACCCGATCCATTTGCTAATTGACCAATTCCACCCGCCATTTGGCCCGCTCCTTCAGATAGCCCGCCTAAGCCACCTGTTACTTGACCTGATCCATTTGCTAACTGACCAATTCCACCTGCCATTTGGCCCGCTCCTTCAGATAACACGCCTAAGCCACCTGTTACTTGACCTGATCCATTTGCTAACTGACCAATTCCACCTGCCATTTGGCCTGCTCCTTCAGATAGCACACCTAAACCACCGTTAAGTTTACCAACACCTACAGTCAATTTATTTACGCCATCAACTAATTGCGGGCTACCATCTGCTAATAAATTAACACCTTCGTCTAATTCGGTACTTCCTTTTGCTAATTCAGCAGCACCTGTTTGTGCTTCCCCTAACTTCGTTCCAAAAGTTTGAAAATTGTTTATAAACACTTGTTGACCATCTACTAATTTACCGGCACCTTCAACAAGTTTTTGTTGACCAGTTTGTAATGCATCAACACCATTTTTAAGTGCTACTTGCCCTTTATTAATCTCTTTTGCGCCTCCAGCAAGTTGTGTAGCACCAGCTTGCATTTCACCTGCTTTTCCAGCAAGTCCCTTCATACCTTGTGTAACTTGTTTTGTACCTGCTGCTAATCCTTTGCTACCTGCCTCTAATTGTTGGGCAGTTGCTTGTAATTTCTGTTTCGCTTCACCATCAGGTAAATTTTTTATTTGTTCATTTAAAGCAACTAAGCCGTCTGCGATACCTTGAGCACCTACTTCTGTTTTCTCTGCACCATCGCTTAACTCATTTGCTTTTTCCTGCCACTGTGATACACCTTGAGCAAACTGAGAAGCCTTTGAACTAAAATCCTCAGTTCCTTTTGTTAACTCTGGCAATTTATTTTGCATTACTGTTATACCATCTGATGATTGCTTCAAACCGCCGTGTAAATCATTGATACCTTTTTGAACTGTTTGAGCTCCATCAACTAATTTGCCTTGCCCATCATGAAGTTGCCCAAGCCCTCCCACCAATTGATTCATACCTTCTTTTAATTTGGTTGAACCACTAGAAGCTTTTTGCAATCCATCATCAAATACTAATGAATTACTCGCTAACAATTGTAATTTCTTATAAAGTTGCGAAGAACCATTTGAAAGTTCTCCAATGCCAGCTGTCATTTCACCGGTTTTTCCACTTAACAGATTTAAGCCATTCGTTACTTGGCCGGATCCATTTTGTAACTTACCAATACCAGCTGCCATTTCACCGGTTTTTCCACTTAATAGATTTAAGGCATTTGTTACTTGGCCCGATCCATCTCGTAACTTACCAATACCAACCGTCATTTCACCGGTTTTTCCATTTAATAGGTTTAAGGCATTTGTTACTTGGCCCGATCCATTTTGTAACTTACCAATACCAACTGTCATTTCACCGGTTTTTCCATTTAATAGATTTAAGCCATTTGTTACTTGGCCCGATCCATCTCGTAACTTACCAATGCCAACTGTCATTTCACCAGATTTCCCCTGCAATTCGTGCAAACCATCTGTGATTTTCCCTGAGCCGTCTTTCAATTGCCCCGTTCCATCATAAAGCTTTCCAGCACCCTCACTCCCATCAGCAAAGCCCTTCGATACATCTTTTAATGAATCAAACATTGTCTCAGCATATGTTTTTGTTACGGAAGCTGATACTTCACCTTTAATTTTTTCAATGGCTGATCCACCGATTTGTGAAGATAAGAAGTTTAAGCTTTCATTTGGAATGTACTCTAGTTTTGATTTTTTAGGGTTTGCATCCAACAATGTTGTTGTATTTTTGGAGAAGTCGCTTGGAATGCGGACTGTCATGTAGTATTTACGATCGTCCATTCCTTTTTTTGCTGTTTTCTCACTGACGAACTCCCATTTGAAGCCGTCCTTTTCTTTCAAGTTCTTAACAAGTTCTTTACCGGCTTCAACCGGTTTTCCATTATACACTACACCTTCATCAAGGTTTACAACTGCAACTGGTAGATCATCTAATTGATCATATGGATCCCAAAACGCCCATAAAAACATACCAGCGTACAATACTGGAATAAATAAGACCGCAATAATTGGAATTAAGATTTTTTTGCTTTTGATAATGGTAGCAAACTCTTTTCCAAGCAGTTTCCATCCTCGCATTGTTTACTCCTCCTTTTTAAATAATTGACTGTTTTGTTCATTTAGTCAGTTTTTGTAAAAAAAAGAAGAAAATAACGACCAATTCATCTTCTCGTACATGTTGCTATTTTCTTGCAGTTCTCCCTCCGCTAACCAATGACCAAATCATTCAATTGGTCATATTTTATAATAATAAGAGGATTATCTCATTTTGACAATCCCTTTAATAAATATAATTCAAAAAGTTCAGCAATATGCTCTTTTTCTAACGGTTCATGATGTTTTTCCCAGTCAAAAATTAGAGATATATACAAACGAACCATGATAAATGCTGTAATTTCTGGATCACATTCCATAATTTCGCCTTTTGCAATTGCAGTTTCAAGACGAGATTTAATATACGTAATAATTGTGGAATCCAGTTGCTGCATCACATCTTGCACTTCTTTTGTTCCCATATCTCGCTCTTCTTGAATAAGCTTAATCATAAGTTGATGATCTTTTCGAAACTCTAAAATACTATATAAAGCACGATGTACGTTTTCAAAAAATGGTACATTTGAATCGATAGCCATGTCGGCTACTTGCTTCATTTCTGCAGTTAAATTAGAAATAATTTCACCAAATAACTCTTCCTTATTTTTGAAAAACGTATAAATTGTCCCTTTTCCAACATTGGCTAGCTTTGCAACTTGATCCATCGTTGTTGCTTTATAACCAAATGCAGAAAAAGATTTTGTTGCCGCTTCAATAATTGCTCGTTTTCGATCGACTGCCACGTTTCCACCTCCAAAATGACCATTTGAACGATTTAGTCATGTAGTACGTTTATGATATTACCATAGCTTACCAATGTTTTCAAGTTTTATTTTCGGTTACATTATAACAAAATGTGATAATGAAGGGAAAAACTATTGTATCGTTCTAAGTGAATCTCCTAATCAAGGTTTAACATTTGAATGGTACATGGCAAATCGTTACGATTATGTTTTACTTGCAAATAGAAATAGCAATGCACCATCTGGTACACCGATAGAATTTGTATTTTACAAAGATAATGACTCTGCTTCTGAAAAACTTTTATAATAAAAAGAAACACACTCGTTCTCCATATAAACGAGTGTGTTTTTCATTTAACTGGCAATACAATTCAGTTTTTCTTTCTTACGAAGCTTTCTTCAAATCAATCTGTGCAAGCACTGGATCATGATCACTCATGCGTCCATTCTCTTCCATAATGTTTGAGTTTAAATGAACTGGATCAACAATTGTGTGCGGTGCGATGTTATTCGTTACAAAAATATGGTCTAATACTTGAGCGTTTCCATCATGAATATATGTGTAACGATTTTCTTGTGGAACTGTTTCAAGCATTTCTTTCATAATATCGCCTTTTAATGCTTGCATTGGTTTTGAAAATTCAAAGTCGTTCATATCGCCCAGGGTAACAACTGGTGCGTTTGCATGTCGCCCTTGAATGCCTTTTACGAAACCATTTACTTCCTCAGCAAGCTGCACGCGTTTTGCTTCACTTTTTAATACAAGCGGCTGGATTTTTCCAAACGGCGATGCATCTCCTAATTTAGAGTTTAAGTGATTGGCAATCACAACGATATTTTGCCCTTGGAACGTAAACTCAGCAGCTAACGGTTTACGTGTGTCGTCAAATAATGTATTATTTTCTCCAATTCGGACAACGTTTTTCTCAAGTAAAACTGGTTTTTGTGCTAATTTCACACGAGATGGATTATAGAAGAAACCAACGCGAATATTCGCGCCTGGTGCACCGCCATCTTTATTATTTTCCGGTGCAATTTCTACATACTCATACTTCGGTCCGCGAATTTCTTGAATGGCATCAATTAAACGCTGTGCACTAAGTTTTGCGTCTGTTGTGCCATCATTAACTGTTCCATTGTTATCTTGCATTTCTTGCACACCAATAATATCTGGCATTTTTAAATTGTATTTAATAGCGTAAGCAAGACGTCTTACTTTCTCATCGGACGTTTCTTTTTTATTTGCTGAGAAGTTCTCAATGTTATATGTTGCAACTGTTAGTTTATCAAGGCGCGGTTGAATATTGGCACCAAGTTGTTTAAATCCACCATCTTGCAGAGCTGGAAGATCCCCTATTGGTGAAATACGATAGTTCCCATAATCATAACCGACAATACCTGTTACATCTCCAAGAAGTTGATCCCCTGCTTTTGCTACATAATTACGTGCGACCTTAATAGAAAGGCGCTCTGGATTTGCATTGTCAGCTTGCAAAAGCGGCGTTCCGAATTTTGTCGTTACTTTCTGACTGCCATTTGCAGTTGTTACATATAAGTTCCCATTTTTTTGCGGTCCAATAATTTTTGGCTGTGGTACTGTTACAAGCATACCTTCTAAACTTTCATAAAAATCAATTGCATCTTCTGCTGGATCGAAAATGCCAAATCCATCATTATCAATAATTGCATCTGGTATTTTCACACCGTTTTCTCCTACTACAACTGCCTTAGGTAATGGTTGATTACTCTCTTTCACGATAACGCTTTTTGCTTTAATTTCTGTAATCGATAAGTCTGTATCAAAACGGTCTGCATATCCTGGTCCGATAAACTCTTCTACTTGTCCATCAACAGAAACAGAGTCGCCGACTTTCACGCCGCCGTCTTTTTTATAAACATAGATTCCTTCTGATGTAGCTGGATCTTCATCAGGCTGCGGATCTTGCATATAAAATCCAGATTTATCTACTTGTGTCACAATACCAGTAACAGCTTTCACCTCTTTCCCCTTGTAAGGGGAAAGATGAGATTTCCCTTGAATATCGTGAATACGAATTGGTTCATTTTTTATCATGGTAAATGAGAATGTTGTAATAGCGGAATTTTCAAATCCCTCTTTCACAGCAACCACTTTAATCACACTATTTTCATTCAGTATAATTTGTTCATTATAGCGAATGCTTTGAGGCGTTGGATTTGATCCATCTAACGTATAATAGATAGTCGCACCTTCTGTTGCAGTGGATAATGTTACTGCTGTTCCTTTTTCTACTTCGCCCCCATTGGGATTAGCAATGACATCACTTACTTTCTGAGTTTCTTTATCTTGAAACGCATAAGCTGTAACAGACTTTAACCCTGGGCTGCTAAAATAACTATCTAGCGTACCTGTTAGACGAACCTTTTTCCCCATATTTTCTGGGTGATCCTTTACATTCACTGCTTTGCGAACTTCACCTATCGGAAGCTGAACCGACATAATTTTATCAGCGTTCACTTCATCTGGAGAAGCGGCAATTGCAACGTTTGTATCACCAAACTTTGCTGGATCTTTCGTATATTTGCCTGGATTTTGTGTGTACCCAACAATATACCCCTCTACTACTGCTGGTTTTTTGCCTTGCTGCTGAAACAACTGAATTGCTTCATCAACAGTTAGCACTTGTTCTTGTTCAGCCTTCGCTACAACATCCGATACTAGTACAACGAATACAAGTGAAAAAAAGATAATTGCTAGCTTTTTCAAAAAAAATCCTCCCCCTAAATGTTTTTCCTATTCCCTAGCATGTCTATCATAGCAAAGTTCTTTATAAAGAACATTATCTTTATATAAATTTACAAAAAATTTAATTTCCTGCTAAAGTAGGGGGATTCACTTCCCTTATAATGACCATTTGATAAATAAAGTTCGCTACTTTCTATGGAATCTTTGAAAGAATGTTTTTCTTATTACTATGTATAAAACAGACTGTAATCTAGAATTTCAATAAAAATTATCAATTCAAACTATAAATTATTCATGATTTACAGTAATCTCGCCGTCCCTCTAATCGTCTTAAATCAATTAGCGTTACAAATTGAATCTCTAAAAAGCTTTCCAAGCGTTTTCATAATCTCTTCCCATTGAGAAATATTATAAACAGTACTTGTAGAAATATCTGTGTTAACTTCTAAGAATAAATTCGATTTTTCTAGCTAATTGTTCCATAGCATGTGGTAACATAGATTATTACAACTCTAAAAAAAACAGTTCATACTAAAAACGCCATCCTTTTTGTATACTCTTACAAAAAGAATAGCGCTTTTTTATGTGAATATAAAATTATTTACCTGCCCAAACATCCTTTGCATATCTTCCTTCATATTGCAAATTATCAAGCCAAGTTTTTGCTTTTTGTTCATCTACACCATGATAATTTTGATAGCCTTCGCATAAAGCTCTCTCTACATCAGGAGCCATTTGGCTTCCATCTCCACATATATAGAGGTGAGCACCCTCATCAAGCAAAGGTATTAATTTGTTTGCATCCTTTTTCATAAGATGTTGTACGTAGATTTTAGGTTGTCCCTCTAACCGGGAGAACGCTGTATGAAGAATGACTAATCCATCCTCTTGAGCATACTCTAACTCTTCACGGTAAAGATAATCTTGCCCAGGATGACGACAACCAAAGTATAGATGTGCCTCTCCTAATTTATGCACCTCTTGCATTTGAACACGACGTGCTTGCAAAAACCCTAAGAACGGAGCAACTCCTGTTCCAGCTCCAACCATAATAATTGGCTTTTCGGGATTTTCAGGCAAGTGAAACCCTGATTGTGGATTACGGATAAAACATGCGATAACATCTCCTACTTGTCGCTCGGACAAATAGTTTGAGGCAACTCCCAAGTATTCACCACGCCCACTCCATGATGGCCCCTTTACAACACCGACTGTGATACTCGCACGATTCGAAACAATTTTCGGTGAACTAGAAATTGAATAGTATCGGACTTTTAGCGGTGGAAGAAGTTCTAAAAATCTTTCAAACGGCAATTCACAGGCAGGATATTTCTCAAGTAAATCGAGCATAGTCGTACGTTTTTTAAGAATATTTTTTTTGTATGCATCTTCCTCTAAAAGAGCTTCTAACTCTCGTTTATGAGGCGGACAAATCGTATATACCGCTAATTCACGAAGTTGCGTCCGTGTCACCGGCTCTTGTAATTCAACATAATTTGCTAGCAGTTCATAAACACACACAGACTGCTCTAAAGGAAGATGTGCAACACTGTGATCATTTCCGCTCAAAAGAAGAACATCTTTCCCATTTAATCCATATCGTTGTAAAACACGCTCTACAAGATCTTTTCTATTCTGTGGTAAGACTCCTAGATGATCACCCTCCCGGTATTTAATACCTTCAGGCAACATAATTTCAATATGACGCGTACTGTGTGCACTCTTCTCTGTTTGAAGCTCACGATTTTCTATAACATACGCTGAAAGTGCATCATATGTTTTCGCAAGAGGAGTGCTTGTCAATTCGCTAACAAATTGTAATTTCAGTTTATTTTCCAAACGTTTTTCATTTTTATTAACTTCTAAATTCAAAGCTTTTGCTACATCTTCCCATAGCTGATTTTGCCACTCATCAAATTGGAACTCAAAGTCTTCACTCACGTCACCCTCGCCACGTATAGTCAGACGAGTTGCCCCCTTTAAGGTCAATTGTTCGTCAACAAACCTTGGAATACGTTGATATGTACTAGCCCAATTACGGTCGCCGCATCCAAAAACAGCATATTTCACTCCTTCAAGTGTTTCATCCCCTAACTCGCTTATCCAATGGACAAATTCCTTTGCGTTATCAGGTGCATTACCATTATATGAAGAAGTAATAATACACACGACGCCATCTCTAGGAAGCTTTTCAATATACTCATCAAGCGGCGCCACCTCACTCTGAAAGCCTTGAGAATGAGCCGTATCAGCAAGCTTTCGTGCAATTTCTTCCGCTGTTCCAAGGTTTGATCCATAAAGTACTAATAGCGGTGTATGATACGAATCGATAACCATTTTAAGGTTATGCTTCGTTTCTTGTTCTTTTGGTATTATGGCTTTTTGATCTGAAACAGCGTAAGTAGCTTTTTTCATTCGCGGTTTGGCGCATATAGTAAATCCATCTGGCTTCCAAGTTAATGTTTCCTTAACTTTTAATTGATAGTCTGTATGGTCTATAATTTCAAAATGTTGTAGAATCATACCTAATACTAAAGTAGCTTCCTGAAGTGCAAATTGTTGCCCAATACAAGCTCTTTGCCCATTTCCAAATGGCTTATATGCATGCGGAGCGATTTGTTCCATATTTCCAAATCTCTCAGGGTGGAAATCTTCAGCAGTATCCCCCCAAACACTCGCATCACGGTGAAGCTTTGGTATGAGCAGCGTAACCTCTCTTCCCTTTTCTATAGAGTACTTTCCACCAAGAATTGTATCTTCTTTTGCATAAAGTGAAATAGCCGGGGCTGTTGGCCACAAACGTAACGTCTCATTGAGAATCATACGAGTGTATTTAAGTTTTTGAACTTGATCATATGTAGGAATCGTCTCTGTTAAAACTCGATCTACTTCTTCATATGCCTTCTTAAGCTTATCTGGGTGTTTCAAAAGAAAATATAATGCAAATGACAATAGACCACTAGTCGTCTCATGCCCAGCTATTAAAAAAGTAATGATTTGAAAACGAATATTTTCATCGTCCAACATTTCACCTGTTTGCGGATCTTTCCCCTTCAGCATATGAGTTAACAAGTCATTTCCATTTTGGTTATTACTTTCTTTGCGCTCTGCAATAATATTATCGACCAAATCAAACATAGATTGAATGTCTTGCTTAAACTGACGTTTCTTCATAACCATTAATTTATCTTGTATACCTAAGCGTTGGGATTGATTCATTGCCTCTTCAAGCGAACGAACCATGCTAGTAATAAAAGGATGCGGAGTATCACGATAAAAACTATTAAAGCGGTAATCAAATCCACATAATCCAATAGTATCTAACGTCAGGCGTGTCATGTCTTCTGGTACATCAATACTTTCATTAGGGTTAAGACGCTCCCACTTTTGAACCAATTGTATAGCAATATCAACCATCATAGAGTGATATCCCTTCATAGCTTGTTGACTAAAACTAGGAAGCAGAATGTTATGTGCCTTATGCCAATTTGGCTCATTTGCCCAACTCGTAAATAACCCGTCACCAGTAAATGCACGAACATTTTGTAAAGCGGTTCCAATACTTTTTTCAAAACGAGATTCATCACATACTTCCGCTGCTAATTCATGATTAGAAACAATAGTACGGGTCTTTCCAGGCAATTCAAGTTGAAAAATTGGTCCATACTCATACGAAAGCTTTAAGATGGATTGCATGGGCTCCTCTCCCTTTAACAACGGTAAATTGCCAAGTGGACCAAAAGTTTTAGGCTGTGGAATATCACTAATCTCTTTCATTTAAAAAATCCTTTCCTTAATAAAGTGAGACTTTCATCAGTGTTTTTTCATCCCGCACTAATGAAAAATCCAACAAATATATACGTTCTCTTTTAGTTATTTCACTCAAAAACAAAAATAATTTAATATTCAAAAAATAATATATATATTTTTATTTAAATGAGGCATACCCATGGTCAGCCATTACTACACTCCCATTAATGGCATCTGCTTCTTCTAATGAAAGAAGATAGACTACATCAGCAAGTGCTTCTGGATTTGTTAACTCATTACCCATAACCTTCATTTTCATAGATTCAATCATACTATCTTTATATCCATGAAGAATAGGCGTATCGACAACTCCTGGTGCTACCGCTACTACGCGAATTCCATATTCGACTAATTCAAGGGCTGCAGACTTTGTCATCATAACTACAGCACCTTTTGTTGCATGATATGCAAATGTGCCTGGAGAAGCTAAGAATCCATAAACTGACGTTGTATTTATAATTACACCTTTTATATTTAATTCTTTCATCTTCTTTCCTGCTGCTATGATTCCATAGGCAACACCATGTTGATTAACCCCAATTACTTTTTCGTAGAGATCCATATTTTGATTAAGTACTGGGCCTGCACCGCCAATTCCAGCATTGTTAAACATAATATCAATTCGGCCATACGTTTCTACTGTAGTATTAACTAGATTTTCTACTTGGTCATACTGTGAAACATCTGTCTTAACAAAAATAGCTGTTCCACCCTCAGCTTTAATCATTTCTACAGTTTCTTTTCCACTTGTCTCATTAAAATCAGCGACTACTACTTGATCTCCCTTTTTGGCAAATTTAATACATGTTTGTCGACCAATTCCACTTCCTCCACCTGTAATTACAGCAACTCTTCTTGTCATCATACTAGCCCTCCTATATGTTATAAGATTTCTTGCAATAATTGTAACACTTCTGTAAATTAAATATTATTAAAATATACTTACTATTCCTTAAGTAAGGCTTAACAAAAAGGAGAGCATATTCCTATGAACATTGAACAATTAGAATATATCATTGAGGTTAACCATGCAGGTTCTTTAACCATTGCAGCACAGAATATGCATGTCACGTTATCTGCTATCAGTCAATCAATCTCAGTATTAGAAGCAGAATTAGGGGTATCATTGTTTACACGTTCTCGTTTAGGTACAATTCCTACTGCTGAAGGAAAAATTATTATTAAAAAAGCTGCTGAAGTACTAGAGAAGCTCCAAGAGTTAAAAGATGAAGCTAACGGGTTCTCAAATACAGTAAGAGGTGAATTAAGAATTGCAACAATTCCTGGTCCCATGCCTTTATTGGTTAATACCGTAACAAATTTTAAAAAGGATTATCCAAATGTAAAAATAGAGATATTTGAAAAAGGTTCCCAGGAAATACTAGATGATATTCGCCAACACAAGATTGACATGGGGCTAATTATTCTATTTGAGGATCTTGTTCATAAAAATAGTGGATTATTATTCGAACCATTGTTAAAAGGCAAAATGGTTATTGGGGTCAATCGGAATTCACCTTTAGCATTTAACAAATCCATTACCCCAGAAGAATTGTTGGATCATTCTTTAGTTTTATACAAAGATGATTACGTTGAATGGTTTATGAACCAGTTTACAGCTGTATATGGCTCTGTTGATATTCTTTTTACAACTAACAATACCGATGCGATCCAAAAAGCTATTAAAGACGGATTAGCTATCACTGTCGGTCCTGATTATTCCTTTGCTAATGAATCTACTCTATCAAAAAAAGACATTGCTATGATCGAACTTGAAATACCTAAGCAACGTGATGTCTATTTTGCCTGGGTACGTTCTGAAGGAAAACATTACTCTCAAATTTGTAAAAACTTCATTACTAGATTGAAACATGAACTTTAATGTAAAATTATATAAATACAAGCTAAAAAAACAACACAATAACCACTTGAATATGAATAAAAACATTATCATATAAAAAGCATCCCTTCTCAAAAGGGATGCTCCTCTTATTACGCCATTAACTCTTTTTGATTCGTTTGTTCTAAATAAGACAATACATATTTTACGGCTGCTTCGCCTTGATCGATACAATCTGGTAATCCAGCGCCGGCATACGAGCTTCCTGCTAAGTAAATGCCAGGTAATTCTTCGTTCATGAACTCTTTTAACGTTTTCATGCGCTCTTTATGACCGACTGTATATTGCGGCATCGCTTCTTTCCAGCGGCTAACCACTGTAAATTCTGGCTCAGCTGTTATGTCCATTGTCTTTTGCAAATCTTCTAATACGACGCGAATCATGTCTTCATCTGTTTGTTCTACAATTGCTTCATCGCCGGGACGCCCAACATAGCAGCGCAGGAGTACTTTTCCTTCCGGCGTTGTATGCGGCCATTTTTTATGTGTCCACGTACATGCTGTAATCGTAAAATCACTATTGCGTGACACAACAAATCCCGTTCCTTCGATATCGCGCTGAATCGCTTCTTTCGGGAATGCTAATGCTACATTCGCCACTGATGTAGATGGAATGCTCCGGAAGAAGTGGAACTGTTTATATTGAGAGAACATCGATGGCAGCCATTTATGAGATGCGGCCATCACAACTGCATCTGCTTCTACTTCTTTTCCATTGCTAAGCGTAATGCTATAGCGGTCATCGATCTTTGTAATCTTTTCAACACGCGTTCCTTTCAAAACCGTTCCATCTTCCAGCCGTTCTTCAATTCCATCAACAATAGATTGTAAACCTGTTTTTAACGTTAAAAAGATTCCTTTTGTTTTTGCCTTCGCATCCTTTGGCTGTTTCGGAGCTAATGTCCGCATACCAAGGGAAATGCTGCGATACTTTTGTTCGACTTGATAGAACTGCGGGAACGTAGCCATCAAACTCATTTTATCAATATCACCGGCATAAATACCTGATAACAATGGCTCAATTAAATTTTCAACCACTTCATTTCCTAAACGGCGGCGAAAAAATTGACCGAGCGATTGATCTGATACTGGTTTTGAACGAGGCAGCACAAAATCAAATCCTGCACGAACCTTTCCAATCGGAGAAAACAACCCTGAAAATACAAATGGTGTAATTTGTGTTGGAATTCCCATCATTGAACCGCTTGGAATGCTGTGCAATCGATTATTCACAAGTACAAACGATTTCCCTGTCGCATTGTTAACAAGTTGATCACCAAGTTGTAATTCACGTGCTAACCTTGCAGCACTCTCTTTTCGTTCTAAGAACGAATCCGGGCCACGTTCAATTGTAAATCCATCTTTTCTAATGGTTTGAATTTTCCCGCCAAGCCTTCCTGATGCTTCAATTAACATCGTATCAATCGGCAAATTTTGTTCACGAATTTCTTTTTGCAAGTAATATGCTGTTGTTAAGCCGGAAATCCCGCCGCCTATAATGACTACCTTCTTTTTCACGACTGCTTCCTTCTTTCTCACTTTATGAAACTGCACTCCACTTTTTCATAACAACATCTGCTAAACAAGAAATAAATGGAGTCTTTGCATTTGGCATTTCTGGACGATAATAGTTTGCTTGAATTTCTTCTGTAACAATTTTGCATTCAATGTCATTGTCATATAATACTTCTAAATGATCAGCAACAAAGCCAACAGGTGCGTATACAAAAGACGTATAACCATATTTCTCATGCAATTCACGTGTTAAATCCTGTACATCCGGTCCAAGCCATGGATCTGGTGTATTACCAGCACTTTGCCAGCCGACTGCATAGTTTTTCACTTCAGCTCCGCGGGCAATATAATCAGCCGTTTCACTTAATTGCTCTGGATACGGATCGCCCATTGCAATGATTTTTTCTGGTAAACTATGTGCAGATACGATAAGTACCGCTGTTTCACGCTCATCAGCTGTCATCTTTTCATATATTGCTTTCACTTCGCTTACCCAATAATCAATAAATTTCGGTTCTTTATACCAGCTGTCAATACCGTGAATTTGCAAGCCGCCAAGTTTCTCTGCTTCTTCTTGTGCTCGTCCGATATAAGACTTCACGCTGAAAGTAGAGTAATGCGGCGCAAGAACAAGAGCAATTGCATCTTCAATTCCATCTTCATGCATCTTCTTCACTGCATCTTCAATAAATGGCTCAATATGTTTTAAACCGAGATACATTTTAAATTCCACGTCATCTTGCATTTCATTTAAATACGCTTCTAATTTTGTTGCTTGTTCTAGTGTAATTTTCGCAAGAGGCGAAATTCCGCCAATTGCTTTGTATCGTTCTGTTAAGTCTTCTAACATTTCCATACTTGGCTTTCTGCCGTGGCGAATGTGTGTATAATAACGTTCAATATCTTCTTCTTTATTCGGCGTTCCATATGCCATCACAAGTAATCCGATTTTCTTTTTCATGCAGTCCTCTCCTTTACTTCCCCAGCTGTTCTCTTGAATAGTCATGTATAAATGCAGTCATACGTTTTAACATGTCTGGATTCACCTCTGGGAAAACACCATGTCCTAAGTTAAATACATATCCTGGCTGCTTCATTCCTTGGTCTAATATCGCTTTGACATGTGTTTCAATCACATCCCACGGCGCAAGTAAAATGGATGGATCTAAATTTCCTTGGACAGCCTTTTGGATGCCGCGTGCACGCGCTTCTTCAATCGGCAAACGCCAGTCTAAACCGACAACATCAAGCGGCAGATCCTGCCATTCATTTGCTAAATGACTCGCCCCAACACCGTGCATAATGAGCGGTACATTCATCGGACGAAGCTCTGTGAAAATACGCTCCATTGCTGGTTTAATAAATACGCGGTAATCCGCCACATTTACTGTCCCAACCCAAGAATCGAAAATTTGAATTGCTTTTGCGCCGGCATTAATTTGCGCTTTTAAATACGTAATAGTCATATCTGCAAGCTTATCCATTAGCGCAAACCATGCTTTTGGCTCTGCATACATAAACGCTTTCGTTTTATGATAATTACGAGATGGACCGCCTTCAATCATATAGCTTGCTAACGTAAATGGCGCTCCTGCAAATCCGATTAACGGGACATCAAGCATTTCTGTTGTTAATAAGCGAATCGTATCAAGCACATATGAGACATCTTCTTCTGGGTGAATTTCCCCTAATTTTTCGACATCTTGCAGCGAACGAATCGGATTATCAATTACAGGACCGATTCCAGATTTAATTTCTACATCTACACCAATCGCTGGAAGCGGTGACATAATATCTTTATATAAAATAGCAGCATCCACATTATATTGATCAACAGGCAGCTTTGTTACATAAGCACAAAGTTCTGGCTGATGTGTAATTTCAAACAATGAATACTTCTCTTTAATCTTTCTGTATTCCGGCTGGGAACGACCTGCTTGGCGCATATACCATGCTGGTACATAATCTGTGCGTTCTCCTTTGCATGCTTGTAAAAATGTTTCATTGATTTGTCGTACCAAATCCTTGTCCCCCTTTTTCTAATACAGCTCGAATCCTATCCTTTTTATTCCATATGAACGGGCAGATAACTGTCCGTAAAAGCCCGATTAGTAAGAACTTCCAGCGACATAAAATCCCCTACTGATGGAAGTTTCACTTTATCTTTTTTTACTATACAATTAGTGAAAACAAAATGTACAACATTATGTTTGATGTTCATGAAATTGACACAAACATATGGTAATACTCTGATTTTTTTCGGAACATTCTCATTATAGCACAAGCCGAAATTACGGTTTAACCTCTTTTGTTTTTTCTCCTTCTCGATTTGTTTGCGGATTATACGGTACAACATAAAAGCGCGGCGCTTTAAAAACGTTCATAAATTTTACTCCATACTCCCCTTTTCCAGTTACCGTATCGATATGAATCGCTTTTCCTTTGTCTATTTTATAAATTCGATATTGTACTCGCTTATCAGGAAGTTGATTCCATGCTAATTTTGCGGTAAACAAACCAAGCGGAGTAAACGTTAACTTCGCTTCTAAACCGTCCACTTTACTTAAACGAATCGGCTCTCCAATCGTTTCAACACCGCGCGGCTGCGCAAATGTATGATCTGCTTTTACATTCGCTTTCGCTAAAATGGTTTTAAATAATTTTGTTGGATAAGAACTGCTCCCACGCACATAATGCTTATCATCCGTGCGGTCATATCCCATCCAAACCGCTCCAACAATATGAGGTGTATACCCAACAAACCAAATATCTCTTGCCCCGTCGTCTTGATTTGGAAGCGACGTTGTTCCTGTTTTCCCAGCAAGCGCTCCTTTATATACACCATCTTTTGCAGTCCCTTCTTTGACAACACCTTCAAGCATTCTTGTCATATACCAAGCAGTTTGCTTCGAAAAAACTTTCGTTTCTTTATTGGTTGCTTGCCCAATTACTTCTCCGTGCCAATTTAACACTTTCTCAATTACATGCGGTTCAATGATTTTCCCATCCGCTACAAACGAACGGTACATTTTCACAAGTTCGAACGGCGAAACTCCCTCTTGTAAACCACCAAGTGCAGTACTAAGACCACTCTCAGGAATATGAATATTTCCTTTTTCTAAATACTGCTTTCCTTCTTCTAGCCCAATTTCATGCAGCAGGGATACAGCTGGAACATTAGTCGATTGCAACAGGGCATCATACATCGTTACTTCCTTCGAATACTGATTGTTGTAATTGCGCGGTTCATAGCCGTCAAACGAAACTCGCTCATTTGTTAATAAAGAATACGGCGTATACTTTTTCGTTTCAAGTGCTGGCGCATACACAAGAAGCGGCTTTAATACAGAACCTGGCTGCCGCTTTGCGTAAATTCGATTTAATCCGCGCGCAATATAATGCCTTCCTCCAACTGCCGCTCTTATTCCGCCCGTTTTACTATCCATGAAAAGAACGGCACCTTGCATATGATCATCTTGCATCGGAAAATTACGGACATTTTGCAATTGTTCATATGCTGTCTTTTGCACCTTATCATCCATCGCCACAACAAACGTATATCCGCCGCGCAGCACTTCTTGATGGGATAACCCGTAAGTGCGGGCCGCTTCATCAATTACCATATCGATGTATGGCATATAAGCAAGATCCTGTTCATTTTGATTCACATAAAGAGCAATTGTTTTTCCTTGGTAGCCCACCGTTTCTTCTGCTGATAAATATCCTTGCTTATGCATTAACGATAAAATTAAATCGCGGCGTTCCTTACCTTTTTCAGGATGCAAAAACGGGGAGTAGTTGCTCGGCGCTTTCGGAAGAGCTGCCAGCATCGCTCCTTCCTCAACCGTTAAATGCCGTGCTTCCTTATTAAAATAAAATTTCGCTGCTGCTTGAATGCCATAAGCTCCGTGTCCAAAATAAATATGATTTAAATACATTTCCAAAAGTTGCTGCTTCGAATACTTCTGTTCCAAGTGAAACCCAATCGCCACTTCCTTCATTTTGCGAAACAACGTTTTTTCATGCGATAAAAAAACATTTTTCACAAGCTGCTGTGTAATCGTACTCCCGCCTTCTACTTTCTCTCCAGCAAGAGCGTCTTTATAAAGCGCTCTTACAATAGAAGGAAAATCAATACCATGATGTTCATAAAAGCGTGCATCTTCAACAGCTAAAAAAGCTTGTTGTACATATGAGGGAATATCTTCAATATGTACCAATTCTCGATTTTCCAAATAAAGCTTTGTAATTTCTTTGCCACGCTGATCCACAATTTTTGATGAAGAATGGAATACAAGTCTCTTCTCATCCATCATATAACTGCCGGTAAACACAATACATTTATAGAGAACAATCGCAAATATAAAAATGGAAACAAAGCCAATGAGAACCCTCTTTGTATTCTTCATACCTCATCCTTCCTTCCAAATGATGGTACGTTTATTATTTGAAAAAACATATCCTTTATGTATAATCTTCGAATTTTTTTACAACTCTTTCTATAATGTAGAAAAGCCGAGCCGACTGTTCAGGCCCGGTGGCTAAGGTTCTTTCACCTTCTTGTGGGAAAGGTTCTTAAACATGAGGGCCTAGGAGGCGGAGCTGGATCATGAAGAAAAAACAAAGGGGGCTAAAATGATGAAGGCAATAATTTCGTATGAAACTTCTTTAGAAGGGCCTAATTACGTCGGAAAAAGTGAAGAAAAAACAATGTATTACAAAGAAAATGTAACAGAAGGAGAGCATCTATATGAAGTACTAGACGCTGTCGGAGAAATGACAGGTAACGACGGCTTCGTTGTATGCAATAACATCGCTGTTACAGAAGAAGGGCGTCCTGTCTTTGAACATCGTTTCCAAAACCGCGCTGGTTTAATTGAAAAAGAACCAGGCTTCCGTGCCATTCATGTCCTGCGTCCATTATCAGACGATACATACATCATTATGACAATGTGGGAAAACGAAGAATCCTTCCAAGCATGGCAACAATCACAATCATTTGAAAGAACACACAAAAAACGCCCTGCCCCGGCTAGCGGTGAGCCGCAAAAGAGTATTTTTGCAAAACCTTCTTTTGTGACGACGTTTACAGTGGGAGAATAATGGAAAGGAGCTCTCTTATGTTGGAAGAGAGCTCCTTTTTTATATAACAATGAAATAAGGAGTATATAGTCAAATGCGGAGAAGAAGATTGTATGGAAGAACAAATAAGAAAGAAATTGGCTATAAAAAATTTCGTTGCACTCATTCCGATCATGAACTACCAATGAGCTATGGAAGTGATGCTCCTATTTATTATTACAATGTTCCTGAAAAATGAATTTGTTATCTTTTATGTAAAGTGACAAAAAAGTTGTTTAACTTACAATAAAGTCGTTTAAAAAAATGCGCTTATTCAACAATCGGGCCAGTTTATGGAGGATTTTAACAGGCTTTTTTAGATTTATTATTTAAAAAAGGATTTTGAAGCCTTTTGGTAAAAATTAAATATTAAATCTATAAAAGATGGAGGTTGTTGTGATGTTGAAACTGTTTCAATATAACTGGCAAGTTCGTGATGATTGGTTTACATTGTGCGAAGACATACCGGATGAAGAACTATTAAAGAAACGGGTCGGTGGGTTCGGCAGTATTCTACATACCCTATTTCACATTGTAGATGTGGAATATATGTGGATCTTAGGTTTGCGAGGTGAACCAGTGCCTGAGGAGACATTGTTTGAGGATTATGCCAGCTTACAAAAAGTGAAAAATCTTTCAGCTCAATACCATGAGAAAGTGAAACCATTTGTGACATCTTGGACAAATGAAATGGATTCTCGGAAACTTTCAGAAACTGATTTCAATGAAGAACCGATTAGCTCTAGAGACGCACCAATCAGGCGCCGAGTCATTGAATGTACACACGGAGAGATCATACGTCATGTCATTGTCCACGAAATCCACCATATTGGCCAGTTATCTATATGGGCACGTGAAATAGGAAAGGAGCCTGTTTCCGCAAATCTGAGAGGAAGAGGGCTATTCGATAATTAGACTGCCTTTTCCAATTTCACAAACGGGCGCGTTTATTTAGAATAGCGTCTTTTCTTGTATATTAAGTCATTTGATAGAATATGGTACCATTAATATGATACATCAAATAATTATAATGTTTATTCATGTGAGTGTAGTGTAAGGCTTAAAAAAGAACTGAAATACTTGTCAAAATATTATTTTTCTTGATTTCCCTTAAAAATGGACGGTTCTTTTTTAAAGTGAAATCGCTCTTTTAAAAAGCTCCCTAAATTTCTCCCTATCTTCTGATGTAAATGGTTTTGGCCCCTTTGTACGCTTTCCACTTTTTCGAGCCATTGCACTCAAATAACGTGTTTGTAATAATTGGTCAATGTTTTCATTTGTATAGCTATACCCAATATGGTGAAGAACCGTACAACCTTTTGCTAAACCTAGCGAAGCAAGACCATAATCTTGCGTAACGATTATGTCTCCTTTTTCTGCTAACTTCATAATCCGATAATCCGCAGCATCTGCTCCAGAATCAACATAAATCGTTTCCACTCCTGATGGTTGTTCCGTATTAGAAAAATGAGAAAAGCTAGTAACAAGGATAACAGGAATTTCAGCATTCGTACCTTCACAGATAATAATATCTTTTACCGGACAAGCATCTGCATCAACATAAATTTTCATCTTTATCACTCCCATAAATAAGTTCGAGTTGATGATAATGGCAGATTTAGCTTTTGTCAAACGAAGATGCTTTACCTAAAATCATTAAAAAACAGATATTCTATTAAAGGGCGCTATTGTTGAATAAAACTTAGATTTTTAAACGACTTTATTGTTATTTTACATTTTAAATAATAATCCAACAAAATTATCACTCATAATAAACTTCCAAAAAACCTTTATTTCACGTAAATTCCCCCTTCTACTTCATGCAATTTTACATAGTAAAATTTAGGGAAACGATATATGAAATATCATTTTATTATATTAAAATTATTTTTCACACAAATAAATTCCCACAATCCGTTATAATAATATTATTTTTCAAATAAATATAAAATTAAAGTTATTACATTTAACAAAAATAGGATTTTAGTAATATAATTATTTTCATAACACTTAATATCTATATAACAATTATATATTTTATTGAGCAAAATTTTATGATTTACTTAGCAAAAATAGCGTGCTTTAATGTGTGTATAAGATTTTTACCTTCTATGAGAAACAAGAGAAAATAAAAGGTTTATCATTATATGTAGTCGATTATACCGTGTAGATAGGATGAGAGTCCTATCATTTATACGTAATCTAAAACTTTAAGTTCAAGAGACTTTATTTCCAAAATTACCTTTTATCAATTGGTCAACTACATTTAATCAGAATAAACTAAGTAGAAACATAGTTTCCGTTCTTTTGTACTTATAGTTTGGTAAATAGCCCTTAGAGCAATATGTACATGTAGTTGTTAGAAATAATAAAAAAGTTNNAACTTTTTTATTATTTCTAAGCAAGTGTTTCTTTTGACATAACCCCTCTTCAAAATCAAGTTGAAATTTCAAGGCACCCCAGTGTATCAGAATATCTTTCTCAACCTACAAAAAATAAACATCCCCTCCTCCTATGCTAGAATAAGACATATCTTTTTATTTTGAAGAAAAAGGAGGAGATATCTATGAAGTCACCCGAGAATGTAATTTTAGTTCATGAGATTTCCAAACTAAAAACAAAAGATGAGCTTTGGAATCCATATTCTTGGTATCAGCATATGAGAGAGAATCATCCTGTTTATTATGATGCAGATCAAGATGTATGGAATGTATTTTTGTATGATGATGTGAACCGGGTTTTATCTGACTATCGGTTATTTTCAAGCAGAAGAGATCGTCAACAGTTTTCATTTCCACAGCGAGAAACGAGAATGAATTTAAATTCTTCTGATCCTCCTGAACACCGCAATGTTCGTTCTATCGTTTCAAAAGCATTTACACCGCGCAGTTTAACCGAGTGGAAACCACATATACAAGCGCTCGCAAATGAAATTATTGAAAAGCTAAGAAATCGTGATGAAATTGATATTGTCGAAGACTTAGCTGCCCCATTCCCTGTAACTGTCATTTCTAATTTATTAGGTGTCCCGACAACAGATTTAAAAAAGGTGAAACGATGGTCTGATATTTTATTCATGCCATATAGCCGAGAAAAGTTTTCTGATTTAGATCAACAAAAAGCAATCGCTATGAAAGAATTTAAAACGTACCTTCTTCCTATTGTCCAAGAAAAACGATACCACTTAACAGACGACATTATTTCAGACTTAATAAGAGCTGAATATGAAGGCGAGAGATTGACAGATGAAGAGATTGTAGATTTCTCGCTCGGCTTACTAGCAGCTGGCAATGAAACAACTACCAATTTAATTATCAATAGTTTTTATTGTTTTTTAGTTGATAAACCAGAGACATATGCAGAATTACGTAAAAATCCGGCTTATATTCCGCAAGCAGTCGAAGAGGTTTTACGTTATCGTTTTCCAGTCGCATTGGCACGTACAATAACGGAAGATACAAATATATTTGGACCACAAATGAAAAAGGGACAAATGATTGTTGCGTGGGTCGCTGCCGCAAACTTAGATGAAAAACAGTTCCTTAACGCTAGCTGTTTTGACATACATCGACCAGGTAATGAGAAACATATGACATTCGGAAAAGGTCCACACTTTTGCTTAGGTGCACCACTTGCGCGATTAGAAGCTACAATCGCTCTAACAACTTTCATTAAACAACAGAAAGACATAACACTTTCACCATCTTTTCAGCTAGAGAACTGCTTATTAGAGAATGAACAAACTTTGAAACATTTGCCGATTCTTTTAAAATGAATAGACTATTAAAACCACACGATGATTACTGAAGAAATGAGCACATGTTACTAGCATGTCGCTCTTTTTTTATTGTATGAAAATAAAAGAATTTAAGTAATAGAAACTTCTACAACCTAAATTCCCCTACTCCATAAATCATTGTAAAAAAGAATCTCTCTACTCTAAAAATAGCTAGACAATTCCTAAAAATAAGAACAATAAAGAATTTTAATATATGTAATTTTGCATATATTATCACAAATGAATGTCATTTTTTGTATACTCCTTAATAAGATGCATCTTTGTTAAAAAGAATATGAAAAGGAGAACTAGAAATGAAGAAAACCGTCGTTACATTACTAGCAACTGGAATGGTATTAGGTGCCCCGTTCTCAAATGCCTTTGCAGAAGAACAAGTATCACAAAAAGAAGCTTTGGACAAAATGGAAGTCGTTCAAAAAACGTGGAATAATGAACAAGGAAATCCATCCTTCCTTTCAGGGGAATTATCTGATAAAAAAGTAGAATCAGAAAAAGCGGTGAAAACGTTCCTTGAAGAAAATAAAGAGTTATTTAAAATCAATCCTCAAACTGACTTAACACTGAAAGAAGTAAAGTCTGATGATTTAGGCATGAAACATTATGTGTACATTCAATCTATCAATAAAGTACCAGTTGATGGTGCAAGGTTCATTGTTCATACAAATCGTGATGGCAAAGTAACAACCGTCAATGGAGACGTACATCCAGCTGCGGCAGAGCAATTAAAAGAAAAAACACAAGCAAAGATTTCAAAAGAAACAGCTCTATCAAATGCATGGAAACATATTAATCTAGCAAAAAAAGATACATTAGTAGAAACAAATGGAACTCCATTAGAACAAATGAAAGAGAACGAAAAATCTACAAATGAAAATGCAGATCTAGTTGTTTATGAGAAAAATGGGAATTATTACTTAACTTATAAAGTACAATTACAATTCATTAAACCTTATGGCGCAAACTGGCAAATCTATGTAAACGCAGAAGATGGAACAATTGTAGGTTCATATAATGCAGTTACAGATGCAGATACTCCGCAAAAAGGCTATGGTAACGGCGTATTCGGTGATCGCAAAAACTTGAATACAACTTATAGTAGCCAATATAAAAAATACTACTTAAAAGACACAACAAAGCCGATGAATGGTGGTGTTATTGAAACATTTACTGTTAATCACAGCAACGCAGATAATCCAAAGAATTATTTTCTATTCGATGATGATAACGCTTGGGTAGCTAAGGACCAAGCTCCTGCGGTTGATGCTCATTTCTATGCAGGCAAAGTATATGATTATTACAAAAATGTTCATAACCGCAACAGCTTTGACGGAAAAGGTAAAACGATTCGTTCTGCAATCAATTACGGAAACAACTATAATAATGCGTTCTGGAATGGCCAACAAATGATTTATGGAGATGGCGACGGTGTTGAATTCGCGCCGCTATCAGGTTCACTTGATGTCGTTGCACATGAACTAACACATGCAGTGACTGAATATTCAGCTAACCTTGAATACATCAATCAATCTGGGGCACTAAATGAATCTTTTTCTGATGTGTTCGGGTATTTCGTTGATCCAACCAACTGGGATTTAGGAGAAGCTGTATATACTCCGGGAGTTAAAGGAGATGCACTCCGCAGCTTATCAAACCCTGAAAAGTACGACCAACCTGCTCATATGAACGACTATCAAAATTTACCAGAAACAGAAGAAGGAGATAATGGCGGCGTACATATCAATAGCGGTATTCCAAATAAAGCTGCTTATTTAACAATCACTTCTATCGGTAAAGAAAAAGCAGAAAAAATCTACTACCGTGCTTTAACAACGTATTTGACACCAACAAGTAATTTCAGCAAAGCACGTGCTGCTTTATTACAATCTGCTGCTGATTACTACGGCGTGGACAGTGCGACATATAAAGCTGTAGAAAAAGCTTGGAATGACGTAGGAGTAAAATAATAGTTTCATTGATTAAAAATGTAAAAGGACACACTTGCTCGAAGTATGTAGCTAGGGTGTCCTTTTTTCAGTATCATTAAAAACCCCAAGAATATTCATTTTTTCAATAGACGTTTTACTTTCTACAATCCCTTCTATATCACTCGTTCCAATCAACGCTACCTCATCTTTTGATGAGTATAATTTCTCCCTCGAGATTTTGAATTCTTTTCTCATATACTAATTTCAAAAGCTTTAATTATTCGTTAGACATTTCATATTCTTCTTCTAAAACTTCCATTGAATAAGCGTTTCGATCCTCTATCCAAAAGGCCGTCATAGTTGATAACGTGTTGTTTTTCCACCCATTGTTTTTCAATGCGGCGACCGTCGTTATATGCAAGGGTCTTTTTATTTCCTTTTTCATCTGTTTCACTTGTTTTGTTTCCATATCGAAAAAAGGATCTGACAAAATGGAATTTTGTCAGATCCTTTTAGTGCACCCAGCGCGTCGAACATCGTCGAAGAATCTTTATATCGTGTCGAAGCGCCGATATATTTTAAAAAACGGTCGATATATTGTGAAAAGCGCCGATATATCAGAGCTCTCGCTTATACCAACTTTGCATCTTCTCCGCATCTTCCATACGTACATGTTCTAATGTATGACCGGCCGAGGCATTATGGAAATTATATGTACAAAGTGCATCTTTTTTCTGGAAGTATGATTGACTTTTCTTTAAGGATTGAATATGTCTTCTTTTCACAAAAACAGTATATTTTGCGATGCTGCGATATGACATTGTTAGCTGATCGCCATCAATTCGATATCCGCCCGCTTTGTACTGTGCATACCCAAGCCAGATAGACACTAGGAAAAGTGGTACTAATAACGCGAATAGAAAGTGTTTGTGAAAATAAATACTCGCACCAATAATCGGTATTGCTACAATACAAGCGAAAATAAAGTTATCTAACATATGACGTCTCATTGCTGTTTTTGGTAATCTTATCATCTCACTTTGTATATCATACGGCAATTGTAAGTATTGCAGCATTTCTAGCACTTTTTTCTTTTTCATAAGCGGATGGATCGTTACGTCTGTTTGTCCTTCTTCAAATTTTTGAATGGCTTCTACGTGAACAGAGCAATATCCAAAAGGTTTGCGAAGGATCCCTTCTTTCATCTTAATCCCGTGAATACGATGCGCTTTCAAGACAAGCTCTTTTCTTTCTAGCAAACCTTGTGAAATGCGAATTTCATCTCCTTTACGTGAAATGGTAAAATTCGCATGCTGTAACGCATATTGAATCGTTGAAACAATCCATGATAATAGTAATAAAGCAACAAGCATATATACCCAGCCAGCTATATCGCTTTTCGATACATATGTTTCCACATAATGCTCAATTTTCTTCACAATATGATTCGGCATAATATCGCGAATTTTATCTGCTAAAACGAAAAGAATGGAAAATAAAAGACCAAATTTCCCAGATGTAATACTTGCTAGTAAAATTTCTTTCCACGTTAATGTATATGCAACTGCAGTATGTTCGTTCTTTTCAATCGAAGGAACTTCTAATTCTGGTGCATCCTTCACATCGCTATTTTTATTTAGCATTGCAATTAAATTCGCTGCTTCCTCGCGCCTAATTCCTGCTAACTGCACTTCTGCTTCGCCATCCCCGCCTGCTGTTTCAATCTTAAGTCTTGTTAAACCTAATATTTGATATAAAATATTCGAACTCGTATTAATCGTTTGTACACGTTCTTTATTTAAGTAACTTTCTTTCTTTGTAAAAAGACCTTCCTTAATATGCAACACATTATTTTCAACCCAATACATTTTGTAATACCAGGAAATGAAGTTGAAAATAACCCCTGCACCAATAATCGAAATTGGAATTAAATACCAAAACGGAAATGAGCCGTCTTTTATAACGAAAACAAAAAATACTGGTAAAATACTACTTATCTTTATCTCAAACAAAATTGAAATCGGATGCTGCCGCTTATACATCCTCATCACTCACCTTTGCCAGTTCTGCAATTTGGCGTTTTAATCTCTCAGCTTCGCGCATCGTCAATCCAGGAAGACTATGCGCTGTTGCGGCTGTTGAAATTTTTAACTCAGCTAAATCAAACTTACGCATAATAGGCCCTTGTTCAATTGTAATATGCTGAATGCGAATCATTGGGACAAGTACTCGCTCTACCGTAAACATTCCTTTTTGAATTTCCATTTCCTCTTCGTTTAATTCGTAACTATAATAGCGCTGACGTAAACTTGGAAATACAAGATAACCGAGCGGTGCATAAGCAAGAAGCCCGATTACAAGCGCTCCAAATATCCAGCCTGTCCAGTCCAATTTCATCATAAATATAAAATAAGCAATTGTAATAATAAGACCGATTCCAGATGTAATGAGCGAGCTAATTTTCCATACTCTTACCATCTTTGGATTAATTTCATTTTCTAATGGTTGCATTCTTTCACCTCTACTTCATAATCTAGTGCTGCTTTTTCTATGACTCTATAATCATATTAAAAACATAATTGGAAAACAAGACATATAAAGGGAATGTTTCCCTTTATAAAAGTCTTACATTTCAAGTTTGAAGGTATACAGATGCTCTAGTGCTGCTATTTATATCATTTAGTCGCAAACAAAAACAGGCTATCCCCCTATTTCTATAAAAGTATTTGTAGGATTCCCCCCTTTTTTGTCGAATTTGTTCGATATAGGGAGGGGCACAATATGTTTATCAAAGATTTTTTCATTAACCTTTTTATTTTTGTTTTCCTAGTTAGTTCAACTATATTCATCCAAGTATTTGCACTGAAATCCAGCCAGTTCATTGAAAAAATATATGGGGCAATTATTGCTGTTATTTTGATGTTCTTTTCTTTTAAATACATGGGATTTTACTATGATCTTCGAGCTGTTTCTCTCATTTTATCATTTGTTTACTTTGGGCGTACCGCCGGTTGGATTACAGTACTTAGTATTTTTATCATGCGTGTTATTTATATGGATGGATATTATGTACCTTATATCGCTACATTATTAGGAGTAGGTATTATATATACTATTTTTAAAACTTATTTCAAAAACTTACATCCATTTAAAGCTAGCTTTCTTTATCTAATTTGTTATGTGGCTATGATTCGATTGGTAGGCGAATTCTTTATTCCGACTGTAATATCTAACATTCTTTACATGCAAAGTTCATTATTTATGAGTTTAGGCCTTTTAAGTGGACTTTTTCTGATGGAAGCCTATCAAAAATTATATTCCTTAACAGAAGAGTTATCTAGAACGAATCAAAAATTAAAAAGATCGAAGCAAGAACTGAAAGATACTGTTCATGAACTGCGAGGAGGAATCTTTAAATTTATTAAAGTAGATACGCACTTTATACATACAATGTGTGATGGACAATTTTATTATCAAAATGGGTTTTATTCTGAACAGGTGGTAGGAAAAAGTTTACGTACTATCGATCCTTCCATTATTCCTCCCCATCTCGTCCCTCAATTGCTGAAGTATTATGTACAAGCATGGGAAGGGAATGAAGTTATCTTTGAAATTCCTTGGCCAGATAATGAAACCATTGCGCTAATCGCACTTCGGCCCATTAAGCGAAATGAAAAAGTAATTGAGGTTGTTGGTTCTGCAATTGATATAACAGAGAGAAAAAAAGTGGAAGATGAATTAAAAACAACCAAAGAATTACTGGAGTCATTTGTAGATAACAACATAGATGCCATTATTATCACTGATCGAGAAGGGCATATTTTACAAGCGAATAAAGCTTATGAAACGATATTCGGTTGGTCCATACAAGAAGCGATCGGTAAAAAACTTCCTTGTGTACCCAATTTCTTACTGGATGAATCGATAGAAATCGTTCAAAATATTCTGGCTGGGAAATCTGCAATGACTCGATTAGAGACCGTTAGACAACGAAAAAATGACGATTTAATTGATGTAAGTGCGACTATTTCACCCGTTTTAGATGTAAGAGGAAATGTAATGGCTATATCTGCAATCTGTAGGGACATTTCTGAAAAAAAACAAGCAGAAAAAGAACGACAGCAATTATATCAACAATTGCAAGAAAGTGAATTGAAATATCGTGCACTATTTGAACAGGCAGCCGATGCGGTATACGTAGTAGAATTGGATAAAAATCGAACTCCCACTCAATTCATTGAAGTAAACACGATTGGGTGTGAACGCTTTAATTTAAGTAGAGATACACTTCTTAGTACGCCATTTTTTGATCTTGTTTCTCAAGATTCTCCCCTTATAAGAAAATTAAAAGAAAAAATGAAAAAGGGGGCAGATTCGTTTACTTTGCAAGACGAATATGTTTTTCCTGCCGGAAAGAAAATAACGGCAGAGTTTAGTATTCGTGTATTCAAGTTGAATGGAAAAGAAGTTTTCTTAAGTATTTCTCGAGATATTACCGAACGACTAAAGACGGAAGAATTATTAAGAAAATCAGAAAAACTTGCTGTTGTAGGTCAATTAGCTGCAGCAATCGCTCATGAAATTAAAAATCCTTTAACTGCAATGAAAGGGTTTATGCAATTATTAAAAACAGTAGAACATGAAACGAATCATCACTATATAGATATCGTATCATCAGAAATTAATCGAATTGAAAGCATTACGAATGAATTTATGGCAATCGCCAAACCGCAGGCAGTGAAAATCCAGCCTAATGATATAAGTATGTTAATGAATCAAGTTGTCATGCTCTTAGAGCCCCAAGCACTCATGAATAATATACAAATGAAGACAGAAGTTATGTCTACTATTCCAACGATACATTGTGAAGGGAATCAATTAAAACAAGTATTCATTAATATCTTAAAAAATGCTATTGAATCGATGCCAACGGGAGGAGAAATTGTCATTCAAATTGATCGAGCCGATAATAATCAAATCAATATTCGATTTATTGATCAAGGATGCGGGATCCCTCAAGAACGTATATCATACCTTGGAGAACCTTTTTATAGCCTTAAAGAAGAAGGGATTGGCTTAGGATTAATGATTTGTTACAAAATTATTGAAATGCATCAAGGCAAGATATGGATTGAAAGTGAAGTGAATAAAGGGACAACGATCGATGTTACTCTTCCTATTTGTAAATGAGCAAACAAAACTGTATGCTAAATTATTTTATTAAAACCAAGAAATAAGCTATTATACCTTGGTTTCTAAATGGATTAAATATAACGTTACACATTATATAGAGAAAAAAAGAAAAGGATAGATCATACAGAGTAAACCTGTATAATCTATCCTTTTTATACTACAAATGACCTCATTTACTACTACAACGTATAAAATTCACTTGAATTAAACTAATATAAAACTTCTCAGTTGATTTTTTCAGCTCATCTACTTATTGAATTCATTAACTGGAAGAAGTATTCAGGTTTATGAGTCTTATTTAGGTTATACCATGAATGTAATGTATCTGGTGCAAATACATCTAATTTTTTCAGTACTTCCATCGCAAATTCCAGAGGAGCTACTCCTGATGCAGTAACCAAATTCTCACCAGATACCGCAGGTCCCACCTCATAAAATTTTTCTCCTTTATAATTAGGACAGACCATTTTTAGATAATCTAAGTCATTGCTTGTATGCTTTCTAGAATCTAGGTAGCCCATATTCGCGAGGCCCTCAGTTGCACCACAAATTGCAGCAACAATAGTACCGAGCTTTAAAGCTTCGCCAATTTTTTTCAAGATAGGTTGATGAATATCCTCTCTCCAAGTATTCCCTCCTGGTAAAACGAATAGGTCTTTACTCTCAAGAGTACATTCATCAAGGGAAATATCTGGTTTTATGCTCAGTCCTCCCATCGTAGTAATAATTTCTTTATTAACTCCTACTGTAACTACTTTTAAAGGTGCTAAATCTTTTTTGAAATATCTTCCTGAGTTTAGTTCAGCAATTAAATATCCATATTCCCAGTCTGACATTGTATTAAATACATAAAGATAAACTTTTTTTGTTTGCATCTACTAACACTCCAATCACAATTGATATAGCCTATTAAAATAAAGTGAAACTTCCATCAGTGGTTTTTTTGTTATCCCCCGCCTATCTTCTTCGTTTCTCTCTCAATCTTGAGGTGGGGGTCTTACTGCCCACGAATAGCGGGATAAAACTTTCCTGACAGCTAGCGTCAGGAAAAAGATCTTAACGTTGTAAAACCGCATTTTCCAACGCCACCCCTATATTGTAAAACATTTCCGCATTCCCTTGTATTAAAGAATATATCATTTATATATTTCGATAAATCTTTTTTAGATAACTTCATGTATCTTGTTTTTGTATTCTTTATATTACGTTGATAATCGATAGGCTTAACTTCAATAGCACTCTTTTGAATGGGCTTGTTAGCATGTAATTTTTGTTTGTGCGTTATAAATATTTTCCGAAATATTCTAATTTAATTATACAAAAATGATTGTTGTAGTAAATCTATTTTTTGTTGTGTCAGTATATGAGGTCATATAAAGGTCTTCTCAAATAAAAAACACACCACTACTAAATAGTGGTGTATCCCTTATTCATATAATGTGTAGCATTGTATGATAATATTGTTTTTCTATCTACTATGATTAAAAACACTTATTTAATTTTACAGATTAACATTCTTTTTTCTAAAATCTTCATATCACATCTTACCTTCTCCCTGCAAAAACCGCAGTCGATAGCAATTCATCGTCACTTCCCCAAGCCGTTGCAGCAGTTGGTAGTTCGCATACGCTCCCACCGGTGCACCGATGACAGGGACGAGCTGCAACATTTTGGCTAAGTCAATATAATCGCGGTATTCTTGCTGGAACTTCTCCCAGTCGATATGATTTTCTTTATTTGTATCCCACGTCTCAATCGCCTTCCATATTTCTTTCCGGTGATTATCGCTTGAGAACGCAAGCTGAAATACGTGAAGAATAAATAACCGCTCTTCTTGTTTACTCGTATCATAGCCGTATAATGTTGCCGCATCAAATAAGAATTTAATTTTAATGCTGAGCAATAGCGGGAAGTCAGCAAGCCCGAGTAAAAAACCTCCTGCTCCTGTCCCGGCTCCTTCTGCGGCTGCAACTTTTTTATACTCATCTATCTTCTTTAATACTTCTTCATCTCTTCTTTGCAGTGACCAATCGGTTTCTTTTAGCCTCGGTTTGATAAAATTCGAGCCAATACTAATGCCTTGAACCATCGTTTTAATTGTTTCTGTAAGTATATTTTGCACCTTATCTGGAATGAGCTGCTGCATTTTCGTTTGAACTGTTTTAGAGAAACGTGTCATTACAGAAGAATTTTTGATAACTTTTCTTTTCCACTGTTGTAATTCTAAGATGACCTTTTGTTCATATTCAGTCATTCTTTTCTCCCTTTCCCTATGTACGGTTTAATTTTTTTAAACGCTTCGCCCCGTATTGATAAACAAATCCAACGCTAAATAATATATTCACAAGAAAAACAAGTCCTGTCATCATCATATCCTTCGTTGCAAACGCAAAGAGTACAGCGAAAATAACACCGCCTACGCACAGCAACGTACATAATAACGTCAGAAAATCTTTCATTTTCACTTCTTCTGCAATCGGATATAGCTCAAGCCATAATTTCAAACGATGATGCTTCCATAAACTTAACATCTGATAACCGATTAAATATAAAAATACGACACCGACTAGAAGGCGAACATAGAAAAACGGCGCAAAGTATAGAATTAAACCGCCAATTGTCAATAAGCGGGCATACAACCCGAAGTAATTTCCTGAGCGTAAAAACGTGCGCAAGTATAAGAATAAATATGGGCGTTTGTCTGATACAAGTTGAAGAATAAAATCAAGCCACTTGCGGCGAGCCACCCGTTCTTTTAATGCCGGTACATCCACAAACATATTGGCAATGCGGTATAACAGCATCATTTTCTTTCCTTCTTCAGAAATTAAATATTCCCAGTTCAGCGGTTTTCCTTTTACTTTCTGCTGCAAAAATACAAGGTAAATAATCATCGCAAAGACGATTGCTCCCGTATACAAAGCAGAAGCGCGTTCGACAAGGAAATACACAAAGAAAAAGTTAAGTACAAAACGAACAAGCCAGTCCGTGAGATGAATACGGTTATCCGTAATATAAGACTTCTCCCACGTCACAAATAAATTCCAGCCCTTACTTAGTACAATCGCAAGTACAATGATTATGTACGTTTGACCTGATTGTTTCATTTGCTGGAAATAAAGCGGAGCAAGCGCCGCACTTACCATTGCCACAATATACAACTGTACGATAAACGTAAATTGAAATGCTTTTCCGAAATATGCTTTTAATTTTTCTTCTACTGGAAGTAAATATACAAGATCTGCTTCTTTTAATAACGTTTGAATCGATCCTGCTGTTAAGACGAGTCCTAACAGCACTGCCATCACAAATGCCGCCGGAAATGCAGGCGTTAATGTTTGCAGCCATTGCTGGTAATAATATGCACCCGCACCGATGATAAACACAAAAATAAATTTCAAATGATCATTAAATACATATTTACCGTATGTACGCGTTTCCTTTAAAAAATGACGAAACCTTTCTTTCCATAGCCCTTTACTATTCATCAGCATCTTCTTCCTTCGTTAGTGCAATATAAATATCATCAAGCGTTGCTCCTGGCATATGAAACTCGCCTTGCAGCTGTTCAAGCGTGCCCTGTGCCCGAATTTCACCTTGATGCAAAATAATGAAGGAATCACAATAACGCTCTGCTGTTGCTAAAATATGTGTACTCATTAAAATGCCTGCACCGCTATTTTTCATTTGATCCATCATTTGCAGCAATGATTGAATCGCTAGCGGGTCTAGTCCAACAAACGGCTCATCGACAATATATAAAGAAGGCTCCACTAAAAACGCACTCATAATCATTACTTTTTGTTTCATCCCTTTTGAAAAGTGCGATGGAAACCACTTCAAACGATTTTTCATGCGAAATTCTTTTAACAGCTTGTCTACGCGCTTCTCATACTCTTTCTCGTCAATGCCATACGCCATTGCCGTTAGCTTTAAATGCTCCTCTAACGTTAGCTCCTCATAGAGCACAGGTGTTTCTGGAATAAACGAGAAACTAGAGCGGTATGCTGTCATATCATCCTTTAATGTCTTACCATTAATCGTTATATGACCTTGTTTCGGCTCCATTAATCCGATAATATGTTTGATCGTTGTACTTTTACCCGCACCGTTTAGACCAATTAAACCGACAAGCTCTCCTTTCTTAATAGAGAATGAAATATTTTGCAATACAGGCCGCTTCGTATATCCGCCTGTGAGATTTTCCACGCGTAATAATTGTTCCATATGACACCACTTTCTTCATTTATGTATATGTAATCATCTTACCAAAAAAATAAAGCTCCTACATAGTACAGACCTAACAATAAGAGAAAAAATTTCCTTTGCATATATCTTAAAAAAGCGGACATCATAATTAGTGAGGAAGGAACACATTGAAAAAGCAACCATAAAAGTGATGAACACAGCCTAGCGAACTCATCATGAAATGGGGTGTCTATAATGGACAAAGGTTATTTACACGGAGCCATATAATTTGTTTCATTTTAGAAACGGGGTGTCTCGCGGAGAGTAGATACTGTTTTATAAAATAAACAATTCATTTCCGAAGGATTGCAACATCATTTCATTGTAAATGGGGTGTCGACGGCAGAATATATGTCGAGTTACCGCGCATTTCCTAAATAAATGAGGTGTCTCCTAAAGGTAGATTAAACGAAAACGCTTTTTCAAACCTTCTTCAGAAGGCAGGAAGCTTACCCGCTTCCTGCTTTTCGTGTTTTTTCTATTATGTAATTATGATAAAATACGGCTAAGACTACTGAAAGGATGAGGAATATGAATCATACAGCAGATAATTGTATTTTTTGTAAAATTATTGAGGAACAAATTCCTTGCGCAAAAGTATATGAAGATGAACATGTACTCGCTTTTCTTGATATTAGCCAAGTTACAAAAGGACATACACTTGTAATTCCAAAAGTACATAAACAAGACGTATTCGCATTAACACCAGAAATTGCTGCGCACATTTTCTCTGTTGTTCCAAAAATTTCGAATGCGATTAAAGCTGAATATAATCCAGTTGGTTTCAACTTATTAAATAATAACGGCGAAAAAGCAGGACAAACTGTCTATCACTTCCATCTTCACTTAATCCCACGCTACGGCGAAAAAGACGGTTTCGGTGCTGTATGGAAATCTCACCAAAGTGATTACACAATGGAAGAGTTACAAAACATCGCAAACACAATTGCAACTAGCGTAAAGTAACCCTTTTATTAGAACAGTATGTACAATAAGATTGTACATACCATACACACCCCGCCAATGAACGCAAATCTAACAACTTGCTGCTTTACTAAAAGGATTGGCGGGTACGATCTTTTCTGTTTTAAAATAAAAAATAATTGCATTGCTCGTACAAGAAAGAAAAGACTGACAATAAAACAAATGTTTGTAATTAATTTCACTTTTCTCCCCCCTTGTCTTATGCATATGCACAGTTTTACACATCATGAGTATAACAATGCTGTGAAACTTCCATCTGTGATGGTAAGTTTCACAAATTAAGGAGGCTATTTTCATGTCAAAATCTAAATCCTTTCTAACTGGCGTCATTTGCGGCGGAGCTGTTGCTGGGCTTGCTGTACTCTTCTCTACTCCTTCATCTGGAAGAGATATGCGAGGTAAATTAAAAGAAAAAGGAAATGATTTAAAGAAAACATTGGCTGATATTACAGCAGATACAAAGTTATTAAGACGACAAATTGTTGAAACAGCTTCTGAAGGAAAAGAAGTTATTCAAGAATTAAAAGATGATATGCACGAAACAATCTCAACATGGAGACAAGATATTTCTCAAAATAAGCGACACATTGAACTAGAAATTGAAAACATTCAAAAGTCAATTGAAAAGTTACAACAAACAGTTCCTAACAAAGCTTAATTTTTCGTACTATAACAAATCGTTTTGATTCGTACCGTCTCTTATACAGCACATGACATTCATGTGCTGTATTTTTTATACAATGATCACCCTTCCCTTTCTACATCCAAATCAGAATAAAATTCCGTCAATCTTTGGCCTGTCCGACAAGGAAACGCTTTTATAATCACTCGAATTTTGTATAGTTTTGTCATTTTAACGAAAAATTTTCACAATTCTAACAAAAACACTTTATTAATTTTTATTTTACTGGCATAATAGATAGTAATGAATAAGAATTGTATAAAGTGGGTGAATCGATGAGAAACAGTGAAAAAAGTTATTCGATAAAAGAAGCGATGATTTTCAGCCAACGCATTGCTCAATTATCAAAAGCGTTATGGAAATGTGTGGAAAAAGATTGGCAACAGTGGATTAAACCATATGATTTAAATATTAATGAACATCATATTTTATGGATTGCGTATCACTTAAAAGGGGCTTCTATTTCAGAAATTGCGAAGTTCGGTGTCATGCACGTATCCACGGCTTTTAACTTTTCTAAAAAATTAGAAGAACGCGGTCTACTTATCTTTTCAAAGAAAGAAGATGACAAACGAAACACGTATATTGAAATTACAGAAAAGGGAGAAGAATTGCTGTTGCAGTTAATGGAGGAATATGATCCTGAAAGTAATTCTGTCTTTAACGGTGCTTTAGCTCTTCGCAATTTCTACGGTAAATTCCCAGAAAACATCGAATTAATCGCCATTTTACGAAATGTTTATGGGCAAGACTTTATCGACATTTTCGAGAAATCACTGGATAATATCGAGGAGAGTTTTACAGAGCATGATGAAAAGCTTGTTAAAAAATGCTAAGTTATTATCTTTTCGCTATCATACGTAAAAATTCTTGCATCAATGGTTGAAATAAACCTTGACGTTCGAGCGCTTCTGCCGCCTCTTTTCCTTCGAGGCTCTGTGGAAGCGCTCTTTCAAATTTATGTAACAACTCATCAAATAAAAGCAAACCTTCTTGCTTTTCTATTATGTATTGCTCATTCATTTGTTCACAAAGAACTAATAAACGTTCTACGTCACGTTTCATCACTTTCTTCTTTATAATTAAAGAATAAAATGGACACTTTTCTTCATCTATCATATTAAAAAGAAGCGATACATAATATTCTGCTTGTTCTAAGCGTTTCACAACGTCCATTTTCTTCCCTCTCTTTCTAATCCGAGTTCCTCTATTTCAGAATTTTATAACACGAGCAAATTATCGTATGATACAATAGAAGTATATGTACTTTCGCCAAAGGAGGACGCTCCTCGTGACAATTATTATTACATTTATTGTTTTTGCATTTATCGTTCTAATGTACACAAACCTTATGACACATACACTGTGTCAACAAAAAGAAATGTCTGATCGACGTCAAACGAGTGTCTTTCGGTTCATCAACGTATGTATTACCATTCTATTAATTTCTAGTTATATAGAAATTATATTTCATGCAAAGTGAGGAAGGAAACCCCTTCCTCACTTTTTTTCCTCTATAAACAAATTATACCTACTATTACTAATAAAATAAACAACACAAGCCACAAAATTAATTGTTGATTCATTATATATTCAACCTCCTCATTTCTCTTTGTATGCGTGTAAGCCCAAAATGGTGACATGACCGAATCTGACAAACCTCACCAACATATGGGTAATTTTTCTTTATCAATAGGAAAACACATCGAAATATGTTATATTAAATTTTGTACATATTGCTTATACTATAAAGTGAAACTTCCATTAGTGGGGGGCTTACTGCCCGTTTATACGGGATTCAAAAATACATAATAGTAGGAGTGTTTATTTCATGAAGAAAGCAATGCTTGCCCTAGCTGTAACAAGTGTATTCACATTATCAGCATGTGGCACTTCTGACAAAGTTGCAACATCAAAAGCTGGGGACATCACAAAAGACCAGTTCTACGATGCAATGAAAAAACAAGGTGGTCAAAACGTCTTAAAAGGCCTAGTCATGAAACAAGTATTTATTAAAAACTACCCAGTAAAAGACGATGCCGTTAACAAACAATTTGACGAATATAAAAAGCAATACGGTGAGCAATTTGCCAAAGTATTGAAACAAGGTGGCATGACTGAAAAAGAATTAAAAGAAACTATTCGTGCTGAGCTAGCAATGAAAGAAGCTGTGAAGAAAAGCATCACAGACAAAGAAGTAAAAGATAACTACAAACCTGAAATTAAAGCAAGCCACATTCTTGTAAAAGATGAAGCAACTGCGAAAAAAGTAAAAGACGAACTAGCACAAGGCAAGTCTTTTGAAGAGTTAGCAAAACAATACTCTGAAGATACAGGTTCAAAAGAAAAAGGCGGCGACTTAGGATACTTCGGACCAGGTAAAATGGTAAAAGAATTTGAAGATGCTGCATATAAACTGAAAAAAGACGAAGTAAGTGATCCTGTAAAATCACAATTCGGTTATCATATCATCAAAGTTACTGATATTAAAGAATTAAAACCACTTGATCAAGAAAAAGACCGTATTAAAAACGATCTTGTTGACAAGAAATCACAAGATGCTCAATTTATGAACGATCTTGTTACAAAAGAAATGAAAAAAGCAGATGTGAAGATCGAAGATAAAGACTTAAAAGATATTTTCGAAACTCCAAAAGCAGACAAAGAAGCTAAGAAATAATGAAAAGCTCGGCAATTGCCGGGCTTTTTTTGTTTTATATGTGATAAACACAACCTTGTTCTCTTACAATTATGTATTTTTATGTTGCTTTCACGCCCTAAAACAAGGTAAAATTTGTAAAAAACTCATTAGGAGGCAGATAAAGTGTCCAATGAAATAAAGAGTTCCATTGACTATCCAATGGTAAAAATTCCAGAGGGCGAAGTAGAATTAAGAGACGATAGAATTAAACGCACATGGAAAGCTGAAATCAAACCATTTCTTCTTGCCCAGCATCCTGTAACACTGAGTCTATACTACGCTATTACAAATAAGTCTTCTTTTGACGGAGATCTAAAACCAGTTGTAAATATTTCTTGGCACGATGCCATTTCCTTTTGTAATCTACTTTCACAGAAAGCTGGACTGAAAGAGTGTTATTCTATAAGAAACGATGGTAAAAACGTTATTTGTGATTGGGAAGCAGACGGCTACCGGCTGCCTTCAGAAGCAGAGTGGCAATATGCATGTAAAGCAGGGACTACTGGTTATCAATACGGAGAGCTTGACAGAATTGCCTGGTATGATGAAAATTCAGGAGGCAGGGTCCATGAAGTAGGAAAAAAAGAACCGAATGCATGGGGGTTGTATGATATGTTAGGAAACGTTTGGGAATGGTGCTGGGATTTATACGATGAACAAGTGTACGGCTCCTACCGAATTTTCCGCGGGGGCAGCTGGGCTGAAGAAGCCAGAGGTTGCGGAGCTTCGTGTCGTCGTCGCAGCCATCCAACCTTTCGCATAGACGACCTTGGATTCCGTCTTGCCCGATCTTTATAATTCTAAATTTCGAGCTTTTCCAGCTCAGTTAAAGTTCAATAACACTGATTATATGAACAGAAAGTTTCTTCGGTTCTTCTGAAGAAACTTTCATGTACAGAAAACATTGTAGATTGACATAATTATACCCATTTTAGAGACATCTGAATTTGATTAGCTGATATAATCAATTCATTAATTTTTTTGAACATCTATTGTGACTTGGCCGATAACTTCATCACCAACTATCGCGTATAGGCACCACAATCCATTTGAAGGTAATGACATGAAGGCAGTTACCTGTGCATTTGCATCCTTTTCAGATCTTTTTAACCCTTCTATTTCCCATACTCTAACAAATTTTTCTTTTCTTTCTTCTACAAGAGCGGAAATTTGTTTATTCGTGTCTTTCTGGATAGCAATTACTTTAAATGTTCCCTCAGGTAAATTGTCTTTCCAAAAGTACCACGTATATTGATTTACTTTTCCAGCAATAAAAGGTTTATCTATAACTCCCATTTCCTTTTTAGTTCCTTTTAAAGTTTTCTCCTTAACCTTAAAGGTTGGACTAACTTCCCAATTTATTTCGGAATCAGTAAGTATACCTATTTGTTTATTACTTTCTTGAGGTTCTACAACGATTTTTTTATCTACATTTGTTAGATTAGAATTACTAGGATTTGCACAACCCGTTAATATAAAAGAAAAAACTAGCACCAATATAAATCTCATATCACACCTCCAAAGATATAGTTTAATTTTCTATATTTGCAGGGGGCATTTTTTATGTATGTTGAGTCTTATGTTCCGACTGTATATAATGCATTAGGAGATCTCCGAGTTTATGTCGTTCTACAGAGGAAGTCCCCACATATATACAATTTCCCCCTCTTACAAATCTGTAAGCTTTTTGTCACGTATTTAAATAGTACTCATTATATGACAGCATTATAATTACTAACTATAAAGCAGTTATTAGTAAAAAAATCCCTACACATGGAGGTTTAAAATGAAAAAATATATTTTAGCTTTCCTACCATTTATACTAGGAGCCGCATGTTTTGTTAGCTTTCATACTACCGGATCTACAGTTGCTCCGGATGGTACTCTTGTAGAACCGTTTTATTTACTACCAATGGGTTATGCATTCATCGCTATCGGTATCGTTAGTCTTGTTGTAAGTAAAATGAAGACAGTTAAGAGATAGATGAAAAAAGAGCTTTTCTAATTTTAAATATATAACTATTAATAGTAAAGATAGTAAGGAAAGAATATCCCTACTATCTTTTTTTATCTTTAAGGGGGCCTACCGCATGCCCATCAAGCTAACATTTTAAAATTCCCAAAAACGGAAATTTCATCTTTCCACAATCATCCATAAGAATTCAGCTTGTTTTTTCGTTTTTGGGAACAACCGATTTTTTAACTTGATGGCGATGGGCTGTATCCTTAAAAAGAATATTTAATCCTCATATGGATCTTTTTCTACAACCTTGGAGGCTAACAATAAATTAGAAAACTTATCAGCAACTAATTCTCGATTTTTTATAATTTCGTCTGTTTCTTCTCCATAATCATGAATTAATCTATAAACTGGCGGATCTTCTCCTTCATGAATACAAATAAAATAAGGATTTCCAGTTTTCATAAGACAAGAACCAATAGAAATGTAACCTCTTTCAAATACAGCATATCCAGGTACAGCTTCAATAGTTTCAATTATCATTTCATCTTTATCTAAAAGTAACATTAAAGACATTCCGTCATCATCTTCAGAAGGTAAAAATTCTTGCCAAATTATTTTACTGGCACAAAGAGGAGTTGTTCTCATTAAATCTGTTAACCATTTTGGTAGCAAATCCATGAACTTAGACTGCAATTCTTCTATTTCTTCCACAGTAGCAATTTTACCCGATGTAAGACTATTTTCTATCATATATTTAGTTGCTTCAAAAACTTGTTGACTCATGTGTCTTCATCCTTTGTTATGATATTATGTTTCATATATTTAATATTACATTATTTTCAGATAAAATAGTTTTTTATAGTTAATAAGGCTATTAAACTACAAAATGATGGTTGTTCGTATGTATCTTTACTCCATAAATTTCCTATATACATGCATAATTTGCACCGTTTCAAACCCTAACAATTTATACAGCTTCTCTGCCTTACTATTCCCTTCTATATAATTAAGTTGAATAGAAGTAGCCCCATTGCTTAATGCTCTATTTATCCCAAATTGCGTAATTTTTTTACCATATCCCTTCCCTTGATATGACGGTGAAACCATAATATGATCTAAGTATCCACCTTCAACAGTAATTGCTCCTACAAGTTGTTTATTATGTAACGTGACATATATCGGCTTGTTCGATAACGCCTTTTTATCTTGTTCACTTAGCGGGATTACATATGGCTTAAAATCATTTTTCACGGCTATTTCATAAAAGCATGCCGCTCTGCACTCGGCATATTGTTCGTAAAACTTATCTTCATAAGGAATGAATTCAATATCTACATCTGGTTGAACCCCTCCCATATAACACATACTTGGTGATCCAAACCATTTTTTATACCCTAACCTTTCGTAAAAAGAAGCTGGATTTTCTATATCTACTCTTACTTCTGTAACGAAAACACTCGGATTTTCGCTTTCTACAATCTTATGAATTTCTTGATGAAGTAACGTACCAATTCCTTTTCTTCTTTCTCTTGGATCAACGTAAACTTGAATATCCCACTCTCTTTTCTCTTCATTTCTTATAATCACAAAAGCGAAGCCTTTTACTTCTAATTCATCCCACACTAAAAAGTGTTTAGTTTCCTTAAAAATATTCATCATGTTATTCAAATCATAATCTATTACTTCCATACCACTCATTTTTATAAGCTGCTCTAGATCTTCAATCTTACATTCCCTTATCATATGAAATTCTCCTCAAATTGAAATTTCGTCTTGCTCCCCAACATGAAAATATTCTCTAAAATACTTTGAATTCCTACAAAGGGCATGAAAATGCATGAACCTCCCATTGTTAGACTGCGGCATAAAGTACGCTTTTAGACATACATATTTATCCATTTAAATGGTACAATATACTAAAAAAGGTGGCACGTGGCAATGATTTTTTCTATAATGAAACGTAGAGATAATAGGGGGTCTATTATCAAGATTAAATGTTTACTAGGGAACAAATAGGGGGAAATGAAATGTCGAAAAAAATAATTTCTTTATTTTCTGTCGCGATGGTTGCAGCCTTTATGATAACTGGCTGCGGTCAAAGTGATAAAGCAAATAAAGAGCAAAAAGAAAGTAAGACAGAAAAAACCGATACAGCAAAAGAAAAAAAATCAGAAGATACGGCAGCTAGTTCAAACGATTACTCAAAGCTAATCTCATATATGGAGAAAGAAACACAAGGTAAAACAAAAGTTATTTATGAAAACAAGGAATCGCAAGTACATAAATTGCAAGATGTTTCCGTATCGCTTGATAACTATACATTAGTTGAATTGAATGATTTTCATACCGATTTTAGCATTCCTTTTAACAATCAAACAGATGGTGGGGTTATTCTGGCACACTATACTGTAAAGAATAGTTCAAATAAAGATGTTTATTATATGCCAAGCTTAGACATGTCATTTACAGGTGCTAAGAAGGGTTACACTAATTATAAAGATTTAATTCCAAAAGAAGATCAATTATCTACAAAATTGGCTCCAAACAATAACTATTTAGTAAAAGCAGGGGAAACCGTTTCTGGCTACGTTGCTTATCCATTCGGTAAAGATGATTTAACAAAAATTTTAGGGCTATCAACTGTATCAGTCAACGTTCCTGAAGCACAGGCTAATAAAGGAAAATTTGACGCTCCAATCGGAAGCCCAGGGAAATTTGCGTTAAGTTTAAATAAACAAGGCAGCGAAAAGGTTGCAGCAGATAAAACTTTTTATAAAGATAAAGCAACTGTTGATAACATGGGCGAGAAGAAAATGCTAAGCGAGAAAGCTAACATTAAGAAAAGTGAACAATTAGGTGATGTCAACGTTACATTAGATGGATACCAATTCACTAAATTCACGCCAAATTCCGCTGAAGCCCCAAGGTTTGAAAACTTTAAAAATGGCATTGTTTTATTGACAGTTCAATTTAAACTCGATAACAAAGGATCTGAAGATATTGGGTTGTCTTCATTAAATTCTACACTAAAAGTGAATGATGGCGCGCAGTATACGCTTAGCGAAGGCATGCTGCTAAATTACAAGTATAATGATGTGATTAAAACTGGAACACCTGGCGAGTTATTACAAGTTTACATCTTAGATCAGGAGCAGTATGAAAAGATTTGGAAAGACAAAAGCTTTGAAATCGAAATAGGACCTATGAGAAATAAAGAAGCAAAAGACATTTCAAAAGGGAAAAAAGTGAAGTTCACATTACCAAAATAAAGAAGTAAGAAGGCCTAGGTGAGGTTGTTTCCTCATCCAGGCCATTTAATTTTTTATTCCATATTAAGCATAAGTTATCATCAGCATAGTTAAAATAAAGTGAAACTTCCAGCAGTGGTTTTTTTCATCCCCCACCTATCTTCTTTAGAATAGCGGAAGCGGCTCGCTCAGAATCGTAGGACGCCCGCGCAAAGGCAGAGAGGTGCTTTTTGCCTCGTCCGAGGGGGCAAAACGACCGGAGATTCTAGCCGCTAGAACTAAAAGTACCCCTAAAGCCGATATTCATTTTATTACTCTAGGAATTTTCCTTATATATACAAATTATTGTTTTGAATACAAAAAAACTGTAGCAAAAGTTTAAAATACTTTCGCTACAGTCCCTCTTTCAACTAGTTATTATATAATTTTATTTCTGAAGCAGAAGCAAATCCACCGTGTCCTGATACAACTTCAAGCTTTACATACTGAGCATCTACTTTATTGAAAGTTGCATTCTTTGTAAGTTTATCATTTGTCCAAGTTCCAGTAGCAACCTTTGTAAAGTTAACTCCATCCATACTTGTATATATGTTATAACTAGTTATGTTACCATTGTTACAATTATCTTGTCTTGGAACATAAGCTAATTGTGATACGCTAGTAACTTCATTAAGCTTTATCGTAATGTATGGAGCTTTATCACTTCCATTCCATAACGTATGCCACATTGTTGTCCCGTTTCCGTCAACTGCATTTGCAGCAGCATTACCACCTGAATCTTGCTGACTTGAGAAACCTGCAACTGATAAGTTTTTGTGCGGTATTAATCCTGTTGCAGCAGTATTAGTAAACTTTAAGTTAACTGCATCACTTGCGGGATTTGTACCAACAGCAAACTTCCTAACTGTTAAAGTAACATTTCCTGTTAAATCCGGTAAGTTAGGAGAAGCCGGCGTATATTTTGTCCAATTCGAACCTTGATCGATGCTGAATTCCATCGTACCATCTAGACCAAAAACTAAATTCTCATCATCATTTGAAGAAACATTAACTTTACCAGCTTTTCCAATTGGAATTAATAAAGGCTGCTCTGTTCCAATCACTCTTGTTAAAATACCATTCGTTGAATTGATTGCTGCTATTTCTTCATTGCTAAGAAGCATATCATTGCTTGTAGCAGCTTTATAAGTTTTTCCCCCATCGATACTGTATTCCGTATCGGGTTTAATCCCCATTAGTTTTCCTGCATTTGCCCCATCAAAACTAAAAGTAGCAAGGCTCAATCCTAAACTTGGCATTTGATCTTTTATTTTATTAGCTACTTGTTTTTGATTTACATCTGTTATTGCGTTAAATACATTTAATATATTTAACGTATACTGTTGACGCTTTGCTCTATCATCTGTATTCAGAACATGGCTTCTAATTTGAGTAAGAAGATCCATCATCGGTCTTGGCTCATTAGCAAAGGCAGAAATGATACTATTATTTAATTCTTGCCACTCAGCATCTGTTACATTTGGATTTTGTAACATAAGAGACACGTAATCTTTCCATACTAAAACATTAATTGGTAAAATATTAGTAGCTGCTTTATAAATTGCAATTTTCTTATCTGTTGAAGTCATCGCCTTAGCTAACCAGCGTAATCGCTCTGATTTATCTAGTTTTACTGGGGTACGTTCAGCATCTTCAAATAGTAAGATGTAAGGTACTTGATTTATCAAGTTATTATCTGACCAAGGAATAACAGTTACATCATGACGGCCCGATTCACCCCATCCAAATATATCATTCCCTAAATTCCAAGAAGATGATTTGTCATTCCATATGAGTGCACAATGTCCAGGCTGTGTAACTGGCATAGCTGCCACACCAAAGGCTTGACTTACTTGCACACCAAACTTTGAAATACCACCGCATACCGCACCATCTCTGTAAATTGAGGAAAGATTCCAACCTAAACCATAAAATTTATCATTTCCAGCTTGAACGCTAACCCCATCTTTGTTATATGTTACATACTTAATTAAATATGCACTTTTTCCTATCTTATCTTGACTTTTAAGCTCTGAATGTTCCGTATTAATCATGTTTCTTGCCCAAGTTAAATCTTCTTCTGGTGACCAAGTATTCACTACTAATCTTAAATGCCAAACATCATATGTTCTAAAAACAGGAAATAACTCATTATTTTGATCTGCTGATTTATAATATTGATATCTTGTTAATGGATTAATAGGTGTATTGTTTGTCCAATATTTTATAGGTTCAGCATGAGCTAACGATGTAGCTATCGCTAATTTTAAATACAATCCTTCATGAGAATCGGCATCCGTATTCCATATTGTATTCCATATCTCAAGTGCATTTACTGGATTTTTCCCAGTTGGACTGCCACCTTCAAGATAAGTATTCATTACATTTGTATTTTTCATAGCCCAGCTAAGAAATTTCTGATGGTCAGCATCTTTTTTAGCAAATGTCCCCATTGCTGCTGCGCCTGTTTGTGATATGAACTGCCACTGAGCCAAAGCTGCTGCAAACACTGGGTCTGCAAGCTTATTTTTCAAATTCTCTTCAGTAGGTTCCCCAACCTTTTCATTTAAATATGTTGTAAGATAACTCAAATGATCCTCAAAATTACCACTGGCAATTGCTTGATCTGTCTTTTGCTTCAATGTTTCTTGAGTCAACGACACCGTTTCAGCTGAAACTTTCGTATGAGGAATCGCAACAAAGCTCCCTGAAATAAGTGACATAGTTAATACTAAAGGTAAAGTTTTTTTCAAAATAAGCCCCCCTATTTTTTTGTTTTTGCAAAATTAAATTCGTTAATATGAATATAACAAATTGTAATGTATATTTATAGATTTTTTTAACTTTTTAAACTATTTTTTATTTCATACTACATTTTCGTTCCTTGAGACCTATTTAATCGGTAAATATATTTAAAAACATAAAAAAATCATAACAAGACATTAAGCCTAGTAGTCTTAATGTCTTGTTACGATATTAAAAGCAGTAATATTTAGAGTGTATTCGTATAACCTACTCTCCGCCATCTATTTTCCAAACTGAGAAAATAAATACAGGATAATTTAGCCATTTTTTCAAAATCATGCACATTATATATAATCTTTATGATAATATGTTAATACACTAGTGTTGCATCAAAATGAATTTGTTTCAATAAAACACAAAATATTCAATCATTTAATTTGTGTATCAAAAAATTCCTTTATAAATGGATGAAGTTAGATGGTACCCTATCTAAATCCACTAAAAAGGGCAAATCGTTTGGACAAGATTACACGAAAAATTTCATTCTTTGAAGAAAACATGAAAATGATGAAATTAAACCATTATACAAAAAAATTTACGCCGCACTCTTCCTAAAATTACTACTTTCCTAACTACTCGAAACAGAAACCCTTCATGCACTAAGCGATTGTTTGTTTGATGATCAACTTCAAGACGGAATACATTAAAAGGAAATATCCTTTATCTACTTACCAACGATTTTGATTTAGAACCTAAGGAAATTTCTCATATGTACAGATTCCGCGGTAGACGATTACGTTATTTTTCAAATGGATCAGCACATCAGAAAATTCTATGGTCAAGGCGAATGGACAGTTCATAATGAAATATTCATGGCACTCATTGTCTACTGCTTACATATGCTTGCATAACTCAAAACGAATAATAAACATAAAATACCGTAGATTAGTAGATACTTAAAGACCGTATTCTGGACATCGGCACACATTTGGCTTCAAAAAGTTGAAAGAAAAGCATTGCGATAACAAGGAAAAACATCGATATTTTTCCAGATTAATTGTAAATAAAAAAACAAACAACAGAGCTTCCTTTTTAAATTCTGAATCACAAAACAAGTAGATTGAATTTTTGGTTTTACTGTTTCACGCAACACTAGTGATATTTAATAATTGGAGATGAAAAAATGAAAGAAATTGGATTTTCAATTAGTTTACTTTTCTTTTGGGTAAAAGGTAAAATAGAGGTCGATAATAGGTTTGTAAAAACAAATCTATCAAACACGATGTTAGGATTTATCCCTGCTGGTAAAGACCAACAAAGTATCCCTCTAAAAAATATTTCTGGAGCTATGTTATCTACCAAATACTTTATCAAACCAATTCTTTTAGGGATATTTATATTTTTCATTGGATTGGGTTCTTTGGACGATAGCTTTATCCTTGGTTTGATACTACTCATTTTAGGTATCGGGATTGCAGGTAGTGGAATTCAAACAATATTAAACATTGAAAAATCAGGAACACCTTATTTGATAAGTGTCCCATTTTTTGAGAAACAAAAAATGCAATTATTAAACGATATTATACATGAAGCTTTAACAGAGGATACAGACAAAACAGATTTAAACTTGTTTTTTAATAAGAAATCACAATAATATGTAAATAAGGGATTAGGTTACTAACCTAATCCCTCTCAATCTACTTCCCAAACCTTTTCCGATATCCACATTTTCTGCATAATTCCTCTACTGCCTCTCTTCGGGAAAATCCATCTACTAGATTTGTTGCTCGTTCCCCTTCGATAATCTCAGAAAATGAGTCATTGTTAATATTTCCAAGGTTAATAATGCCCTCACCATCTAAACAACAAGGAATAACCGTTCCGTTTGCTAAAATACCTGCTTGATTACGAAGACCATAACAGAAGCCTTTTCCATCGTCTTCTTCTTCATGCAGTGCAGGCCACTGAAACTCGTAATCTTGGTTAATATAAATGCGTTCTGCAATTTTCACGCCACTTCCTGGTGTGACCTTCTCTTCAATTTTGTATGGTAAATCAAATTCTTTCTCAATGATTGCTAGCAACTGTCTGTTTCGTTGTATTTCAACATTCGTCTTATTGTCTTGTGTTAAGTTCCATAGTCTGAGCGAAACAATCATGTCCGATTGGCCCGTTGCTTCTTTAATAAAAGAAAGTATACTTCGTACATATCCTTCTTTATCTTTAGAGCCCTCATGACCATCAAAGCTATGAAGTGAAAAATTCATCTGTCTGAGTGCTGGTTTATTTAATAATCTGTCTCTCTTTTTATTAATTAATGTTCCGTTCGTTGTAATGTTAACTTTAAAGCCTTTTTCATGACTAATATCTAACAATTGATCTATTTTAGGGTGAAGCAAAGGCTCACCTTTTACATGTAAATAAATATAGTCTGTGTGAGGCTTAATTTGATCTAATCGCTTTGCAAAATCCTCCACAGAAAGAAATTGCTTCTGCCGTTCTGTTGGCGGACAAAAGCTGCATGCGAGGTTACATACACTCGTAATCTCTAAATAAAACTTCTTAAACTTTTTCAATCTCAATTCCTCACTTCTTTGACTACTTAGAACAGGATGAAATATTGTTCCTTCACTATTACAGCATAATTTTTCATAAATGGGAACATGCTTATTTGAGGAAACTGTTGTTATTATTTTTCACACTCTTGATTTAAGTCAATGCCGCATCATATCTTCCCCGTTACAATAAAGCGAAACGATGTAACATAGGAGGTTATTTTATGACTATTGCAGTAAAAGAACAATCAAACCAGCGAAAATACGCCCTAACCGCAGGCATTTCACTGATCATCATGGCATTTGTTGCATTTTTTTCCTCTGGATTCGCCCATGCAAGCCTCGTTGTGAAAGGAGATGCTAGCGCTACTTATCACAATATCATGGCAGCACCTCTCCTTTTCAAGGCTGAAATATTTGGCTGGGTCATCACCCTAATAACTGATATTGTGGTCGCCTGGGCTTTCTACGTCTTCCTAAAGCCTATTCATACAAACCTATCATTGCTTGGGGCGTGGCTCCGTCTTATCTACGCAGCGATATTAGGAATTGCCATACTCAATTTGATATTTGTACTGCTTCTCACGAAAAATACAACTTATCTATCATTCTTTAAAATCGATCAACTTCAAGCACATATCATGCTATTTTTAGAAGCATTTGAATCGATTTGGTCTATCGGTTTAATCATTTTTGGTGGACACCTCATGATTGTCGGCTACTTAACTTTCAAATCAAACAGCATACCAAAAGTCATTAGCATCTTATTGCTTCTTGCTTCAATAGGCTATATTGTCATTCACTTATGCAGCACGTTTTCTCCAGAATATGATAGGGTTATTTCCATACTTCAAATTGTATTTAGTATACCAATGGTTGCCGGAGAACTAGGATTTGGTATATGGCTCTTACTGAGAGGCGGAAAAACCTCGCAAAATGGATGACAGCTTCCTAACAATTTTCTTTATAGATGCGCTTCTTAATTCTACTTAATGACTCTGGAGTAATCCCAAGATAACTCGCCAACTGATGTTGGGGTACACGATTGACTAAATGAGGCCTTTTCCGTAATAGTGACTTGTAGCGTTCTTCAGGTGTAGAGGCAATAAATGAAGCCAATTCATCTTGCATATCACCTAGTTTTTCCTCAATCATCTTGCGGGTCATTGTTTCCAATTGTGTATATTTGTTATACATGTCTTTTTCAGTATCAAGGTCACCAACGACTACTATACAGTCTTCTAGACAAGTTAAAGAATACGGAGATGACTTGTCTTGTTTATGATGATGAAAATTCGCAATCGCTTGTTCTTCTGTATAAAAATTTGATGTGACTTCTTTTCCAGCTTCATCTATCGAATACTGCCGAACGCAGCCCTGCAATACGAAGTAGCATTTCGTAGGAACATCTCCTTGTCTAAGGAGTATTGTTCCTTTTTTATATTCTTCAATAATTATATCTTTAACGATTTCCTGTTGCTCCGCTTCATTAAACGTTGTAAATTTACTCAAATACTTCAATAATATTTTTTCCATATTGATTTCCTTTCAGCTCTTGATTCAATAGAAAAATCCTCTTTTATCTTTAAATTTATTTCGTAATGGAATCTTAATACCCTCTGTGAATTAACAATAATTGTTATATATTAGCGCTCTGTTCTAAAAAATAAATCGCCAAAAAATTTTTAGTTAACATTCTTTAATCACTATAGATAATTTGTAATTAACATGTTCGTTTAATTCGGTTAAGAATTTATCAAGTACTTCATTAGAAGCAAACTTGCATTTTAGAAGATAACAAACTTCACCGCTAATTTTAAAGTTATTTATAATATACTTGTTGTGTTTTTATAAAAAATAAATAGGGCTGATGTTGAATGCTTTTTGTACATATATTTATAAATGTGTGTACAGGATAACCTAGTTTTTTTGCATTTAATTTAACTGTATAGCCTTCTATGACACCTTTCTCTTCTAACTTTATTACCTAGACGAGGCTACTTGTCCTGTCAAATGGACTTTTTCTCCTAATTCCTTCATCGATGAAAAAGGCATTTCCAACAATATTTTAATACCATCTGATAGTGAAGCATATTCATTATAAAGGAGTGCAACTAGGAAATAGGGTTGTATACCCAATTATTAAAGCCCTAATCTCTCAATATTATTTTCAAACTTTATAAAAGTGAATAGTGAATGATTTTAAAAGGGAAATTGGAGGGATTAAGATGTTAAACAAAAATATCATCCTCTACACTGAGGAAAATGATATCGCAACAATTACACTAAACAGACCAGAATCACTAAACGCGTTAAGCCGAAATGTTCTTGAACAGCTTTCGTCTATCTTGGACAGGATTAAGGCGGATTCAAGTGTAAAGGCAGTAATTATTACCGGTGCGGGGAAAAGGCCTTTTCCGCAGGTGCGGACATTCAGTTTCTCCATAAAGCCACTCCGCTGGAAATACGGAATTTAGCTAATTTAGCGGTTACAGTTACTAATAAAATCGAGTCATTAGGGAAAGTAGTCGTTGCTGCTATCAACGGATTTTCGCTAGGAGGTGGACTTGAGTTAGCTGAATCCTGTACACTCCGTGTTTGCGCAAATCACGCTCGACTAGGACATCCTGAAGTTCGTATTGGAGCTATTGCCGGTTTTGGAGGAACTACGCGACTGCCGAGACTTATAGGCAAGGGACGTGCTGCAGAACTATTACTCACCGGAAACACGATAAACGCAGACAAAGCTTATCGAATCGGACTGATTAATAGGATTGTTGAGCCTGATCAATTACTATCAGAAGTAAAAACGCTTATCCAAGAAATTCTGTCTCAGGCTCCTATTGCAGTAAAAATGACTTGGGAAGCAATTCATCGAGGAGGTAATCTAACTTTAGAAGAGTCCGCGCTTCTCGGTGCAGATTATTTCGGTTTGATAGCGTCCACAGAAGACTTCCGAGAAGGAACTAAATCATTTTTAGAAAAGACCCAACCATTCTTTAAAGGAAGATAATGAATCGAACCAATCATTGTTCCATTATCACTGAACATCTTCTTTAAATATCGTTTTACAATTTTATAAAATCCGCAGCGTATCGCATACACCCAATGCCAATTATAATGAATTTTTGAAAGCGTATTAATTTCCGCAAAAAAGTAAGTTACAATAGAACAAAAAAGAAATGTATAGTTATGAATTTGAAAAGCTATAGGGGTATAAAAAAATGAAAAATAAACTTCAAGAACTCAATAAGCAAAAAAAGCCGTTATTCGTCACTGTGTATGACCAGTTGTATAAATTAATCATGGATGGAACATTTCCTCCAGACAGTAAGCTTCCAACAGAACCCGAATTAGCAAAAGTATTCGGTGTAAGCAGAATGACATTACGGCACGCTTTAGCACTGTTACAGGAAGATGGCTTGGTGAAAAACATTCATGGAAAAGGAAATTTCATTACAAAATTTCATCATAATGAAAGTATGGATGGCTTGGAGAAGTTAGGGAATCCCTTATATAAATGCTATACGGAAAAAATAGATGATATCGAACTTATTTTCCGAATTGACCTAGTCACAGACTATGCCATGCAAGTATTAGATCAAGAAATGACTGCCGTGGTTGCTTTGGAACGCTGGTATAAAAGTAACGATAACATCGTAGCCTTTGCTTTTACAATGATGCCAATAGAAGCTGTTTCGAAGTTAAATCTTGACTTACAAAACGAAAAGGAAGTATTGGAAATGTTAGAGGAAAAAATATATGAACTCGCTAATTCCTCTACAATTGAAATTAAACGTTCTCATTCCGTCAATACACCGTCATCATTAAAATATCAACTTTTCCACGGAGAAGAATGTGATTTGATTTTAGAAAGTGTCTATATTAGCGATAAATATCCTGTCGTTTATAATAAATATTATATACCGATTGAGTTTAGTAAGATTAAGATTAAGACGTCAAAGTAATTTTTAAAAACCCTTTTCTTTTTAGGAAGACAAGAGTATCTGGCCATGCATAGAAGCGGTCAGATGCTCTCGTCCTCCATAAAAAAGAAAGACTTCATTAAATGTGAAAAATTTAACATGTAATTTTAATTTCAACGTATTTTGTTATTGAATCAATTTCATTGTTATTCAATAACGTGTTTTAAAAGTTTGGAAATAGTATGTTTTCACATGATAATTTTCAACTTGATAAAATATGAATCACTATTGTTCCAATAGGTTACAGTTAGGAAATAAAATGTCCAACGAGGATATGGTAGGGATTGGAAAATATTTTCTCAACTCCGCAAAATTTAGAATATACGAAAATGAATTGAAATTACCATTAAATAATTGTTAATATATCCTTGTATTACCAATATGTTGAAAAAAGGAGGTCTTCAAATGAAACTAACAGTGAAAATTAAAAAGGCTACGCAACGAGATAATCAATGTATTTGTTTATTATTATGCTAGTTTTGAAAAGAAGAAGGTGTGCAAACACCTTCTTTTTCAATGGAATGGAGAGGATAGAATATGAGATTAAAAACAAGCTTAAATTTTAGAGGATATCCTAATAAAAATGAAATTGTCTATTACGATGGAGAAGAACGGATTATTGAAGTGGATGAATTTGAAAAGCTATGGTCATTATTAAAGATTTTAGAGAATCCTATGAGTGATGTTCGTGAAAAAATACATGAATGGAAGAATAAGAATGAAATGGATGATGAAGAATTCCAAAACATTATTCAGTTTATGAATGAGAATCAACTTCTATATGATAAGCGCTGTCAGGAGGATATAGAAGAAGAGCTATTTAACCTTAGAAACTTCAACTATTTTAGTACACATGATCCTACTTTACATGCAGACGCAATCGTTCAAAAGATGAAGAAAATAAAGGCTGTTGTTATTGGAGCTGGCACAATTGGTGCAACATTATGCATGACGTTATCCAAACTGGGTGTTGGTGAGATAATCATTATTGATTTTGATACGGTTCAGGCTAAAAATATTAGAGCGCAGACGATATTTCAAACAGAAGATATTAACAAGAAAAAAGTCGATGTAATACAAGAGAAATTAAAGAAAATGGACCCTTATGTAAAAATTCATGTGTTTCATATGAAAATAGAAACGTTGAACGATTTATCACAACTAAATTTGAAGGAGATAAACTATATTTTCGGATGTTTTGATGAATCTACGTTCCAATTGCACAAAGACATAATGGACTATTGTGATGATGAAGGAATTAAGTATTTTCTGATGGGGTATCATAATGATTTTGTTAAAGTATTGCATGTAAGTAATAGTAATAACGGTACCTCAATACTTAAGGATAGCTTCCAAAATTATCATACAGAATATAGAATTCGAGAAAATAGGGGTACAATTATTCAAAGTTTAGCAGTTTCACTCATTAGTAGCCGGATTATATTTGCTAATATAACAAATGATAATCACGCTATAGAAAATGGATATAGTTTCGACTTTATAAAATTCCATTCTTCAGCGAATCATGAAGCGATACCTTTCGAGCCATTTATTCAATCATTACAAAAAAATATGCCTTTTCACCAAGAGAAATTAAAACGAAAAATAAAGGGAATTTCCACCATCGTTAATACAGACAGGACTAGTCTTCCAAAAGTAACTGAAATTGATATTTTATCTATGCATCAAGTGTTTGATATTTTGCTTCATATGGATCAATTGTCTAGTTTACAACTGGAAGAAGGGTATAACGATTTTGTTAAACTTATGGATGATATAGAAGAACAGGACAGGAATGAAGAAGAGTACGAGTGGTACTTACAGATGATTCGCAGCATTAAAGTTTTCTATGAGGGTGAGGCATATACTATATCGAAAATCTTTGAAATGATGCGTGATACAAAGGATTATGAAGAGAAAAAAGTAATGCAGAGAAGTATATATGAAGTATTGCAAAGTAAAGGGAATGAAATTCTTCAATTTTTTACAAAGAGTAAGCAAAGTTACTTATCTTTAGAGGCACCTGATTATTACATGGATGTTTTTGGAGTTCAAAAAGAAACGTTATGTACGTTTGAAGAGAAATTACAGGAGAAATTTCATGCTCTTATTACCAAAAGTTTATCTCTTATATTTCCTGATTCATCAGGAGAAATTAATGCAGACTTTTTAGCTTATAATGAAGAGGAACGAAGTACAATTTCAATTGATGAGGCGAAAGAAATCATATTGACGAGTTTGGATAAATATGGACAAGATCGCTGGATTGATCATATTGATAGGATGTTTCAATATAATTTTGTACAAGTATACAATGAAATTGAAGTAAATAAAACATACTATTTTCCAAATACCAAAGAGAGTAGAATTTTGTTTAACTATCATGATGACGTTGATAGTTTATTTATATTATGTCATGAATTAGGACATGCATATTTTAATCAAAGTTATGGACATACATTCTTTGACGATAGTACCCAATTATTAAATGAAATCATGGCATATTATTTTGAAATTACCTGTGTTCAAGCAATCTTACGAAATGAGGATATAAGTCTAGAAATCAAGCAGGAAATTGCAAGCCAGTATATAAAAAGAATACATCAAGTTGTCTTATCTACATATGGGGTTCATTTATTTGAAACAAGTTTAATAAAACATGTACAAGATTATGGAGAAATTTCAATAGAAGATTTTTTAAGAATCCGAGAAGAGTACGATCAACATCCTTTGTTCGAAGGGATACAATTTAAAAATGAAAAATACTCCTATTTAAATCCACTTTTGAAAACTTCATTTATCTTTGAATTTGGAGATCATATTTTGCCTCCAATTGCCTACTTACTTGCAATTAGTTTATGTCATGAACAAATGGATTACCGTATCCCAAAAGATATTCAAATGCAAGAAGCGATATTGAATGGGATCTATCGTACTGAGGAGTTTTTAGATTATATGTCACAAAGGACATCTCACGGAGAATTGATGAATCAAGCGATTGAAGAGTTACTGCAAATGTTATGTACACTTCAATCTTTCATGTTCGAAGATGTGGTACAGTCCAGTTGAAAAATATGTGTGTGTTTGCTAATAAAGAGGATCCATTTTGAAAAGATGATTCAAAATGGATCCTCTTATTAGATTACAAATTATCCCTCAAACCTTGGCTGCGCAAACTGCATTCTACACATGGACCAATTAAACGTTGTGTTTTGAATTTCATCCCAAATATCCCACAAGTTATTTACGAAACGTAATTCAATATTACGTGTAAACAGCTCTTGAAATAAGTCAACTACTTCCCATTTGGCAATTGGAATTTGCGCTGTTTCACTTACATAATAACCTGCATTCTTATCTTGCAGTGTGAACTCTTTTGTATCAAATTCATACAAATATAATTTCGTATTTTTCATCGTTTCAAACCATTTGTTTTCAATAACGACGACATGCGAACATGATTTTGATGATAGATATGTTTGCTTGTCGCTTTCAGATGTGTTTGAGCCAACACGATAGCAAACACGTGGACAATTTCTAGGCATCAAAAAATTAGGTAAACATTGATCATCAATTGCCCATACAAGCCCTTTCGTTGGATCCAAATCCGTTCGGGTCGGTTTTCGAGGATGAAACTCTTGAATATCACTCTCTTCACTTACGTGGAATATCCGCACACGCTTCCCTCCTTATCATGCATGATTCTATCCTTTATTTTCTTAATTTAAATACAATGAAGTCCGCACAATGTAAATCCTCTTCAAATTGCGGATACTTTTTTATCATTTCTACAGAAGGCGTCGGTTCAATAACATCTACCAAGGTAAACCCTACCCGGTGAATCGTCTTAAAATAGCTCGTCAATGTGCGGTGATAAAATACAATTTTTTCATTGGAATCTATCGGAAACCTTTGATCATATACTCCTTCATAGAAATAACGCTGAACCTTCCAATATTGTTGATCGACTTGTTCATGTCGTATCCATTCACTATTTGGGGTGATAAAGCAAGGATGAAGAATGGAGAAAATAAACGTACCACCTTGCTTCAAAAGCCGATACATCTCGCTTAATGCTGACTCATAATTTTCTAAATCTTGAATAACCATATTTGAAACAATCATATCGTACTGTTCATCTGCTAAAAAATCGAGCTTCTCACAATTTCCCTGTTTATATTCGATTGCTTCATCGCTTTTCGTTCTTTGTTTAGCAATTTCAATCATCTTTTCGGCATAATCAACAGCTGTCACAGTAGCACCTTGTTTGGAAAGGATTCTACTTAAATAACCTTCTCCACATCCAGCATCTAAAAGTTTTTTTCCTTTAACATCTTCTATTAATGAAAAAATTGCAGGATTTAACAATACCTCTCTATGAATACCACCATGCTCATCATAGCCTGCTGTAAAATGTTCTGCATGTTTGTTCCAACGCTTAATTGCTTCATCAGTCGTCATTGTTCTTTTCATTGTACGCCCTCTTTTCTATATTGGTCGTAACGTTACGTTTCTTGTGCACACCTTTATTTTTACATTATTACGAAAAAAGATATAGACTTATAATTCAGTTTTTTATATCATGTAGGTAGTGTCATGTCTTTTTTAATATGAAATCAAGCCAGATATCCTTAATTGGATTTCTGGCTTTTTTAATGTCTAAAATGAAAAACGTTATCTTTCCTAGTCATATCTAGAAAAGATAACGTTTTTAAGATAATACTAATATTTTAAAATACGGGAGAGTTCCGTAAATATAACCCCCTAGAGCGTAAGCACCTGCATCCGGATAACCTAAGCTTCTTTCACCAACCGTTCCAGCATGGCCCATTCGAGCAACGATTTCTTTTGTATATTCCGCTCCTTGAGTTCTGATCTAATAGTTATTTTTCAACTTTAAAAATTACAGAATTTATAGATTTAACACAATTATCACTTTTTTCTTGATTTTTACACACCCCACCCTCTAGTATAAATATATAAATCTAATTATTACCATTTATTCAAATGAATGCTAGATAATTGGATTTATGTAATAAAGTTTATAAAAAATCAGGAGGGGTATGTGTGTTTTCAAAATGGAAAAAAGGATTCGTAACTACTTTATTTGCACTAACAACATTTTCGACAGTAACATCTGCTGAAGAACTGCCTGCAGATCAACAAAAATGGCAGAAATGGGTTCATGAACATGCAGTTAAATTACAAGAACCAACTGCTAGTTCGAATGAGGATTTATCATTTTTAAAGCAAACCTTACAGGGCAAACGTATTGTTTCACTAGGTGAGTCTACTCATGGTTCAACAGAAATGAATCAATCAAAGGTCCGTATCATTAAGTATTTGCATGAAGAAATGGGTTATGATGTGATTGCATTTGAATCAGGCTTTGCGGAAGCGAATGCTGTGTATCAAAATATAGATGATTTAACAGCTGAACAAGCCATGAAGAAGGCTATTTATAACCAATGGTTTACAGAAGATGTGGAAGAATTATTTCAATACATAAAAGAACAAAAGGAACAAGGAACACCTCTTATTTTAACGGGATTTGATATCAATATACCTTGGAATGCCACTACCGCTACATTTGCTAGATATGCAAATGAATGGATTGGGAAATTAGATCCTGAAATAGGTAAATTACTTGTAGAAGCAGAAGCAGAAATCGTGAAATACCGCTCTGTCTCTTCATATAAGGAATTTGAAGACATGCAGGCATCCCTTTTGGATAAATACGAAAAAATCAAAGAGTTTATCCAACAACATAAAAATGAGTTGAAACAAGTAGCGCCTAAAACATCCTATGATGTAAATCTTCTAGAAAAGTCAATCAAAATTCGAATCGATGCGCTTAAAACACATATTCCAAATGATGTAAAAGAGTCTGAGAAGGTTCAAATTCCACCTGAAAAATATCCAGATGATTTCTCATTTTACACTCGAGAGCAAAGGATGGCACAGAATCTAGCATGGTTAAGCGAAATGCAATTTAAGAATAAAAAAATGATTGTGTGGGGACACAATTATCATATTAGGAAACAAAATTCTAAAATGATTCAATTCGTATTTCCATTTCCAAATATGATGGATATGATACCACGGTATTTAAAAAATCAAATGTACACAGTTGGTATATTTGCCTATAGTGGTAGTAGTTTGCAAGCAAATAATAAAACGATTCAAAATGTAAGGGAAAAACATCAACCAAATAGTGTCGAAGAAATTTTGAAAGCTGCACAACATCCACAAGTATTTGTAAATTTAAAAGGTGAGGAAAATCGTCCTGAAACCTCTTGGATGTACATGCCCATTATCGGGCAGTATTGGGGATCTGAAGATGAAATCATGATTCCTAACCAACAATATGATGGGATTCTATGGCTAGAGCATATTAGCCCTTCACGAATTAAGTAAAATTAAAAGCGCGCCAATACAATAGATGGTGCGCTTTTTGTTTTATTGTTCCTTAAGTGGTTTAACTTTATTTTAAATCAACTATTTAATTTGCAAATGGTGTATTCCATAAAAAATACACCTCTTTTTTTGTAACAAAACAGACAAATTCCGAAAGAAAGATGGGTTGTGAGCAAAAGAAAGGTATGATATCCTTTTCATTGTTAAGATGTATACAAGTTTTTAGACAACTGTACAATGTTGTATATAACGAGAGGTTATCATGCATAATTATGAAAGCGGAATCAAGCATAAGATGCTTTTCATACAACTGCTTCCTTTTAAACATCATAAGAACAAGGTATAGTATCCTTTTCATATTTTGATGTATACAACTATACGATATTGTAAAGTGTTTTCACACACGATTTTGAAAGCGGAATCAATTTATTTTCAGCTATTCATGAAAACGTTTCCTTTTAATCATCATAAAAAGGAAAAAACAAAAATGGGTACAACTGTGCACAAGGAAATCCCACCTATGAAGCAAATGGCGTAGAAATTACTGAAGCCATCCGATTTATTGATAGTTAGATAATTATGATTTAGGGAAATCATTTCCTAAATCACAAAAGGAGAGGAATATCGCTATGTCTACAATAAATGCAGATGTAAGTATGAAGAAAACTCAAGAATATAGTGCTAAGAAAGCAGTACCTGTTACCTTACTATTATTTCTATTATGTTTAGTAATTGACAATTCGTTTAAGATTATTTCTGTTGATATGGCAAAGGATTTTAACATTTCAGCGACAACAGTTAGTTGGCAAGCAACATTAGCTGGTCTTGTGATTGGAATTGGAGCAGTCGTTTACGCAGCTTTAGCGGATTCTATTAGTTTTAGAAAACTTTTTAGCGCTGGGATTATTTTAATCTGCGCTGGTTCAGTCATGGGATACATTTTTCAACATTCATTTTTACTAGTTGTTATTTCACGTATTGTCCAAACGGCTGGTTTAGCATCAGCTGAAACGTTATATGTAATATTTGTCACAAAGCATTTACCTGCAGATGAACAAAAGAAATTTTTAGGATTAAGTACAAGTAGTTTTGCTCTTTCACAGCTTATCGGTGCATTAACTGGAGGTTATGTTTCAACATATTTCCATTGGACAACTCTATTTTTAATTTCTTTAGTAACACTTTTCACTCTTCCTTTTATTTTAAAATACATTCCTAAGGAAGAAGCGAAAAACAGTCATGTAGATGTATTAGGATTATTCCTAGTCGGAGCCATTTCAGCGTCTCTACTACTATATATTACAGATTTCAATTGGATGTACCTGATCTTGTTTATTGTTGCAATTGCCTTGTTCCTTACTTATATTAGTAAGAATTCAAAAGCGTTTATCGGAATCTCATTCTTCCAAAATAAGCAGTTTATCTCATTGCTTGGCGTTGCATTTATCATTTACTCTGTACAGCTAGCATATATTTTCCTATTCCCATTCTTGCTTGAAAAGATTTACGGTTTGCAGCTAGATACAATTTCACTATTATTAATTCCAGGTTATATCGCAGCGACTATCGTTGGGGCTCTTTCAGGAAAAGTTGCAAAGGTTATGGGAAGCAAGCAATGTATTACGCTGGCTATGTGCAGCATTATGATCAGCTTACTATTAGGCGGATTCTTTATCAAAACTTCTGTTGTTGTATTCGTAATCTCTATGGTTCTATTCTCTAGTTCATTTGCATTCATGTATGCTCCATTACTTGACTCTTGCATTTGTACAATTGATAAAGAAAAAACAGGAACAGCAATCGGATTTTATAACTTAACACTAAATGTCGCAATGTCAATCGGAATTGCCTACACAGCGGCGATGATGGACCATTCCGCAATGAAAAAAAGTTTCTTCGGAATGACAAACAATGTAGAGGCTTCCATGTTTAGTAATATCCTATTCATTCTCGTATTCATTGCCCTTTTCAGCTTATCTCTGTACTGGGTATTAGTAGGTCGAAAAGCAACAAAATAGGTTACGTTTTTCAGTTGGACAAGTTATCTATAAGTTAACTAATTATATAGAATTTCGTTGTAAGAAAACCGTAAAATAATGATTTCAGAGTAGAACCCTAAGACGAAAAGTTTAGGGTTCTTTTTTATTAAAATAAAATAATGATTTCAACGAAAAAACTATCCACCTATTAGAGTGGATAGTTCCTTTTACTTAATCGCCTCATGAACCTTTAACTGCTTACCTTTTATCGTTGTGTTTTTCATTACTTTTAAAACAAGTAGTCCTTTTCCATTTAATATCTCAACGTAAGAAACATTATCTTGAATCGTAATAATCCCGATATCATCCGCTGTAACACCTGGAATTTTGGCAATTGTACCAACGAAATCCACTGCTCGGATTTTCTTTTTCTTTCCGCCATTAAAATAAAGCTTCATGATTCCCTTATTGAGACTAGCGCTTTTATCTTTTTTCACAATTGGCTTAGCATTTATTTTTTCTTCAAATGCCGCCTTTCTTGTGATAACTGCTTCTTTTGAAGGTGCATCTATTTTTACAATTTCAAAACCGATATACGCTTCGATTTCTGTTAGAAATCTTTCTTCATACGGGGTTACAAATGTAATTGCTTTTCCGCTCTTACCAGCACGTCCCGTTCTTCCTGTACGGTGTACATAACTTTCTTTTTCTAATGGAATATCGTAATTAATAACGTGGGTAATATTCTCAATATCAATTCCTCTTGCTGCTACGTCTGTCGCTACTAAATAACGGAATTTCCCTCTTTTAAAATCATTCATTACTGCAAACCGGTCTTCTTGCACCATACCGCCATGAATTTTATCACAAGGATAGCCAGAACGGTTTAACTGTCTAAATACATCATCTACATTTTCTTGCGTACGACAAAAAACAATGCAACTATCTGGATTTTCAATCGTTGTTATATCTTTCAGAAGAGAGAACTTCTCTTCTTCCCTCACTTCTAAAAGACTATGTTCAATTTTATCTGTCGTAATTCCAGATGCTTGAATCTCAATGTTGATTGGTGATTCCATGTATGTACGAGACAAATTTCCAACATCTTCTGGTAATGTCGCAGAAAAGAGCATCGTCATTCGGTTCGTAGGTAGTTCGTCAATAATGGCTTCTACTTGATCGATAAAGCCCATATTTAACATTTCATCTGCCTCATCAATCACCAAATATTTCAGACGCTCTAACGAGAAAGTCCCTTTTTCAATATGATCTAATACACGCCCTGGAGTGCCGACAACAATATGTGTCTTTTGCTTTAGTTCTAATTTTTGACGTGCAAATGGGGATTTTCCATAAACCGCAGTTGCTTTAATACGCTTAAATCTTCCTATATTCGTAATATCTTCTTTTACCTGCGCAGCAAGTTCTCTCGTTGGTGTAAGAATTAACGCCTGCGGTTTATTTTCTTCCCACTCAACCATTTCACAAAGCGGAATTCCAAAAGAAGCTGTCTTACCGCTTCCTGTTTGTGATTTTACAACAAGATCTTTCTTTTCTAATGCAATTGGGATGACTTTCTCTTGCACTTCTGTTGGCTTTTCATATTGTAAGCTAGCAAGTGCTCTTACAATTTCTTTACTCAATGCGTAATCGTTAAAACTTTGTGGACTCATGTACTAACCTCATTTTGTTATAGATTCTTGTATGTATTTTTCACCATTGTATGAATACCATATGCATAATTCCTGCTAAACCTGTTTTCAAGCCTTCAGAAAATACATCAATGTAGAGTATTAATAAGTATACGTCATTTCCAACACATATGCCTACAAAATCTAACACATCTTTTTCTGAACAAAGTTATCTCTCAATAAAAACACATTCCATATATTTTTTGTTGTTTTTTCCGCTATTCTGTAATTCATTATGCTTGTCCCCTTGAAAATCAAATGTGAATCCAATATTCTAATACTATTAACTCTCTACTTAAGGTTGTGTTTAATATGCGTATTAATAAGTTCATTAGTGAATCTGGACAAGCATCTAGACGCGGTGCAGATAAATTAGTCACTGAAGGAAAAGTCACGATAAATGGAAAGGTTGCGAAAATAGGCAGCCAAGTCGAGCCCGGGGATGATGTTCGTGTAAACGGTAACCAAATACGAATGGCAAGTAATTATGTTTATATTGCCTTAAATAAACCCGTTGGTATTACGAGTACAACAGAAAAAAATGTTAAGGGTAATATTGTTGATTTAGTCAATCACCCATTAAGAATTTTTAATATTGGGCGACTAGATAAAGATTCAGATGGCTTAATACTCCTTACGAACGATGGAGATATAGTCAATGAAATTTTACGTGCTGAAAATAAGCATGAGAAAGAATACATTGTTACAGTAGACAAGCCGATTACTCCTGAATTTTTAAAACGAATGGCTGAAGGTGTAAAAATTTTAGGTACGAAAACGCTGCCTTGTAAGATGGAACAACTTTCCAAATATGTTTTTCAAATCACTTTAACACAAGGACTAAATCGCCAAATTCGTCGCATGTGTGAGGCGCTTGGCTACGATGTGTATAGACTACAGCGGACTCGAATTATGAATATTCATTTAGGTAATCTACCCGTTGGACAATGGAGAGACTTATCTAAAAAAGAACGTAATCGATTATTCCAAGACTTGAACTATGAGCCAAAGGAATGGTAAAAAAAGATGGACCAAAACANNTGTTTTGGTCCATCTTTTTTACTTCTTTGTTTCAGCCTTATTACTTTGTAATTTTAGAATGTTGACTTAAATACTTCTGAACTCCCGGAGAAATATCAAAGCGGTTTTGTCCTTTATATTCGATAGTAAAATTCTTACCTTCATTTGTTTCAAATGAGATTTCATAACTATCCATTTTATGATTGTAAGAAGTGCCTTTGACTTTCGCATCTAAATCGAAGTATTTCGCAATATACTTTTCTGATTCAGAAATGGCGGTTTGTTTTTCCCATGGAGTACCGTTCCATGTGAAGCAAAGAAATAAAACGGTAACGCCAATGAGAGAGGTTAGTAGGATGGCTATTCTAGTTATGTTTTTATTCACTTGAGTGATTCCTCCGTAATATGATATGAATTTATTTTAGCAGTACTCCAACAAAATGTCCCCTTTTATTTCATATTTTGGAAATGTCTTTATATCCTTAGAATTTCTGATAATTGGCTTCCTTCATTTTGACTGTTCTCCTAATTTATATACAATTCAAATGTTTTATTTCCAAATAACTCTACCAATATATAACTTGAGGAGTCAAAGGAATAAGAATTAAATGCATGATAAATATAAGCCAAGAATATTTTGTGTTCTTTTCCAACTTTACAGTTCGTTTAAAAATTAGATTTAAAATCCAGGCACCCAAAATTGTAGCTAGCACCTCAAAAGTATGCCACGTTACATCAAACCAAGAGTGTGAGACTGTTGGATCATCTGTAGCCATAACAAGTATAAATACAATCGGATATGTAAAAATATACACAAGAATATAAGAAAAAAAGTACAACAAATATTTTATTACTAATTTCTCTTTCAATCATCCAACCTCCTAGCGAATCCCCTGTTATATCATGTATCTAGCAGCTTCCCTATTATCCTTCAAAACAACCACCTTACCACCATACTCCTCTAACATATGCAAAATCTCCGCTTTACTCTTTCTTTCAAAATCCCTCGTCCACTTAAACATCTTCAAATACATGTTGAAACTCGGCTTATAGTTCGCTTTTTCAAGCCGAAGTCGTTGTAAAATGTATCTCTTCGTTATTCTATATATCCTCTTCGAAAGAGCTACATCTAAAAAAATAATGATGTCTGCATGTTGAAAACTTTGAGATACCCATGTATGATGAGCACCTTCAATAATCCAAGCATCGGAACTGACAATATCGTTCAGCTGTCCATCTCTTTCTTCAGGCGTATTTCTTATATCCCCTTTTTCAGACCGTCTCCAAACGACGTTATCGAGCTCATAATATGGAATATGTAACTGTGAAGATAACATTTTTGCTAAAGTTGTTTTCCCGCTCCCAACAGAGCCTATGATATGAATTTTATTAGGAAGTTTACTTGTCAATACGACCACCACTTTATGAATTTATATATTCCTACCTACATCTTCTTCCCCATTCTCCAGCAGCGCTGATTGTAAGAATTCCGTTCTTCTCCCAATCTTTCAAGTCCTTGTTTTTCATAAAATTTGATCGCTCTCAAATTGGACTGTGCCACGCGAAGATGATATTCAAATAGATTACGTTTTTTAAACTGCTCCTCAGCATATTGAAAAAGTTCTTTACTATACCCTTTCCCACGTCCCTCGGGAATTACATATACAAAACTTACATGCCCAATCTCTCTTCCATCATACTGATCATACCGAAGCACTAATTCTCCAACTGCCTGTTGATCACGTTCCAAAAGAACAAATCCTTCTGGGAAATGTAATTGCTTTTCCTTTGCATACTTTATATACTCACTCTCATTAAACGCAAGTTCTTCATCTGTATCTGTGAAAAATCTAATGATCGTCTGTTTATCTTTTTCTACATCGACATGACGAAATGTAAGCATTGGCATCATTTCCTTTCAACTCATATTTAAGTTAATCGTATACCATCTTTCATTTCCGCAAAATGAGCCAAAACTTTAGGATACATATAAGAAATCCTTATGAATCTAGCAATCATTTATTCAATGATCCTGCTCTGTTAGCCGAACAAGTTTTTGCCAGTCTATTGATTCACATTGTACTGTTTTCGTAAAAAGGAGCCACCATTATGAAATGATGACTCTTAAACTTATTTCAGACAAATCTCCAAAAGTATAATTCTTCTGTTTCTTTATACATCTCCGCCCCTGATTTTTCTAATACCCTGTGCGACGGAATATTATCTTTATGAGTATCAGCAATAACAACAAACATCAACTTATCACTTTACATTCTTTTGGTAAATTCCCTTCATGTATCCATGTTTCTACCATATGATTAAAGAAGTCAGGCATTGCCAAAGGAACACCATGCCCAATTTTAGGTATAATCACGCCTATACAATTTGAGTTAGTTTCTACAATATCTTTTGCAGATTTTTTCATAACAGTTTTTTCTCTTTCACCCACAGTAACCAATATCTTTCCATTTGCTTTTCTAAAATCTTTAGGTATTTCAAACGACATGTTTTCTTCTAATACTCTAACAAGAGTGTCAGGCTTCATTTGACAACTTTCTTCATAATATTTTTCAAAGTAGTCTTCACTTACATATAATGTTTTTGCTTGCAGTTTGGAAAACAACCTATTTTTAATTAATGGAAATGATAATCTAATAGAAGGTTGAACCAATTTTTTAAAATATGAAATCGATCTGACCAAAGCACTATTTATTATCGCAAAATCAATTAAATCTGGTTTCATACTTAACATTTGAATAATTACTTGAGCACCTAAAGAAAACCCAATTAGGATTATTTTCTTTCCCCTTGCTTTTTCTTCGATTAATTTAATTAATTCTTCTGCACTACCTTTTATAGAAAAAATAATTTCATAATTGTTTAGCCCATGTTCAGGTAAGTCTGGAACAATGCAATGATAATGAGTGAAGTATTGAATTTGTTTATCCCACATCCAACTACTCACTCCACCACCATGTAAAAATAACATCAGAGACGCACTCTTATCACCATATTCTTGATAATGTAAAGCCAAATGTTTCACCTCTCTTTTTAATAAATTTTAAGGTTTTGTTAAGTGTCGGTAATTTATTCTCCGATAAAACTTTCAAGGTTAGTTGATAATATAATTACTAAAATTGATACGTTCTTAATGAGTAACAAGTTTCATTAATTGGAAATAAACAACTTTCCACTATTATTTTACTTATTTATACATTATCACTTCAATGTTTAACAATATCTAAGAATTGAAACCCACTCAAATAATTGTCGAGATATTTTGTAGTCACACCATTAAATCGTTGTATCCAACCTTTTAGTCAGCTGTAGAGAATTATTGACATTTTGAATATGGTAAAGACCTTTGACAAAAATCAAACTTCATTCCCTGGATTCGAGTACCGAGCTGTATTTCTTTTTATATGTTCACAAATGTGTAAGGCAATGCCACCAATTGAATTCATCTCCTGCTTCCACAATTCTTCAGTATTTAAACACTCAATTGCTTGAAGTAGTTTCAGACGATAATGGTCGTACATACGATGATACTTGAGACTCCCACGACTAAA
>NZ_NVOY01000026.1 GCF_002551005.1 Bacillus pseudomycoides
CTTTGGACGTTTTATTGAACATTGGCTTCCCTTTGATAAAAGATATTTTCATTTTATTCAGCACTGTCAAATCTGACTTGGTTTTCTTAATCTTCTTTTTTACAGCTTTAATCTGTTCATTTTTATTTTCGATATACAATTTCTTCAATTCTGTCTGAGAAGAAAACAGTGCATTGGCTTCCTGCACGGCACTATTTGCATAATAATCATTCAGACTAAATCGTGATTTTACAGTCATTTGCATACTATTAGAACGTCTAGAGGTGCCAGAACGTTTTTTTAACACTTGCGTTTGAAAAGCGAAATGTTTCGCACGGTTAAATACGAAAAGAGCATGTCCAATCGCTTCAACATATTTCGGATTCAGTGCATTCTTGTAGATACGAATTGAAAAATATGCTTTTTTCATTGGACACACTCCTTTCTTGTTTTGTATACACAAAGTATACCAAACAAGAACGTACGTTTCTATTCGTATGCTAAAAAAACAAAAAAAGCGATTCATCTCCACCTACCGTTGCGCGTTTGAGGTGGGGGTCTTCTCGCCAGATATGATAAAAAAGAGAATGACTAAAAAATAGCCCTTCCCTCATTATTAATATATTCATCTAAAAACACCCGTACACAAACCTTACAACTCAACTTGTTCCAAACTCTCTAGTTCTTTCTTCAATTTCGCTTTATCTAAATTCTCTCCAATAATTACAAGATTTGTAGGAAACCCAAAATCCTGCTCCAATAAAGATGGTACACCAAATGAATATTGCAGCAAAGTTGGGTATTTATCACCATGAAATTTCACAAACCCTTTGACACGATAAATTCCCTCAGATAAATTAGAAAGCCACTCATACAACTTGCCTTGATCAATTGATGTTGTGAATGGATAGGTCATAGTTTGAATATGTAAATGCTGTGTCACATGTAACTTTTCATGATTTTGATTACCTTCAAGCTTTACACCTTCGAAATCATCTAAAGATATATTACAATACTGAGTTTCGTATAATTTTGCATGTTTATTTATTAACGCTACTTCCTCAACAATCTGTTTCTTCTCTTCGCCCTTAAGCAAATCTGATTTATTGATGAGAATATGACTTCCATATTTCATTTGTTCGTTTAAAAGTTGTTGTACGCTTTTACTTAATGTTTCCCGATTTAACCACCTAATGGCATCTAATACAACAATAATGGACTTCACTTCAATATAAGGAGCTAAAATTGGTGAGAGACAAGCATCTAATACTTCAATCGGATGAGCAACTCCAGTTGTTTCTATATAAATTACATCCGTTCTCTCCTCTTGATATAAAGAATGTAACTGAATTTCTAATTCATCTTTCATCGTACAGCAAATACAACCTTTTAAAAGTTCTCTTAAAATATTTTCTCGTCCTACAATATCGGTATCTACGGAGTATTCACCTATTTCATTCATTAATACTGCAACTTTTCGATTTTTCTTCTTTTCCGCTAATAAAAGATTTTGAAGCAGCGTTGATTTCCCGCTCCCTAAAAATCCACCTAAAATATGAATTTCTACTTTGTTCATATGTTCGACTCTCCATTTCTATTACTACCTATACTTGCAACTACATTTAAAATATATTAAAACTTAAAAAGATTACATAATGGCAGTTACAGACACAATAATAATACTTTAACATACTAAAAGGCCACTTTTCATAAAGCGACCTTTTGGATAAAAATTATTGAATCTATTTTTATTGCACGTCATATCCTTGATCTTCAATAACTTCTTTCATTTTTTCTACATCTACTTTTGCTTCATCATATTCTACGTTGACAGTAGCTTCTTGTAAGTTTACTTCTACATGTTGCACCCCTGCTAACTCTGAAAGTGCGTTTGTTACTGCCATTTTGCAATGATTACATGTCATTCCTTGTACGTTTAATGTAATAGTCATATTAAATTCCTCCATATTAATTTATATTTTAACGCGTTTCAAGCGAAGTGCGTTCGTCACAACAGATACAGAGCTAAATGCCATTGCTGCTCCGGCTACCCAAGGCTCTAGTAACCCGAATGCTGCTACTGGAATACCAATTGCATTATAGAATAAAGCCCAAAACAAGTTTTGACGAATATTTTTCATTGTCTTACGGCTTAACTCAATTGCTTTTGGAATATGTGATAAATCACCGCCAACTAAAGTAACGTCTGCAGTTTCAATTGCTACATCTGCACCCGTTCCAATTGCCATACCTATATTAGATTTCGCAAGAGCCGGAGCATCGTTAATACCATCCCCGACCATCGCAACATGCTTTCCTTGTTTTTGTAAATCCTCTACAATTTTAGCTTTATCCTCTGGTAATACTTCTGCAAATACATGGTCAAGACATACTTGCTTTGCAATCGCTTCAGCAGTACGTTTATTATCACCTGTTACCATGTATACTTCAATTCCCATTTGTTTAAGTGTTTGGATTGCCGTCTTTGAACTTTCTTTTACTGTGTCAGCAACAGCGATGATTCCAGCAAGTTCCCCATCAATTGCGACAAGCATCGCTGTTTTACCTTGAAGCTCTAGTTCTTTCATCATTTCTTCATGCTGTGAGATTTCTACTAATTGTTCATTCATCAACTTTCGTGTTCCCACAAGAACTTTTTTGTCTTCAATGTTTGCTTCAATTCCATGACCTGGAATGGCTGAAAAATGCTGCAGCTCTTTTAATTCTATCTTATTTTGTTTTCCATACTCAACAATTGCATGAGCTAATGGATGCTCGGAAGCACTTTCAGCTGAAATCGCATAATGGATCATACCCTCTTGAAATTGTAACACGTCAGTAACTTCTGGTTTTCCTTTTGTTACTGTTCCTGTTTTATCTAATAACACTGCATTTACCTTATGGGTTCCTTCTAGGTATTCACCTCCTTTAAAAAGAATCCCTTTTTCAGCTCCTTTTCCTGTACCAACCATAATCGAAGTTGGTGTAGCAAGCCCTAATGCACATGGGCATGCGATTACTAAAATCGCAATTCCTACTTCCAATGCTTTTGACAAATCTCCCGGTGCAATAAAGAAATACCATACTAAGAATGCTACGATAGCAATTCCTACAACGATTGGAACAAAAATACCTGAAATAACATCCGCTAATCGTTGAATTGGTGCCTTAGATCCTTGCGCTTCTTCAACAATTTTAACAATGCCGGCCAATGCTGTGTCCTTTCCAACCTTTTCAGCTTGAATCGTCAGTACTCCATTTGCATTAATAGTTGCTCCAATAACCGGATCTCCTTCTTTTTTATCTACTGGAATAGACTCTCCAGTAATCATAGATTCATCGACAGAAGATACCCCCGAAATGACAATACCATCTACGGGTATTTTCTCCCCTGGCTTTACAATAATCTTATCTCCAATAACGACCTCTTCAAGCGGTACTCTTACTTCTTGACCATTCCGCACAACAAGCGCATCTTTCGCCTGTAAACTAAGCAATTTAGAAATTGCTTCCGTTGTCCGTCCCTTTGCCATTGATTCAAAGTACTTCCCGACTAAAATTAACGTAATTAACACTGCACTTGTTTCAAAATATAAATCAGGAACATAGTCAGAATTCCCTACTGTTTTCAATGTTTCATATAAGCTGTAGAAATAAGCTGCTGATGTTCCTAAGGCAACTAACACGTCCATGTTGGCACTTTTATTTCGAAGAGCACGATAAGCACCTACATAGAAATGTCCTCCAATATAAAACTGAACTGGCGTTGCTAGTAAAATTTGCAACCATGGATTCATCAAAATATGCGGCACCGGTAGTCCTGTATCGAACGGCATATGTCCAACCATTGTATAAAGTAAAGGTAAGGACAAAAGAATCGAAATGATAAGTTGACGCTTTTTCTCCTTAATCATTTCTTCTTTTCTTTCTGAACGTTCTGTATTTTCGTTACGTATTTGCCCCTTATATCCAATTTTCTTTATCTTTTCTATAATACTTGCTGTAGAAACTAAACCTTCGTTATATTCTACAACAGCGCTATTGGTAGCTAAATTAACAGTAGCATGCGAAACGCCTTCCATTTTATTTAATACTTTTTCAATTCGAGTGGCACAAGCTGCACATGTCATCCCTTCAATATCAAGGGTAACTTTTTCAGCTGATACACTATACCCTAACTTCTCAATTCTCTCTTTTATATTAGAAATTTCTTGCTGAGACGGATCATATTTAATACTTGCTTTTTCCATCGCCAAGTTTACGTTAGCTTCTACCCCATCCATTTTATTTAGCACTTTTTCAATTCGAGTGGCACAAGCTGCACATGTCATTCCTGTTACTCCAAGCGTAACATGTTTTTGATTTTCCATCTTATCCCCCTCCTATTTTGAAAACTGCTTAATTACATTCATTAATTCTTGAATCGATTCGTCCCCATTTCCCTCACGAACTGCCTTTGCAACACAATGCTTTGTATGGCGCTCCAATAAAGAAAAACCGACCTTATTTAACGCTGCATTAATCGCTGAAATTTGAATTAAAATATCAACACAATAACGGTTATCTTCAACCATTTTTTGAACACCACGCACTTGCCCTTCAATACGTTTTAAACGTTTTATCACACTTTGAATTTCCTCTTCTGTTCGAGGAACCATCTTTTGATCTATATGATTTCCTTCGCAATGATCCATTACTATCACCTCTTATATGATAATTATTACTCTTTATATACATAATACCGGTATAGGGTATATAAAGCAATTGGTTATATGTATATTTTGATAATTTTCCAACCGCAATGCGGATTTATTTTTTATGCTTTACCTTCAAACTTCTACATTACTTTACATCTCTCCGGTAACTATCCAGTTTCATTTCCTCTTTATATAATGAACGTTTCAGTTTATATTACCTCTATTATATTTTCAGCTATCTATCATGTGCTTTTAAGATCCGTATTTTGACATCTCTCTTGTAAATTGTTATGGTTAATATAATTATTAATTTTATTAACTAAAGGTGGGATTAGATGCTCAAAAAAGAAAACAGTGTATTTTATATCTCTATTTTGCTGACAACCTTGTTTATTATATGGGGTATACTTCCAGCAAAATGGATACAAGGCTATGATTTACAAAGTGTTACCTCGTCATTGAACTCTTTTATCCTCAGTAAGTTTGGATGGTTTTACTCTCTATTAATAACCGCAATGGTTCTTTTAGCCGCTTACTTAGCATTTTCGAAATACGGTTCTCTCCGTCTTGGTAAAGATGATGAAAAACCAACATATAGTTACCTTTCATGGATTGCAATGTTATTTGGAGCTGGGATGGGAATCGGCCTTGTCTTTTATGGCATTTCCGAGCCGATATCACATTTAAATGCTCCTCTTACAGGTGAACCTGGTAGCCAACAAAGTGCTGAACTCGCAATGCAATATTCATTCTTCCATTGGGGATTATTCCCTTGGTCATTATATGCAATCGTCGCTTTAGCTCTTGCATACTTTACCTTTCGAAAACAAAAAGGTAGTACAATTAGTGCTACAGTTACTCCTTTATTTAATCGATCGAACTCATCACCTATCGGAAAAACGGTTGATATTTTAGCCGTTTTAGCTACAGTATTTGGAATCGTTCCATCCGTAGGAATTGGTGCACAGCAAATCGCTGGTGGACTACATTACTTATTCCCTTCTATTAGCAATACACTTGACACACAACTCGTACTAATCTTAATCTTTACAGTCCTTTATTTAACAAGTGCACAAACAGGATTAGATCGTGGGATTAAATATTTGAGTAACTTGAACATTTCCCTTGCAGGAATTTTACTCGTTTCCTTTTTAATTTTCGGGCCAACTGTTTTTATTATAAAATATTTCATATCCACATTAGGATCTTATATAGGGTCTTTGCCAAGTATGGGCCTAAACTTAGGTGCTTTTAGTGAGTACGATTCTGCATGGATTGAAAAATGGACGCTCTTCTATTGGGGATGGTGGATTTCTTGGTCGCCATTCGTCGGTACATTTATTGCGCGAATTTCACGCGGACGCACAATTCGTGAATTTATTTTCGGCGTTGTATTAGTCCCAACATTAATCTGCACATTTTGGTTTACAGTATTCGGTGGAACAGCCATTCACATGGAGATGTTCCAATCGTTAGGAATCGCAGACGAAATCACAAAAAATGGTATAGAAACTGGTATTTTTGCTGTCATTTCTCATTTACCGTTTTCATCATTTCTGACAATTGTTACGTTAATTTTAATTACCACATTCTTTGTTACATCTGCAGACTCCGCAACGTTTGTTGCAGCCATGCAAACAAGTAATGGAAATTTATCTCCTAGCAATCGCTTAAAACTCATTTGGGGGCTTACTATTTCAGCAATTGCAGCAATCTTACTACAAGCAGGGGGGTTAAATGCTTTGCAAATTGCAGCAATCCTCGCAGCATTTCCATTTTCAATTGTTATTATATTAATGGTGACATCGCTATTTATAGAATTACGAAAAGAAACTTTTACAATACAACGAAAACCAAAATCGCAAAGTGTGCAAAAAACTGGCTAATCCTACTTTCTATATAAATACAAATTAAAAACCGCCTTAAATGAGCAAGATCATCAAGGCAGAAGTAGATAGTATTTAATAATTAACTCGTCAACTATGTGACGAGTTTTTTCATTATCATGAGAATTTTTTTAGATATTTCTCATATTTTCATCATTTCCCTTTCATCCCCTTCTCACATCTAAGTTTTACACTAATACTCATCAAAGATATAGCGAGGTGATAAATTCAGACACAGGCTTTCAGATTTTGACTCTATTAAAAGTAGTTCTAGATTCAATTTTTTTTGAAACACAATGAATCATAGATAGGTGGTGAACAGATGAAAAAGAAAAAGAACAAACGTAAAAAGTTGCGTTGGCTAAAATGGGTTTTGATCCTTCCTTTGCTTCTTACTTTACTATTCTTTGGATTACATAGTATGAAGTTTGAAAGATGGGGTCATGAGAAACATAAGAAAACTGAATATGCGATTTCTCACGATAAAGAAAAAGAAGATTTTCTTACAAAGAAAGAAGATTTTGCTAAATTCGAAAGACATACTCGTCATGAAAAACACCATGAAAATGGGTTTGATAATTTATTCTTTGTACCATTCCTGCTGGAACTTGGCCTTATTCTTTTCGGCTGGTTCATTCTTCGCAAATCTGAAGGAAATATGGCTAAAAAATGGACAGGCATACTGCTCCTTATTATTGGTTTATTACCGCTCCTTCCAATTCTTGCACTTGTTGCAATTATTGCCTGGGCGTATAAAAAGTTTAAACATAAAAGAACGATAACAAGCGAGTATATAAATATTAATATGTATAATGTTTCAACAATGCAAAAACAAATAGATATTTTAGATCAATGGGAACGTAATATTCGTAAGGAGGAGAACTAAACAATGGGTATCTTTAAACGTATTAAAAATATTGTAATGGCAGATGTGCACCAAACATTAGATAAGCTAGAAACCCCTGTTAGCATGTTAAAGCAATACTTGAGAGAGACGGAAGAGCAAATTACAAAAGCACAAAAAGCGCTATCTCACCAATTCTATTTAGAAAAGAAATATGAATCGTTAATTGTAGAAACTAATGCACTTATCGCAAAAAGAACTCGTCAAGCTGAACTTGCGGTATCACGCGAAGAAGATAATATGGCACAGATAGCTTTACAAGATAAAATCATAAATGAGAAGAAAGCTACACTATATCGTGAACAGTACGACATAACAAAACAGCAAACAGCCGCACTTTATGAACAAATTGACAAATTACAAGAGAAATATCAAGAGTTACAATATAAAGAACTCGTTCTTGTTTCTCGATTAAATGCGGCACAAGTGATAAAAGAGAGTAATGCAGCACTTACTTCCTTCCATACGGAAAATGCAGCGAAAGGCTTCGCACGCGTCGAATCCTATGTGCAAAAATTAGAAGCAGAAGCTGCTGCTAACAACTATTTTTATCAGTTAAAATCTCCTAATCAAACAGAAATTTTAGACCAAAGTTTACAAGAAGAAGTACAGCAAGCATTAGAGAAATTAAAAGAAAATAAGTAGCTTCTGTTTTTACTAACTATTATGTATACAAAAGCCAATTATTTTCGAACTATACCCTACGAAATGAACAATTTAATAAAGACTGTAAAACTTAAGTATTTAAAAGATGGTTTCGGTATTGTGTACCGGAGCCATCTTTTTTCATGTCCATTGATAGCGATGAACATCGCAAACAAAAAGCGTACTCCACAGAGCAATCACAACCACTATATGAAAAACTTTGTTGCTGATATTTTTAATACATGAATAATCTAGCACCTTTTTTTCCTAACGTAATATAATTTGCACAAAGGAAAAATTTATGTTCAAATAAAAGAAATATAATTTACGTATTTGTATTTAATAAAATAAAGCAAATTGCATCAAGTTAACAAGCAAAAGGGGAAACAAAACATGACAGAAAACACAAAAGAACGCGAACATCTTCCACCTAATAATAGGACGATGCAATCGGCGCAGTTAGCTTTAAGCGGTGAAACAAAAGGACTGAAACGATTATTACCTTTTTTAGGCCCCGCTTTTATCGCATCTGTTGCTTATATTGATCCAGGGAATTTCGCCACAAATATTGCAGCAGGGTCCAAGTACGGTTATTTATTACTTTGGGTTATCCTTGTTTCAAATTTAATGGCCGTGCTAATTCAATCCTTATCAGCTAAATTAGGAATTGCTACCGGAAAAAACCTTCCTGAAGTTGCTCGGGAGCATTTTCCAAAACCTGTTTCCATCGGTTTATGGATACAAGGTGAATTAGTAATTATGGCAACTGATCTTGCTGAATTTATTGGGGCTGCTTTAGGATTAAATTTGTTATTTAATATTCCATTGCTGCCCGCTGCACTCATTACAGCAGTAGGTTCATTCATAATCCTAGAATTTCAACGCAGAGGGTTTCGTCCACTAGAAGCAGTCATTACTGGCATGGTCTTTATCGTTGTTATTGCTTTTGGTGTACAAGTGTTTTACGCAAAACCAGAACTAAGTCCTCTTTTATCAGGGCTTTTCGTTCCTCACTTTCAAGGTGTAAATAGTATTTTACTGGCAGCAGGGATTTTAGGCGCAACCGTTATGCCACATGCAATTTATTTACATTCTGCTTTAACGCAGCGCCGCGTAGTAGGAACGACAGATGCAGAGCGAAAAAAGATTTTCCGCTTTGAATTTATCGATATTGTAATCGCAATGGTCATTGCTGGAGCAATTAATGCGAGTATGTTAATTGTAGCAGCTTCCCTATTCTTCAAAAATGGACTACATGTTGAAGATTTAGATGTCGCATTTCATCAATTTGGCCATTTAGTCGGACCCGCATCAGCAGCTCTTTTTGGAATTGGTTTACTAGCTGCCGGTTTATCCAGTTCTTCCGTCGGTACGATGTCTGGTGATATTATTATGCAAGGATTCATCCGTATGCACATTCCTTTATATGTGCGACGATTTATTACAATGGTTCCACCGCTTGTTATTATTGCATTAGGTGTGAATCCAACTCATGCCCTTGTAATGAGTCAAGTCGTTTTATCATTTGGGATTGCATTTGCATTAATTCCCCTCATTGTCTTTACAAGTAAAAAGAGCATTATGGGTGGTCTTGTCAATCATCGCTTTACAACAACTCTTGCATGGTTAATTGCCGTATTAATTATCGCTTTAAATATATTTTTGTTGTATCAAACATTTATTGGTTAAGAAAAAAGAGAATGCCTTTTAGTTCTTCTAAAAGACATTCTCTTTTTATTTTGTTCTAGTATGTATAAGGCAAATAATGATCTCAAGTTGGTGAAATGACATCCCCCGTCGGTACATCCCTTCCATCTTCTATACGAATTCCCCCCTTTGGCATAGATGGTCCGTTTATATCACGAAAATATAACGGTAATCCTTCAGAAAGAAACATACTCGTCTTAGCTGGATCTTGTCGTTGATGATGAATGTGTAAATGTGGTTCACTAGAATTTCCAGAGTTGCCAACACGAGCTATTACTGCTCCTTCTTCTATGTGTTGCCCTGTTTTCACTTTGACAGATTCCTGTTTTAAGTGAGCAAGGACGAGATACGTTCCCGTCTCATCTAAGCGTATATAAATATGATTACCTACCATAGACTTAAAATTATCATTTTCTAGTGTTAAATCAGCTTCTGAATCTTTTGCAGATATAACTGTTCCTGATGCAGGAGCTATTATCTTCACTCCATATATATCATAATCCTCTAGTTGCGAATTTGTTATCCCTTTTTGCGGAGCAATAAAATCATACGCCCATCGTTGATTTGGTTCGATAGCATGGTAATTTGTTTGAAGTCGATCTCTTCCCGTAATTTTTAATATTTACCTTAACATTTCTATCTTCTTGAAAAATTTGCACATCAATTTTCTTTCCAGATTTCCCATAAAAAATGCTGTTGCTAATTACATTTTGCATTAATCTTACTAGTAAACTGATATCAGCTTCTATTTGAAAGTCTTAATTACACTCTATATGAAATTTCATTTGTACTGCTTCTAATTGGGGGATAAAATCAATCATAACTTGTTCTACTAATTGCTTTACCCCTACTATTTATTTATGTAACTGAATTTCCTTATAATTAATATGACAATATTCAAGCAAATCATCTACTTGATTTTTCAATTCACGGCTTTTACGTTTTAAAACTTTTGCATATTTCTTACAATTCTCTTTATTTACATCAAAATTATGTTCTATTAGATCAACATAACCAATTAACGATGTTACTGGTGTCCTTAGATCATGAGAAATATTACTAATCATCTCATTTTTCATCTTTTGCGCAAATTTTTCATTTTCAATTGACTCTTTCAAACTGTTTGTCATTTTATTAATATTTGCTGCTAGTTGTCCTATTTCATCGTTCTTCATTGTTTGTATCTGTACGTCTAAATTCCCCTTGCTAACTTCTTTTACATTTTGATTAATTTCTTCTAATCTCGTTATCATATTCTTTGATAATAGAATGAAAAAGAATGAGGTGAAGATAAGAAAAATAACAAAATATATAAAAGAGTACTTCTCCTCTAATTCCGCTATATTTCCATATACATGACTAATAGCATTTTGAAAGAATACAATACATAAGGTCGCTAATACAATACTGCATATAAAAATGAAAAAAATCTTCATTCGTAACCCTCGAAATAGTTTAGCTCTCAATTTTATATCCTACTCCCCATACATTTTGAATAAATTTTGATTCTCTTGGATTCGCTTCTATCTTCCCTCTTAATCTTGCTAGATGAACCATAACAGTATTACTGCTTTCATAGGCTGTTTCTCGCCAAACACTTTCATAAATTTCTTCTAGTGTAAATACGCGGTTTGGATGCGTTACCATCAGATACAAAATTTCATACTCTGTCTTTGTAAGATTAATATCTTCTCCATATAACATTACCTTTCTAGAATCCTCATCTATTTCTAATCCCCTAATTTGTATCTTCTTCTCATGAACTTGTTTTGAAGTGTGATTTAAATACGTATATCTTCTTAACTGTGCTTTCACTCGTGCTATCAGCTCAATTACACTAAATGGCTTCTCAATATAATCATCTGCACCTGTGCTTAATCCGATGACTTTATCTACATCTGTTGTTTTCGCACTTAAAAACATAATAGGAATATTATAATCCTCTCGTATTCTCCTGCACACTTCAATTCCATCCATAACTGGCATCATAATATCAAGAATAGCCAGTTCAATATCGTTATCCAAAAACAACTGTATTGCTTGTTCTCCGTTGTAAGCTTTTACAACCTTGTAACCTTCTTGCTGCAAGTACACTTCAATCATTTGAACAATATCCTTATCATCATCTACGACTAATATAGATTGTTGTTTCATTATCAATCCTCTTTTTATGTATTTTTGAAATATATTCCATATCTTCATGGTATCATGTTCACAACGTAAAAACTTCGAAATATTCTAGACATTAAACTATATAGATCCATTTTATTCAACATATGAGTCGCTACTGTGCAAAACGAAACATGACCTGCACTTGCTTTCTCCCTTTGCTTGAAACCTCGCATTTGGTAGAAACAAGCCCTGACCGCTTCTATGCACGGCAAGATGCTCTCATCTCCCTCTAAAAAGAAAGGTTTTTTTAACTTGTATATATAAGAAAAAAAGCTAAGGCTTATCCAAAGCACTTAGCTACTTAATCTTTTATCTATTTCTCTTTTTGATTCATATAAGCATGCTTATACGTATAAGCACCGCCAAATTGGTGTTTTTCAATACCTTTTACATATTCCTTTTGAACGTATGCTGAACCTGTATGGTAAAGCGGTGCAATAGCAGCGTCTTCTAATAAAATTTTCTCTGCTTCTTGCATAGCTTTCCAGCGTTTTTGCTCATCTAATGCAAGATCATTTTTCGCACTATTTATTAGTTCATCATATCGCTTATTAGAATAACTCATTTTATTATTTAGATTAGCTGTCGTAAATAATTCTAAATAACTAATTGGATCCTTATAATCCGGTCCCCATACAACCATCGATATATCATACTGCCCCGTTTGTTCAAGTTGTAATTTTTGTTTAAATGGTTGAGACTTTATATTTATTGTTAATCCTTGTAAATTCTTTTCAAGTTCTCCTTTTATATATTCTGCTGTTTGCTTCGCTTGGTCCTGTTCAAACGTTAAAAATTCAAGTGTTATCTGTTCTACACCAAGTTCTTTTTTCGCATCTTTCCATAGTGCCTTTGCTTTTTCAACATTATATACGGCAAGATCACCGTTTTCTTTTCTGAAGTCTTTTCCATTTTTTTCATTTTTATATCCTTCTGGTATAAGTCCTTCAGCTGCTGTTGCACCGTTGTTTAGAAAATGATTTACTACGTCTTCTTTATTTAAAGCCATAGAAAGCGATTGTCTTAGTTTTGTGTTTGCTAGTGCAGAATTTTGTTGATTAAATCGTAACATAGCTATAGCAGGATCTTTCGTTGTATAAAAATCCCTTTTTCCTTTATATTTATCAACAAACGAAGAATTAATTGGCGCACGATCAATACTACCTGTTTCATATAAATTAACTGCTGTCGCTGTATCTTTTACAATATGAAAATTAATTTCTTCTAATTTCACGTTATTTTTATCCCAATATGTATCATTTCTCTTCAACTTAAATTCTTGCTCATGTTTCCATTCCGATAATACAAATGGACCGTTGTAAATCATACCTTCTGGTTCTAATCCATATTTACTTCCTTTTCCCTCAACAAATGATTTGTGCTGTGGTAAATAAATAGGAAGTGTCAACAAATTAAGGAAGTAAGGGGTCGGTTTCTCTAACTGTATCTCTAGTGTAACATCGTCAATCGCTTTTACACCTAATTGATCTACAGCTAAAGCTCCTTTATTTATTGCTTCTGCATTTTTTATATAAAATAACATGTATGCATACTGCGATGCTGTTTGCGAGTTCACTGTACGCTGCCATGAATAAACGAAATCATGCGCTGTTACAGCATCCCCATTCGACCATTTTGCATCTTTACGTAAATGAAATATATATGTTTTTCCATCTGTACTTTTCTCAAAAGATTTTGCAACACCAGGCACTGGGGTATCTTTCTCATCAAGTACATATAATCCTTCAAATATATTTTGCATGACATGCGCTGATGTACCGTTCATAGATTTTGCAGTATCTAAGGACGGAATTTCTTCTGAGATTGTTACATTTAATACTTGTTTTTCACTTACTTCCTTCGATTTACTCGAATCATTACTACAAGCTGAAATCAATAAAGAGGTGGCAAGTATAATTCCTATCAGTAGTCGTTCATGTTGTTTCATAAATCGGCTCCTTTAATTCAATTATAAAGCGCTTTATATTATAACAGAATAATTATCATAAAAGTGTTACATTTCACTGAATTTTTATTCTTCCAAATATATACAAAAACACTATCCTTTTATTTAATGAAAGGATAGTGTTCTCTTATTACTTACATATTCAAACCTTGTTTATAACGGCCTGCCTCAAAAATAATACGTTCTTCATCTAAAGTTTTACACTCACCGTTCCAAACGATGTGTTTTCCATTAATAACAACATCTGAAACGTCTTTGCCGCTCGCTGCGTATACAAGATGTGACAATACTTCTTCTGCTGGTTGTAAATGCGGCTTATTAGATGGATCAATTGTAATAAAGTCGGCACACTTGCCTACTTCTAATGAACCTGTTTGATTCATCCCGATTACCTCTGCCCCTACTTTTGTTGCTAATGTAAGAAGTGCTTCAACTGGTAAAGTTCTCGCGTCTTTATGAACACCTTTTTGTAATAAAGTGGCAATGCGCATTTCTTCAAACATATCTAAATTGTTATTAGAAGCAACACTATCTGTCGCAATTCCGACTTTTATGCCACTTTCTAACATCGCGCGAACGTTCGCGATACCCGATCCTAATTTTAAATTACTAATCGGATTATGCGCCACGCGCACATCATGTTCCGCTAAGAAAGTGCGCTCATCATCATTCAGCACAACACCATGAGCAATTACTGTTGGTCTTTGAAACAACCCACAACTTGCTACATACTCTACCGGACGTTTTCCATATTGTGCTTCAATATCCTGAACTTCACGTTCTGTTTCGGAAAGATGAATATGGACCATCGTCTTATTTTCCACTGCAATTCGTGCACACTCTTCTAACATTTCCGTAGAACATGCATACGGGCTATGAGGAGCAACCATTGTAGTTAACATATCATCCTTATTGGAATAACGTTTCACATACTTCTCCGCTTCCTGAATTGCCTTCTTTTCATCTTCTTTCGTTCCGAAGCTAAATAATGTTCGAGAAACAGCAGCACGCATACCACTTTTACGAACAGCTTCCATAATAGAATCTTGATCTACTCCAATTGGATTAAACATATCAGAAAATGTTGTTGTTCCGCTTTTCACCATTTCTAATAAACCAAGCTCTGTGCTAGCAACAGCAAGCTCTGATGTAAATTGACTTTCAAGCGGCCAAATTCTCGTTTCAAGCCATGGCTTTAAGAGCATGTCGTCACCTATTCCACGTAAAATGCTCATCAAGACATGCGTATGCGCATTCACCAAACCTGGCAATACCCATTTTCCATGAAGATTAATGACTTGATCCACTTCTTTTCCGCTCGGTAATTCTCCTGATTGTATCTCTATAATTTGATCATCTTCTACAATGATATATCCATTTTTCAACACTTCATTTTTTTCATTCAAAGTCACGATTGTAGCGCTTACATATGCTGTTTTCACGAATATTTCCCCTCTCGACTCTTTTAGAAATAATCATACCTCTTAAATAAGTTACTACCGTTATAGTAACTTATTTAACAATGAGAGTCAAAAGATAAATTGACATAAGATTTATTCCTTTATATGGATACGAACCTTTTGCTTTAAAGCATCATATTGCATTTCATTTGTATCAGCAAATGCTTCTTCTCTATTTGAAAGAACATCCATATATGTAATCTCTTCTAAAAATTGTGATGCTGTAAAATCATATCTTTTACCATTGATTCTGTTATAAAAATGCCAACCTTCAGGAGCTTTCGTTTTTATGATCTCTCCTCCAAAGAAATCATGAACTACTAAGGCTGTTACACCACATTGTCCTTTTGCTGGATTATCTAAAGTCCATTTTGAACTTGTCTCTTTTGACCAAGATTGAAACAAAACCTCTCTCATCTTTTCCATTTCCATATACGTCATACTTAGCATCTCCTAACTGAATTCAAAATATCCGATTAGACTGACTCAATTTGCACATCATAACGCAAAAGTGGCAATAGGCGATTTTTAAAAACAGTAGAAGGTGTTTCTCCTATTAATTTCGCTCCCATTTTTATGTAATACCCTTTCGCATTTGGATCACTATCAATCGTAAAACTCTTAATGTTTAATTCAACTGCTTTTTGAACAACACTTTCCCAAAGAATTCTGCCATAGCCTTTTCCTTTATACGTTGGATCTAAATATAAAAAATCAAGACTGTCTACTTCTTTTCTTTGAAAGGAAAAAAAGCCAATCATTTTTTGATTTTCTTCTAAAATGTAAATTCCTCCAAGCTCTTCAAAAATTCAAATGTCACTTCATAATTATCTAAGAACTGAGAATAATCACAAACATTCAGCAATATGAACTACTTCTTTAATAACAGAATCAACTTCTTTACTATCTTTAATTACAAATAAATGATCTGCTTCTCCTTCTACTGGATCTGTTACATCTTCCTTTAGATATTCAGCCTGTTGCCGAACAAGTACTTCCTCAAAATTAGAATAAGCACCTCTAAATATATTGGTACTCCGCCCACTTTGAGTAACTCGTTTTTGAAGAACATCATCTGGAATATCAAAATGAACCAAGATACGAACAAACTCATCTTTTTTAAACAACTCTTCCAGTAAATACAATCGTCCATCTCGACTTCGATTTGAGTTGCAAATAATAAGATGTAAATCAGTGTGTTCTTTGGCATAATCGACAATTAACTTTGAGAGAGCATGCTTAAGAGTATTAGGTCCTCGTTTTGGTTGTAAGCTCTTATAATAAGTGTTTATAAATTCAGCGTGGTTATCTTGGTCCATAACAAAAGAGTTTTTCAACTCTTTTTCTAGGGCTCTTGCAAATGTAGTTTTCCCACTATGCGTTTTACCTACTGTAATAATTACTAACCTTTTCATAACTTCAACCTCCATTGTTAAATATACGAATAATACCACTCACTCCTAATTGTTGAATTTTCATCTGTTACAAACCGCTACTGTATATGCTTGCCTAACCAAGAAATCATATCCTGGAACACTTCCTGTCTGTTTACCTCATGGAGCATTTCGTGCCTTCCGTCCTCATATAAACGGATCGTTACATCTTTGACACCACATTTTTTATACATGTCATACACTTCTTGTACACCTTTTCCCATGTTTCCAACTGGATCACGGTCTCCCGAAAAAATATAAATAGGTAAATCTTTTGGTGTTTTCTTAAATGCTTCAAGTTTGTTCACAGTCAGCACACCGTTAAATAATTCACGGTAAAAACTCGTTGTACAAATAAATCCACATAATGAGTCCTCTATGTATCTATCAACTTGATTCGTATCAGAAGATAGCCAATCAAACTTCGTACGGTTTGGCTTAAAATGTGAATTAAAATTACCAAATGATAAAAAGTTCAGCATGGGACTTTTCGTTTTTACGCCGCGAAGTTTCATTTCAACTGTTGCTACTTTATGGCCAATAACTCCTAAAAGCCCTGGATTCCCTCCCGTTCCGGAAATAAGGAAGCCATTATATAATTCACCTCGAAGCTGCACAGCACGCCTTGATAAGAAAGAACCCATACTATGACCTAATAAGAAAAGTGGACAAGCATGTTCCTCCCGAATAAGCTCTGAAACGAAAATCACGTCAGAGACAGCTTGATCCCAGCCTATATTCGGCTCAAAATGCCCGTAATCTTCTTCCTGTTTCACTGTTTTTCCATGTCCGCGATGATCATGAGCATATACCCCATATCCAGCATTCAATAGCGCTTCAATGCATTCTATATATGCACCAGCATGTTCCGCCATACCATGTGCAATTTGAACAATCCCGCGAGGTTTATTTTCTGGCAACCATTTACACAAATAAATTTCCGATCCATCCGATGTCATAATGAAGCTTTCTTGTCTATTCATTTTGAACTCCCCCCCAAAATCTCTCATCTATTACTCAACAATACAAATCTACACCCTTACAAAATGAATCACCATTCATATTTCTTACTATAAATTATATGTAACAGCTTTCCTTATTACAAATTATGATATTTAACTTTCTGTTACTTCATTCTTGACGAAACCTAATTAAAGATATATAGTTACTTACATAAAGTAATTAAATTATTGGAGGTAATCACTATGATGCCATCTCTTTTTTTAGCACATGGGTCACCTATGTTAGCCATTCAAGATACAGACTATACGAGCTTTTTGCAAACACTTGGTGAAACATATAAACCAAAGGCAATTGTCATTTTTACAGCTCATTGGGAAAGCAAGATTTTAACTATTTCTTCTTCAAACAATGAATATGAAACGATTTATGATTTTGGTGGTTTTCCACCTGAACTATATGAAATAAAATACAAGGCAAAAGGTTCGTCAGTTATTGCAGCTATGTTAGAAGAGAAATTCAAAAAACAAGGGATTGCAGTTCAACAAAATACAACCCGCGGATTAGATCATGGTTCTTGGACACTCCTACACCGTATGTATCCAAAAGCTGATATACCCGTTGTTCAAATCTCAGTACATCCAGTCCTACCTGCAAGAGAACAATATGAAATCGGAAAGGCTCTTCAAGGACTTGGGGAAGAAAATATTTTAGTCATCGGAAGCGGTGTTACCGTTCACAATTTACGAATGTTAAAGTGGGAACAAACTACACCTGAACCATGGGCTGTTGAATTTGACGAATGGCTCATTAATCAAATCCAAAACAACAACAAAGATGCGTTATTTAACTGGGAAGCTGAAGCTCCTCATGCACGCTTAGCTGTTCCAAGAGCAGAACATTTTGTTCCTCTTTTCATTGCAATGGGAAGTGGTAACGCCAAGCCAAACGTAATTCATCGAAGCTATGAATTCGGAACTTTAAGTTATCTTTGTTTACAATTTTAATTACTATATATAAATCCAAGTTAAAAAACCGACATAAAAACCCTTTTCTTTTTAGGTTGGCGAGAGCATCTGACCATGCGTAGAAGCGGTTAGGGCCTTTTCCTACCCCATGCCATATTTAAAACAAAAGAAATAAGCGAGTCCAGATTATTTTGTTTCTCCATAGCAGCGACTTATGTGTCATAAGATTAAAATAGCTATATTTTAGTATGAAGTCAAAGAAGTCCAGCGATTTACCACTGGACTTCTTCTTTATTTTTCAACTGAAACTTCCTTATCAAAGCGAACAAATTTACTCTGCACTTTCATTCCAGCTGTTTCATATACGCGAGGTGCGCCTGTAATATTCTCAGAATCTACAAGTTGATGAACTTTTGTAATTCCTTCTTGTTGCAATTGACCAAATACATGATGTAATAGTGCCAATCCCAATCCTTGTTTACGATGAGAACAGCGCACACCTATATGAGTAATTTCAGCTTTATTGTCAGTATCCTTTTTACTAAAAATAAAGCCAACCACTTCCTCCTCATCCATCGCAAGTGACCATAATAAAGGATGGAAGCCCTCTCTTTCGGTACGTTTCAAAAACTCTTCTAACGTAGAAGGATGCGAATTCCAGTGGTCTGCAAAGGCTTCATTAAAAGCTTGATGTAATCTCTCATCGTCCATACCTGGTATATAATGTCGCACAGTAATGTCTTTTGGCCATAGTGGTGATGGAACATTTGCTTTCAATTCAATCCCCATTCCCCACCAAATACGAGTTGGAATAAAATCAGCTTCTACTAATATTTTTTCCTCATAGTTATTATTTGCTTGCGTTACAATCGTACCATCCAAGCGAGATGAATAATCAACGAGCTCCGCAGCACGCTTTTCAAGCCTTGACCATAATGAATGTTCAAGGCCCTGATTGATATAATTAGGATTTATTAATACGGCAGAAGGAAACTGTCTTTCATTTCCTATAAGAATTCCGTATCCAATTATTTTTTCTTCTTCATTTATAACAACATAAGAGCTTTTACTAACATCAATACCTTTCCATGAGTTAATAATATCCTCTTCTGTTGTATCAACTTCACCGTAAATATCTAGATCATAAGTCGTACATAACTTTAAAATTTGCTGTAAATCTTCTTTTATAGTTGATCTAACAAATAGACCATTCACTAAATTCCCCATACATTCTTGCTCCCTTTCTTAAAACGAAAGTCCAAATATTCTTATTATAAAGCAAAATATTATTGTTCTTAAATAGAAATTTCTATAAATCATTTCAATATCAATGAATCCCCCTTCAAATCCAGCGCTCCACAAATTTACAGCCTCTTCGACTGGTAATGTACTTGGCAATATTATTTAATACTTCTAAAACTTTCCTAAATATCTCCTTTCATATAAAATTATGAGTAGAATTATAGATTTATATGAGTCTAGTTTATTAACTCCATCATTGCTCTAATCAAACCATTCATGTTACCTTAATATTACAATCGCTAAAAATAAATATTTGAATATCCTTCAAAAATAATATCACTACATACTATGAGCCTTATAAAGAAAGGACTACTTATGAAAATTCGAAAAAGAACATTACTAAAAAGAATTATAGTCTTAGCCGTACTTTTTACCCCGATAATTTTATTGATCAACTATGCGCTACATTCAGAAACGAAAAATGAACAAACAGAAAAAGCAAAAGGAAAAGAACAAACAAAAAAACCGAAAGAAGATCCTGAGATTACCCTTACATTCTCGGGTGATACAATGTTTGATTGGCAGTTGCGACCTGTTATTCAAAGTAAAGGTGCTGATTATCCATTTCAGCATGTAAAACCTGAAATAGAAAAAGCGGACTACTCATTTGTAAATCTAGAATCTGCGTTTACAACTCGCGAAAAAAAATATCCTGGCCAACTATTTTGGATAAAAAGCGACCCTTCTACGCTAAAAGCTATTAAAAATACAGGCTATGATATTGTTAATATCGGAAATAACCATACACTCGATTATTTTCAAGACGGCTTATTGGATACAATTTCCCATGTTGAAAAAATGGGGTTTCCGTATATCGGTGCAGGAAAAAATGCAAAAGATGCATATACAGCGAGAGAAGTTACAATTAAAGGTAAGAAATTCAAATTCCTCTCTTTCGTTCGTTTTATGCCTGATACTGCATGGGTAGCTACAGATAACAAACCTGGAATTGCAAATGGTTACGATTTAAACCTAGTCACAAAAACAATTAAAGAACAAAAGAAAGATGCCGATTATATGATCGTGTATATGCATTGGGGAGTCGAAAAAACAAATCGTCCTGCTGCTTATCAAAAAGAATATGTACAAAAAATAGTAGAAGCAGGTGCAAATGCGATTGTTGGAAGCCATCCTCACTGGTTACAAGGCTTTGAATATTACGACAAAGTTCCTGTTGCATACTCACTTGGAAATTTCCTCTTCCCTGATTATGTAAAAGGTCATAGTGCAGAAACTGGGGTACTAACGATTAAATTTAAAGGAAAAGATGTCCATATGTCATTTAACCCTTATATGATTCGTAATAACCAAATTACACCGCTTCAAGGTACAGAAAAACAAAACATGCTTCAATATTTACAATCAATTTCCAATGATGTACAAATTAATCAAAATGGAGACATTATTGATAAACGGGCACAATAGATTTTTGAAAATCATTTTTTTATTTTTCTTCCTGACTTTTCTCTTGCGATGATTCAAAACATATACGATACTATATAAAACATATCAATTTAGGGGGATTAAATACAATGGAAGAAAAACAATATGAACTTGCAACTTTTGCTGGCGGCTGCTTTTGGTGTATGGTAAAACCATTTGATGAACTGCCTGGTATACACAAAGTCCTTTCAGGCTATGCAGGAGGACATGTTGAAAATCCAACATATGAAGATGTAAAATCGGGGGAATCCGGACATTTAGAAGTTGTTCAAATTACATTTGATCCTACTATATTTCCTTATCAAAAGTTATTAGATTTATATTGGCCGCAAATCGATCCAACAGATGACGGCGGACAATTTTTCGACCGCGGCCCATCTTACCGTACAACAATTTTTTATCATAATGAAGTACAAAAAGAGCTTGCTGAAAAATCAAAGCTAACATTAGCAGACAGCGGTATGTTTAAAGACCCAATTGTAACAGAAATTCGCCCAGCTGCTCCCTTTTACGTAGCTGAAGAATATCATCAACATTTTTATAAAAAGAATCCAGAGAAATATGCACAAGAACGGAAAGAGTCTGGTCGTGAAGACTTTATTAAAGTAAACTGGCAAAAGAAATAATGCAATAAGGAAAAAAAGGACACAAATAGTAGTGTCCTTTTTCTTTCCCCTATTCACAACTTTATCTATTACTTATTTCCTCACTCTCTCAATAAAATCATGTAATTTATCAAGTGAAGTAATATTACAATTACACACTGTACTATCCCGACAAATATAGTTTCCCTTTTTCACAAAAGTACCTGGTACATCACCTTTTATTTCAACAAGAAACATTCCCACTTCAGCATGTCCATGACACAATGCACAAATCCCTTTTTTGTTTATACTTTGAAATGTACCTTGTACGCCTACAAGCTTATTATTATTCCGAGATATAATAATTTTTCTGCTTGTTCCTTTATCAATCCAACTTAAGTAAGATATCTCTTTCATATTGACTTCTTCCATTTTGGGTAGTTTAAGCTTTTTAGCCTTAGGAAATAATTTTTTTAATGTTTGCTGGGTCACCTCTTGAAACGGTATGACATATGGCGTTAACTTGAGCAAAAATAATTCTGCACCCTCTCTATTTTCAACCGTCAAAATCATATCGATTAATTCTTTTTGCTCATCAGTAAGATCCTCAAACAAATGTAATACTTTTTCTGTCGCCAGTGATTTCAGAGCAGCAATAACTCCCTTATCATTGGCAGTTGCATGTCCATTCACTAGAATATGAGCTTGTGATTTTATAAAGTTGTATTGATCACTTCTAATAAAAGCATTCATTCCTATCACTCCATACAAAATTGTTTATCTATTTTTTATTTTATACAATGGATTTACTTTATAAAATGCAGAAGATCATTTAGAAACAATCTTTACATAAAAAAGCACTGCGTATTTTATATAAAATACGCAGTGCCAACAAGTTTATCTTAATTTACTTGGAGTACACGATTTTTTTAATGGTTTCAATGGAGAGAAAATACTCTTCAGCTAGTTGATGAATTGAAGTTCCCTTTTGAAAAGCATGTTTAATCGCTTTATTTCGATCATCAAGTTGCTTTCTCCCTCCAGAGCGCGTGCCCCACTTATGATAAGCATTTTCTGGTTTTGGAATATAAATCGTTTCACCTTGCACGTACTTTTGAATTTCTATAATTAACTGTTCAGGTAAAACAGTCGTTGCTTTTACATATTTCATTTCCGCTCGCCCCTTATTTTTTATATTTCATCTAAATAAGGTGCAAAGCCAAATATAAGAGAAATGATACAAGTTCATTTAGGCAATTATATGTTAGATTTCTACCTCATGCAAAGTATCGCCTTTTCCATACTTGGCTTTGCATGAGACGCTGCAGTATCTAGCAATTTCATCGTAATTGCCATATCCACACCCCCTAATATCTCTTTTGAATCACCCTTATTATATGATAAATTTTTCCTAATTGCATCTTCATGTCTTGTAAACGATTGTATTATTACGAACACCCAAACCATCTATTAAAATTCCCCAAACAAACACACTTTGTAAAAATTCTGTAATAATAAATTGATTATTTTACTTTATAAAATACTAAGACAAGTTTATAGTAGAAAAAGATGATTCTTAAGCAACCAGAGTAGGAGGAAGTATTTTGTCTACTTCAAAAGTATTGAAAGGCACTGCACTGCTAAGCGGTGCGACAATGATTTCACGTATTTTAGGTTTTATTTATTTCTTCCCATTCCAAGCTTTAGTTGGGAGTGAAGGAGTTGCTTTATATTCTTATGCGTACTCCTGGTATGGGATTTTACTAAGTTTTTCAACGGCAGGTATTCCGATCGCCGTTTCAAAATTTGTTGCCAAATATAACGCTTTAGGAGATTACAGTACAAGTAAAAAATTATACAACTCAAGCTTAAAAGTAATGATGTTTATGGGATTCCTTGGTTTCTTAATTTTATTTTTCGGCGCTCCATACGTATCAGAATTAATTATCCGCTCTAAAACACCTGAGCCTGGATTCGTCGAAGATGTAACATTAACAATGCGTGCACTAAGCTTTGCACTTATTATTGTGCCAGCAATGAGTGTTACGCGCGGTTATTTCCAAGGTTTTCAATATATGAAACCAAGTGCTGTTTCACAAGTTGTGGAACAAATTGCACGTGTTATTTTTATTTTAGTTGGAAGCTTTATCGTTTCTAAACTATTAGGTGGATCGGTCGCATCTTCTGTAGCAGTTGCAACATTTGGCGCTGTTATTGGAGCAATTGCCAGTGTTTCCATGCTCATTATGTACTGGAAAAAATATAATGGACTTCGTCCGCAAGAAGGAGAACGAAAAACACGCTCTTCTTCATTCTCCTTAACAAAGATTTATATGGAACTGCTTCGATATGCGATTCCAATTGTCTTTGTAGGTATTGCCATTCCACTTTATACATTAGTGGATCAATATACAGTTGCTGATGCACTGCGAGCAATAGGCACACCACTTGATAAAGCAAACGCTGTGTTCGCTTACATTACGAACTATGCTCAAAAGTTGATTATGATACCAGCATCACTAGCAACAGGATTTTCACTTTCAATCATCCCGGCAATTACACAATCATTTACGGGTGGTAAATTAGATGAACTGCAAAACCAAATTGAAAAGATTTTCACAGTCTTATTATTTTTCACAATTCCAGCATCATTTGGGCTTGCGAGCATCGCATATGATGCATTTCGCATGGTATATTTTGATCACACTACAGCATTAGATGGGTCACAATATTTAATCTCATTTGCACCATCCGCTGTAATGAGTGCGATTTTCACCGTATCAGCTGCAATTTTACAAGGCATTGATTATCAGCGTAAAACAATGATTGCTTTTACTGCTGGTATTCTTGTAAAAGTTGTTGTCAACACACCGCTTCTATACGCACTAGGTGGGCACGGCGCTGTATTAGGAACTATACTTGGTTACCTCGTTTCTGATGTCATCATGTTATACTGCATTGTGAAATATACAAAGTTTAACATCGTAAAGACTGGTAAAACAATATTACTTATTACCATTTACTCGGCTGCGATGTCTGCTGTAGTAGTTGGTGCAAAAACGTTATTAAAATGGTTAATTCCTGGCCAATCATATATGGAGTCATTATTAATTGTGGTTGTATGTGGTGCCCTTGGAGGACTTGTTTATTTCGCTTTTGTATTTACAAGCGGACTTGCTTCTGACATTCTCGGTGATCGTATTAATCGACTACCATTGTTGAAAAAATTAAAGCGGTAACTATTAAAGAGGTGTAACTTGAAATATAAGTTACACCTCTTTGTATTAAAATAAAATAAATATACCTCTAAACTCTTTTCATCTTTTTACGGTCATTTGGCAATAACCATGATGAGAATCCAATTAACGGTAACATGCTGCATAATATCATAATAAAGTTAAGACTATATATGTCTGCTAATTTCCCAAGTACAACTGCTCCTAATGCTCCAAGTCCGAAGGCAAGTCCGACAATTAATCCAGATACCATACCAACCTTCCCTGGAACAAGCTCCTGAGCATACACAACAATCACACTGAAGCTACTTGAACTAATAAATCCAATGCATAGAAACAATGGAACAACCCATACGAGCGAAACGTGCGGCAATAACAGCGCTAAAGGTGCTGAACCAAGCATGGAAAAAACAATAATATTTCGCTTTCCAAATCGATCTGCTAACGGCCCGCCAAAGAACGTTCCAAGTACGCCAGCAATCATGAAAGCAAATACGTAAAACTGTGCATTTTTAATAGATAATCCGTAATGCTCGATTAAGTAAAACTGATAAAAGTTTCCAATCCCTGCTCCGTACCATGAGCGAACAAACGTTAAAAATACAAGTAAAACAATAACAAACTTAATTCGGCTACTTATTACTAAACTGTCAGCTTCTAGCGCAGCACGTTTCTTTCTTCTTACAGCCCCGCTTACTAACTCTCCTTTATACCACGTTGAAACAAAGTATAGTAAAATAATTCCAACCATCGCAAAGCCCGTAAACCGTACTGCTCCAATTTGTCCAAGTGGAACAAATACAAGTGCCGTAAAAATTGGCGCAAGCGAGTTCCCTGTATTTCCCCCTACTTGATAAATGGATTGTGCTAAACCACGCTTTGCTCCTGCCGCCATATAAGCAACACGTGCGCCTTCTGGATGAAAGACAGCGGATCCAAGTCCAATGAATAAAACAGATAAAATAACAATAAACAAGTTCGGTGCAAACGCAAGTCCAATCATCCCAAGCATGCTTGAAAACATTCCTAGTGGCAGCAAATACGGGGAAGGCTTCTTATCTGAATACATCCCAAACACCGGCTGCATAATAGATGATGTCATATTGAGAGCAAAGGCAATCCATCCCACCTGCATATAGGATAAATTCATCGACTTTTCTAAAATAGGAAACAGCGCCGGTACAACCGCCTGCATCGAATCATTAAGAAAGTGCCCTAAACTAATCGCAAATAAAATACGGTAAATCGTTGGTGTATTCATCGCATTCGGCTTTGCTATTGTCTGCATGCTACACGCTCCTCTCTTCTTGTGCTGAAAACAACCTCTGCATATGTTTCATACACTTTTATTTTTCTGACTTTTTAAACAAAACCTATTCTATACCTCTTCTTCCTTTTTTTCCACTTCTGTGCTTACTTCATTTTTATTAAAATTCAGAAAAAAAATTTACCATATACATCCATTCATGTATCATTATATAAAATAACAAATAAGGAGCGTTTCTTATGAATCCACTGCTATTAAATTTCCCTTCTGAGTTCTATACGGAAAGACTTCTCATAAGGATGCCAAGACCCGGAGATGGAAAAGAAGTATATAACGCTATCAATGAATCTATCGAAGAATTAAAACCTTGGATGCCTTTTGCTCAAAAAGAACAAACTGAACAAGAAGTAGAAGTAAATATTAGAGATTCTCACGTGAAATTTTTGGCACGTGAAGATTTACGATTACTCGTTTTCCTTAAAGATACAGGGGAGTTTGTTGCCTCTTCAGGGTTACACCGCATTAACTGGGATATTCCGAAATTTGAAATTGGTTATTGGATTCACTCTCGTTTTAGCGGGAAAGGTTACATGACAGAAGCTGTTACAGGAATTGTAGATTTTGCTTTTCATAAATTACAAGCAAATCGAATAGAAATTCGCTGTGACTCAAGAAATGTCAAAAGCCGTGCCATACCAGAAAGGTTAGGATTTAAATTAGAAGGTATTTTAGAGAATAATAGTGTATCAATAGATGGGACTGAATTAAGAGATACATGTATTTATGCAACGAAAAGATCATGAAAAGAAGAGCTACTTTCCAGCAGCTCTTCTTTTCCTATTTCATGTGAACTTTTTAGCGTATTGCATACCTTTTATACTTTTCGAAATCACTCATTTTACATTCCACGGTAATCTTCGTACCTTCATTTTCATAGTCTGTCGATAAAACGTTAGCATGCTCGTTAAAATAAGAAATTAGGTGTCCTTGATCATAAGGAATTAACATTTCACACTTTGTATAATCTTTATAAATTTGCGTGCGAATCATATGCACAAGCTCATCAATACCTACTTTTTGTTTCGCAGACAAATATACCCGATCATCTTGTACTTTTGGAATTTCAATATTTATCACATCTGCTTTATTATAAGCATAAATTATTGGGATATTTTCCACGCCGATTTGTTTTAACGTTTGATTTGTAATCTCAATCAGATGCTCATAGTTCGGATTTGCATAATCCACAACATGAATCAATAAATCAGCCTCCGCTACTTCTTCTAACGTCGAACGGAACGCTTTCACAAGATGATGCGGCAATTTACTAACGAATCCAACGGTATCTGTTAATAAAAACGATTTGTTATCTGGCAATTGAATATTTCGCACAGCTGTTTCAAGCGTCGCAAACAACATATCTTTTTCAAATACTTGTTTCTCTGCAGATCCGTTAAACATTTCAAGCATCGCATTCATCGTTGTTGATTTCCCGGCATTTGTATACCCCACTAACGCAACAACAGGCACTTCATTTTTCTTGCGCTGTTTACGCTGCGTTTGACGCTGTGCAACGAGTGCTTCTAACTCTTTATTTAACGCTGCAATTTGCTCTTCAATCTTACGGCGATCAAGCTCTAACTTCTTTTCCCCTACACCTTTGTTTTTCGTACCAACACCACCGCTTTGTCTTCCTAACGATTCACGAAGGCCTATTAAACGAGGCATCATATATTGTAAATGAGCTACTTCAACTTGTAATTGCGCTTCTTTCGTCTTAGCACGCTGCGCAAAAATATCTAAAATTAAAATCGTACGATCAATCACTTTACAATCTAAATCTGCTTCTAAATTTCGAATTTGCGAAGGCGATAATTCATCATTGAAAATGACCAAATTTGCATCCGCTTCTTTCACGAACGCTGCCACTTCTTCAATCTTCCCCGTTCCAATATAATGAGATGGATTTACACGATGTAAATTTTGTGTTACTTTCCCTATCACCTCTACATCGCACGCTTCCGTTAAATTCGCTAACTCCTCCATTGAATATTCGAAATCACTTTCGCTATTTAAATTCACTCCGACTAATATTGCTCTTTGTACTACCTGTTCCATATATTTATTCCTCCATTTCGATTACGCGCAAACTAAAAAACACAAGCTACTGCCTGTGTTTTTCATAAACGGATGAGAGCACAACAAATAAACATTAAAAGCATCTCTGCTTGCTTGTTCAATGGTCGTCAAATCCAGCATCATACAACATAAAAAATGTTTGTATACATGCATTGCGTCATTCTGTTTTAAAGGTAAAACAAAAAGAGGGCGTATTCGTCCTCCCCTCTTTTCACATATAAGTTCAATTGGGTTCCTTTAAAGAGACAGACCAATCCCGTTTACTCTGTACACAGACAGAGCCTTTGAGCGCTATTCAATTATTGGCACAAAGTATTGAGACGTAATCTGATTAAGATCAAAGGAGACCCCTCCGTTCATTAAAAGTTATATAAATTTTAGCATAGTTATAGAACTGACACAAGAATAAACTCCATTTATTAACATAAAGAAAATCGCTATTTTTCTATTTTATTCATCATTTTTTGCACCTGTTCCTCATTTATCGTGTCTAATTTTTACAACAATACTTTGAATAACCATTTTTATTCACACAATTTTAATACACTAAGAATCAAAAAATTATTAATAATCTGATAAAATTAATATAAGATAGTAATTTTCTTAATACAAGAATATATGATTTTCTCAAAAGAACATACCAAACATCAATACTCAACAAAAATTAAGGACAATTACCAGTAACTCCAAAAATAATCAATGCTTTTAAGGGAATAACATGTTTTTCTTGTAAGCATTAGAATAACACTTCTTTCACTCACAATGATACAAAACAAAATGACATCGACCAAGCTTGACCTTGATAAATACTAAATTATGTTATGGGGGGAATATGTTTGAAATATAACAGACTAGGAAAATCGGGTTTGAAAATTAGTGAAATTAGTTTAGGTAGTTACTTAACATTCGCAAAAAACGAGACAGAAAAAAATGCTATACGAACGATCCATAAAGCATTTGACCTTGGAATTAATTCATTTGATACAGCAAACGTGTATCAAAACGGTGAGGCTGAAAGAGTTTTAGCCTCTTCTTTAAAATCATTCCCTAGGAACGAATATGTGTTAGCAACAAAAGCTTATTGGCCTACCGGAAAAGGCCCTAACAGCAAAGGGCTGTCACGTAAACATATTATTGAGCAAGTACATACAAGTTTAAAAAGAATGAACCTTGAATACATTGATATTTTCTATTGTCACAGTTATGATCATGAAACTTCAGTAGAAGAAACATTAAGGGCAATTGATGATTTAATTAAACAAGGTAAAATATTGTATGCCGGGGTAAGTAACTGGAAATCAGAACAAATTGAGGAAGCCATACATATCTCAGATACGTATTTATTAAATCGAATTATTGTGAATCAATGTGAATATAGTTTACTTAAGCGTGACATAGAGGAAAAAATCATTCCTACTTCTGAGAATATAGGGATATCACAAATTGTCTTTAGCCCACTTGCTCAAGGTATCCTAACTGGTAAATATAAAGAGAAAATCCCTGAAAAAAGCAGAGCTAATAACCCAAATGTAAATAAGTTCTTTAAAAAACTTTTTACAAAAGATTTACTACTTACAGCACAAAGATTAGAAAGAATATCTAAAACTTACGACATGTCTTTAATTGAATTAGCAATCGCTTGGGTACTAAGGCAGAAAAATGTAGCTAGCGCGTTAACAGGCGCTTCTTCCCCCTCAACAAATTGAGGAAACTGTAAAAGCTGTTTATAAACAAATCCCTGAAGAAGCTCTAATAGAAATTGAGCATGTACTTTTAAAATGATGAAGCTTGTAGTTTGTTTTGGTTCTATTTTTGCGGTTTACGTATACTTAGAAAAGACATTTAATTCCAATACACACCTTATAATATAATCTAGTGTTATGTTCATAAATTCTTTTTCAGCAATGTAACTAAGCTAAAAGTACAAAAGAATGAACTCACTTCATATCTAATAAAGTTCGCACCATGATTATTCCTTAATGACCGTTCCTAAAATATAAAGGACCGTCCCTTTAAAATAAGACAGTCCTTTATATTACTAAATTATTTTTCTTCCACTACATATTTATCTGTTCGTTTTCCGCTTCCTTTTCTTCTTTCATTTCATGATAGTACGACGGCAGTTCTATACCATGTTCTAAGAAATAATCTTCAATTAATGAAATGATTACTCTCAATGTTTTCACACGCGCATACAACTTATCATTGCCAGGAATAATATGCCACTTTGCATTCGGTTTATCTGTTTTCTCAAACATATCTTCCATTGCCTCGACATATTCATCCCACTTTTCACGATTGCGCCAATCTTCATCTGTAATTTTCCATTTTTTAAGCGGATTTTGCTCTCGGTCCTTAAATCGTGCTAACTGTTCATCTTTACTAATGTGATAGAAGAATTTTGCTACTATGTAACGATCGTCTGTTAATAGTTTTTCAAAATCATTGATTTCATCGTATGCCCTCGTCCACTCTTCCTTTGTAGCGAAACCTTCAACGCGTTCGACCAATACACGACCGTACCATGAACGATCGAAAATAGTAATTTGGCCATATTGCGGGATTTTCCGCCAAAATCGTTGCATATAATGATAACGTTTTTCATGAGGCGCAGGCGCACCAATTGGATTTACTTGCAGACCGCGCGGATCAAGATGCTCGGTAATTCGTTTAATTGCTCCGCCTTTTCCAGCAGCATCCCAACCTTCCATAGCCATAATAACAGCTATTTTTTCTTTCCGTAAAATCTGCTGCAACGCAAGTAAACGCATTTGATATTTTTCCAACTTTTTATTATATATTTTTTTTGATTCCATTCTTTTCGTTAAATCTATTTTTGCAAGACGACCATTTTTCACAATAAAATCCTCCTTTTCAAACAATTAACACTATTTTAACATAATTTTCAGTATTTTGCGTATACATATCTCAAATACCGACACGTATTACATATATATTGTTACTAACATACAAAGGACTGTCCTACTTAAAGAAAACAGTCCTTTCGATTTTTATGTTATTTTTCTAATTCGATAACAATATCTTTTAATACAAGTTCTTCTTTATCCCTACCGATTATTTTTTGTATAGAAAATTTACTTCCTCCACTTCCAGTCCCTCCTGCTACTCCATAGTTATCAGCATTGTGATTACTTAACATAACATGAGGAGTTATAATAAGTTTTGTTGCATTCGGATTGATTTTTTCAAATGTTTTACTTCCATTCAAAATATAAGAACTTTCATCACGAATACTCCCATTTCCTTCTCCCGCATAACTATTCCCTAAATCATCTTTAATTTTTAAATCAACATATACATCATCCCATCTATTTTTCATATACTCGGAAACCTCTTCTTTATACGAAACGATAAATGACATCGGTGATATGGATAGCTTCTCAATAAATACTTTTACTCCATCTTGTTCTACACTACTATGGATTAATTTTTCTTTACGTTCTGCTGTCTTTAAAGTGAAGTCAAATTTCCAGTTTCCTTTTATTTCTTTCTGCGTATCTAAGTTTTTAATACTATCTATTATCCATTGCATATTTACACTATCTTCAGTAGTAGCTTCCAAAGTGCTAGCAGTTAATAAACCTACGTACTTATGTTTATCTACTTTTTTAATCCCATTACTTTCTGATGTCCCTCCGGCCCCTTTTATTTTTAAAAACTCTAAAGTAACTGGATTGTCACCTAAATCTAGATTACTTTCAATAGAATACGTTAAAGATACTGTTTGCCCATCATAAATCGCATCATGTACCGTGAATTTAATTCCGTTACTCTCCTGAGTAAGATTGAGTTCATTCGAGTACTTCTTATACTCATGATGAAGTCCCGTTCCTTTCTCTTCATTTATTTTAACTTCTTTATGAAGTTCCACTCTTTCGATATCAAGAAATCTAAAAATATCTCTTATAATCGGAATACTTACCGCAGAAGCAGAAAACGTTAATCCAAACATTGTAACCACTAAACAAATTACAACAGAGGTTATCGCAATATACTGTTTCCAACCACTCATTTTTTTCTTCTTACTATGTATTAGTTGTTCAATATTTACATGTTGCGGAAATGAAGTTTCATTTACTTTTTCATAAAATGCCTTCTTTATTTGTCGATCCATACACTCACCCCCGTATCACGGTCTAAAAAAACAGTATGAGCTAAATGATCCTTCAGCTTTTTTTTCGCTTTAAAAAGACGCGACTTTACTGTCCCTTCTTTTACATTTAATACTTCCGAAATTTCTAAAATAGATAAATCTTGATAGTAAAAAAGAATAATAACAATTTGATGCTTGATAGATAATTGCTGCACTGCATTTAGAATCATCTGAGACTCTTCTTGTATGAGATAATTATGTTCTGGTGTTTTCACATCTTTTATACGAAACCATGTTTCAGGCTGCAAAAAAGCAAACCGCTTTTTCCGTTTCTGTTTTAAAGTTGTATGAATTAAAATTTGATGAAACCAAGTTTTAAACGAAGCAATCTCTCCATTAAAACGAGGAATAGATTCATATGTTTGTATGAGCGATTCCTGCACCGCATCTTCCGCTAACCCTTTATCATCTACTATGAGATAAGCTGTTTGGTATGCTTTTTGTATGTACGGTTGTAATAGTTGATTAAACGCCTCTTTGTCTCCTAGTTTTACTTGTTGAATTAACCGTTGTTCCTCCAAACTCTTCCCTCCTTATTTTTTATTCTATATATTTATTACCATCAAACTAGAAAAAAGTTCATTTTTGCCCAATTTTTTCATAATGCATTTACGCCTTCCTGTTTAAAATTGTTATAAGAACATCATTTACCACTTAATTCTCTATAGATTTTTACCATTAAATGGTTGACACTTAAAAATAGTCAGTTATACTGATTATATACAATAGTGATTATTAAGGGGAGGATATTTTGAGCAGAATCTTAGAATCATACGGATTTCTTACAGGAAAAGTAGAACAATTACTAGAACTGGATTTTATTGAAAAATTAAAACCTTACAACATTAATGCAAGACAATATGGTGTTTTAATTAAAATCAATGAAAAACCGAACCTTTCTCAAAAAGAAATTGCTGCCGAATTAAAAATCGATCGAACAACAATGGTAGATTTCATTGACCATTTAGAATCACTTCAATATTTAATTCGAATAAAGAACCAAAATGACCGCAGATCCTATTGCATCCAAATTACAGACAAAGGTCAGGACGTATTAGAAAATTGTTGGGGATTGTTAACACAATCGGAGATGAAGATTTTATCTCCTTTAACGAAAGAAGAACAACACTTTCTAAAAACTTGTTTGTTAAAAATCTTAAAAAACGCGGAGGAATGCTAATATGAGTGAAATGAAATATTTTAAAGGTCGTATTGCTTCTACATTTAGTCCAATGGATTTTTTACAAGCCAAAAAATTAAATTCTGATGGTTACATATTAGTCGATGTGCGTAATGGAACACCTGAGTAAAAAAAAGAGATGATAACAGGAGCCCTTCAAATTCCGCAATCCGAATTAGAAAATCGGTTATCAGAGTTACCAAAAGACAAAACAATCATTTTATATTGCTGGGACGTCTGGTGTAATACAGCTGCGAAATCAGCTTTATTCCTTATAGAAAATGGATATAATGTGAAAGAACTTGCTGGAGGTATTGCCTCATGGAAAACAATGAATTTCCCAACCTCATCTTTATTTGTTGAAGAAACTAGTGATTCATCGTGCGGGTGTTAATATGCTAATGAATGAGATCAACTATTGGATTGGTGTCGCTTCAAGGGATCATGTTTTAAAAGGTGTAGAAGGCGGGTTCGCCCAACTTTGTCACGGTAAATCCTCCCCCTTAAAAAGAATGAAATCTGGTGATTGGATCATTTACTATTCTTCTAAACATCAATTTAATGAAAAAACACCATGTCAAATGTTCACAGCCATTAGCAAAGTAATTGATGACCATATTTACGAGTTTGATATGGGGAACGGATTTATTCCTTTTCGCAGAAATATCAAATTTTATCCATGTAAAGAAATAGACATTCATCCTCTTATTGATCAACTATCTTTTATTCAAGATAAGAAAAAGTGGGGATATCCATTTAGATATGGACATCTCAAAATAAGCAAAGAAGATTTTACGTTAATAGCACGAGAAATGGATATTGAAACTATTGAACCCCCTACCCTACCTGATAAGAATTAAAAAATAACAAGCCTTCAACATATCGAAGGCTTGTTCCTTGATCAAAGAGATTTTCATTTTCACATATAACAAGCATAAACCACCATATTGCACTCTATTTTACAATTTCAAATCCTTTATATAGTCAATATCTTTAATTTCCCTCTTCTCTATATCCATTCTTTTTATGCCGTAAAAAGGCGATTCTGTCACTGTTTTGTCAATTTATTATGAAAGAAGCAAGAATTTGTGATAAAAATATCTATTCACCCACTATCAATTGTGATATTCTGTTCTTTGGAAAATTTACATATTGGTGGTGCATCCATGTTTTCAGTATTCAAAAGGTTTTTAATTGGTAGACCTCTTAAATCAAATGCATTAGGTGAACAAAAATTAAATAAATTAAAGGCATTAGCCATTCTTTCATCTGATGCTCTTTCTTCTGTTGCATATGGAACAGAACAAATTTTAATTGTTCTTGCAACAATTGGATCAATCGCTTTTTGGTATTCTATTCCAATCGCAATTGGCGTTCTCGTTTTGTTAACAGCACTTATTTTATCGTACAGACAAATTATTTATTCCTATCCACACGGAGGAGGAGCTTACGTTGTTTCCAAAACAAATTTAGGTATAAATGCTGGGCTTGTTGCCGGTGGATCCTTGCTGGTAGATTATATTCTTACCGTAGCTGTAAGTGTATCCGCAGGAACAGATGCAATTACATCCGCATTTCCAGCTTTACATCAGTACACCGTTTTAATCGCTGTAATACTTGTTATTTTCATTACAATTCTGAACCTAAGAGGAGTAACAGAATCTGCTTCTATTCTAGCTTATCCTGTCTATCTCTTTGTACTAGCACTTATCGTATTAATTTCTGTTGGGGTCTTTAACATTGCCACTGGACAAGCGCCGGCATCTTTACATACCCCAATTGGTACGGTAGCACCAGGAATTACATTATTCTTTTTATTAAAAGCATTCTCATCTGGGTGTTCTGCACTAACAGGTGTAGAAGCGATTTCAAATGCAATTCCTAACTTTAAGGCGCCAGCTGCTAAAAATGCAGCCACTACTTTAGTGATGATGGGAGCAATTCTTGCAGTCTTATTTACTGGTATCACCGTTTTGGCTTATTGGTACGGCATTGCTCCAAAACACGACGAGACTGTTGTCTCTCAAATTGCATCAAATATATTCGGAAGAAATTATGTGTATTACTTTATCCAAGGAACAACTGCACTTATTTTAGTATTAGCTGCGAATACGGGATTCTCGGCATTCCCATTATTAGCTTTCAACCTGGCATCAGATAAATATATGCCTCGCATGTTTTTAATGCGCGGTGATCGACTAGGATATTCAAATGGAATTATGACCCTAGGTATTGCTTCCATTATTTTAATTATTGCGTTTCAAGGAAAAACAGAACAATTAATCCCGCTGTACGCAGTTGGTGTATTTCTTCCTTTCACCTTGTCACAAACGGGAATGATTATAAAATGGTTGCGTGAAAAACCAGCAGGCTGGTTACCTAAATTACTAACAAATTTAGTAGGCGCACTTATTTCATTATCTGTATTACTTATTTTCTTTATCACAAAGTTTTCACAAGTATGGTCTGTTGTTATCTTCCTGCCAATTATTGTGTATATCTTTCATTGTATCCATAAACATTACGATTCAGTTGGCGAGCAATTACGTATCGATCCAAATGATATTCCTCATAAAATTGAAGGGAATATTGTCATCGTACCCGTTGCTGGAATTACAAAGGTAGTCGAACAATCCATTAATTATGCTGAGTCTATCGGTGATACTGTCATCGCTGTATACGTAGCCTTTGATAAAGAAAGTGAATTAAAGATGCAGCAAAAATGGAAAGAATGGAAACCTGATGTTCGTCTTATTACAGTCGTTTCTTCATACAGAAGCTTAATGAGACCTATTACAAAACTAGTAGCAAAGATCCAAGAGAAAGCACAAGAAAATCATCAATCCGTTACTGTCCTCATTCCGCAGTTTATAACAAAGAAAAGTTGGCATAACATTTTACACAACCAATCTAGTGTTTTATTAAGGATTTACCTTTTATATAAAAAGAATGTTATCGTTTCAACTGTTCCGTATCGATTTAAAAAATAGAGTTTGAAAATGTTACAAGCTTCTATTTTTCTATAAAATGAGACCCCTAACTACAAATTAGTTAGGGGTCTCGTTTTTGTTTACTTGATTTTTCTACTTCCCTATTCTTTCTTATATAGCAGAAGTGTTTTAAGTAAAATGAACGGATAAGAGATGTAATTTATTTATTCCTTAGTTTTTGCATTACATTATCTACATCTTTACGAACAATCCTTTTAATAAAATACAACTTTGATTAGCGGAAAACTTCACCCTCTACTAAATTATTAAAAGGAAACATCCCCTATACAATTAAATCTGTAACACTTTCTAGACTAGTTTATTTCATGTTCTTCACCTTTTCTAGACCATAATACAACAGGAATAAGTAATAAGGCTAACGCTCCTCCAGCTAATGATAATGATGCATAACTTGAATTAGCTACCACCATACCGGACATCGCTCCACCAGAAGCCCCTGCCAATGCAATACAAACATCTACTTTCCCTTGCGTTTTTGCACGTGTTGCAGGTTCTGTTGAATCAACAATTTGAGCCGTACCGCTTATTAATCCAAGATTCCACCCTAATCCAAGTAAAGAAAGAGCAACGACCAAGAGTATTAAAGAATCGCTTGGTGCAATAGCAGCTATCACCCCAGCACTAAGTAGTATAACTCCGGAAGCAATGCTCATCGCCATTCGACCAACCTTATCAACAAGCATTCCTGTAACGATTGACGGAAGGTACATTGCCCCTACATGAAACCCAATGACAAGCCCCACTTCACTTAAGCCATGACCATGGTGTTTCATATGTATAGGAGTCATCGTCATAATAGCAACCATGACAACTTGCGTAAATATCATAACGATTGCCCCAACTGTAACACCCCTATGATTTGTTGTTGATTTTTTAGTTATCGAATGCCCTTTACTTGTATGTTTCTGCTTATGTGTTTCTATCACGTTTGCTATAAGTAATGGATCTGGACGAAGCATAACGAAAAGCACGAAACCTGCTAACAAAAACGCAGCTGCCGATAATATGAACGGACCAGCAAGTTCAGGTATACCTAGAGAAAGAGCAAAACTCCCCATTACTCCTACTAAATTTGGCCCTGCTACTGCACCAAAGGTCGTCATAACCATTGTCATACTAATAGCTGTTGCCCGTTGCTTCTCATTTGCTAAATCCGTACCGGCATAACGAGCTTGTAAATTTGTGGCTGTACCTGCACCATAAATGAGCAGGGAAGCTAGTAAGAGAATAATACTATTTGTTAAAGCGGCAATTACCACACCAATAGCCCCAAGCCCACCTACCATAAATCCTGTCGCGAGTCCTACTCGACGTCCATAACGTTGAGAAAGCTTTCCTACTATGAAAGCTGCTCCTGCCGATCCCATTGTAAATATAGCAGATGGCAATCCTGCGAATGCATCTGTCCCAAGCATTTGCTGTGCGAGAAGTGCGCCTACCGTAATTCCAGCAGCTAACCCTGCACCACCAAACATTTGTGAAATACTTACGATTACTAACGTTCGTTTATATAACTTTTGTTGTTCTTCTACTGTATACATATGATTCATTATTGAATCATCAGCTTTATCTAGCATTCCCTCACCCTCTTTATGAAAAATTCTCCCTTTTTTAAATGTACTATGATTAACGTTTCATATTCAATAACATTTCCATTCGTTCTTTTTGTTCTAAAAGAGAAAAATTAATATTTTTTATTCATAAAACTAAGATTCCCTTATTTATTCGCAAACTCTACACATCACACTATTAATATGATTACGGATAAGCCATCTTGTTATTAAATAATTCATCTTCTCCCCTCACCTTTTGAATAAAACATTGAAACCTTTATATTAACAATTAATTTGTTTGGAGAAAGATTGATAGTTTTTTCATTATAAGTTCTTAGGTGCAACTCGTTTAGGATCTACTCCAATTTTCATTACTACTGAATAAATCGCATATAATCTATATCAATATGCAATGAACTATACAAGATTTATCTTTATACCCCCAAACAAAGGAAAATTCTCACGCAAAAAGGAGATAATATGAAATTATTAAATGGAAAAAAGTCATTATACTTTCTTAGTCTAATTGCAACTGTGGTATTTGCTTTTATTCCTGGAATTGGGATTCGAGGTGAAGGACATTTTCTTCATTTTGGTTTTCCAGCTCAGTGGCTAGGATATTTTGGAAATATCCAGTTCAGTTTTCAAATATTAGGTTTTTTATTCAATTTTTATTTCTTCTATTTTGCTTTTGTTATATTAAATAAAATACTATTTAAAGTTCAAAAATAGCATTAAAATGAATCACTTTTATTTCCATTTATCATTTGATTAGTATTTTCTTTTTAGAAGATAAATTAGAACTCTATTGTTGTACAATAAAAATGAGGTGATACATTATGAAAAAAATGTTACAAGATGTGCTAAAAAAGTACGGTGTTATGCACCTAAAGAAAAGTATTTTAAATTCACTTGAAACGACCATTTGCAGTGAAGCTTAAAACTTTATTCATGAACTAACTTGAGAGCCTCTACCCTATATACCACGCTATACCAATCCTTAATAATCAGAATTAAGCTAAACAGCAATTCATTTTATCATCTCAACAAATTTCTGAAGAGCTCCTGAAAAAAGTACATCTTTTCTCATGATAAAATAAGTTGGTACTTTAGAATATTTCTCGGGGAGAGTAGTCAAAGTTAAAGACTGCTTATGGTCTTCCAAAATTGATTTGACCATGACTGCAATACCCATACCAGCCTTTACACAACCGATGATCGCTTCAATCGTAGCGAATTCTAATACACGCTTTGGATAAATGCCCTCTTCTTTCAACCACTTCCCTATAATATTCCGATAGTGGCAACCGTTTCCAAAAGCTAACATAGTGACTTTATCAAGTTCTTGTAAAGTATGTAAAGGTTGATGACTAATAATCGTTAGTTCTTCCTCACAGAACAAAATGGAAGTTAAATCTGGATGATGAACATCTTCAACAATGAATGCTCCTTCTAGTTTGCGTTCGAGAACAAGTTGGATTAGCTCAGTGCTTGTGTGCGTTTCTAAGACTAATTCGACCTCAGGGTAATTTTCATAATAACTTTTCAGAAGTGTAGGTAAACGAACTGCAGCTGTAGAGTTGGTAGATCCAATCTTCAGCGTGCCAAGAGGAGTAGAATGATTACTTTGTACCAATCTGATTGATTGCTCAGTTAAGTCTAGTATTTTCCTAGCATATGTTAACAAAATCTCGCCATTAGAATTTAAAGTAACTCCCTTTCCATTGCGGTAAAATAGCGGAACTCCTAACTCATCCTCTAGCTGTTTAATTTTCATCGTTACATTTGATTGAACATAGTTTAGTGATTTTGCAGCTTTCGATATACTTCCTTCTTCAGCTACTTTTATAAATACAGTCAAATCTTTAATATCCACATAACTCACCTCTCGTGATATCATTTTTTTTGATATCTTTTATCTTTATTGTTCATTTTACATGATAACTCTATATCCATACAATAAGAGCAAGAGGAGGTTATGTTAAAATGCAGACTAAAAATAATTTCACTAGCTCTTACAAATGGGTTATTTTATTGATCGCAACTATTTCACAAACATTTGCAACGTTTGTTACGTACGGAATTGGTCCTTTAGCTTCTTTATGGCAGCAAGTGCATCACCTATCTCAGTTTCAAGCAGGGTTACTTGTATCAGCTGTAAATATTGGACCTATCTTCTCGATGCTATTTTTTGGAAACTTAATGGATCGATATGGAGAAAGATGGATTGTAGGTGCAGGTTCTATCTTACTTGGAGCAAGTATGTTGTTTGCCTATCCAGTCACCAATTACACATATCTAATTGTTATTTTATTATTTGTAGGAGTATGGTACGGAACGGCACAACCTGGGGGCAGTAAAGCGATTGTAAAGTGGTTTCCTCCTCAGCGCAGAGGACTTGCCATGGGCATTCGCCAAACTGGAATTCCGATTGGAGGCGCTTTAGCTTCTAGTACGCTTCCTTTCTTTTTTTATGAATATGGTCTGCCTTCCGTAATCCTTGCGCAAGCGATTTCATCTATTAGTGGCGGCTTATTGTTCATCCTATTTTATCGAGATGAGCATTCCCCCGTTCAAAAAACGGAAACAGTGCCATTCCTTACAAAGTTAAAGAAAGTACAAAGGAACTATTCTCTCTACCCTATCTTTTTAATTGGAATAACAATGATGTCCTTACAAATGGTACTTGTTGCCCATTTCATGAGTTATCTTACAAATGAAATTTATATAAATCTCCATCATGCTGGAACATTATTAAGCGTAGTATTGCTAGGTGGAATGATTGGGAGGATCCTTTTAGCATGGGCTAGTGATACTGTATGTAAAGGAAATCGTGTCGTTCCATTACAGATGACTATTTGTATCACTGTCTTATTACTCATATGTACGAGCTATATCATATCTTATATGACTTTTTGGTTACTTGTAATCTTATGTTTCTTTCTTGGTTTCTTTGCGATTGGATGGTTTAGTTTATTTATCATTCTTGTATCAGAAAAATCAGATCCGCAATTTATTGGTTTAACTGTGAGTTTTGCTTTAACATTAAATCAATTTGCTATTGTGCTTGCGCCCGCGTTGTTTGGTATTCTTGTTGATTATCTACATAGTTATACTATTCCGTTTATCATCTTAGCTCTTCTCATTGCTTTGAGTGGAATCTGGTTAACTATTACCGAATATCGTAACAAACAATTGCGTATTCGATTCACGGACGGACTTTTAGATAATGATTGCTAATGCAGCAATGTAGTGTACTTCAAATTTCTTTATCACTTTGTTTAAATAAAAAACATTCATCCGTTTTCAGTGCGAAATGAGCTATAACATAAAGCTATAGAATGTCAACTCGTAAAGGAATTGCAACCGTTTTTGTCGAAAAATAAGTAGATGTCTCTATGTAAATAAACTCATATACATACGGAAAAAGAAAGATAGAACAGGAGAAGAAAAATGAAACAAATATTAGAAGTTTCAAAGTTTTGGATTCAAGAATCTGGTTTTTCGATCACCTCGATTAATCCAAAAGTAACTCTAATAACTACAGCAAAACAAAAATATATTTTAAAGAAAAAAGAAAATCTCGATCAAATTATTACTGAGATTAAGCTGCTGACTACTCTTTCAAAATATAACATAAAGGTTCAGCTGCCACTCCAAACTCTCGAAGGCGATGATTTCGTTTCATATGAAAATACATATTACTGTATGTACGAATACTTAAGCGGTAGTTGTCTAGAAGTTAAAGATATAAATCGCCTCAAAGTATTCGCCTGTGATATAGGAAAAGAAATCGCTAAACTACACCAAGCCTTAAGTCCATTACATACTGAAATACAATTGATAGAACGCAATTTATTTACAACTGTTTATAATTGGGCTAAACCTACGATTGAAGAAAGCCCAATCGTTAACCCAAAAGTTATTCAACGTATGAAACAATTAAAACCAGACATGGAAAAGATACTACCCTCTTTACCAAAACAAATTATTCATCGAGATACTCACCTATCCAATTTAGTTTTTGACGGGAACTCCTTTGTAGGATTTTTAGACTTTGAAATTGCTGAAATAAACATAAGAATTTTTGATGTTTGTTATTGTCTAACAAGTATATTGAGCGAACTGTTCACCAATGAAAAATTAAAAAATCAGTGGTTTAGCTTAATTAAGCCCATCATCGAAGGTTACAATACTCAAACTCCTCTTGCACAAGAAGAAAGAAGTGCATTATGACATGTCATGTTAGGAATACAAGTAATCTTTATGTCTTATTTCATAAATTCACCAGACATACTAAAAATAAATCAAGATATGTTCCTTTGGATTTATGAAAACAAGAAGAGCATTGAAGAATGTGTACGAGCGGTGGCAATCAATTAATTGATTTTCAACACCATAGATCATTTGCAATTAACAACAAGACCTTTCAAAACTAAACTGTATCTCAAATCATAGAATTTTTTAATATTTGCGATTTGAGGTACAGTTCATATTAGGTCCCTTTTTGGTTCCTTAATCTCATCCATTCATTGTTTCAAGCTCTAGTCCCTACTACCAATTTCTTTTTGAATCTTTTTAGGTAACTTTTGAAAGACTAACTCATAGGAATGAATAATTAACTTCTCCCATAACTCTTTAGGAATATTAGCATCTAAATAAATAGAATTCCAATGCACTTTATTCATGTAATATCCCGGGATAATACCTTCGTATGTTTCCCTTAAGTATTCAGCACGCTCAGGATCACATTTCAATGATAGTATAGGTTTGCCCGCTGAATCCCCACCAAACATAGCAAACATTTTACCTCCCACTTGATAACGATCTGCTTGCCATTCTATTTTGTAATCATGCGTTGCAGCAGGCTGATTTCCACAATAATCTTCTAATATATGCTTCTCCATAACCAGACTCCTTATATAAAAAATTATCACTACTAGCCCAAACAGCATTTATCTCAAATCATATGACGACTTGCAATTTGATACGTAAATAATATAAATGGTTCTTTACAGTCCCAACTGCTTAATTCCCTCTGAACTAACTCTTTATGTTTTTTAGAAATATCGCTAATCGCATTTCCAACCGACTTCCTTACATATTCGCTAGGGTCATTCTTTAAATTTGAAAGGAATTGTATTGCTACTTTAGGATTTTCTTTAAAAAATGGTTTTGATGTCCATACACGTAATCCTTCTGTAACAGCTCTTCTTACATTTGCGCTCATATCCGACAACCATTCATTTATAACTGGAAGGGCGTTTTCATACCCTGTTTTAGAACAAAATGTATCAAAGGCTTTGGCTAATACCTCTTGAGCTCGCCAATCATGATTTTGACTGACCTTGCATCTTCAAAAATCAAGAATTTCCATATTGTATGGTGAAATTTCCCCTAATAAAAATATAGAAAAATACATCTGTTTAGAGTTATTCTCTGCTACATACAAATGTACGGCTTCCGCGAAGATACTCTCCCAATTCTTATCTATACAATATTCACTAGCGTATTTTCTTAATGCCGTCATATTCATACCATCTAACTCTAACAACTGTACTCCCTCCTCTCGTTACATACAATTCTTAAAATTAACTTCCTGTACTAGTAAATGCACTTAACCCAAATTTCCAAAAACGATAAGCGATGAAACATAGTATGATAGCAACGAGTGGTGTGCACAATGAAACCCATTTATACCCCTTATCGAAGAAAAAGGCCGCTGGATAAAAGGATGTAAAACTATAAGGAATAATAAACGTTAAAATAAATGCGATAACTTTATTATAAATCGTAATTGGATACCGTGAAAAATCACTTAAATTGAATACTGCTGATACAATAGGAAGGCTATCTGTCATCCAAAAAGAAAACGTAATAAAAAATAAATTTAATGCAACAAAGATAAGACCGCTGGATATGATCATAATGATGAGTATCAGTACATTTCCCAGTGTAATAGCAATATCAAGATTACTTATGGAATAATAAAGAACAATTCCCCCTATTATCAATTGCCCTATTCCATCTTGTTGAACACGCTCCGCTATAATTTGAAACAGAGGGTTAATAGGACGGATAAGTAAACGGTCTAAATTTCCTGTCCGAATATATTGCCATCCAATTGTCCATAAATTATCAAAGAAAATATGATGGATTGCCCTTCCTGCAAAAGCAATTCCGTAGATTAAAAGAATTTGATAAAAATTCCATCCTTTTAAAGTTTCAATATGATCAAATACTACTTTTATAAAAAAGATAGCGGCAAATTGTTGAATGAAGACTGAAAAAATTCCTATTAGAAAGTCTACTTTATATTCCATCATTACTTTTAAGTGTTGCTTAAAATAGACTATGTATAAAAATGAATATCGTTTAAGAGTTTGCAACAATTCACTCACCCCCCAAATATTGTGATTTTTCGAATTGCTAACGCCCATAAGAATCTGACAAATACTGTAATAATAATTAACCATATGAATTGTGTTGCAATTGCCATATAAGCCTGCGTGCCTGATATTGAACCTGTATAAATAGAAACAGGTATATAGACCATAGATTGAAAAGGTAAAAACATACTAATTTCTTGAAACCATTGTGGATAAATCGACAACGGGACAAGTGCCCCGGAACAAAATTGAATTACAGACTCTCGCAAAAGTCGAAGTCCCCATATATTAACAGTCCAAAAAGCTAATATACCAATAATAAGATCTAATTGAGTTCCAATTAAAATACCTAAAACTACACTTACCGAAAATAATAGAAAAGACTCTAATGATTGTGGTAGTTGAATCCCTACAAACCAGATGGCAAAAAGCAGCATAGGAAACGTTGTACGCATAGAATTAGAAATTTTTTGTCCTATATCCATCGCTACAAGTTTATCTAACAAATGATATGGCTTCATAAGTTCCATTGCAATGTCACCTTGTTTAATCATTCTCGCTAAATTGTTCCCTACTCCTGATACGTATTGTTCCAATAACAAAGCAATAACCATATACGTTAGCATATTCGTCAGTGAAAGTTCTCCAACAGTCTCTTTACTCTCATATACAGCATTCCAAAAATAATATAACGTACACAATTTAACGATAATGGCAAATGTACCTGCCCAATACCACGCTGCATATGAAGTATCTAGCTTTATCTGCACTTTAAGCATTTCCCAATATTTTCTCAAGGGACTCCTCACCTCCGTGCTGATAAAGATCTTTAATAATCGTCTCCAATTTCGGATTTGAAATCGTTAAGTCTAGTATCTTATTGTGCCTTGCCAGTTCTGACAGCACATATTCCGACGAAACATTCTTTGTATGAAAACTTAGCTCTATGTGAGATGTATTTTCTGTTTCACTCTTATGAATCACGATGTCATTTTGTAATGATACAGGAATCTCAAACATTGTGTGCTCTTCTAATTCTAAAGATAGGATGCGGTTATAAGAGAAACAATCTTTAAGTTCTTGTAAGTCGCCGTCATAAATAATAGTCCCTTTATCAATAATAATAATCCGCTCACAAAGCTCTTCTATATCCTGCATATCATGTGTAGTTAATACAACTGTTGCATTCAATTTCTTATTCATTTCCTTAATAAAACTACGTATTTTCGCCTTTACATCAATGTCTAAACCAATTGTAGGTTCATCTAAGAACACAACAGAAGGTTGATGAAGAAAAGCAGCAGCCAACTCACAACGCATTTTTTGTCCAAGTGATAGCTGGCGAACAGGTAGGGGCATTAAATCCCCAAGATCCAGTACATCTTCAAATAAATGCAACATTTCCTGATACTTTGTTTCTGGAATCTCATAAACATGTTTTAATAGTTCAAAAGACTCTCGCACTGGAATATCCCAAGCAAGTTGTGTTCGTTGACCAAAAACAGCTCCAATATTTTTCGCATTTTCCTGTCTATTTTTGTATGGAATAATTCCATTCACCTTAATTTCACCAGTATCTGGAGTTAAAATTCCACACAACATCTTAATAGTAGTTGACTTTCCAGCACCGTTGAAACCGATATATCCAACCATTTCCCCTTTTTCAACAGAAAAAGAAATCGGTTTTACCGCCTGCTTATCATAATATTTACGTTTTATTAAAGCTTTTATTGCACCCATTAAACCTGGCTTCCGCTCTAAAATTTTATAACTCTTCGTAACATTCTTTACTTCAATCATTTATAAATCTCCTACTTCCCCTTTTCTGAATATTAGCCGTTATACAACTGAAGTATTATAGTAATCAAATAAATTCCTTCATTCTTTTTACACCTGCCTCTCATAGTAGAGTAAGAAACTGAAA
>NZ_NVOY01000027.1 GCF_002551005.1 Bacillus pseudomycoides
AAAGTGAACTCCACGATGATGGATTCCTCACCGCATGCCAGCTAAGATGCAAACTCAGCGCAGTAGGAATGTTCTTTGAAAACTAGATAACAGTGTAGCTCATATTTTTTTAATTTTGGTTAAGTTAGAAAGGGCGCACGGTGGATGCCTTGACACTAGGAGTCGATGAAGGACGGGACTAACGCCGATATGCTTCGGGGAGCTGTAAGTAAGCTTTGATCCGGAGATTTCCGAATGGGGAAACCCACCATACGTAATGGTATGGTATCTTTATCTGAATACATAGGGTAAAGAAGACAGACCCAGGGAACTGAAACATCTAAGTACCTGGAGGAAGAGAAAGCAAATGCGATTTCCTGAGTAGCGGCGAGCGAAACGGAATCTAGCCCAAACCAAGAGGCTTGCCTCTTGGGGTTGTAGGACATTCTATACGGAGTTACAAAGGAACGAGGTAGACGAAGCAGCCTGGAAAGGCTCGTCATAGAAGGTAACAACCCTGTAGTTGAAACTTCGTTCCCTCTTGAATGTATCCTGAGTACGGCGGAACACGTGAAATTCCGTCGGAATCCGGGAGGACCATCTCCCAAGGCTAAATACTACCTAGTGATCGATAGTGAACCAGTACCGTGAGGGAAAGGTGAAAAGCACCCCGGAAGGGGAGTGAAAGAGATCCTGAAACCGTGTGCCTACAAATAGTCAGAGCCCGTTAACGGGTGATGGCGTGCCTTTTGTAGAATGAACCGGCGAGTTACGATCCCGTGCGAGGTTAAGCTGAAGAGGCGGAGCCGTAGCGAAAGCGAGTCTGAATAGGGCGTTTAGTACGTGGTCGTAGACCCGAAACCAGGTGATCTACCCATGTCCAGGGTGAAGTTCAGGTAACACTGAATGGAGGCCCGAACCCACGCACGTTGAAAAGTGCGGGGATGAGGTGTGGGTAGCGGAGAAATTCCAATCGAACCTGGAGATAGCTGGTTCTCCCCGAAATAGCTTTAGGGCTAGCCTCAAGTGTGAGAGTCTTGGAGGTAGAGCACTGATTGAACTAGGGGTCCTCATCGGATTACCGAATTCAGTCAAACTCCGAATGCCAATGACTTATCCTTGGGAGTCAGACTGCGAGTGATAAGATCCGTAGTCAAAAGGGAAACAGCCCAGACCGCCAGCTAAGGTCCCAAAGTGTGTATTAAGTGGAAAAGGATGTGGAGTTGCTTAGACAACTAGGATGTTGGCTTAGAAGCAGCCACCATTTAAAGAGTGCGTAATAGCTCACTAGTCGAGTGACTCTGCGCCGAAAATGTACCGGGGCTAAATACACCACCGAAGCTGCGGATTGATACCTATGGTATCAGTGGTAGGGGAGCGTTCTAAGTGCTGTGAAGTCAGATCGTAAGGACTGGTGGAGCGCTTAGAAGTGAGAATGCCGGTATGAGTAGCGAAAGACGGGTGAGAATCCCGTCCACCGAATGCCTAAGGTTTCCTGAGGAAGGCTCGTCCGCTCAGGGTTAGTCAGGACCTAAGCCGAGGCCGACAGGCGTAGGCGATGGACAACAGGTTGATATTCCTGTACCACCTCTTTATCGTTTGAGCAATGGAGGGACGCAGAAGGATAGAAGAAGCGTGCGATTGGTTGAGCACGTCCAAGCAGTTAGGCTGGTAAGTAGGCAAATCCGCTTACCGCGAAGGCTGAGCTGTGATGGGGAAGCTCCTTATGGAGCGAAGTCTTTGATTCCCCGCTGCCAAGAAAAGCTTCTAGCGAGATAAAAGGTGCCTGTACCGCAAACCGACACAGGTAGGCGAGGAGAGAATCCTAAGGTGTGCGAGAGAACTCTGGTTAAGGAACTCGGCAAAATGACCCCGTAACTTCGGGAGAAGGGGTGCTTTCTTAACGGAAAGCCGCAGTGAATAGGCCCAAGCGACTGTTTAGCAAAAACACAGGTCTCTGCGAAGCCGTAAGGCGAAGTATAGGGGCTGACACCTGCCCGGTGCTGGAAGGTTAAGGAGAGGGGTTAGCGCAAGCGAAGCTCTGAACTGAAGCCCCAGTAAACGGCGGCCGTAACTATAACGGTCCTAAGGTAGCGAAATTCCTTGTCGGGTAAGTTCCGACCCGCACGAAAGGTGTAACGATTTGGGCACTGTCTCAACCAGAGACTCGGTGAAATTATAGTACCTGTGAAGATGCAGGTTACCCGCGACAGGACGGAAAGACCCCGTGGAGCTTTACTGTAGCCTGATATTGAATTTTGGTACAGCTTGTACAGGATAGGCGGGAGCCTTTGAAGCCGGAGCGCTAGCTTCGGTGGAGGCGCTGGTGGGATACCGCCCTGGCTGTATTGAAATTCTAACCTACGGGTCTTATCGACCCGGGAGACAGTGTCAGGTGGGCAGTTTGACTGGGGCGGTCGCCTCCTAAAAAGTAACGGAGGCGCCCAAAGGTTCCCTCAGAATGGTTGGAAATCATTCGTAGAGTGCAAAGGCATAAGGGAGCTTGACTGCGAGACCTACAAGTCGAGCAGGGACGAAAGTCGGGCTTAGTGATCCGGTGGTTCCGCATGGAAGGGCCATCGCTCAACGGATAAAAGCTACCCCGGGGATAACAGGCTTATCTCCCCCAAGAGTCCACATCGACGGGGAGGTTTGGCACCTCGATGTCGGCTCATCGCATCCTGGGGCTGTAGTCGGTCCCAAGGGTTGGGCTGTTCGCCCATTAAAGCGGTACGCGAGCTGGGTTCAGAACGTCGTGAGACAGTTCGGTCCCTATCCGTCGTGGGCGTAGGAAATTTGAGAGGAGCTGTCCTTAGTACGAGAGGACCGGGATGGACGCACCGCTGGTGTACCAGTTGTTCTGCCAAGGGCATAGCTGGGTAGCTATGTGCGGAAGGGATAAGTGCTGAAAGCATCTAAGCATGAAGCCCCCCTCAAGATGAGATTTCCCATAGCGTTAAGCTAGTAAGATCCCTGAAAGATGATCAGGTTGATAGGTTCGAGGTGGAAGCGTGGTGACACGTGGAGCTGACGAATACTAATAGATCGAGGACTTAACCATATAATATGAAGCAA
>NZ_NVOY01000028.1 GCF_002551005.1 Bacillus pseudomycoides
TATTTAGAAGCTGTAGTTGGACCGAATGCATCTGCAAGTGTAGTAATACCCAATTCATGTTGCAGAGCTCTTGTTAAAGCATACATAGTTGACCAACCTGTTTTACCATTTAAAAGTGGTGGTTGAAAGCCATCTACAGTGCGATAATGATCATATAACCATGTTTGTACTGCTAATACCGCTAAATCCATAATATTCTCTCCCTTTTTCTTATTAGTAGAACTTAATTTAATAATGTAATTAAATTAGGCTCTTACTCTACTAAGTGAAAGGAAATAGAAAAAAATAAAAATGTTCTATAATTTTTTTGTAACTACTTAGCTACCCCTATGATTTAGCTGTTTAATATTTTCATTTCGTGGTTTACCTTTTGAAATTCCTGTTAATGCTAGACATATCAGGTTACAGGAAGTGACGTGTATGATCGATAAATCAGTTATTTGGGAAGCGTATGAGAAAGGTTCAGATGCTGTCGTTACATTTGTTCACAGTTTGAAAAACGAATTAGCGAACTAGAATTTCGCGCAAAAAATTCAAAAAATAGTCATAAACCATCATCATTGGATGGGTTATAAAAACCAACCAACGAAAAGTCTGCGTGAAAAAACAGGACGTAAAACGGGCAATCAACCTGGTCATAAAGGTCATACACTTTTCCAAATGGAACATCCAGATCGTGTGATTGTTCATCCTGTGACAATGTGTTCGTGTTGCCAATCATCATTAGAAAATGAATCTGTTAGCTCGAAAAACCTGCGACAAAAAATAAGTGGTTCGTTCCGGAGTGAATATGGTGTTCGCAATTATTTACGAATTAGAAGTTATATGAGCACGATAAAAAATAAGGGAAATCTATCTTTCAATGTACCAAAGAATGGATTGAAGCGGGAGAAAGCTACATAATTTTAAAAAATGATACCTAATTAGGTATATTTGGAAGACCAATATGAAGTGTTACAGTTGTATCATTATCTGGATACGTGAGAAGCCCTTTTCGCTACCTCTTACTAATAAAAATATATCATCATTAAATCAAGAGCACCGTACGACAAGTTCAGTTAGTATTGTGAATTTAATCATTAACTACACTTCCTATTCCTTTTTTTCTTTAATTGGTAATTCTTCAATTCTTTCATTCTTGTCTTCAATTCATGCAACTTGTGTTTTGTCTTCTGCTTCTCACTATTCAATCCGATTAGATGGTACTCCAACTTATGAATCTCGCTCTCTACGGCTTCGATTTCACTTTGCACTTGCACCACAGTTTCTTTTCTCATAACTTACCTCCTTTGGATCCTGCTAGCAACAAAGTCACTTCGTAAATTCCATGTTCGATTGGTTGTAGTTTTCTTCAACGCCTTTCAATAGATTCCATAACTCCTGCTCACTCATTTCATAAAGCTGCCGCCCTGTATTTTCTTCCTTATAAATCCCTTTATGTAGTAAAACATCGATGAATATTTGTTTTCTGTCCATTGTTCCTCCTAATGCTTGCCTTTCACATAGTCCGCCTTTACATCTCGCAGTAACATAATTTCTTTCGGCCCAAGTTCATTTCCTAGCAAATCCAACTTACTGATATAAACTGTGCTAAAGTTTATCACACGCGTTATAGCGATATGCTCACCCGTTTGCTTATGTGTCCAGAAACCACGTAATTGCGCTTTTTCTTTCATAGTCATTACTTGTCCTCCTTAGCCCGCTTTCTTCTATTTTTTCCTTACAGGCTTCCTTGCTCCGCTGCAAGAGCCTCCCTATTGTGCTTCGTGCTATATAGCCGAAAGTCCCGAATATATCAGCAAACGAAAGTTGACTTTGCATACTCGCACACCTCCATATTCATCATCCTTATGCCACCGCTCCAATACCGCGCTGTTTCATGTACTCGTTCATTGATTAATCCCTCCTTTACTATAAAAAGAGGAACAATACAGCTCATTTTCTTATAACTAATGCATTTTTATATAAAGTTTTATACTAAACTGAGAATCTCCGTGGATACTCCGCTTTCTTTAGAATAACAATGGTTTTAGAAGCTTTTTTTACAACAAAAAAAGATAGTCTTGGAAATGATGTTGTGGAACTAACTCCTCTACAGAAACTGTTACACAATCATCACGAGGTTTTTTCAGTCCCCCTCTAAAAAGAAGAGGGTTTTTATAACAACTTTTTATTCACAAAGATTTCCACCTAAAAATATAAAAAAAGCTATCTCGTAAGATAGCTTTCTAACCTTCCACATGCCGTACCATCGTATAAATATCATTACTTACAACGCCAAACGACTTAATGTTATTTTGAATATTAGATAATAACACAACATACGTATTTCCATCTTTACTAAAACTATTTAAACAATTCCATCCTGGCATAACGCCATGATTTGAGTAACTGCCAGGGTCCACATACCAACCAAAACCATAATCCTTTTTAACTGCTGTAAACATTTGATGATAACTATCACTTGAAATCAGCTTTCCTGCAAATAAAGCTTGATCAAATAAATATAAATCATATGCAGTTGTGTATATATCACCGCAGCCTAATAATTGCGACATACTTGGTAAAGCTGGTGTTGTCATTTTATTATCTACAATTTTATAACCAGTAGATGGATATTTTCCTTGTTGGAACTGATCACCAAATCCTGAGTGTTTCATACCCGCTACTTCAAAAATGTTCTTCTGAATATAATCTTGAAGGGATTGTCCACTCACTTTCTCGGCAATATATGCAAGCACGGAATAATTAGAATCGGAGTACTTCCATTGTGATCCAGGCGGGAATGCCAATTTTTGTTTTCCTATTCTTCTAATTAATTCCTCATGTGTGATATTCTCTGATCCTTCGCTGTACTCTGGAATCCCTGATGTATGCGTAAGAAGGTGCACTAATTTAATTTCACCACCCCTTGGAAAATCAGGAATATATTTTGCGACAGTATCTTGTATGTTTAATTTATTTTGTTCTTTCAATTGCATAATAGAAGTTGCGACAAAAGCTTTTGTAATGGAACCAATATAGTAGGATGTCTCTGAATTATTAGCAACATTTTTTTCTTGATTGGCAAGTCCATATCCTTTGTTCAAAAGAACCTTTCCATTTTTCACAACAACCGCTGTGCCGCTAAAGTTTTTACTCTTCATATACTCATCTAACTGGGCATTATTATTGATTTCTTGCGGAGGTTGCTCAGCTACCACTTCTTCTTTTGGTTTCTCTACAACTTCTTTCTTTACTTCTTCTTTTTTCACTTCTCTTTTTTCTTCTTTTACTGCTTGTAACGTTGCCTTTTCTTTATCACGGGAAGTAACTTTCGTATATCCCCAATATACAAGGGCAAACAACAGACTGAGAATAATCGTGCGTTTGATATATACAATCGGTCTGCGAGATTTCATAACGATAAAAACCTGCCTTTTCACATAGTTGCTCATTTCACATCTTACTTTATCACGCAACCAGTATTTTACCAATGCCATGCACAAAAAAATAAAAAAGAGCACCAAAAATGCAAGATAGCCGTTACATTTGTAATGAAAAAAAACCTCATTTTTATCTAACGGGTTTACTTTTAGGTTGCAAAATGATAAAAAACATACCGTTTCTTATTATAAATCGTAAATAAATATCAAATAAATTCACAGTATGAATTACACACAAAGAGCTTAGGAAATTCCCTAAGCTCTTTGTCATTTTTATTTTATTTAGCATCTAAATTGCTTGAATCATTTCCACTCTGTTTCCGAATGGGTCTCTGAACTCAAAACGTTCAAAACCTGGTATTGGTACTCCTTCAAGGATTTGAATGTTGTTTTTTTCTAACACATTTCTCCAGTGTGAGATATCATCGACTTGGTAAGCTAAATGAGCTTTTGTTTTTGAACGGTCAAAACCATCTTCTGTACCTATATGTACATCTCTATCTCCGACTTTTAACCAAAATCCTCCGCGCCCCTTTAGTGATTCGGGCTTTTCTATCTCAGATAAACCGAGAATTCCGCAATAAAAATCTTTCCCCTCTTTTTCAGCGCCCTTTGGAATAGTAATCTGAGCGTGATGTAAACCAAGAATCATATAATCTCCCCCATTATGAATCGAAATTTAGGCACGTTTTCTCCTATAACAAATATTTTTTAGGAATATTTTCCAACCACTCTTTTATTTTACATCACAAATACAATAAGTATAATATACGTTTATTATAATATCCGATAAGTATTTCTTATGTTTATATGATACTTATCATAAGAATCCATATTTTCTTAATGAAATGACGTCTTTACTTGAAATATAGTATATCGTTGATTGTAACTTGTTTGTTAATTAATTCTAGTTGTTGAGCAGGAGTTAATTTTTCTTTGCCCTTGGTTTTCATTGTCAAACAAAAGTTATAGTAGGTGCGCAAGATGATCAAAGGGAGTGAAGTCCTCATTCATACATCACTGTTTGTGAAAAGCATAATCTGGTTCAATATCCTTCACGATACAATTGGGCGGTTTCTTATACGAATTAGCTTGTTAAATGAAGCGGGAATTTCATATAAACATTGATATTATAACAAAAAAGCGTATTAGAAATCATATATGATTTCTAATACGCTTTTGCATGTTTTATAACTGTTTGCGCCTCTAAAGTAAACCCGTTAATTTTTATCAATGAGGGTTTTCATATTCCTTATACGTGTTTCTTCATATCATCAGCAACAGACTCAACGTTTGTTCCAACGATAACTTGTACACTTGTATCACTTAATTTCATAACACCTTTTGCACCGGCACGTTTTAATGCTTGTTCATTTATTAAGCTTGCATCTTTTACTTGCAGGCGAAGACGAGTAGCACAGTTGTCAATAACAGCTAAATTTTCTTTTCCGCCTAACGCTGCGACATATGTTTCACCAATGGAACCAGCTTCTCCTGCTGTAGTTGTTCCTTCTTCTAATAACTCATCATCATCTTCACGACCAGGCGTTTTTAAGTTTAATTTCTTAATTAAGAAATAGAATACGAAGAAATAAATTGCTGCGTAAACTAAGCCGACACCTGCTAATAATACTGGTTTTGTTGCAATACCGAAGTTAATACCGTAGTCAATTGCACCAGCACTAAATGAGAAACCATCGTGAATGCCAAGCTTTGTTGTTATAAATAAAGAAAGACCTGTTAATACAGCATGAATTCCATATAATACTGGTGATAAGAACATGAATGAGAATTCAATTGGTTCTGTAATACCAGTTAAAAATGAAGTTAAGGCAAGACCAATTAACATACCTGAAACTGCTTTACGCTTTTCTGGCTTTGCTGCTGCAATCATCGCAAAACATGCCGCTGGTAAACCAAACATCATGATTGGGAAGAAACCTGTCATAAACATACCCGCACTTGGATCTCCCGCAAAGAAACGAGCAATGTCGCCATTTACAACATTTCCTGCTGCATTTGTAAAGTCACCAAATACAAACCAGAAATATGTGTTCATTACATGGTGTAAACCAATTGGAATTAATAAACGGTTTAATAGACCGAAAAGTCCTGCACCAATCGCTCCCAAGTTAACAATACCATGCGCCACTGCATCGATACCGCTTTGAATTGTTGGCCAAATTTGTCCAAATACCAAACCTAATAAAAGCATAACTACAGCTGTAATAATCGGTACAAAACGCTTACCAGCAAAGAATCCTAACCATTCTGGCAATTTAATTTTATAGAATTTGTTATACAGTAATCCTGCAACCACACCAGCAATAATACCACCTAAAATAGCCATATTAATTTTCGGTGCTAACGTTGCCGCTTTCGCAATCTGTCCTAAAGTATCCGCCATTTTAGATGGATCCACAGAACCAACTAAATGTTGCACACTATTTAATTTATCGTTTAACTCTGCCGCTGAATACCCTTTACTTAACGTATCAGTCGTATTTTTCAAAACCTCATAACCAATCGCACCTGCAAGAGCTGCGGCACCGCTGCCATCAACAGACAAGCCAACTGCAACACCAATTGCAAAAATAAGTGCTAAGTTATCAAAAATTGCTGCACCGGCTTGCGCCATAACAGGAATATTAAATACGTCAGGCTGCCCTAAGCGAAGCAATAGACCTGCCGCTGGTAGCACTGCAATTGGGAGCATTAACGCTTTACCAATACGTTGTAAAAACTGCAACATCCGAATTCCCCCTATCCAAAATTATGAAATCGTTACCAATTATAAATATGTTTTAGAAAACGCTTTCTATTACAAAAACATAATAACATATAGTTGTATAGATGTGTAGTTATTATGCTCAATTTTTTTATTAATTTATTTTCCTTTATGTAATCTATATAAAATTCATTTTGACTTTTCGACATCTAAATCGTAGTTATGCACAAAACAACATGACCTGCTCTTGTTGTCTCTCTTTGTTTTAAACTTCGAGCGTGGCAGAAAAAGGCCCTGACCGCTTCTATGCGCGGCCAGACGCTCTCGCCCACCTAAAAAAGAGGGTTTTCTATTCATTTCCTTTATATAAAGGAAATGAATAGAAGTTTCATTTTATCATTCCTCTATTTCATGTTATTATTTATTTCCATGGCTTGTCGGGCAAGTTAAATTTAATGACTAATACAACTAGGGGTGTTTTATTATGCAGTGTATCGAGACTAACAACTTACAACAATTATTAGATCAAGTTCAGCCCTATACGAAACAAGGTAAGCTTGCAACGTATATTCCTGAGTTAGGAAACGCAAATCCTGATGACTTAGGAATCGCAATTTATCATAAAGACGGCCATTACGTTCATGCTGGAAAATCCCAGATTCTCTTTACACTTCAAAGTATTTCAAAAGTAATTACACTTGCACTCGCACTTTTAGATTGCGGTGAAGAATATGTATTTTCTAAAGTTGGGATGGAACCAACTGGTGATCCTTTTAATTCTATTATTAAGCTAGAGACAACAAGCCCATCTAAACCATTAAATCCAATGATTAATGCCGGGGCATTAGCAATTACAAGTATAATCTCAGGAAATTCTAATGAAGAGAAAATGGAACGTATCCTTAACTTTGTTCGTGAGATTACAGCTAACCCTTCCATTAACTACTCTTCTAAGGTGGCCATCTCTGAATTAGAAACGGCTTATTTAAATCGTTCTCTTTGTTATTATATGAAGCAAAACAACATCATTGATGGAGATATCGAAGAGTTAATGGACCTATACACACGCCAATGCGCAATCGAAGTAAGCTGCATCGACTTAGCTCGTATTGGACTCATTTTTGCAATGGATGGTTACGACCCATATTATAAGAAGCAAATTATCCCGAAACACATTACAAAAATTTGTAAAACATTTATGGTAACTTGTGGCATGTACAACGAATCTGGAGAATTTGCAATTCGCGTTGGGATCCCAGCGAAAAGTGGTGTAGCTGGCGGGATTTTAGGATGTGTAAAAGGTGAAATGGGTATTGGTATTTTCGGTCCTGCACTAGATGAAAACGGAAATAGCCTTGCTGGATTTAAAATATTAGAATTACTTTCTGAACAAGAAGGTTGGAGTATTTTCTAAAAAGCGTCGGAAACGACGCTTTTTTCAATATAATTGTGCATATTCACCTTACACCTCCGAATAGTATAGTACAGCCTAGTGTATTTCCATTTAGAGATTTAAATGGTTAACTAACTTGCTCTTACGGAAAGTATCCTGAATAAAATGGAGGTGCTCATGAAACTCATCCTTCAAACAGAAGATCAGGCAGTTCTCGAGAAGACCATCCTTCTTTTTGTATTAAGCATCGTTGAAAGTTTAAAATTAAAAGTTGTTTCCCTTGATGAAGCCTATCGATACATATTTAATCTAGACGTACTGGAATTGTTAATGGACCGCAGTATTGATGATAAAGTATTAGAAATTGTCCATTTTGGCATCGAATTAGAAGACATTCAAAATTTAATCCCTGAAGATTTAGAACAAAATATTGAAGAGTTAAAATGGCGCTGTATTCAAGTACTAAGCGACTATGAAATGTATGAAGAAACGGAACAATTATTTGAAGATATTCGGTAAGTAGAAAAAAGCACCTTTTCAGGTGCTTTTAATGTTTTTTCAAACTATTTTTATACGTTTCAATATTCACTGGTAATTCTTCCTCTTCTAACGTATGTTCATTTACATCTTTATGAATATACGCACCTTTTGGAGGTTGATGATCATGTCCTTTTTTCTTATGATCAAAGGATTTACCGCGTCCCATACTAACACCTTCCTTTACCTAAAGTCTATGTTAGTATAAATAAAAGGTCGTCGACATATGCAATGGTTTGTTGTATTTCCGAGGAAATGGTAGAAAATTGTATTATTCGTTACTTAACGAGCGGTAGAACCGATTTACTCTAACAAAATACAACTTGACCGCTTCTATGCGCGGCCAGATGCTCTCGCCTCCCCTAAAAACACGGGTTTATGTCATCTTTTCCATATATCTTTCACAAAAGCTGCTTAACTGCAATGATAATAAGCAAAGCTCCAGCAATGATAGTTGCCCATTTCCCTAGATACAGCGCTAAGTATTTTTTACCGATATACGAACAAAACCTAACACATAAGAAGCTAAAGCAACCTGAAATTATAGCCGTTATCCACAAATTCAAGTTTGTCACACCTGCATCAAAACCACCTGCAATGTTATTAATGGATAATGCAACGCCAAGTACAATTGCTTCTGTAAAGCCAATTGTTTTAGACTCATCAAAATCAGCTGCTTCTGGATTACGTAAAATACGCATCAGCACATTGCTTTGCTTTCTTTCTCCTTCCTCTTTACTAAATAGCGGCTGACATAATACCAATACACCAATACTCCCAAGTATGATAGCACCAATCACATTAGCGGCAGCACTTGAAATAAATAAAGAAAGCCAACTCCCAAGAAAACCTGCCAAAAGGGTACAGAAAAAACCGAAGAAAGCTATGATAAAATTGTTGGACCATGAGATATGAATCCTCCGAATTCCATAAGCAATGCCTACACCTGCATTATCTAAATTTGAAGCAATCCCAATAAAAAGAATGGGAAGTAAACTTGTTATATACATCAATAAGCACTCCTTTATTGCACTTTTTATTGCATCGTATGCAAATATTGAGAAACTGTGCCTGTCTGTTTCATATACTTTTAATAAAATATCAACATTTCAGAAACAAAAAGGAGCGCCTAAACCTATGTCTACTCAAAATATAAATCATCAACTCGGTACGGTATTAAAAGAATTGTTACAAGAGCGTTCATTATCGATGCGGCAGTTTGGAACGCTAACCGATATTGATCCTTCCACCATTTCACGAATTATTAACGGAAAGCAACAAGCGAAGAAAAAGCATCTTCAAAAGTTTGCGGAATGTCTCCAAATTCCTATACAGTTTTTATATGATGCAACGTACGCTAAACAGCCTCACCAAACTACTGAACCCCAGACTGAAATGTATACATCAATTGATGCCATTCAAAACACATTACAATCCTCTAACTTATTTGATTACAAGTACACAACAACTCGTGTAAAACAAGAACTTGAAAATTACGAGCGCTATGCGAAAACAACAGAAGGCACCCGTCTTATTCACGAAGGATTCTCAACAAAATTGCAACAACTTGATAGCACAGGTCCGTTCATTGATCAACTTACAGATATGTATCATCAATTTTGCAAAGAAACGATTCCATCGCAAGAACGAGCAACTATCGGAAGTGCCTTGCTCTATTTCGTTTTATCAACAGATATTATTCCAGATTACGTATTTCCTATTGGATACTTAGATGATGCAATTGCAGTAGAATTAGTAAAGGAAAAATTAATTGCGATGAAACACAAGTCGGAGAAAGAAGAATAACTCATTCCACACAAATAACAAAGAAAATCGGCGCAACATGCACCGATTTTCTTTGTTTTGATTATAGGCTGTGTACTTCTTTTTCGGTCGTTTCTTCAACCTGTTTCGCCTTTTTATTCTTAGAAAAATGATAAAACAGTAAGCATACTAACATAAACGGAATGCCGCAATACAATGCCATACGTTGATCTGGGATGAAAGCCATGCTCACAATTACGATCATATTTAATACGAAAGAAAGAAGAGGCACAAGCGGATATAACGGCGTTTTGAATTTCAAATCCTTAATATCTCCGCCTTGTTTTACATACTTTCTTCTACCTAAAAGGTTTGATAAAGCAATCGATGCCCAAACTAGTATTGCACCGAATCCTGCAATGGAAAGAAGCCATAAATAAACTGTATCCTCTGCATATATACCACATAATAATGACAGACAACCAACAATCGTACTTGCGATTAATGCATAAATAGGAACACCCTTTTTAGATAACTTCCCAAAAATCGGACTAATCAACCCTTGGCTCGACATAGACCACAGCATACGTGAAGTTGCATATAAGCCAGAATTTGCTACTGATAGCACCGCTGTAATAATAACGAAGTTCATAATATCTGCGGCATATGGAATCCCAATTTTATCAAATACAACTACAAACGGGCTTTCCACTAACCCCGCTTGTTGCCATGGGAATAAGCCAGCAAGTATAAACATTGAAAGGATAAAGAAAACGAATATACGCCAAACCGTGTTATTAATTGCTTTCGGAACTGTTTTCTCTGGATTTTCACTCTCTCCAGCCGCAATCCCAACAATTTCAGTTCCCTGAAAGGAGAAGTTGACGGCAATCATTGTAACTAGAATCGCTTTCAGTCCATTCGGGAACAGTCCCCCGTGATCCGTAAAGTTTGAAAGCATCGGTGCTGCTTCATTTCCTTTCATATGTAAAAAACCAAACATCGCTGCACCGCCTAAAATAATAAACGCAATAATCGTAATGACTTTAATACCCGCAAACCAAAACTCAACCTCTGCAAAACTCCGTGATGATAATGCATTAATAGCAAAAAGAAGTACTGCAAAAGCAACGCACCAAATCCAAGATGGAGCATGCGGAAACCAGCGCTTCATTAAAATGCTCACTGCGATTAGCTCAATCCCTATCGTAACAGCCCAGTTTAGCCATGACATCCAACCGACTACATAACCTACCGCAGGCGAAATATTCTTTGTAGCATACATTTGATAAGATCCTGCATTCGGCATGGCAACTGCTAATTCGCCAAGGCAGAGCATCGTTAAATACATAACAAAGCCCCCAACAAGATACGCGACAAGTGCACCGCCTGGTCCAGCTTCATGAATTGTATAGCCAGATCCTAAGAAAAGCCCTGTACCAATAACCCCTCCAAGTGCAATCATAAATATGTGTCGACTTTTTAACTCTCGCTTTAACTCCTGGTTTTGCTTTTCCATATGAACCCCCCTAGGCAAAAATGTAAACGCTTTAAAAATAATATAAAAAGAATAAAGTGCATTCTCATTATTACTACCAACTTGTAACAAGAGGGAGATTTTTCAAAAGAAAATCTCCCAATCCAAGGAAATACTTATCACACGATAAATAGTTGCTACGAAAAATTTTTTATCATTTACTACAATTGTTTAAAAGACTCTTAGAAAACGGTACATTATCCAGAAAGACTGTATCAATCACTTCCTGTAATTAATAAATCATCCCTAACTGCTATTAATAATGTTTCATTCGTGATAACTTGTCCTTCTTCTACTTCTAGCAATTCCACATAGCCGCTGATTCCCACTTTAACTTCTACTTTCCGCTCATCCATGGTTTCAATTAAAGCTAATTTCTCCCACTCATAAACATAGGAGCTTTCATTAATAAATAATTTTGCAACTCTGCCATAACAAGGACTGTACACGTTTTCTATCACTGTTTTCATCTTTTAAACCCCTCTTTCTTATTAAGTGCTCATGTAACTCTATTGATCCACCTCCAAGTTTATAGGATTCAACTACTATTCATGCAAGATATGTACCAACCTAGTTTCTTACCTGGAATTAAGAGTTCGTACTGAAAAAATCTGCATTCCACGCAAAACCTTTCTTCTCCTTTACAGATTTTTAAGATTAAAAGCGCAAATTTTTTTTGCATAACCGCAAAAATTTTATTAAAATTAAGAAAAATCAGTCTTCATAGGGTATAACAAGGAGAAGATGAAACATGTATACAGAAGAAATCAATTTCAAAAAATTAGTTGAAATGAATACGTTATATGAAACATTACTGAATGAAATTGATATTGGGATTCACATGATTAACGAAGAAGGCAAAACAATCATCTATAATCGCAAAATGATGGAAATTGAATCGATGGATCATAAAGATGTACTATATAAAAATCTTTTAGAAGTATTTGCATTTGAAGCAAACCAAAATAGTACTCTTATCGAGGCATTAACAGTTGGAAAAGCGAGGAAAAATATAAAGCAAACGTATTTTAATAATAAAGGGCAAGAAATTACAACGATTAATGATACCTTTCCTATAGTGAGAAATGGGAAAATTAAAGGCGCTATTGAAATCGTAAAGGAGATTCCTCCATTCAAACAAACTAGTAAAGACAGCTCTATTCGAGGGCATCATACTAAATTTACCTTCAATCATATAATCGGTAATTCTAACGCTATTCAATCTGTTATTGCAGAAGCAAAAAGAGTAACACGCACCTCTTCTTCTGTACTGATCGTGGGAGAAACAGGAACTGGAAAAGAACTATTTGCACAAAGTATTCATCATGAAAGCCAGCGTGCCGGAAATCCTTTTATCTCGCAAAATTGCGCGGCCATTCCTGAAACTTTAATGGAAAGCTTATTATTCGGTACAAATAAAGGAGCTTTTACAGGGGCAATCGATAAACCAGGTTTATTTGAGGAAGCACATGGAGGAACTTTATTATTAGATGAAATTAACTCGTTAAGCCCAGCCCTGCAAGCTAAATTGTTGCGTGCAATCCAAGATAAAACAATACGAAGAATCGGAGGAACACAAGAAAAAGAAGTAGACGTTCGCATCATAGCCACAATTAATGAAGATCCGATTGAAGCTATCACGCATAATCGCCTGCGAAAAGATTTATATTACAGATTAAGCGTCGTTACTTTATTTCTCCCACCTTTAAGACAGCGTAAAGAAGACATCTTATCGCTTCTTCATCGCTTTATTGAAAAATATAATACGCAGTTTGGTTTACGAGTACAAGCTGTGGATGACAGCGTAATTGATTTTTTCTATAAACACGATTGGCCTGGGAATATACGCGAATTAGAGCACATCATTGAAGGCTCTATGAACTTAATTGAAGATGAAGATGTGATTACAACATCCCATCTCCCAACCCGTTTTTATGAGCTAACAAAAAATGAATGCAACATTCATCCTCCTCTAGCTAATTGGGAAATAGAAAACTCAGATCACACTTCTAGAACTTTAAAGAACACAATAAAAGAAATGGAAAAAGAATATATTATTGAAATTCTTAGCGAGCATAATGGAAATATCTCGCAAGCCGCAAAATATTTAGGTTTGAGTAGGCAGAACTTGCAATATCGATTGAAAAAGTATGGGCTCAATACGTAATCTTAGAAGTTTCTATAAGTGCAAAAAAATAAAGGCCGTTCCGAAAGAACGGTCTTTATTTCTCCCTAAAAATCAATTTTCTCCAAATACAACCCGCTCGCATCAGCAAGACAATTGATTTGATTTCGTTGTTTTTCCTCTAAAATTTGTGGTATTGCTTCAGCATCTAACTGGCCTAATCCAACTTCTATTAACGCCCCAACAATCTTTCTCACCATATTGTGAAGAAATCCGTTTCCGCTCACTCTAATTTGGACGAAGCCATCCTTTTCCGTTACATCTAACGAGTAGATTTCACGAACCATAGATTTTTTCTTCGACTTAGCATTAGAGAAAGCCGTAAAATCATGCGAACCGATTAAATATTGAGCTGCTTTTTTCATGCGTTCAATATTTAACTTTTTTCCAACATGCATGCTGTACTTACGCATGAATGGATTCGTATGTTCCTCATTCCAAATCTTATATAAATACGTTTTCGCTTTCGAATTGTAGCGGGCATGAAAACGCTCCGAAACTAATTCCACGTTCGTAACACTAATATCATTTGGTAAGTATTGATTTAAATATTTTTTCACTTTATGTTCTGCCAAATTCTCATCACTTTTAAAGTTAGCGATTTGATTCAAAGCATGCACACCTGCATCGGTTCTGCTGCAGCCAATAATTTCAATTTCTCTTCCGATCATTTCTGATAATATGCTTTCGATTTTTCCTTGAATGGTATTATCGTTATTCCCGAGACGCTGCCAACCTTTATAGCGGCCGCCGTCATATTGAATTGTTAATTTGTAGTTGTTCATTGTTTTCTGCTACTAAACCTATTCTGTTTTTAGTAACAGATTCACCGCCTTTCTTTTACCTGTACCTAAATATACACCTTCATATGAAAAAATACCACGCTACAGAGCACTAGGGTAGATAATGAATACAAAAAGACCGATTTTACTCGGTCTCTTGTATTCATGCTTATAGGGGTAATCACAGGGTTCTTGTTGTAGATCGCAAAGTTATTATTCATATCTAAAAATATAGAAGTCAATTCATGATTTTTTTATTGTTTATCTTTACCTGAACTAACAGTAAAGGAAAAAACCACCTGTTAAAGCAGGTGGTATCTCCTCACATAATAGCGTTCAACTCTTCTTACAACTTTCCATTTCCTCAAAAATTTACTTAATATCCGCAATATAACTATATTGAATCAATTCAAAGGAAAGGATTCAACCCCTAACCTTGTTTAGACCGGATATCCGCCTGTTGGCGGTGGCCAAGCACTAAATAATCTGCGAATCAGTACAATTTCTCCCAAATGGTAGGAATTGTGAGATGCAATATTGCGTAGCACACCGCCTGGGGTTTCACCAGACCAGCTCTCCAATGGTTCGTCCAATTGAACCGTTTGGGCAATCGTGCATGCCTGTTCAATCCCCTGAAGAAAATACTGAATCGTCTGTTTCCACTCTTCCTCACTGCCAGGACATTCTTCTTCAGGCCAGCTCTCTCCTACATGAGCAGGCAGTTCAGGTTTTTCCCCCTGAGCAGCTAATAAGAGAAAATCTTGCCAGTAAGTCATGTGTTTCACTAATTGATAAATAGAATAAGGTAGTTCCTCTCTGCGTTTTCCCGCAAGAACCACGTCTATATCCGACAAAGCATTCTTGACGGGAAGATGCCCTCGTTCTCCTCTTAACGATTTTACTAATGCCTCGCTAAACGCTTTATTTGATTTCTCCATAATAATCGACTCCCCTCCTGCTTTACCTTCTAATTTTCCGATTTTATTGTTCCGTTTCTTTTATGAATATTACAATAAAAAAACATCAAGCATCACCGACTTTTTAACGTACAAGAAATCGGTGATTTTTATTTAAATGGGACCTTAACGTACAATTTTCTTATTTTGTTCGTATTAGGACTATATTTTAAATTATTCTACTGTTTGAAATGGCTTTGTTTGAGTTACTTTCATCATTTTCATACGAGCAAATCGCTCATCTAAATTATTTTCAAGTACCCATTCATGATGTGTTTCTGCAACCATCGGTTTATTCTCAACGGAAATACCTTCCCATTCAAAATCTACGGAAACATGTATCGTGTTATCCGCATTTTCTGTAACTGAGAAATTTTTCGGATAATGTCCGCTTTGTTTCACTTGATTCGAAACGGTTGCCAACCATTCGTTAAATTCTTTTAATGTATCGATTTTAGAACCTGTGCTTAAATTCAATTCAAATTGTTCTGCTAGTAGTTCTTGGAATTTGTCACCGTCCACAGATACTGTTTCCATTAAATATAACCAGTAATGCATAAATGATTTTGCTCTATTTTCTGCATAAGCAGATGTAAATTGCGGATTTTCTACATTACCGATTGGTTCTAAATGGACCTTTGTAAAAAGAGGTAAGTCATTCTCTCTAAGTTTCAAGATTGTTGAATAATGAATTCTGTAGCTGTATCTACTATCATCTGGGCGTATATTTTGATAAAGAATATCTGCTTCTAATGAAAGTTCCTCATCGTTCAACTGTTTAATTGATGTGTTTTCAACATGATGCGCATTTTGCCATCCTTCAAACATTCTTAATCTATCTTCTATACCCATTTTACCTTTCGTCGTTCCAGCTTGCGATAAAATTTCGACTTCTTCCGCTAAAATATCTAACTGATTGTCAATACGTGCTTTGTTAAATGGGACTTCATATACTTGATACCATCGATAGTATTGTGTTAATGCTAAATGATTATTTTGAATGTCTTTAAATTTTTCCATGTTTTTACGCTCCTTTAGGATCTAACATTTCAAATTGGGTATACAAAATCATTTTCTTGTTATAGTTATATAAAGATGAAACATATTATTTAATTCGAAGCCATGCGTTTCTCCATTTGATTTTTCATATAATTACCACTCTTAATATCGATTACCAATCGTACCGCCAATTGGTGCAATCGTATTTAAATATGCTAGTTCTTCTTCTGTTAAAGTAATTTCAAGAGCTGCTATATTTTGTTCCAAATACTTCACTCGCTTTGTACCCGGAATTGGTACGATTCCTTCGCCTTGGGCAACAACCCAAGCAAGTGCTAATTGTGCAGGTGTGCATTCTTTCTTTAGCGCAAGTTGTTTAATTCCTTCGACAATTTTCATATTAGAAGCAAACGCTTCTTCTGAAAAACGTGGATTATAATATCTCCAATCATCAGGTGTTAATTGATCACGACTTGTTATATTACCCGTTAAAAACCCACGACCAAGTGGACTATACGGAACAAATCCAACGCCTAATTCACGACAAGCCTGTAAAATATCTTTCTCTGGTTCGCGAGACCAAAGGGAATATTCTGTTTGAACAGCTGAAATGGGATGAATTGTATGAGCTGTTTTTAATTGTTCAACCGTTACTTCAGATAGTCCAATATAACGCACTTTTCCTTCTTGCACTAACTTTGCCATCGCACCTACAGTTTCTTCAATTGGTGTATTCGGATCAACGCGATGTAAATAATATAAGTCGATGTAGTCTGTTCCTAATCTTTTTAAACTTGCTTCACATGCTTCCTTCACATATTGAGGGGAACCGTTGTATCCTAGTGACTTTGTTTCATTTCGCAACGCTCCAAACTTCGTTGCAATTTTCACATCATGCCGAACCTCTTGTAACGCTTTCCCTACTAGTTTTTCATTTGTTCCCATTCCCTCTTCATCATATCCATAAATATCCGCTGTATCGAACATTGTAATTCCAAGTTCAAGAGCACGATGAATTGTTTTTGTCGCCTCTGTCTCATCTGTTTGACCATAAAATTCAGACATTCCCATACAACCTAATCCAATTTCCGCTACTTCTAAACCTTGTGAACCTAGTTGCTTCTTTTTCATAAGTTCGCCTTCTTTCAAAAAGATGATGTAAACAGAGAATAGCATACACTTAATAACAAGTAAACTATTTTAGTGTTTTTAGTTCAATTAGTTTAATTTGTATGAGTTCGTAAATTAATTTATAATAAAATGAATGCAAGGAGGGTTGTTATGTTAAATAACAATATTGATAATCAAGCAGAAATGAGAAAAAAGCTCATTTTTAAATTATTACCGATTGTAAAAAAACAAGGTATAAGCCCGTTACGAACAGATGATATTGCTCGTTATATGGATATTAGCAAGGCAACTATGTACAAATATTTCTCATCAAAAGATGAAATTATCCAATACATCGTCAAGATTTATGCCGAATATATTACTAGTATTGATCAAACCATTTTTGAAGAAACAGTCCCGTTCGGAGAGCGTTTTCAAAAAACATTTGAGCAGTCATTACTCATTGCTTTTTATATATCTGATACCTTTATATTAGATTTAAAACATAGTGCTCCTGTACTATATGAGCAAATCACACAAGCTCAAAACGAACGAAATCATAAATTAAAAAAGTTCTATGAGGAACATATAGAAAAAGAAGTGTTCAACAGTATCAATCCAGCACTTATTCTGCTCCAAGACGATGTACTACTGCGGAAGCTCTTTGAACCTACAATCTTAATTCAAAACAATATGACTTTATATCAAGTACTTTTTGATTATTACGTTCTTAAAAAGCAACAAATCATTCATCATAAATATAAGGACGAGATAGATGATTCGAAAATGGAGTCCACAATACATTACATTGTTCAAAAAGTATCGAATTATATATAAACTAGCACCTTATTGCTATCAAGCTAATACAACATCCCCTAAAATAAAAAATGCGCTATCCTTTCTATAGAATCATTAGAAAGGATAGCGTTTTTGTATGTCAGTTTCTATATCTGATGAATTATAATTATTTGCTCAAGAGACTCAAAGTTTTTCACCTCTAAATACTTTGCAGGACTTGGGAAAGATATAGACCGTATTCCATACGCTTATAGCATTAATTATAATATTAAGTGCACTGGCTCGCGACATAGTTGATTATTGATGTAGGAATATCTTTATACTCAATTAAAGTCCAGCCAGGATAACGAATTAATGCAAGTTGAATCGCAAATCCTAAACGATTATATCCTCTACGATGCCTTAATATCAGATGTAGATCATGTTTAGAGAAGGTATGGAACGTTACTAAATCCCGTTCTGATAAACGTGATAAATCCATTAGCTCATTTCGCTGTGCCTCTGAAATACGCACTCCCGTGTATGCTAAGAGAATGACAATTGCATAATTGCGTTTGTTCTTATCCTCTAGTACACTCTGCAAAAACTTCTTTACATCTAATTCAACAATTTTCGTTGGAGAAGCATAAGCATTTTGAATCTTTATCATATCTGTTTTAAAAATCACCTGTTCTTGTTGAATACCTTTCGTTATTAAAAATTCATTAAACTTGGCAAGACCACTAATCTTGTGATTTATGGTCCTAGCATTCAACATTTTGACATTCTTTAAATAGTTGATGTACTCTAAGGTATTTTGCTGGTACAAATTTTAAAATTTTCTGTCGTATGAATCTTCAAACCATTTTATGTACTGCCTAATAACTAATGTGTATCCCTGAATAGTGTTCTCACTTTTTTTCTCTTGTTTTAGATAAGAAGAAAATTGTTGGGTCACATCCATGTATTTACCTTCTTTCCTGTAAATTGTGTTGCGTAAATAAATGCTTGGATTTTATAAATTGTGTTGTATTAGATAACGCATGTTTAATTTGAAATTTTCATAAAAGGAAAACCAAACATGTACTTACAGTTAAAAAATAAACGAACTCATATCGAAAAAATGATACTTCTCCCCTAAAATAAGTGGGAAAACTTTCAAATTACTATTCTACTGTAGAATGAAAATGATACATTAATAATTAAGGTAATACGGTTCACTATTTAATTTTAAATTATTTAGAAAGATATTGAGGTGCAATAGATGATACATAATATTCCAGATGTTTATACAAAAAAAATTCTTATAGTAGATGATGAAAAAGAGATTTTAAATTTGTTGGAAGCAGTTTTAGAAAAAGAGGGGTTTCAACATATTTATACGTGTACAACAGGAGAAGAAGGAATACGCATATGTAAGCAAGTACAGCCAGATCTTATCATATTAGATATTATGCTTCCAGATTTAGATGGATATAGTGTTTGTCAGCAAATTAGACAGTTTACATTCGTTCCAATATTCTTCTTATCGGCGAAAAATGAAGATTTAGATAAAATACTTGGATTAAGTATAGGTGGCGATGATTACATTACAAAACCTTTTAGTCCGAAAGAAGTAGCATATAAGATGAAAGCATTTTTTCGACGCAATCAATATCAAGAAAAGGCTCGGATTATGTATCAGTTTGGAGACATTACGATAGATGAGGCACAAGGGACAGTGTTAAGGGGTGATACATTACTAACTTTAACAGCAAAAGAATTTAATATATTACTATTTTTAATAAAAAACCCAAATCAAATTTTTAGTAAGGCCCGCTTATATGAAGCTGTCTGGGGCGAAACATATCTGGGGAATGACAATATTATGATGGTACATATGAGACATTTAAGAGAAAAAATAGAGGATAATCCTTCCAAACCTCATTACCTTGTAACAGTAAGGGGACTCGGATATAAACTTAATACAAAAGGTGATGCAAGATGAAGTGGAAGGTCACGAGACTATATATTACCTCATTAATAGGATTAATTATGTTTATCCTAATCGTTCAATTTTTTGCTTTTAGTTATTTAGTATTTACTTACAACCGTGAGGGAATGGACGATCCAGAGGGCTCAGTATTAGCTTTTCAAAAAGAAATCACAGTAGAAAATGGAAGTATTTCTATAACAAATAAAGGGAAAAAATTTTTGCAAGAACATGGAGCATGGTTACAAGTATTAAATCATAATAGTGATGAAGTATTTCAAATGTATAAGCCTAAAAATACACCAACTCACTATACTCCGAGTGATTTGATTTTACGCTATAAGTACGATATTGGGAATTATACAACGTTTGTGGGTAAGTTAGATAAAAGTACACAAGTAGAAAGTTACATTGTCGCTTTCCCGTCAAACCAAGCATTGCGAAAATCTGTCTATTTGAACTTCAATAATTTATCTAGCTTCTATCCATATGGGATTTTAATGTTAATAGGAGTAACAGTAGTTTGTATTTTATTATTTGCTTACATTGTGGCAAGGTATATGTCAAAACCTGTTGTCATGATAATTGAACATATTAATAAATTAAAACAAGGACAATATAAACAAGTACCGGAAGAAAAGGGAATCTATGCAGAGGTGTATACAAATCTGAATCAGTTATCACATCAACTAAAGGATATTAACGTTCAAAGAAAAAGACTAGATACGATGCGAGCAGAATGGATTATAAACATCTCTCATGATTTAAAGACACCGCTTTCTTCTATTAAAGGCTATAGTGAAGTTATAGGGAATCGGGAGTATAAAATTACTGCACAAGAAATGTACCAATATGCAGAAGTAATTCAAAATAAATCAATTTATATTGAAAAATTGATTGATGATTTAAAACTTACATATCAATTGAAGAATGCGTTGTTACCTATCCATAAAACTACAGTAGATATTGTGAATCTCACCCGAGAAACAATTATTGAATTTATGAATATGCCTCAATATGAGAATCGATTAATTGAATTTGAATGCCCTCAGGAAGAACTAATTATAAAAGCAGATCAAGGATTAATTCAACGTGTCACAGTAAACTTATTGAATAATGCGCTCATTCATACTGATGTTAAAACAGTAATACAAGTTCGTATAAAACAAACATCCGGATACATCATAGTTACGATTGAGGACAATGGTGACGGAATAAATGAAAATGATTTACCACATATTTTTGATCGATACTTCCGTGGTACAAATACAGATCCGAAAAGTGGTTCAGGTTTAGGAATGGCAATTGTAAAGGAAATCATTGTAGCTCACGGTGGAGAAATTGCAGTAGAAAGCACCAAAGGAAAAGGTACTAAAATTACATTTCAGCTTCCGTTAGAAAATTAAGCTAAACTTAAGGTCAGCTCAATTCAAGATTAAGCAAGAACTTTCATAATAAATGATAGCTTAATCAAGAAAAAGAGGTGCCAATAATGGGAACATATATCGTTGAAACAGAAGATTTGACAAAGACATATGGAGCTGTAAATAGTGTGAATCAATTACAAATGCAAGTTGGTAAAGGTGAAATTTATGGATTCCTAGGCCCAAATGGGGCTGGGAAAACGACGACAATTAGAATGTTACTGGGATTAATAAAACCAACTACAGGTAATATTAAAGTATTCAATCGAGATTTAAAAACAAATCGAATAGATATTTTAAAAGAGGTTGGCTCTCTTGTTGAATCGCCATCTTATTATGGACATTTAACAGGTCATGAAAACCTAGAAGTAATTCGGCAAATGTTACAAGTACCAAAAAAGAATATTGATGAGGTATTGCGTATTGTTCGATTAGAGAAACAAAAAGATAAACTAGTTAAACAATACTCACTTGGAATGAAGCAACGCCTTGGCATAGCGATGGCACTACTTGGAAATCCAAAATTGTTAATTTTAGATGAACCCACAAACGGATTAGACCCTGCCGGGATTCAAGAAATTCGTGAACTCATCAAACAACTGCCAAAGCAATATGATATAACAGTTGTTATTTCTAGTCATTTGCTAAATGAGATGGATCAAATTGCAACACAAGTGGGCATTATTAATAGTGGACAGCTTATTTTTCAAGACAAAATTGAAGTGTTACGCAAAAAAAGTCAGGCATCAATGAAAATACGTGTAAATGATGTAGTAAAGGCACATCAAATTTTAGAACAGCATCAAATTCATCTTAGACTTGAAGGTGATTGTCTTGTTACGCATCAACAAGAAGATCACCTTATTTCTCACATAAATCATTTATTAGTACAGCATGATATATCAGTGTATCGAATTGAAGAAGAGAAGCATACGTTGGAAGAAATATTTCTAAGCTTAACAGAAAAAGGTGGTGTTTTATAGTGATTGCTGCCTTAAGAAGTGAATTATTGAAATTAAAAAGAAAGAAATTATTTTTAGTGGTATTTTTGATACAGTCTTTAGCATTACTTTGGTTATTTGCTATTGTGTCACAAGAAAAAAAGGAATTTCTAAATTGGGAGTCTCTTCTTTCAAGAGTAAGTATGATAAATGCATTATTTTTACCTATAATGATTGCGACAATTACATCTCGAATAATTGATTTTGAAAATAAGGGGAACACCTGGAAGCTATTGTGTGCAATTCCCACATCTAGGCAGCTAGTATATATAACCAAAATTATCTTTAGTCTCTTTTTTCTTGTATACGCAGGAATAATTACTATTTCTGTAATTATATTAATAGGAAAGATTTTTAATTTTGAAAGTGGAATTCCGGTGATATTATTACTGAAATACGGTTGTTTTACCATTATAGGATGTATTCCAATGGTTATTTTGCAACTCTGGATATCATTGGTAGTGAAAAATCAAGTATTTGCTTTAACGGCAGGTGTAATCGGCTCATTTCTTGGGTATTTCGGGCAGATGGTTCCTTGGAAAACATGGATAATTTGGAGCTATTCATCTCTGACAAATCCAATTTCTTGGGCATTTTCCAATGGGAAAATAGTGTTTTTCCCAAACCAAGGAGTCATGATGAATCTTTTGTTAAGTTTAGGTGTTAGTTTATTATTTATCATTCTTAGCACTGCTCATTTTTCGCAAAAAGATATTCATTAGGAGGATGCAGATATGTTATTAAGCTCATTTCGATGCGAATTATTAAAATTAAAACGTTCAAAAATATGGATTGTAATGACATTCATTCCGCTTATTTGTATTGCGCTTGGACTCATAAATTTTCAAGTAAACTACGATGTCTTAATGAAAGTCTCAACAAATGAGTGGGAGAAAGCTTGGACACAAGTTGGATTAATTTATGGATTATTTTTATTTCCTGTCGTAGTAAGTATTTATTGTGCATTTGTATGCCGCTTTGAACATAGCGAGGGAAATTGGAAAAAAATCATCTCTTTACCAATTCCATTTCGATATGTGTACATGGCAAAGTTATTAATAATCTTTATGTTAACTTTATTGACACAAGTATTTTTTTTAATTGCTTATATCTTAATTGGTAAGCTACTAGGTATTACAAGTCCTATTCCTTGGATTTCATTATTAAATTGGTCATTCAATGGATGGATTGGTACATTTTCAATTGCTGCGCTACAATTATTTCTCTCATCTTCTATAAAAAGTTTTGCTGTTCCAGTTGGAATGAGTTTTGGTTTTACATGTATAGGAATGATATTTCATTACTTAAATATCGGATATATATGGCCATTTGCGCAACCAGGATTAGCAATGGACCCTATTCATCTAGAAGGCTTGCAGACTTTCTTTCAGTTTAGTAGTTTTTATGTCTTAAGTTGCTTATTTGTTATTATATTTACTTTTGTTGGAGTTCGAAGATTTACAATAAAAGATGTTATATGAATAGAAGTACAGCAAAATTATTGAAATATTAGGGGACAGAACAGATAAAATTTCTAGGTGGAATACGTGTATTAATAAAAAGAGCCAATTTTACTCTTGATAGGGTAAAATTGGCTCTTTTTCTGTCGAAATTTGCTTAGCGTGGGTTTTTTCCGAAATGCTGGCGGTACCCCAATATTCATCTCTTCCTCCAAGCATTTTTGCAGAAACATATGTACAAACTGTTTGCTTTTCACAGTCTTTAGCTCACGCAGCACACATTTCTCAACGTTCGTGTTCGTAACTGGGTTATAGCGCAGCCAATTCTTAATGTATAACTCCTTCGTTTCTGGGTCATATACTATTTTTCCATAGTCAATGAACCGCTGCAGCAGCTTCTCAACAGTCTCTCGGTTATAGCCAGTTTCCATCTCTGCCAAACGCGTCGGCAAAGAATAAATGCCGCATTGCGTCGTTTTAGAACATGTCAGCAAGTATATGTAAAAATATCGCTCCTCCGGCGTTAACTCCAATACAAAATCATCCTGCCAAAAATTCACCTGTACATTCCGGTATACTGCCATATTAATTCCTCCCATCTCTCCCGGCACATATGAAATTGCCGCTTCCTTAATAGATATAAGGATGAGTGAGGAAATTTGGCAATTTAATTTTTTAAAAATGACTACTACGGTTTTATTTCTTTCAGGGATGATTCTTGTAGTAGTAGTTTTTTTTATTTTGTTTTTGTAATGATTTATTACTTGTAAGGGGCTTATAATGGGCTTACAAGGGGCTATTTATTCTGAATGGGAAGAGTTTGGCTATCATTTTTTTATGTCATTCTATTAAAAAAAGACAAATTTGACCAATTTAACATAATAAAATCTAATCAAAAATAATGAAAATTTAAGAATAATAAGGTAAACTAGTCAATGGTTTTAGTTTTAAATCGGTTGACGTTGATATATACGGAGGAAAGATTTATGAACAACAATACGCTAAATGAATCAGTTGAAGAAGTTGATAAAAAACGGGTGAACTCACGCAAGCGTTCTACAAATTGGAAGTTTATCACAGCGGGTGGCGTCGGTATAATTGCACTTCTCATTGGGGGAATGAGTTATTATCAGGCAACTCGTTTCAATTCACAGGTTACGATTAATGACACAAAAATCGGCGGTCTGACTGCTGATCAGGCAATGCAGAAATTAAAAACATCTGGATTAGAAAACAAAGTTTATGTCGGCCAGCAACAAATTTTAGATGAAAAAGATACGCAAACAGAACTTACGGAAAAAGATTTGCCTCAAGTTAAGAAACTATTAAAAAGCCAGTGGACATTTTTCCCTTCCTCAAAGGAAAAAAATTATTCGCTGCTACCGGAAAAGGCAGATCAGTATCGAAGCGAAACAATGAAAAAACTTGTAGAAGAAAAGCTCTTATCTATGAATAAAGATTTAAAAGCTCCTCAAGATGCTATGGCGAAGCTTGAACAGGGCAAAGTTGTTATCTCAAAAGGCGTTGACGGAAAACAGTATGATGTTGCTAGTCTATTAAAAGATTACGACAAGCAGAAGTATAAAAGTGAAATTCATTTGAAGCCTGTATACATACAGCCTATTAAAGAAAACGATCCGATTGTAAAAAAAGAGGAGAAGGCACTACAGGATCTTCTTCAACAGTCTGTTGATTATAAGGTACAAAATGAAGTTTACTCTTTAAAAGCGAAAGACTTAATTCAAAATGCCTCTATGTCAAAAGATATGAAAGTTACAATCGATGCGAGCGACATTAAGAATAAGGTTGCTGAAATTAATAATGCTAAATCAACATTAAATAAAGACTTCACATTTAAAACCCATTCTGGCTCGGTCATATCAGTAAAAGGACAAGGCTATGGCTGGGCACTAGATGTTGAAAAAGAAACAAAGCAAATCCAACAATCCTTTGAAAAAGGCGAAAAGTCTCTTTCTGCTTCTAATATTCGCGGAAATGGCTGGGATAATGAAGGCATCGGTTATGAAACAACAGCGAATAATGGCATTGGCAACACGTATGCGGAAGTGTCTATTGCAGAACAGCAAATTTGGATTTACAAAGATGGACAATTGGCAGTCACAACGAATGTAGTTACAGGTAAACATAGCACGAGTGAAGATACATCACCGGGTGTATGGTATATCCTCTATAAACGATCACCGTACACGCTTAAAGGCAGTGCAGTAGGTAAACCAGATTATTCCGTTAAGGTAGATTACTGGGCTCCGTTCACAAACGGCGGACAAGGGTTCCACGATGCCGGCTGGCGGACAAACTGGGCAAATAATGCCTATTTAACGGGGGGATCAGGCGGATGTGTTAACCTCCCTCCTAGTGTTGCGAAAACTGTGTATGATAATCTCAGCACTCATGAACCGGTTATCGTGTACTAGTAAATAGCAAGTATGTATCAAGAACTTAAATTTATAAAAAAGAAGCAGGAAATCTTGAGTGATTTTCTGCTTCTTTTTTTATGTATGATACACCTTTACAAAGCTTCTCCCTAAAGTGATATTTAAGAAAATGCTGCTGGATTAAAATCTAAGTAGTAAGAATATTCATCTCCATTGTAATAGCATTCCGAACACTCAATAAAATCATCATTACTTTTATAAGCATAGCGAATACGTCTTAATATTGGACAATCTTGAGTTACTTCTAACATTTCTCTGATTTCCTCTGTAGATCGGAGCGCCGATAACTTTTCTTTTACTTGCGCTACAATAATCCCATTCTCCTCTAACAAAGCATAAAGAGATTCATAATAATCTTTAGGGTTTAAAGAGATCTTCATGTTAGGCTTCATGTAGGTTTTAAAATAACCTATTTTAACTCCATTAATTCCTCGTATTCTCCTTAATAAAATGACTTCATCCCCCTCTTTAACACATAAAAGTTTAGCTATATGTTCATCGGCTTTCGTAAGCTTAATATCAGCAAATAACGTACTAACATTTAAGCCTCGTTCTTTCATCTCATTCGTAAAGCTTTTTACGTAAGTTGATAATCCAGCCGGTACTGAATTAGCTAAATAATCTAATACATATGTACCCTTAGGTCTTTTCTTCTCAAGATAACCATCATTAACAAGTTCATCAATTGCTTGTCTAATTGTTACACGGCTAACATCATAAAAACTACATAATTCTCCTTCTGTAGGTATTTTCTCACCAATACCCCACTTACCTTCTTCAATCTTATTCTTTATATCAAGCTTTACTTGAATATACAATGGTGCCAAATTTATCATTTCATTATCATTCACTAATGACTATCTCCTTTTTTATAAAAATTGTTGTTCATAATCTATTATTTGTCATTAATTATAACGTACTATCATTATTTGGAAAATACAATAGGGAAGGGGTCAGTTATAAATAGACCCCTTCCTAATTATTTTTTATAATTAAAACAAACCGACTAATACACCTACAATAGATAGAGCTACTAAAAATAACAATACTTTTGTTGCGCTAACTTTCTTAATTGAAATTAGATACCAACTAATCATTACGGCTACTAACGATAATAAACCAGGAAAAAATCCATCTAAAGTTTTTTGGAGCTCTATAAATTTTTCACCATTTGGTATTTTCACTGTCGTTGTTAATTTTACAGAAGATGCCGCCAAACCGCCAATGACCATAGTTCCCAATACGTTTAAAGCATTTTTAATTCGATCAGCGTTCGCTCCCATTAAACCATCTAGAGCACTTGTACCAAGACTGTATCCTCGGAAATATAGCCAATAAGATAGCGTCCCCATAATCGCTAAATAAGCAACAATATAGAATATAGCACCTAATGGACTACCACCATTAGAAATACTCATACCTACCGTTAAAAGAATAGGAATAATAATACCTTGAATTGTTGAGTCACCTATACCAGCAACAGGGCCCATTAATCCTGTCTTAATACTGTGGAACATTTCATCCGTAATTGGTTGTCCATTAGCACGTTCTTCTTCAAGTGAAGCTACTACACCATTTACAACACTGCCTACTTGAGGTTCAGTATTGTAAAATACAGAATGTCGCTTCAACGCTTCTTTTTGTTCCTCAGGATTATCTTTATATAGCTTTTTAATAATTGGTGTCATCGAATGAGCGAAGCCATGCGCTTCTAGTTTTTCAAAGCTTATAGAAGACAAGTGGAACATTGCCCATTTCAGCCAACCTTTTCTTAAATCCGCTTTATCTAGTTTTTTCATCGTTAAATCACCTCATCTTCAACTTCTTCAGGAGCATTATTTCCTGAAGCTAAGTAAACAATGTATGCAAACAATACAGCTATAATTGTTAAAGCAATCATGTTTGGAACGATGAATGCGATAATACCAAAACCACCAATAAAAAAGATTAAATATGTTTTTTCTTTAATTAACAAGTTCATTAATAAGGCAATACCTAACGCTGGAAGTAATCCACCTAAAACGTTCATAATATGAATAACTGTTTGAGGAATAGCTTTAAGTGCATTGTCTACGAAACCTTGTCCAAAATAAATAGCTAAAGCAACTGGAATGACACGTAATAAAAAATTGATGATTTGCGGATATACACCGTTGTTTAGAGCAATCCCACGCATATCTCCTCTTTCTGCAGCTTTTTCTGCTCGAGTATTCCAAACAGAGTTTGTAACCATCAACACATTATGGAGAATTAAACCTAGAGCACCAATACCAACCGCTAAAGTAACCGTTACACCCGGAGAGGCATGTGCAATCATACCAAGTGCAATACCACCATATGCTGCATACGTAATCTCAGAGTTTTGTGTACCACCAGTCGAAATAGTGGCAATAAACGCGGCTTGAACAGCTACCCCTAGAAGAACACCCGTTGAAACATCACCAAGAATAAGACCTACAATTAGACCCGCTACTAAAGGTCTTCCAATAATATAGTAGCCCCCTGTTACACCAAGTAACCACGGTGAGGAAACGGATCCAAGATAACAGAATATCCCTATTAATACAGCTTGAATTAAGATGGCAACATCCATAACTTATCCCTCTCTTTAATAGTTTTCTTTTACTTTTTTCCAAGAAAGAGGAGTTTCCTCCGGAATTAGCTGAAATGTAACACTAATATTTTTTTCTACTAGATAATCAAATGCCGTTTTTTCTTCTTCTGTAACAGCTGCATTTTTCGCCACTGTTTTAGCATTTGGACGAGCACTCATTGGTCCAACATTTATCTCATTACCAAAGTCAGCACCTGCTTCAACAAGCTTTTGTAGGGTAACTGGTGTTTTAACAATTACGAAATAACTATTTTTCGCATTTTTTGCTAGCTTAATTTTTTCTAGACCTTCTTCAATGCCATAAATTCCTACTTTAACACCTGAAGGAGCTGCATTTTTTAAGATTTTCTTTTGGAATTCATCCTTCACAATGTTTTCATCAATGACTAAAATTCCGTTTACCGCTTTTTGTCTAGACCATCTTGTTACAACTTGTCCATGGATTACTCGATCATCAATTCGTACAAATGTAATAGGCATTACTCATTCCTCCCAGAGATTATAATGTAATATATTCAATCGATTGCTTACCTGCATCACTCGCAAAGATTGCTAATTCCTCCAGACTTTCTACACTGCTACGGCCAAAAATCGTTTCAATTAACATTGGTAAATTTACACCTGCAACTACCTTTATTTTCCCTTCATTAATGAAGCCATATCTCAAGCTTTGGTTACATGGTGTTCCACCTTTTAAATCACACATCACAAGAACTTGATTATACTTTTCTACCATTTCGTCTAACTTTGTTTCTAAACGACTAGCAAAATCATCTATTCCATTTTCATCTAATGAAACAGCGTCAACTCCTTCTTGTTCACCAGCAATCATATGCGCTGCATGTAACAATCCGTTACAAAGTTCACCATGAGTTGTTACTAAAATACCAATCATACCCATTCTCCTTTTCTACTTTAAATTCTTACAAAAGCTTTAATTGTAGCAATTTCTTTTCCTTTTGATTTTCCATATGGTTTTATCGTGTATTCCTCCACACATTCAGGAATAATAAATGTTTCAGCATATCGAACGATGAAAGGCTCGAATTTATTCGTTGGACTTTCAACAATCGCTTCTTCACCTTCAATTAAATTCAACATATTAACGCTTCCATTCGTATTGTGATGAACAGTTGAAGTAAACCAATGTCTTCTAGTCTCAATAAATTCTCTTTCATGAAGTCCTGTTCTTTCTTCTCTCCATCCATCACCATTTGCAATTGTCTCGATACGATTAATTAAATTCGCTTCTACCCACTTCGTATCTCGATTCCATGCAATATTTTTCTCACCATGATCAATGTGAACAGGTCTTGGTAATCCATCAAGGCCAAGTCGGTCCCAGTCCCATAATTTAAAGGTAAAAATATACGGTGTGGAACTAATTTCCAGAACCATTGTATCTGTACCTGAACAATGAATTGTTCCAGCAGGTATTAAGAAATGATCGTGCTTTTTGACTGGAAATTTATTTATATATTTTTCATCAGGGAAAGAAATTTCTCCACGTTCTGCTCTACGTAAATCCTCCATCATTTCTTCAGGATTCACATCAGATTTCAGTCCAAGATATACATCAGCATTTTCTTTTGCATCAAGAATATAATAACTTTCATCTTGCGTATAGTGCATTCCAAATTTTTCTTGAATGTATTCAACCAATGGATGTACCTGTAAGCTCAAATTTTGCCCAGACATTGTATCTAAAAAATCAAATCGAATCGGAAACTCAGTTCCAAATCTAGCATGCACACGATCTCCTAATAAATCAGCAGGATGCAAGAATACTGTATTAATTGATGGTGTTTCAATTCGTACATCACCAAAAGTTAAATATAAACTGTTTTCTTCTGGTACTCCATCAAAACTCCAAGCAAAGTTCTCTTTCTCTTTATCAAGACCACAAACATCTTTCATCCATTGTCCTCCCCATACTCCGGGATCAAAATAAGGAACTAAACGGAATGGTTGATTAACTGTTTGACGCATACCTTCTAAAAACGCTTTTCCGGATACCATCTTCGCATTATCTTTTTCATTTGTATCTAAATAGTAATGAATATCATTATATAGCGTCTTTTTATGACGATCACTTACTCTCCATTCAACGAAGAAACCGCGCTTATATTTTCGTAGAATATCTTCATCATGATTGTCAATTTTCCAATTTCCCAATTCTTTAGAGCGATATCGCTGTTGAATTTCCCAACGAGCTAGGTCAGCGTATATTAATATATCACCTTTTGTTACTAATGAAGCCCCTACACCATAGACCACAACCATTCCATCATGATCTTCTACTTTTTTTCTTGCGTCTTGGATTTTACTCATATCGAAGAATTCTTCTAATGTATGACAGGACAAAACTCCAAATACGCGATCATCTGTTAAATTACGTTTTATTAATGTAGTAATTTCTTCACCGGAATATGCTAAATCATCTGAGAAAATAACTAAATTTGCACCTAATCCATCAATTAATTTTGTTTTAATCTCATCATATCGAACACCTGGATAACAATCGATAACGACTGTTTTCATATTTTCATTATTACTCAGCTGATGTGATAATTCTTTTTGAATTAAGTCATACCCTTGCCAAGATTCATTGATTAGAGGACCTTTTACTCTTATTTCAGGAAACTTATTATACATAATGTTCCCCTCCTTATCATTATAACGTTATAACAATATGATAAAACAACCCTTTCTTCATTGCAAGCGTTTTCTTATAAATTAAAATTAAATAAATTTATACAAACAAACTCCCTAAAAATTATTACAATCCCTTTTCGAGTGTGTAGGATTCCTTATTAAGAAAACCCTTGAATTCTTTCAATGGAGTGAAGAGATACGTTTTCTATCTAAGTTGTAGAGTAGAAAACAGGAATTAGATATTGTCTTCTTGTCCTTGCGTTTTAGAATGCTCCACCTTACTAAGCCAAGCAGGAGGGCAATTCCTTTTCCTACTTTCCCTCATACAGCTTTCCTATGCTCTTCTTTATTTTGGTATGGATCTAGCCACTTATCAAAAATGCAATAAGAATATTGAGGCTCCAAGAATGATTGACAAGTACCATGTTGTTTTGTTTAAACTTCGTTAGGTCAGAATTTACAAATTTCCTTTTACTTGAATTTAAAATAAGGAAAAAATTTTTAATAAAATATATTGAATTAGATAAAGTTTTTATGTACCCTATTGTTATAACATTACATCATTATTACTTTTATAGACTTCAAAAAATTAGAAGCCCACGGTTTCGCTCGTTCCATGTTCCATTATTTCTATTCTAAATACGTTATATAAAGATAATACAAGTGAATAAGAGAAAGCTCTAAAAAGACATTCTGTTTTTCACAATACTGAACCTCCATCTGGAAGTCTTGTAAATAGTATTGTTGCTTCATTTAGAAGAAAAAGAAAAGTTAAACCTAATTCAGGAGGTAATAAAAGTGCAACCTTTATTTTTAAAATCAATTTTTAAAGAACGAATTTGGGGTGGAACAGCCTTACAAACAGAATTTGGTTACGCTATTCCTAATGATAAAACAGGTGAATGTTGGGCAATTTCCGCTCATTCAAATGGACCTTCGATCATAGAAAATGGACTATATGCCGGTATGGCATTGGACGAGCTATGGAAAAAGCATCCTGAGCTATTTGGCAATCCAAAGGATAAGGTCTTTCCTCTTTTAACAAAAATATTAGATGCGAACATGGATTTATCCGTTCAGGTCCACCCAGAAGATTCTTATGCAAAGGTTCATGAGAATGGTGAGCTTGGCAAAACAGAATGCTGGTATATTCTTGATTGCAAAGAAGGAGCCGATATGATCTTCGGCCACAATGCGCAAACAAAAGAGGAATTAGTTGAGCAAATAAACAAAGGAAATTGGAACGAACTGCTGCGCAGAGTGAAAATTAAACCTAGTGACTTTTTCTATGTTCCAAGCGGAACCATTCACGCATTATGTGAAGGTACTCTAGTATTAGAAACACAGCAAAGTTCTGACACAACCTACAGAGTGTATGATTATGATCGTAGAGATGACAACGGTAACTTGCGGGAACTTCATTTAGAAAAAGCCATAGATGTAACAACTGTGCCATATCATAACACTGCGGTTCCGCCTAAAGTTGAGAAAAAGAATAATGTAATAATTACCACATTTGTAGAATCAGAATTTTTCTCAGTGTACAAGTGGGATGTAAAAGGGGAAGCTATTTTTTCATTTAATGATCAATATTTGCTTTTAAGTGTTATCAAGGGGGACGGTGTCCTTGTTCATAATGGAGACAAATACTCACTAAAAAAAGGAACACATTTAATTATTCCAGTAGGATTAGGTGAATTTGAAGTAGATGGAGACTGTGAATTGATCGTTTCCCATCCGTAATATAGAAGAGCTTTATGTAATTGAAACAGGATAAGAAAAGATCCGACAATCTTTTCTTATAAATTGAATAAAAGCTTAATTCAACAGGGAACCGTACGGTGGTGTGAAAGAGATAAATGGGGATTAGTCGCCTCCCCCTTTCTCAATTTGGTAGGCCTTTATCCCACAACAAAAAGTCATTTCTACTTCGTTTTGATATTGATCTTGCTAGAGACCAACAACTAATTCCAATTAGGTATTAGATTTATTGGATAAAAAATTTGATTGCTTCGATTTGAGAGATAGTAGTAACTATAGATTGAATGCAGACAATAAACTCATTTTTATCAATTATGGAATGACTAAACGCTTATATGAATCGGAGTCCATTAGCCGAAACTAGTGTGCTTAGACGATGTTATTTGTGCAATAAGGAGTAGTGTTTAATTCTTGATTCTAATTCAACTAAATCAAGTAGTGATCGTCATTTTGACTGTTATTTGATTTTCCTTTCCAAACACCGTCCTATGAAGGACATTTCTTCTAAACTACAGAAATGTCCTTCACTCTGATTTTCGATACAAGATGGCAATTAACTTAAAAAAGCCGCCTCTATTTATAGTACGGTTCAGCGTAATTCATCATGAATAAAAATCAGGCCTTATCGATTTTTCGATAAGGCCTGTCCTTCAATGCTGTACCTTTACTTTTCTTTTCTAACAAGCTTCACCACATTCTCCACATGCGCTGTATGCGGGAACATATCCACCGGCTGTATATATTCTACGTCATAACTCTTCATCAACGTTTTCACATCACGCGCAAGTGATGATGGATTACAAGATACATACACAACCTTTTTCGGTTTTACTTTTAAAATTGTTTCGAGTAATTTATCATCACAGCCTGTACGCGGCGGATCAACAACGATTACATCAGGACTCCAGCCTTCTTTTACCCATTTTGGCAGCCATTGTTCCGCTTTTCCAGCCTCGTACTTTGTATTTGTGAAGCCGTGACGCTTCGCATTTTCCTTCGCATCTTCAATCGCTTCTGGAATGACATCCATACCGCGTACTTCGGCTGCATCTTTTGCAAGCCACAGTCCAATTGTACCAACGCCGCAATACGCATCTACGATTTTTTCTTTTCCTGTTAAAGCAGCTGCTTTTTTCGCTTCGTTATATAACACAACTGTTTGCTCAGGATTTAACTGGAAGAATGCGCGTGCAGATAATTCAAATGATAAATCACCAAGTGTTTCTTGAATCACTTCTTTTCCAGCTAAGCGGAATGTTTTATCACCGAAGATAACTGATGTGTTACGGCCATTGACGTTTTGCATAATCGATTTTACAGATGGCATTTGTTTTTGCACTTCTGCAATAAATTGCTCTTTATTTGGCAATTCTTCTTTTGTCGTAATTAATGTAACTTGCACTTCCCCTGTTTGCACAGCAGCACGCGTCACAATTGTCCGTACAAGACCTTTTTGTTTTCTCTCATTGTAAATAGAAATGTTCAGTTTTTCTAATATACGTCTTACCACTTTTGTTGCTTCGTTTGTTGCTTTATGTTGAATCATACAATGAGAAATATCAATTAAGCGGTGTGAATTTTGCTCATATAATCCTGTAATGACTTTTTCATCTTTGCGTCCTACTTGTAATTGACTTTTATTACGATAATGCCACGGATCTCCCATGCCAAGTGTCTTACGAATCTTATCTTCCATACTTCCGTTCATGTACTTCTCAAATGCTTGTACAACGATATCACGCTTTTGATTTAATTGCTCTTGATAATCTAAATGCTGAAGCTGACAACCGCCGCATTTCTCATATACAGCACATGGCGGTTTTACGCGATGCGGGGAAGCTTTACGAATTTTTTTCACTTTTGCTTCTGCAAAACCACGCCCCATTTTCGTTGTTTCTGCAACAACTTCTTCTCCTGGAAGCGCCCCTGGAATGAAGACAACTTGTCTCTTAAAGTAACCTACGCCCTCTCCGTTAATCCCTAGGCGCTTAATTGTCACCGGAAACGTTTGACCAACTTCTAACTTACTCTCATGTTGTTTTTGTATCATTGTTACACCTCTACTCTATACTTTTCCATAAATACAATGATGCATAACTGCAATATGGTTCACACTCTTGTTTCATTCGTTCTAAAAATACGTCATCTGGCTTTTGTTCTAATTGGAATAACTGTTGAAGCGCACGTTGAATCCCGATATCTGCTTTTGGAAACATATTTTGACGTCCAAGAGCAAACAGTAAGAAATTTTGTACAGTCCATGCTCCAATACCTCGTATTGGTAATAGCATTGCTGCAACTTCTTCGTCTGTTTTTCCCTCTAACTCTTCTAAGTTTAACTTTCCATCCACAATATGCTGTGCAAGTCCAATGATATACTCTGCTTTGCGCTGACTAAATTTTTGATTTCTCAATTCTTCTACCTTAATAGTTGCTACTTGTTCAGGAGTCGGAAAAAAGAAAACACCCTGTTTCTCCGTTCCATATGTTTTTACAAATTGTTCTGTAAGTGCTGTCGCAAATTTCAAGTGAACTTGTTGATGAATAATACAACGTAGAAGACAAGCAAAATAATCGAACTCTAAAATAATTGGAGTATATGCAAATGTTTCAAAAAGCGGCCGTAATGATGTGTTTAAAAAATGATGCTGAATCTCATGAAAAGGTTGATTCCATTGAAAAATAGAAGAAATACGCTTCATAATTTCGTCTTGTTTATCGCTTTGGCTAGAAATCCAAAATTGCGGCTCTTCAGTTATCCCCTTCCCTTGTACACGGACAATCATTTGTTCTCCATCTAAGGTAAGCGGCACATCAATTGCCTTATCTTCTAAATGAATGATATGTAACGAGTCAAAAGATAAACGTTTTAATACTTCTTCAAAACGATATGGATAGTCTAACGCAATTTGTTCGCTCCACATACATTCCTCATCCTTTTTACACATCATTATAGCATGAGAAAACCGCAAGCATACATGCTTACGGTTGATTGCCTTTTACTAAATCATCTAAGCTTTTAAAATGATACCCCTTCTCGCGTAAATCATCAATGATTTTCGCAAGTGCTTCTGTGTTATCCTTCGAAACAGAATGCAGCAAAATAATCGCCCCGGGGTGAACCATATTCATTACATTACTATGAGCATATTGCCATCCTCTTTGCTGATCCACTTTCCAATCGAGAAAAGCAAGTGACCAAAAGACATTATAATAGCCCATATCTTTCGCTAGTGCCAATGTACGTTCACTGAAAATTCCACGCGGCGGCCGAACATACCGTACTTCTTTTTGTCCCGTTACCTTTTTAATTTCATCTGTTACAGTTTGCAATTCTTCACGAAGCTTTGCGTCGTTTACCGTTGTAAAATCTGGATGAGTCTGTGAATGGTTTCCAACAATATGTCCTTCATTTGCCATTCGTTTTAATAAATCTTGTTGAGTTTTAATATAGTGTCCTGTCACAAAAAAGGTTGCCGGGACCTTCTTTTCTTTTAACACATCGAGAATTTTTCCGGTAAAACCATTTTCATATCCATTATCAAACGTTAAATAAATATCTTTTTTCTTTGTATCCCCTAAATAAAATCCTCCGTTTTTCTGCAGCAACTCTGTAAATTTTTGACCAGCATCCGGAGGAGTTTCATTTTTCGCACGCGGAATTCCCCAATGATTTGGCGTATTCACATAAGCAAGCACAGAAGCCGGAACAAGTACCATCATAATTGAAAAGATAATACCAATGTATAACCAATTACGCTTCATTGTATAAGCTCCTTTTCCTATATAATCGTACTTGTAGTTTCTGTGTCTATAATTTTTTCATGCTGAACACGTTTTTCCATTTATACCAATACAAAGCAAGAAGCTGATTCAATATATCGGCGCTTTTCATAATATATCGACCGCTTTTTAAAATTTATCGGCGCTTCGACATGGGATAAAGTGAAACTTCCATCAGTGACGCTTTTCTCACTGATGGCTAGTTGAACCAATCGGGCTTTTNNACGGGCAGTTTTCTTCCCCGTGCTTTCCCAGCTTTTACTGCCCGTTAATGCGGGATAAAGACTCTTCGACAACATTCGGCACGCAGAACGCACAAAAAAAGAGCTGACAAACGTCAGCTCCTTTTTCTTATTTAAAAACTGGTTCTTTAAACGTTGCTAATTTCTCTAAAGATGATTTATCCACGTCAGCATGTAAGCTATTACCGTGAGAATCCATCGTTACAACTGCTTTAAATCCTTCTACACGTAAATGCCACATTGCTTCTGGAATACCAAATTGTAAGAAGTCAACATCTTGTACATCTTTAATGCACTCTGCGTAGTACTGCGCTGCACCGCCAATTGCATTTAAGTATACGCCGCCATGTTCATTTAATGCCGCCAACGTTTTTGCACCCATGCCGCCTTTACCAATAACAGCGCGAATACCGAATTTCTTCATAATATCACCTTGGTACGGTTCTTCACGAATACTTGTTGTCGGTCCTGCCGCTTTAATTTTCCAATTGTCATTTTCATCTTTTACAACAACTGGTCCGCAGTGATAAATAACTTGTCCATTTAAATCAACTGGACAGTCGTTATCCATTAAATGTTTATGAATCGCATCGCGACCTGTATACATCATACCGTTAATCGTTACAACGTCACCAACGCGAAGTTCGCGAATTTGTTCCTCTGTAATTGGCGCCTGTAAGACGATTTCACGTTGCGTATTTGCCTCTTCGTTTGCTTCCTCGTGTTTTAGCGTATCTTCACCTTCTTGGTATAACCACTCAATAATTTCACCTGATTCTGGGTGAATTGTTACACCTAGGCGGCGATATGCCCAGCAGTTATACGCAACAGAAACATAGAAGCTAGCTGGAAGACGGTTGTATACACCAATTTTACAGCCAAGTAATGATGTTTCGCCGCCAAATCCCATCGTTCCAATACCAAGCTTATTGGCATTTTCCATAATATAGTCTTCAAGCTGCTTCAATTCTTCTACTTGATTTTCATCATCTAATGAACGGAACAATTGATTTTTCGCAAGCTGATAACCTGACGTGCGATCTCCTCCGATACCAACGCCAATTACGCCAGCGCTACATCCTTGTCCTTGTGCTTGATATACCGCATGAAGAAGGCATTTACGAATTCCTTCTAAATCGCGACCAGCTCGTCCTAGTCCTTCAATTTCACAAGGTAAGCTGTATTGAATATTTTTATTTTCACAGCCACCGCCTTTTAAAATAAGGCGTGCATCGATATAAGCTTTTTCCCATTGCTCAAACTTAATCACAGGTGTTCCTGGTCCTAAGTTATTTCCGCTATTATCACCAAACAGAGAATCTACAGAGTTCGGACGAAGCTTCCCATCTTTCGTCGCTTGTTCAATCGCTTTGTAAATTGCTTCTTTAATGTGTAATTGGTTTACACCAACTGGTGTGTACACTTTAAAAGTTGGCATCCCTGTATCTTGGCAAATTGGCGAAATATTATCATCTGCCATTTTAATATTATTTGTAATTGTGCCAAGCGCCATCGCTGAACGAGTTCCTGCACTTTCTCGTTCTTTCGCTTGTTGAATCACACGTCGAACATCTTTCGGTAAATTTGTTGACGTTTCAACAATTAGTTTATACATGCTTTCTTGAAGCTTTTTCATGATTACTTCCCCCTCAATTGTGAACGCTACCAAAACGCATTTCAAAATTTCACAATTTGATTATACCTCTTTTTTTGCATTGCTTCTAACAAAAAAGAATCAGCAGTTCGCTGATCCTTTACTCACTCTTTTTAAATTGCTCGCACTTAAACTCAATATCATCTAACATTTCAAGAAGGCGATCCACATCTTCTAGTTCCACGTCTTCTGGTTCGATTGTATCAATAACCTCTATAAACATATTTAAACGTTCTTTCAAATATACTAATTGTGAATCTTTATCATAAGTAGCATTTCCCATGGGTGCTCTCTCCTTTTTATGCGAGTTATCCTAATTTTATATCTAGCATACTCATTTGTTTACTTGTTGAATCTTTCTTTTATTATACAGCAAAAGTGATTATTACGGTCATGAAATTTTAGTAAAATGGTTTATCCAGCTATTCAAGGGAAGGAAAAAAACTTCCCACCGATGGAAGTTTCACTTTATTAAAAAGCAATCTTCTTCTATCATAGAGGATGGACAAATTGTTATTTCAATAGTCAAAGGAGTATTTCATAAATGAATACATCACAAAAAATGAAGCCGATTACTCCTTCTTATGATCCATGGGAAGCTTATATGGACCTTGAAGAGTATGGCAAATTATTATTAACAAACGTTGAATTTACAACGACAACATTATGCAATATGCGCTGTGAACATTGTGCTGTTGGTTATACATTACAGCCAAAAGATCCAAACCCACTTCCGCTTGATTTATTATTACAACGATTAGATGAGGTTCCACATCTACGTTCTTTAAGTATTACAGGCGGTGAGCCGATGCTTTCCAAAAAGTCTGTTGATAATTATGTAACACCGCTCTTGAAATATGCTCACGAACGAGGCGTTCGCACCCAGATTAACTCTAACCTAACTATAGATTTAGCCCGTTATGAACAAATTATTCCTTATCTCGATGTTTTACATATTTCTCATAACTGGGGAACGATTGATGATTTCGTTGAGGGCGGATTTGCGATGATGGAGCGCAAACCGTCATATGAACAACGTGCCAAATTATTTGAACGAATGATTTCAAATAGTAAAGCCTTATCAGAAGCAGGTGTTCTTGTTTCTGCTGAAACAATGCTCAATAAACGTACACTTCCACATATTGAACATATTCACCGTCAAATCGTTGAAGAGATGGGCTGTAAACGTCATGAAGTACATCCAATGTATCCAAGTGATTTTGCTAGCAATCTTGAAATTTTAACGAAAGATGAAATTTTGAGTGCCATTTCACACCTTCTCGATATTCGCGATGAAAATGTATGGATGCTATTTGGAACATTGCCATTCTATGCATGTAGCAGCGACGAACGCGATTTAGAAATATTCAAGAAGCTGCATACAAGTAAAAATGTCACAGTACGTAATGATCCAGACGGTCGTTCTCGTTTAAATGTAAATATTTTTGACGGCAGTATTATCGTTACAGATTTCGGTGACGTTCCAATGCTCGGAAATGTTCAAACAAATACACTGCAAGAAGCTTATGACAAGTGGAGTTCCTCACAAACAGCAAAAGAATTAAGCTGTCATTGTCCAGCTGTTAAATGCCTTGGACCAAACATTCTTGTAAAAAATAGTTATTATCCAACAGAAAATTTCTTAACGAAAAAAGCAAATATCACGTTATAAGAAAAAACGTCAGCGTACTATCATGCTGACGTTTTTTGTATTACCCTTTACCTTGGATCAGGAGACGAAATAAACTTAAAGGAAACATGATCTTGAATTGGTATGGATGCTCCAATTCCTTGTGATGTGATATTTTTAATCATCAATTTTCGCTGATTCCCTTTTAAGACAAGATATACTTCGCCAAATGTTACTTTTCCTTTTTCGTTAACCGCTGGCGTATACGCATATAAATATCCAAGTTGTTTCGGACTAATATTATATACTCGTTCATGCTGGGTTCCATAACCAATAATTGTTTTAAACGAAAGAGGTAAACGTACTTTTTCCATCGCTTTTAACAGCATCATCTTCTTCACATCTTCTGCATCCTTAATGTAAGAAGTAAGCCCACCTTCTACTAGCTTTTGTGCTTCTTGTTTATAGCGAAGTGGATAAAATCCCTGTCCACCGCGATTATCATGAACATTCCGATTGACTTGCCTGTATTCCCAGTTCATTGTTGTTTCAATCGATTCATAATTTAAAGGCCATTGTCCTAAATAAATTTTCGCGCGATATCCAACTGCGAGTGGTGCATTTGAAATAGATGTTTCATTAAACATTCGAATTAAATCCGGATTTTCAATCTTTATCGGCGATGTCTTAAGCAACGTTTTTGCTAGTTCACTCGGTTGTAAGCGCGGCAGGTCCTCTGTTGGATTTGGATACGTATTTTCTTTGGAAATGTTTAAAACAGATGGTGGAACTTTCACATTCAATTCTGTCTTCGCAAAACTACTGCAAGGAAATAAAAAGATAAACGAGAACATAATGGTGATATAAATATTGCACACTCGTTTCATCCGTAAAGCTCCTTCCTAATGGGACTATACGGTTATATTCTTTTCCCTGCTCTCTATTGTTATCCAAACTTTTTATAATAAATAAAAACCGATTCCCATAATGAGATAAGCGGCAAGTAATGTTAAACCTTCAAACCAGTTCGTATCGCCATCATTTGATATGGCAATTGTCAAAAATACAGCCGTAATCATTGCTACCAATTCTGGAATCGTGAATACAAGAGGCATATTTACCGCAAAGAACATAGAAATAATGACAAGCACAGGCGCAACAAACATGGCAATTTGTAATGTTGAACCAACTGCAATTTCAACAGCAATATTAACTTTATTTTTATAAGCCATAACTATAGCCGATGCATGCTCTGCTGCATTTCCGACAATCGCCACAATGATAATCCCGATAAATAATTCACTCCAGCCAAATGTCTTAGCAACTGTTTCAATTGTATGTACAAGTGCCTCTGATACATAGGCAACTGCTACTGTTGCAATCGCTAAAATAAGCAACGCTTTTCCTTTTGACCATTCTGGCTCTTCATCATGCTCTACTACTTCTTCTTTATGCTGATATACGCCGCGGTGCGTAACAAGTTTGAAAAACAATGCTGCTAAATATAAAACAATCATAATAATAGCAATGCCGATACTAAGTTGGAACGTTTTTTCTACGTTCATGTTCATTGAAAATATTTCTGGAATGACAAAAGCAACGACAACCGCAAAAATTAATAAAGATGAATTATGCCTCGCGTCATATACATTAAAGGTTTGACGTTTATACTTCAGACCACCTACAAAAAAAGAGAGTCCACCCACTAATAATAAGTTCCCAAGAACAGAACCTGTTAACGAAGCGAGTACGACTTCTGTTAACCCAGCTTGCAATGCAAAAATAGAAATAATAAGCTCGACTGCGTTACCAAATGTTGCGTTTAACAAGCCGCCTATACGAGGTCCTGACACAACTGACAAACTTTCCGTTGCTCTCCCCATAAACCCAGCAAGTGCAATAATTGTCACGCAATATACACCAAACATGATTGTTTGCGGCCAATGCATTGTGTTACCAAGAACAGAAAGAGGCACACCGATTACCGCAACAATTAAAAAAATCCTATTGAACATCCATTTCATCCTTCCATTTCTTTTTCTTTATCAATCAATTTTTATTTTATCATTATTCTTCTTCTAACTTGCCCAATTTTTATCATAATTACGTTTAAAAAAGAGCATTGAAGAAAAAAGTAAGAGTGAACAAAACCAATTGAAATCTTAAAGGAAATTCTGCTTTAAAAAATATGAGCTACTAGAAAGGGGCATAAACAAATGCATATAAAAGAAAAAATAGAAAATATTATTCAAAACAAACGAATTGGTGTCCTAGCAACAATTCGTGACAACAAACCCTATAGCTGCTTTATGATATTTTTTCATGAAGACTTCGTACTGTACGCTGCAACAGATCGGCAATCCAAAAAAATAACAGATATCAAACAAAATACAAATGTTCATGTTTTACTTGGTCGCGAGGGAAAACACTGGGAAGAAGAATATCTTGAAATAGAAGGCATTGCTTCTATTGAAGAAGACAGTACGTTAAAAAATAAATTTTGGACAAATAGTTTAAAACGATGGTTACTTGGTCCCGAAGATCCAAATTACGTTTTAATCAAAATCAATCCTGAAACCATTTATTACATTGATAGTACTGGTACAACACAACCAGAGTTTTTACGTCTATAACAAAACGAGACCTCACAAAATGAGGTCTCGTTTTGTCGAAAAGTTCTTTTCCAAAAAAAATTGAAAAAGCTGGAACTTTCTAAAGATTCTGTTATATAATAGCACTAACTTAAATAAACTGTATTAAAACAGTTTGAGAGGAGAAATTAAAAATGATGAAAAGAGAAGAACGGAAAAACATGATTGAGTTTATTGAAAAGAAAAAAGGGATTGAACGTGAAGAACTGATGTATATGACAGATGACGAGGTAGAACATATTTATAATGTGACGTACTTCTTATATGAGGAAATTGCAGAGTAGCATAAAGTGAAACTTCCATCAGTGGGGGTTTTCTTCATCCCCCACTGATGGTTAGTTGAACCAATCGGGCTTTTACGGGCAGTTATCCCCCACCTATCTTCTTCGCTTCTCTCTGAACCCTGAGGTGGGGGATCTTACTGCCCGTTAATGCAGGATAAAAAAACCGCTATATACATTAGCGGTTTTTCTTATCTTTTTGTATTTTTACATATATATAAACAATCAAAGCGATAATGATTGAAACAACACCAATCCAAAATCCGTATCGATGTAAATTGTACTCTACATCTCGCCACTTTTCTCCTAATTTCCACCCGAGTCCAATAAAAACGCTCACCCAAATGAACGCACCGCCATACGCATATAAACAAAACTTACCCCATTTTAAGTCGGACATTCCTGCAAAATAAGCTGTTAAATGTCTAACACCAGGTATAAAATAGCCAAACACCAATAAAAAAGGACCATATTTCTCAAATAAAATATGAGTCTTCTCGATTTGAGCTTCTTTAATCCCCACTTTAGAACCATATTTTTTCAATACAGGGAGTCCTAGTTTTAAACCAAGCATATAACTTAATGTAATCCCAAGTATAGCCCCAGCCATACCGCTCGTAAAAGCCTCTGTTCCTGACATATATCCCCTTGAAATATTATATCCGACAAATGTAAGTAGAAATTCATCTGGTATTGGTAATCCGACGATTCCTCCAGCAAGCGCAATAATAATTCCATAATAACCGTAGTGTGCGATTAATTCACCAATATGTTGTTCCATTCGCACGACACATCCTATACGTTATCGTTATTCCACATTGTACCCTCTCCATCAATAAAGCAAACATGGTATACATATTCACTATACATTGTTTTTATGACGAACTCTACATCCAATGTTACAACTTCATGTAGAATATTATAGCCTTATTATGTTATTAGGAAGAGTTAATGTTGTTTCAGAACTGAAAGGAAATTGAAAAAAAACTGAAACTTTATGCATGAAAATTCAATCCTACTCTAAAAATGAAAGGAAAATGAAATTTTCCAAAAGAAAATCTTTGCTAGAATAAAGAGCATCAATGCAAAAAAGTGTTGACATATAAAGGAATATACACTTTTCAAGATATAGTGGGGGAAAAACATGACACTAGAAAAACAATTAATAAAAAAAATATATTATGAAACATTTCTAATGGAAAATGAAACACATCCGCCTCTCCAAGTACTGGGAGAAGCTTATTTAGCTGAACAAAAAAATGACTTTTCGGATGGATCCTATATTCGTTATGCACAAGGTGAGTTTTATTATCACCATCAAGATTTTGAATCAGCCATTTTTAAATGGGAGAAAGTCAATAATGAATTAGAACCATGGGCACAAAAGAATATTGCAGATGCTTACTTCGAGCTCAATCAATTATCCGCTGCCGAAACTGTTTATACGTCCATTGCTACTGATAATAAAATACTTATGACCGAAATTTCATTGCAATTACTCTCTCTTTACATAGAACAAAACAAACTTGATTTAGCTTTCGCAGTTATTAAAGAAGCTGTTTCTGTAAATCCTGATTATCCAAACGTTACAGCTATTGCTCGTTCCTTTTATGAAGAACAGCAAGATTGGGACAGTGCGGTGGAACTTGCAATAAATGAAATGATTCGAACAGAGTCCTTCCAATGGTTTGAGATTTTAAAAGAATATATTGATAAAGGATTTACGAAAACCATTTCACCAGATTATTTCTACAAGGTACTAGTTACGTTACACAATGTAGACCTAGTCCAATTTACACAAATTGTTTCATCACTTTGGCACAGCTATAAGAATGAACAAACTTATTTGCTTTGGCTTAAAACAATAAATGACTTTTTCTCACATATCGAAGTATATTCAGCCGATGAATGGGACGACATTTCTTCTCTTTACGAAGAAACATATTTTGAATTAATTCAAGGCCAGTATATGCTGAGACAAATACATGATATTGTTCCGAATATTTTAACGAATTGGTTAAAAATGGTCAATCCTTCCCGCTCTGTCTTTCCATCTGCAGCAGTATTGGCATGGGATGAGATTTTCCCTGCTAAAATAGATTCAGCAGACGTGAAACATGCAGAAAAACTATTGTTACATTCTACCGATTACACGGATGGTTTAGACTATAGTTTACATCTTTTTGATTCTATTACACAGTGGGCACAAAACAATGATTTAGAAATGGGACATCGCTTTAGATGGTTGGTCTATGAGCTTGCAGATGTAAGAACAAATCGTCTTTTAGTAACAGGAACTTCTGGAAACGGAAAATCTTCATTTGTTAACTCTGTACTAGGAGAAAATATATTAGAAAACGCAAGCGCAAATACAGTTATCTTTAAAGATGACACTGATACAGAAATTAACGCTATAACAGATACGACAATTTCAACGACTAATGATTTCTCTGATTTTCATAACATGATGTCTATGCACCGACAAACATATAGAGAAAAAACATGTATTGAATTTAAATTACCTTGCAAGCCTTTAAGTAAAAACAAACTAGCATTCGTTGTTACACCTAGCTTTAATAGAAACAACGATACGAGAAATGAAACATTCGGCTATTTAGACTCAGTAGATAGTTTGTTATTCGTATTGAATGCAGATTCACCTTTTACTGACAAAGAACGTGATATTTTATTAAACATTCAAGAGCATGCACCAGATTTACAAATTCATTTCTTATTGAATAAAATTGATAACATTTATAGCGAAGCAGAAGTAAAACGAGTGATACATGATACACAAACGAGAATAAATACATATTTTCCGCAGGCGAAAGTTTTACCTTATTCATCGTTATATGCAAACAGTCAACAGCTAAACGAGTTAACTGATTTTATTCATTTTAACTTTGAGTATAAAAATCTTGATCAAGAACGTACGAAAAAAATACTACTTTTCATTCGAAAAGCAATTCAATATCTATTGGATAAACGAGTTGAGATGGAAAATAACTTAGTGGATTCTATTAATTGGAATGAAGATATTTCAATGAGACTAAATGGCTTTATTAATAATCTGACTGCTTTTGAAAAAGAAAAAATTCATTTCATTACAGATTCCTATCGTACAATGAAACATAACATTACGAATGATCTTACAGAGCATATTCCGAAGCTACTGCAAAGCTGCTCTGAGCTCATTAGTGAAGACAGCGATTTTAGACACATGGATACGGAATTAAATACAGTAATGAACGAGAGAATTCGCAACTATTTAGAACAAACTGTGTTACCTACCTTCGCCTCATCCATGCAAAATTGGATTGAAATTTCAAATCATGAGTTCCTGCAAAGTCAAGCATACTTAGAAGAAATAAGTGAAGGACTTAACTCTTTATGCGGAGAAAATCGAATCCAGTTAGCATGTGACTTTAAAATACTTGATGATTGGCGACGTGATACGGATCGAATGACGAGTCGAATACAGATGGAGGAAATAAATATCTTCCGCCGCTTTACACCTGCGCAATTTTTACTAAAAAGTGCAGGGAAATTATTCGGCGCTCTTCCTAAAAATAAAACAATGCTGTATAACAAATACAAACAGTATTTAGAAAATGAAGATTTTACAGATGTAACTACTTCTATTATAAACAAGTTTTTCTTACAGTTTGAGCTATTTGAAAATGCACTAGAAAGGGATATTACTATGTTCTTTAGGGATCCGTTTAGTTCACTGAAACAAGCTGTCGAACAGACTCATTTAGAAATACAAGAACATCAAAATACATTGCATAAAATGAAATCAAATCCTGAAGTTTATCGTGATCCTGTCACACTCTTCGAATTGAGATTGCGTCAGTATGAAGTAGTCTTAAGTATAGATGAGGAGACTCCTGATACAGAGTCAATGTTAGAAACAAATATCGAGGAAACGCCAACTTTTTAATTGTCATAGATAAAACCAACAAAGCAGCCAATATTGGCTGCTTTGTTGGTTTTATCCAAATTTTAAAAAAGACATAAAAACCTCTTTCTATTTAGGGGCGGACAAGAGCATCTGGCCGTGCATAGGGGCGGTCAGGGCCTTTTCCTGCCACATGCTAGGTTTTAAGAGTGCAAGTCATGTTGTATTCTATCTAGCAGCGACTTATAAAAAAAGCGGAGCTAGACAAAGATATCGAAAAATTAAAATGGATTTATATAATTTCTTATAGGTGATTCATCCCGTTATATATCCCAAATCACATCATCAACCTTTGCTTCAATACGGATTCTCTGGATAAATTGCTTACGTTCGTTTTCATTACGAACCAGCTTATGTACATACCGCCCTTTACTCAATAAGTGTAGATAACGTTTATCTGTATGAATAACATCTCGGCATTTTTCATTTCCATATATAATCTTAAACCAATCATGTCCCTTTAACTTTTCAACATGATGCGCAAATCTTTTTTGTTTTCGCTGTTCTCGTCCTTCGAAACTTTCTAGCACTAACTCTACAAGTTCTTCTGCTAGAGCTTCTCCTACAGCTCTTCCAACCCGAATTGTTCCTCGAACAATCACTTTAACAGCATCTTCCGCTACTTCCCCAAGTGCAATCGCTCCTCGTGCGATTCCAGCTAAAATATGGCCGACAATCTCTTCCATAGATTGCTTCCTCCTAATCTATAATCTGCACCCGGTTAAAAGGGTAGTATATGGAAACTAAACTTCCTAATACATCATCTTTATCAATGAATCCTAAACCATTGCGACTATCACGACTAACTAATCGATTATCTCCCATGACAAAGATTTTGTTGTTCGGAATTTTCATCGGACCGAAATCTTCTGTTAAATTCACCATCAGTTGCTTTGCATGCTTCTTATTTTTTTCTAAATAAGGCTCCTTTTGCAATTGACTGTTGATATACAATTGATCATTTTTCATTTCAATCGTATCTCCAGGTAAACCGATAATGCGCTTCACATAATAATTATCCGTTTTAACCACAATGACATCGCCATGATCATAACTATCCAGTTGCTTTGCTAACTTATTTACAATGACCTTATCCCCATCATAAAGAGTAGGCTGCATGGAAGCTCCTTGCACGGTCGTTGGAAAAAAGACAAATACTTTCATTAAAAAGACAAGCACATATGCAACCGCAAATACTTCGATAAATTCCCGCAAACGACTTTTCTTCTTCATACGCCTCTCCCTTATCCCCTCTATTATCTACATTATAAAATAATTTTGTAAATAAATTCTATATTATCAGGAAATTACCTGGACAATTCACCCAAGAAAATCTAACATTTTCCACATAAATTTATATTTTTTAACAACAAAAGAAGAACTGCTTGAGGGCAGTTCTTCTTTCACATTTTATGTATTAACATTTACATTCCAACATAAATGATACACATCTGTGCTCCCACATATGTCGCCCAAACTAAAAGGGGATCATATTTTACATTCCGGCCACCAATATCCGTAATTCCAATAATAAAGTCAGAAATGACAAATAGGAAACCACCTAATGCTGGAATCCACCACATTCCTTGATTCGAATAAGCAAGCGCAAATGCAAAGCACGCCATTCCACCAACCCAAAGCCCGTATACAAGCGCTCCGATTGTAAATAATCGATCTTGCTTATGATTGCGAATAAAAAAGAACCAACCAATAATTAAAAACAAACCGTATCCCGCCAAACCAATATATAAGCCATTCCACGAAATACCCGTTTCTAAAAAGGCAGTAACATACAAGCAATGTGCAATCGCAAATGTCACCATTCCACCAATGAGACGATGCCCAAATGGAATTAAACCGGCCATAAATAAATCACCAATTGTTGATAAAATCATCCCGATTGCAACCCACTGGTGATAAGGTGTTACCGGGTCCTGTACCCACATCCATATCGCAGCTCCAGTTAATGAAAATGTGAGGAGTAAACGAATGATTAAGGGTAACGGTTCATTTTTCTTTGTTTGTTCTGATTGCCTGATTGCATAAACGGTCCCGAACAAAAATAAAACTATTTGTCCAATTAACAGTACGTACATTCCATTCATATTTTTCTCCTTGATGAATTAATATTTCTATCTTATTCGATATAAAATCATCATTTCCCTTTCTTTTCCCTATAATTTTCATCAAAAAATTGTTCCAAACTCTACCAAGTTTCGCTTTCCACATGAAAAAGAGGCTCTCTATGAACCTCTTCACACTACGCTACTTTTCGCATTCGCCGTGTTTCTTTCGCTACGTGTACGATTTACGATAATAATTCCGGTCGCTACACACGCCAATCCAAACAATACGAAAGAATGAATGGCTTCACCTAAAATCAAGCTTGATAAGATAACACCAAATACCGGAATGAAAAACATATACATCGATACTTTTCCAACTTTGTTGTATTTCATCACGGTATTCCAAATACAAAATCCCGCTGCTGATAAGAATGATAAGTATAGTAGCATAAGTAACGTTTGCATCTGGAATGTAAATGGCATCAATCCAACTTGGAAAATTCCGATGAACAATAAGCCTAGAGAACCGATAATCATCTGATATGCGGTCATATAACCTACATCCATCGTTTTACTTCCTTCTTTCGCCAAAATGTTACCGTATGAGTACAACATTGCCGCACCTAATAATAACAGTTCACCAATACCAAAGTGAAAATTCATATCTCCTTTTGGAATGTTTACAAGAATGACGCCGCAAAAACCGATTGATACACCAACGATTTTTCTCATATTTAAAGAGTCATCTTTATATAGAAAATGCGCAAATACAATTTGAAAAAATGACGATGTTCCAGAAATAACCGCACCTTCAATCCCCGTACTATAGCTCAAACCGATATAAAAACAAACATATTGTAAGAACGTTTGAAACAAACCAATTTGAACAAGTTGCTTCGTTGTTCCTTTTTGAAACGATACGTTTCTCCCTAACAATTTAAAGAAGAATAAAAGCATCATTCCTGCTAAGAAAAAACGGTAACCTGCAAATAGAATTTGCTCGCCTACTTCATGAGGCTGAATGTCTAACTGGACATAACTTAATTTAATAAATGGAAACGCACTGCCCCATAGAAAAGTTGCACTTAATGCTGCAACAAACACGCCGAGCGGATGTGTAAAAAATCTTTCTGCCTTCACTGGATGTCTTCCTTTCCGTACTTTTTATGAACAATAATCATATATAACAAAGCGGAGTCAAAAAGACAAGTATTTTCACTTCTACTCACGAGTAAAAATCTTTCCCTATAAGGAAACATATGTTACAATCTAGAATAATAATAAAGTAAATAACTACACAGAGTGTGTTTTCTAAGAAATGCTGCTATCCGTATGGATGGCAGCTTTCGTCGTTTTATAAGGCTTTCGATGATGATTCTTTTTCTCAATGAGAGGAGTGAAACGAAATGAATTCACCGGTAAACATATTCGTAAATCAAAAGAACGTTTCAACTTAGAAGAATGCTGCTATCCGTATGGATGGCAGCTTTCGCCGTTTTATAGGGATACCGATGATGATTCTTTTTCTCAATAGGAAGGAGCAAAAAATATGAATGCTGAAATAAAAGCAGTATTAAAGCAGACGGAAATGCCGCCTTAAAAGAAAGTAAGAGTTTCCATAATCAATTTTTTCTCAAATAGAAAGGAGCAAAAAAACTATGAATTCTGAAGTAAAAACATTATCAAAGCAACAAGGAACTCAGGCCTCTTCATCTTGGCTTGCAACATTTCAAAAGCATTACGAACTCATTTTTGCAATTACATCTGGAGTTCTTATTTTGATTGGGTGGTTATTAACAAAGAATGACATGACAACAACGGCAACTATATTTTATGTATTCGCTTATATCATTGGGGGTTATGCAAAAGCAAAAGAAGGTATTGAAGACACAATCGCAGAAAAAGAGCTGAACGTCGAAATGCTGATGCTATTTGCAGCGATTGGCTCAGCCATTATCGGCTATTGGACAGAAGGTGCCATCTTAATTTTCATCTTCGCCTTAAGCGGCGCGATGGAAGCTTACACAATGAGCAAAAGTCAAAAAGAAATTTCAGCACTGCTCGACTTACAGCCTGAAGAAGCACTGCGCATCTCGCACGGGGCGGAAGAGCGTATTCCAGTTGAACAACTGCAAATCGGTGACATCATTTTAATTAAACCAGGTGAACGCGTTCCGGCAGATGGCATGATTCGCACGGGTGAAACGAATATTGATGAGGCTGCTATTTCAGGTGAGCCGATTCCAAATGAAAAGAAACCTGGTGATGAAGTATTCGCAGGAACTGTTAACTTACGCGGCGCCATCGAAGTAGAAATTACAAAACATAGCGATCAAACATTGTTCCAAAAAATTATTCGCCTCGTGCAAAATGCGCAAAGCGAAAAATCTCCTTCACAGCTTTTCATTGAAAAGTTTGAAGGAACATATGTAAAAGGCGTACTTCTCGTTGTATCACTCATGATGTTCGTTCCTCATTATGCGCTTGGCTGGAGCTGGAATGAAACATTTTACCGTGCGATGATTCTACTCGTTGTTGCTTCTCCTTGCGCACTTGTTGCAGCGATTACGCCAGCTACGTTGTCGGCAATTTCAAACGGTGCACGCCATGGTATTTTATTTAAAGGCGGTGTTCATTTAGAAAGATTAGCTTCATTAAAAGCAATCGCCTTTGATAAAACAGGAACATTAACACAAGGAAAGCCAACAGTAACAGACATATATACGCGTGATGGAATATCTGAAAAAGAGTTATTGCATATTACAGCGTCTATTGAAAGTCATTCTACACATCCTCTAGCGGAATCCATTGTAAACTACGCAAAGCATGCATATGATATTACGTTAACAAAACCAGAAAACGTAGAAGATGTAACGGGATTTGGCTTAAAAGGTACACTGCAAAATAAAGCGTACAAAATTGGGAAAGCTGATTTTATTGGAAAAGAAACAAAAACGTTTCATAACGGCATTTCCGTCCGTTTAGAACAAGAAGGAAAAACAGTTGTATATGTAAGCGATGAAAACGGTATTCTTGGTCTGATTGCTTTAAAAGATACATTGCGTCAAGAAACCATTGCAGCCATTCGTGAACTGCAAACTCTTGGCGTCAAAGCGATTATGATTACAGGTGATAATGAACAAACAGCAAAAGCAATCGCTACTGAAAGTAATATTAAAGAGTATTACGCATCTTGCTTACCAGAAACAAAAGTAGAAACGATCAAACAATTAAAAGAGAAATACGGTACAGTGGCAATGGTTGGTGACGGGATTAATGATGCTCCTGCTTTAGCAACAGCAAGTATTGGCGTTGCAATGGGAGAAGGAACTGATGTTGCATTAGAAACAGCAGACGTTGTCTTAATGAAAAGTGAACTTTCTCGCTTAGCAGAAGCAATTCGCTTATCTAAACGAATGAATCGCATTGTAAAGCAAAATGTGATCTTCTCATTGACTGTCATCATGCTGCTCATTTGCTCAAACTTCCTGCAATTTTTAGCACTTCCGTTAGGTGTCATCGGTCATGAAGGAAGTACGATTCTCGTTATTTTAAATGGATTACGGTTATTAAAGGCAAATAATTAAAAGGGTTCCAATATGGAACCCTTTTTTTAATGATAGCTATTATGTCCGTTTGCACTGCTGCTCGTTTTATGTTTTGGCTGCGAGCTGCTGCGTTGTTTACGCTGATTTTTATCATTTTTGCTATTACCAGTCTTATTTTGACCCATGAATAATCCCCCCTATTCCCTCTTAGTATGGAATAGAGGATCTTTTTTAATCACGGGAATTATTGTCACTCGTTCGATAATAATTCAAGAGTGCGTTAATTTCTCCGCCTAGTAAAATCACCCAGCCTGTTAAATAAAACCATAAAATTAAAATAATAATACCACCGAGGCTACCGTATGTAGTAGAATAATTTCCAAAGTTATCGACATAGAACGCAAATGAGTACGATACCACAATCCATCCAATTGTAGCAAATAATGCTCCTGTCATCACTTCTCTTCTCTTCACATGACGATTTGGGGCAAATTTATACAAAAAGCAAAATAAACCAAACAATACAAGAAAACTTAGTAATAATCGAACAATACTCCACACAAACGAAAATTCATCAGATAAACCTAAAATTTTAAAAATTGCTGATCCAATTAATTGGCCGAATACAGGTAAAATTAAAGCGAAAACAATCATAAAAATCATTGCTAATGTTAATACAATTGACAATGCTCTTGTTGAAATAAATGAACGGGTTTCATTAATATCATAGGCACGGTTAAATGCCTTCATCACTGCATTGACACCGTTGGATGCAAACCATAACATGGCAAGTAAACCAAACGATAATAACCCACTATTTTGGTTATTCACTATTGTATGTACGTTTGCTTCAATTAAACTCATTGCATCTTCCGGGGCATAATTCCTTATAAAGGTTAGTACATCTTCTGTGTGAATTGGAATATATCCAAGAAGCGTTATTAAAAAAACGAGCGCTGGAAAAAGAGAAAGCAAGAAGAAATAAGCGAGCTGTGCTGCTAAGCCCGCCAGATCATCCCGCATTGTTCGATTATACAAGTCTAATCCAAATGTGAAAACATGATGAGTTCTTGCTTTTTGCACAAATGTTTTCATCTTTTTTAAACGCTTTGCTTTTCTTCTTTATTTTGTTTTAACTCAATATACGCTTCTGATTTCTTCTCTTCTGCAATCGGTTCCTTCATACCGCGATCTTCCGATGCAACTTCTTCCACCTTTAAATCTTCTGTTGGTACAATCGCCTGAATTTCGATTGTTTCTGGTTGTTCTTTAGCCTTGTTTTTCTTCATAAAAATATCTTTCGTCTCTTTGAATGTTTCCACAACAGCTGGCGTCAATTTTTTAATTTCCGCTACTTTTGCTTTTACAACATTCAAATCAGCAAGCTCGCGCCCTTTATCTGTAACTGTTTGTACCTTTTCTTTCAGCTTTGCATTTTCACCAATTTCAATCATTTTTGTTTTTGCTTTCCCTGCTGTCTGCTTTACCTTTTCACGATTTTCCTTCTTTAACATAGAAACCGCCACACCTGCTGCTACACCAATCGCAATATTTCGTACAAGATTTCCCTTCTTTGCCATATTCCTTCACCCTTTCATCTATTTTGTTAGAAAGTTATCTCACTCTAACGAACAAGAAAATCCCAAAAGAAAAAATTTAAGATTAAACTTACCATAAGAGCTTGATTCGCTCAACTCATCATCAATGAGAGTTTCACATTTTACTTTCTGAACTAACATTCTTATATTCCTTGCTCATTTCGAATGAACGCTAACAATTTTGCACATCCTTCTGTTACAAGGTCATATACTTCTTGAAAGTTCCCTGTAAAGTATGGATCCGGAACATCTGTCCAACCACCGTTTGGAACAAAATCGGATAGTCTGCCGATATAGCCGCCTACTTTGCCTAAAGCCTTTAAATCGTCTAAGTTTTTATTGTCCATTGCAATAATATAATCAAACTTTGTTAAGTCTTCTTTTTCTACTTGACGAGCTTTAATTCCTTCAAAGGACACTGCATTTTCCATTAAAATTTTTTGTGTGCCATGATGAGGTGGATGGCCGATATGCCAATCCCCAGTTCCAGCCGAATCAACAGTAATTACTGTTTCTAATTTTTCTTTTTTGACAAGCTCACGAAAAATTGCTTCCGCCATCGGAGAACGACAAATGTTTCCTAGACAAACAAATAAAACTCGAACCATATTTGTTTCTTCCCTTCATGATGCATTTGTTATATTTAGTATAAACAATCAACAATTACTTATAAAGGTAATAGATACTAATTTAATACGATTGCAAACTTCCGTTAACGAAAATGATAAAAAAATGTTAAGATAAGTCTATGTTATTTTAAAGGGGGACACTTCCGTGGATTTATCCGTAAAAACACAAGAGAACGTTGAATATATGGTAGAAGCAATTAAAGAAAAATTACGTATGGTAAACGCTGGTGCAATGAGAGCTTCAAACTTCAATGAAGACATGTACGAAGACTTACGTGACATTTATGAACACGTTATGAAACGCGATACATTTAGCATTAGCGAAATGCAAGCTATTACAGAAGAATTAGGCACACTAATCAAGAAGTAATAAAAAGCGGCTACCCAAAGCTCGGTAATCACCAATCTTTGGGTAGCCGCCTCTTTTTATATCCAAATTAAAATAATTTGTAACTACTCAGTTACTTTATGAAAAAAAGACAGAAAAGCATTTTTTTAAATGGGCGAGAGGGACTGGCGATGCATAGGAGCGGTCAGGGCCTTTTCCTGCCACGTGCAAGGTTTGAAAACAAAAGTAGACAATAAATGCAGGCCCCTGCCCTGTTTGCATGACAGCAGTCTATACGCCAAAAAATGAATTTATAAGTAATAGAGAGACACATCTTCACTAGAATCATACCCTTTTCTAAATTTCTAAAAGGTATAGCTGAGTAGTTACAATAATTTTTATCATCCGATAACACATATCCCTCTTCCACGAACATTTCCTTTCATTTCCAACAATTTTATGACAACTCTCCACTTTTATCCACACACCTTCAAAATATTGTAAAATAATAATAGCCCCATCATCAGAGACTTCACATCAAATCCAAAATTTCCACACTACGATTGCTAACTGTTTTTCTACTTGAGGTGCTTTTATATGAGCAATTGGTACAGTAAGACAAAAACTCAAACATTGCGTGAACTAGAAACAAATGAACAGCAAGGTTTAACCGAAGACATCGCTGAAGCCCGATTAAAAAAATACGGAAAAAATGAACTCGTAATGAAGAAAAAAAGAACTTTGGGTCAACTTATTTTTGCCCAAATCAATGATATTCTCGTCTATGTTCTTTTAATTGCAGCCCTTATTTCTGCCTTTGTCGGCGAATGGGCTGATGCTAGTATTATTGCTGTCGTTGTCGTTTTAAATGCTGTAATTGGTATCATTCAAGAATCAAAAGCAGAGCAAGCTCTAGAAGCCCTGCAAAAGATGGCGACTCCAAAAGCAATTGTAAAACGAGGTAGTGAATTAAAAGAAATTCCATCCGAAAATGTCGTTCCCGGGGACATTGTTCTGCTTGATGCAGGTCGCTATATTCCGTGCGACTTACGGCTCATTGAAACAGCCAATTTAAAAATTGAAGAGTCTGCTTTAACGGGCGAATCCGTTCCTGTAGATAAAGATACATCGTATGAACCTTCCAAGCGAAATCACGAAAAAGTACCACTAGGTGATCAAAAAAATATGGCCTTTATGTCCACACTTGTTACATATGGTCGCGGTGTTGGGGTAGCTACTCAAACAGGAATGCATTCACAAATAGGAAAAATCGCCACGCTCTTGCATCAAGCTGATGATGATACAACGCCTCTTCAAAAGAGCTTAGCGCAAGTTGGAAAATATTTAGGCTTTGTATCTGTAGGAATATGTATCATCATGTTCTTAATCGGTTTTTTCCAAGGACGTGATACGTTAGAAATGTTTATGACAGCTATTAGTTTAGCAGTTGCCGCGATTCCAGAAGGCTTACCAGCTATCGTCTCTATTGTTCTCGCAATCGGTGTACAACGGATGATTAAACAAAATGTCATCATCCGTAAACTTCCAGCTGTCGAAGCACTTGGCTCTGTTACGATTATTTGTTCAGATAAGACAGGTACATTAACGCAAAATAAAATGACAGTTACCCACTTTTATAGTGACTGTACATATGATGCATTAGAAAATGTAAACGTACATAATGATGCTCAGTGTCTATTATTAGAAAATATGGTTTTATGTAACGATGCATCGTACAATGCTGAATCACAAACTGGGGATCCAACAGAAATTGCACTTCTTGTTGCGGGATTGGCCTTTGACATTCAAAAAGATGCGCTAGAGAAGAAACATAAACGCCTAAGTGAATTCCCTTTTGATTCCAATCGTAAAATGATGTCAACGCTGCATGAATACGAAGACAACTACTTTAGTATGACAAAAGGGGCAATCGATAAACTCTTACCGAAGTGCAAACATATTTTTAAAAATGGTACTGTTCAGCCGTTAACCGAAAGTGATAAAAATGAAATATTGGCAGCGGCACAAATGATGTCACAAAAGGCGTTACGAGTACTTTCATTCGCCTTCAAACAATATAGTGCCGAGCATATTAACATGTATGAGGCAGAAGAAAACCTTATATTCATCGGTCTTGTAGGGATGATTGACCCACCTCGCCTAGAAGTGAAGGCGGCTATCAAAGAATGCAAAAAAGCTGGCATTCGCACCGTTATGATTACAGGAGATCATAAAGATACAGCCTTTGCCATTGCAAAAGAACTTGGAATTGCAAAAAAAGAATCCGAAGTAATAATTGGAACACACTTAGACAATCTTTCAGATAAACGGCTCGCAAACGAAATTAATCATTTAAACGTCTTTGCTCGCGTTTCTCCTGAACATAAAGTAAAAATTGTAAAAGCATTACGTGCAAAAGGAAATATCGTTTCCATGACCGGAGATGGTGTCAATGATGCTCCGTCTTTAAAACAAGCAGATGTTGGCGTCGCAATGGGGATTACCGGAACAGATGTGGCAAAAGGTGCAGCTGATATGGTATTAACTGACGATAATTTCTCTTCTATTGTCAAAGCAGTCGAAGAAGGAAGAAACATTTACCATAACATTAAAAAGTCTATTCTATTTTTGCTTTCTTGTAACTTCGGAGAAATCATTGCACTCTTTTTAGCTATTTTACTCGGCTGGGCTACGCCCCTTCGTCCCATTCATATTTTGTGGGTGAATTTAATTACAGATACACTTCCAGCATTATCACTCGGGGTTGATCCAGAAGATCCGGACGTTATGAAGGAGAAACCGCGTCGCGCAGCAGAAAGCTTATTTAGCGGCAGTGTACCATTTCTCATTCTAAACGGAATTGTCATTGGGCTCATCACGTTAATCGCCTTTATTGTGGGCGCAAAATTATATACAGGGGATACGAATCTTTTTCCTCTCTTTCCATCGCAAATTGAAGCAGATGCTTTATTACATGCGCAAACAATGGCCTTTGTCACACTAAGTTTTTCACAGCTCGTTCACTCTTTTAATTTACGATCACAAACAAAATCAATCTTCTCTATTGGGATATTTACAAATAAATACTTAGTTTTCTCTCTTCTTATCGGAGTATGTATACAAGTATGTATTATTTCGATCCCACCTCTTGCAAGCATATTTGGTGTCCATGCTTTAACAGTAAACGATTGGGGCTTTGTTTTATTATTAAGTATCTTCCCACTCCTAATAAATGAAGTAATAAAAATATTGAAAAGGCAATGAGGAATCTCCTCACTGCCTTTTCTAACCTTATCCTTGCATTTCTTTCTTAATTCGATCCGTTAAGTCTGCCATACGCTTACGGCTTTCTTCACGCTCACGTTTGTTTTGTTCTTCAATTTGTTGTGTTTCTTGAACACCTTTCGAAATAATATTCCAAGTCTCTTCAAGCGTTTCCATCTTAATACTTGAAGAACCCGCTAATTTCGCTACTTCGACACTTTGCGTCGCGATATTTTGTGCATTTCTCTTCAATAGTTCGTTTGTACGACGGTCAAGCTCTGCCATGGAATCCGCAACAAGCTTTTGACGTTTTGCATTTACAGCTTGAATAATACCATTTTTAAAAATAGGAATTGTCGTAATAAACGCTGTATTAATTTTCCCAATTAACTTGTTGTTACCACGTTGAATCATACGAATTTGCGGTGCTGTTAATAGCGCAACCATGCGTGCTTTTTCTAAATCATCAATGCGTTGCTCTAAGATCTCTACAGAGTTCTTTAATGATTCTAACTCGATTCCTGCAAGTTGATCATTATTGCGAACGCGCTCTTCATACATTGGAACTAATTCTGTTTGCAGACGCTCAAGTAGCATTTCACCCGCAACAACGTATTTCTCTAGATCTAAATAGTATTTTAAATTTTGCTCATACAATCCATCTAACGTACCGATTGAACGCTTCATTTCATCTTGATACTTCGTGATTTCCACGTATACTTTATCCATTTCGCGTCCCATCGTTTGATACTTATTAAAAATTTGTTCAATCATTTGATTTCCTTTTTTAAATAAACGAGAGAAAAAACCGCTTTTTTCTTCAACGAAATCTTTACTGTCAAACTTGTCCATAATTTTCCCAAGCTGTTTCAATAGCTCACCGGAATCTTCTACTTTAGATAATGTCATCGTATGTAAAATTTGATCAGCAAACCTTGAAATCTCTACAGATGGTTCTTTACCTAGTTCGATTAATTCCAATTGATCTTTTATATCTACCCCATTATAAATGCGCTGCACTTCAGGATCTTGTCTTAACTGCAGACGAATATTTTGTGACGTTTGTTCAGTCAATTCTGTTGTTGTTGGATCTAATACAATCGGACTCATATATGTAGCTTCCTTTCTTTATAAAAATGGCCTAAATAACCCTTTTAAAGTGTTTGATAAATTTTTATAAGACGATGAACCGTGAAATTCTACATCAAAGCTCACTTCTTCTAACCAATGGGAATCAAATGCGCCCGCTTCAATATACTGCTCGATATCATTACGCCCTGTCGGATTAAAATGTAAAACATCGACACCAATTTGATTTAAAAAGAGCATTATTACCGCATCAGAGCGCGTTAGTTCTCCACTTCTCTCATTGTTAAATATGACTATTTTCGGTACTTCTTGCGAATAATCAAATTTCTCAAGCTGCTCAAGTATGTTCGGTGGGATTTGCGAAAGCTGTGCAAACACATATAAAGCAACGTCTTGCTCTGTTTCGTTCCCTATTCTTTTGCAAAGCCCGCTTTCACATGTATGAATCATCGCCTCTGCAATGCCATATTGCAAGCCTTCTGGTAAGCGCTTATGCGGCCACCAATGGCTTTGAATGATGTTCTGGGCATCAAGTTTTCCCGAACGGTTTAACGCATCACGATAATGAAATTGAAAATTCGCTTTCTGTTCCTTTGTAAATGGAAATTGATTGATTAATAGGCTATTTTCATATGATGTTAACGTTTTTAATCTTTGAAAATACTCTTTCTCATTTTTAGAGACACCGGACACTTTTGCAAATAACGACGGAATATAAATATGTTGATTTTCTACAAAGAATGTTGGTCTTATAAATGCTTTTTCTTTCGTAATGATAAACAGTTCATCATACGTTGTCTTTAACGTCCGGGCAACTGGCGTATACGCCCTAAATTGCCACGGTTTATACAAGAGTGAATTATCATGATGAAGCACCTGCTCAATCTCTTTTGAAGCTTGATAAGCAACCGTTGCAACGCGCTCTCTCTTTTTATCTGGAAATGGTTCTAATGCAATTCGACCTGGATGCGAAATCACAAATGTTCGATTTTCTTCATCGATTGTTTCAAAACCATCTTTTCCTTCTGGATGATAATACAATACGTCACATCCGAGCATAATAAGGAAGTATAAAAAGTAAATTCGACTTTCCGACGCATCACCGTACCAGATAATTTGCGGCATTTGTACTTTATAATCCTTTTGTGAAAACCATTTTGAAACGTAATTTTCACTTAACTTAATCATATCAATTAAAAAACGGCGAAAACCTTCTGTTTTTAACGATTGATTATGCTGTTTTTCGTATAGCTTTAAAATTGAAATGAAAGTTGTATGTATGTAGTGTTGTATATCGGGATGATCTACTTCGGGCAATAAACGTTTTCCCGATAAATGAGCAACGAGACGATTTACAGTTAAACCATTTGCTGCTTGTTGATGCAGTGAAAAAACTTCTTGAATCTCACGAAGCTTCTCTGAAGGAATGACTTTATTTAAATTTTGCTCATGAAGTACAGTGATCTTCTCATTTTGACTATACTCAAATAATTGATTATAGTACTCATCCGTATCATTTGGCACTCCAAGAATGCGACATCCTATATAGCTAAAATGCAGATCATTCTCTGTCACTTCATAATGTGGCCGCTTTGCTAAACCCATTTCAAATTGCTTAAACCCTTCTTCCCCGCCTAATAGCTGTGGGTGAAATGTAAAACGTGAAAACACATTTGTTCACCTCCAAACAAAACGTTTATAAAAAATGGGCGCCCGTATGACGAGCAAACCCATTTAGTCTATTAATCTTCTTTCTTAGTAGCTGCCACCTCTTCACGAGTTTGGCGAGATGTTTTCATATAATGTAAAATAAATGTCGTACCAAATGCAATAACTAAAATCATAAAGAATAACCAGTGCGGCATTTCAATATGAATGACAGAAAGCAACATTTTCACAGCAATAATTGCAATTAATATATATGCTGTCGTTTCTAGTTCTGGAATACGTTCTAATAATCTTAAAAATACGCCGGCAATACCACGCATCATTAAAATACCAAGCATTCCGCCAAGAAGTAAAATCCATACTTCATTTGAAACACCAAATGCCGCAAGAACGCTATCCACAGAGAACGCAATGTCCATTAACTCAACCATTACTACTGTTCCCCAGAACATACCAAACATTCTAAATAAAATGCTATCTTGCTTCATGCCATGTTCTTCTTCGTCTTCTTCATTTCCTTTAGATTTATCAATGAAGTACTTCGCAGAAAGCCATGCAAGATAAAGAGCACCGAGTACTTTTACCCACCATAATTTAATTAAGTACATACCAATTCCGATGGCAATAAAACGAAATACATACGCACCAATAAGTCCATAAAATAAAGCTTTTTTACGCTTTTCTTCTGGAAGATGTTTTACCATAACAGCTAATACAAGCGCGTTATCAGCAGATAACAATCCTTCCAAAATAACAAGCGTACCAATTAATCCCCAAGATACTGGATCTTGTAATACTTTTACCCACATATCTAAATCAAAGAATTGGGCATACGTATCAAGAATTCCGTGTAAAATCTCCATACAGCTCTTGACTCCTATTCTGTTTTTAAATTTCTAGAAAGCGGAAAAGAAGGAAACGAAAGTCGCTTCCTTCTTATGCATCCAAACCGTACGCTCTTACAAGCGCACCTAGTCCACCTTGGAAGCCACTTCCGACAGCATTAAACTTCCACTGTCCATTATGACGGTATAATTCACAAAAGACAACCGCTGTTTCAATGGAGAAATCTTCCCCTAAATCATAGCGAAGCACTTCTTCATTTGTTTCTTCATTTGCTAAACGAACAAATGCGTTAGCAACTTGTCCAAAGTTTTGACGACGACCCTCTGCATCATAAATGGTAACTGTAATCGCAATACGGTGTACATCAGCTGGGATTTTGCTTAGATCAACAACTAATTGTTCATCGTCACCTTCACCCTCTCCAGTTCGGTTATCACCTGTATGTGTAACAGAACCGCAAGGAGATTGTAAATTGTTATAAAAGATAAAATCTGTTTCTTTCGTACATTTACCTTCTTGATTTAATAAGAAAGCAGATGCGTCTAAATCATAATCAGATCCGCCGTCATATTGTTTAATATCCCAACCAAGACCAATAACTGCTTTCGTAAGGCCTGGGCTTGTCTTACCTAAATCAATTTTTTGTCCTTTTTGTAACTGAATCACCATAGCGCTTCACCTCTATTTACATAGATTCTTTACTCTACATCTAAACCAAAGTTTTTACATAAAGCTGCTAATCCACCTTGGAAGCCGCTTCCGATCGCATTAAACTTCCAATCACTGTTATGACGGTATAATTCACCAACTACAACTGCTGTTTCAATCGAGAAGTCTTCACCTAAGTCATAGCGAATTAACTCTGTGTTCTTCTCTTCATCTAAAATGCGTACAAAGGAGTTAGATACTTGTCCAAAGTTTTGATGACGACCTTCTCCATCATAAATTGTAATCGTAAAGCAAATACGTTCGATATGCGCAGGAACATTTTTTAAATCAACTTTGATTGTTTCATCGTCCCCTTCGCCTTCTCCTGTACGATTATCACCTAAATGCTGTACAGAACCATTTGCCCCGGTTGGATTATTGTAGAAAACGAAGTCTTCTCCTCCGCCAACTTTACCATTTGCTCCAACTAAGAAAATACTTACATCTAAATCAAAATCATTCTGTCCATCATACTTATTTGTATCCCAGCCAAGACCAACAATTACTTTTGAAAGACCTGGATTTGTCTTCGTTAAATCTACTTTTTGTCCTTTTTGTAATGAAATAACTGCCATATGTAGCGCCTCCTAAAAAGTTATTGATAACGCGTGACGATTTCACTTAAATTTTTATCTTGCGTTCCTTCTCCGATTGCCGAGAACTTCCAATCATTATCATGACGGTACATTTCGCCAGCAATTAAAGTTGTCTTTCCGCCGTAGTTATCCGTTAAGTTATAACGCGCTAACTCTTCACCTGTTTGCGGATTTTGAATACGAATATACGCATTGTGAATCATCCCAAAGTCTTGACGACGGTTCACACAATCATAAATATTTACAACAAAGATGAGGCGGTTTACTCTAGATGGAACTTTTTGTAATTCAACAAAAATAGTCTCATCGTCCCCTGCACCTTCACCCGTTAAATTATCACCCGAATGAGTAACACTTCCGCAAGAAGATAATTTATTTCCAAAATAAATGAGATCATGTTTATGTAAAAATCGATCATTCTCAAGCATGATCACAGATGCATCGCAGTCAATATTTGGCTTACTTCCAAACAATGAAGATAAAAATCCACCTGCTTTTTCAATTGGATCCCACCCTAGGCCAACTTGTAACTTTGTTAACCCTGGTTGTCCTTTCGTTAAGTCGATCTTCTGTCCTTTTTCTAAAATGATAGGCATGAAGTCTCTTCCTTTCTACGAATGCTTTTCCAGCTAGGAAAATATTGTATTCTTTCTTTATATTGTAGCATTTTTCATAGATTGAAAAAAAGAATAATTTTTTGATTATATGAAAACATCTATTTAATTTCTCTGCATCGATGTCAGAAGTGAACAGCTCCAAAATATTATATCGGCGCTTTTCGCAATATATCGGCGCTTCGACGATATTCGACATATAACTAACTTCTTTACTTATCATCAACATTATGAACCTAGCTATTTTTTAATATGAAGATATAAGTTTTACAGAGCTTGCTTTCACGTACACACTATTATACGCTGTGTTATCAGAAACTAGCTCATAGTATGTTCCACTTGAAGTTTGAATCGTGTTCTTAATTGCAACTGTCATATTACGAGGTGCCACACTCGCTTGTGTGCCGCCTATATTTTTTAATAACCCAGACCCTGCTTGCAGCATACCTAGCTGATATCTATTCAAATCTTTTCCACCGTTCATGGTATCAAGTCTATTCATAAGAGAAGCAATTTGTTGGCCCCAATTCTCATCACTTGCATACATGACGTTCATACCTTGTGATTTATCTCCCAAATTCCCGCCGTTATATGTCCAGCCATTTGGATTTAAATAGTTTTGATCAATATATGAAGCGCAGAAGTTAATACCCTCTTCCCATGTTTTAAATGCCGTTGCACCGTTATATGGATCAGAATCTACCGCTCTAAAACCAAATAAATTTTTCTTATCTTGTGCAATCCGACTTTTTCCCCAACCGGATTCCAGAATGGCATGAGATAGTAAATAACCTGCATTTAAATTATATTTTTGTGCTGCATTAACAAAATATTTTCCAGTTCCAATCAGCGGACTGTCTGCACTATTTTTTCTTAAGAAATCGTCAATGTCTTTCGCTGTATAAGTAGATGTAGCGCGAATTGGTACATATTCAAAATATTGATAACTATCTTGGCCGCCAATTTGCGTTTTATCAAATGCCTCATAACGCTGACCTTCTTGTAAATGCTTCGGTGCATTACCAATTTGATACGCCGCATACTTATTCGTAGAATTATTATATACATAGTGATAAAGCTTTCCTTTTTTCACTGTATAATACGACGTTGATTCACTCACCATATTTGGATATAAAGTAACATCGTCTATACTGACATATCCAGTTGTACCGTCAATTTTCACATGCACACGGTCTCCATCCGCTTTTATAAACTTTAAGTCAGCTCCTTCTCGTACATATGTTAACTTTTTACCAGTCGCAATATCATAAATATTAATGAGCTTATTCGCTCGTACAAAGCCTTGTTTCATATTCACAACTTTACCGTCGCTAACAATATAACCATCTTCTTGTTTAGTTTGCAGTTCTTTTTCTGCTTCCGTCCCATTTGATTTTTGAACTTTGCCTGCCTCTGTGACCACTTCATAGGAAGATGCTTGTTTTAATTTTAAGAACTGTAAAGAAGCATAACCTTCTTTTCCATTTACACGCACTTTCGCCCAACCATTTTCCTTGCCTATTACTGAAACAGATTCACCATTTTTTAAGCGAGCTACAATTGAAGCACTTGTTGAAGGACCTTGGCGCACATTTAATAAAGATGCATTTACAACGCCTCGTTCTTCCGTCACTTGTCCGTTATTTCCATTGTTTCCATTGTTAGCATTCGAACTTGTACTAATTTGTACAAACTCTAGCGATACATAGCCTTCTTTTCCGTTATACGCAATCTTCGCCCAGCCGTTTGCTTTTCCGAGTACCGTTATTTTCTCGCCTTGTTTTAAGTTTCCGAGAATCGTACTGCTTGTGTTTGCCGCGCTTCTTACTCGCAGACTTGTCGCTGTTATGCTGCCTGTTTCCTGCGTACCTGTCGCTATATTTTCTGGTGGCTTCTCTGCTGCCTTACCTTCTAATTTCACAAATTCTAACGATACATAGCCTTCTTTTCCGTTATACGCAACCTTTGCCCAGCCGTTCGCTTTTCCGAGTACCGTTATTTTCTCGCCTTGTTTTAAGTTTCCGAGAATGCTACTACTTGTGTTTGCTCCGCTTCTTACTCGCAGACTTGTCGCTGTTATGCTGCCTGTTTCCTGCGTACCTGTCGCTATATTTTCTGGTGGCTTCTCTGCTGCCTTACCTTCTAATTTCACAAATTCTAACGATACATAGCCTTCTTTTCCGTTATACGCAACCTTTGCCCAGCCGTTCGCTTTTCCGAGTACCGTTATTTTCTCGCCTTGTTTTAAGTTTCCGAGAATGCTACTATTTGTGTTTGCTCCGCTTCTTACTCGCAGACTTGTCGCTGTTATGCTGCCTGTTTCCTGCGTACCTGTCGCTATATTTTCTGGTGGCTTCTCTGCTGCCTTACCTTCTAATTTCACAAATTCTAACGATACATAGCCTTCTTTTCCGTTATACGCAACCTTTGCCCAGCCGTTCGCTTTTCCGAGTACCGTTATTTTCTCGCCTTGTTTTAAGTTTCCGAGAATGCTACTATTTGTGTTTGCCGCACTTCTTACTCGTAAACTTGTCGCTGTTATTGTTCCCGCCTCTTGCGTACCTGTTGCTATGTTTTCTGGTGGCTTCTCTGCTGCCTTACCTTCTAACTTCACAAACTCTAACGATACATAACCTTCTTTTCCGTTATACGCAATCTTTGCCCAGCCGTTTGCTTTTCCGAGTACCGTTATTTTCTCGCCTTGTTTTAAGTTTCCGAGAATCGTGCTGTTTGTGTTTGCCGCACTTCTTACTCGCAAACTTGTCGCTGTTATTGTTCCTGCCTCTTGCGGACCATTATTAATAATTGATTGCTGCGTTGGTGCAGCTTGCTGTACTGCTCCCGTTTTCTCTCCTATCTTTATAAATTCTAGTGAAACATAACCTTCTTTTCCTTTATATTCGATTTTGGCCCAACCATTCGCTTTTCCTATAACAGTAACAGTCTCTCCTTTTTGAACACTTCCAAGAAGGGTGCTACCTACACCAGGGCTATTACGAACATTTAAACGTGTTGCTGTTACAACACCTGTTTCACGTTGTCCATTATTAATACTTGTTTGTTGCTTCGATTCTGTTACAGGCTTTGTTCCTGCTATCTTTAAAAACTGTAGTGACACATAGCCCTCTTTACCATTGTAAGAGATTTTTGCCCAATCTTTTTGTACTTCTAATACCTTTACCGTTGCTCCTTGCTTTACTTGTCCGACAATTGGACTTTGTGTTGTTGGTTGTTGACGTATATTTAAATTTGTCGCGTTTACTGTAGCTGTGCTTTCTTCTTGTGCAAAAGCATTTGTAGAAATAAGAGATGCTGCTGCCGCTAAAAACGTACCTGCTATGATTTGTTTTGTAGTTTGCTTCATGATTAATTAGAATATAAGGATGTTTATATTCTGAAGTCACTTCCTTTCCTTATTTCTTATCTCATATTATAACATAACTATCAGCGCGCCTTATGTTTGAAAATTGTTAAAAATCCTTTACAGTACTGAAAAAAAGGTTAGCATTTCGCTAACCTTTTTCCTTATCGTTAATTCTTTAATACGCCTTACCCCAATACACCATATGTTTTGCCTCTTTCTCACAGCACACACAATGCTTAGCTAATTCCTCTTGTTCAAATGGCATACAACGTGATGTAACGCCTGCTTCTTCTTTTAACTTTTCTTCGCAATCAAGACTTCCACACCACATCGCTTTAATGAATCCTTGCTTTTCTGCTGCTTGCTGCATCTCTTCAAAAGTAATAGCTGTATATGTTTTTTCTTCACGCAGCGCTTTTGCTTTTTCAAATAAAGACTGATGAATATCCTCAAGTAATGTTGCAATACGCTCTTCTAATTCATTTATAGATACAAATTCTTTTTCTTTCGTATCACGGCGCACAAGGACAACTTGATTTTTTTCAATATCTTTCGGCCCTACTTCTAAACGAACTGGTATACCTTTCATCTCATATTCATTAAACTTCCAGCCTGGTGTTTTGTTGCTTGCATCCATTTTCACACGTGCTACTTTTTGAATACGTGCTTGAAGTTCAGCTGCTTTTTCTAACACGCCTTCTTTGTGCTGGGCAATTGGTACAATCATCACTTGCGTTGGCGCAATCTTTGGTGGTAATACAAGTCCGTTATTATCACTATGCACCATAATAAGACCGCCAATCATTCTCGTTGATACGCCCCAAGATGTTTGATGGGCATATTGCCACTTCCCATTTCGATCTAGAAACTTAATATCAAATGCCTCTGTGAAGTTCGTGCCAAAATTATGCGACGTGCCCGTTTGCAATGCTTTGCCATCATGCATTAAGCTTTCAATTGTATAAGTCGCTTTCGCTCCGGCAAATTTCTCTTTTTCCGTCTTCTGTCCTTTTATAACTGGAATCGCTAAATACTCTTCACAAAACGACGCATATATATTTAAAATGTTAAGCGTTTCTTGCTGTGACTCTTCCGCTGTCTCGTGAATTGTATGACCTTCTTGCCATAAAAATTCAGTTGTGCGTAAGAATGGACGTGTTGTTTTTTCCCAACGGACAACAGAGCACCATTGATTATATAGCTTTGGTAAATCATTGTACGATTGTACAATTTTCGAGAAATGCTCACAGAATAACGTTTCTGATGTTGGACGAATACAAAGGCGCTCCGCTAATTTCTCATCCCCGCCGTGCGTTACCCACGCTACTTCTGGCGCAAAACCTTCTACATGGTCTTTCTCTTTTTGAAGTAAACTTTCTGGAATAAACATTGGCATATACACATTTTCATGACCTGTTTCTTTTAACTTTTCATCCATTACCTTTTGAATGTTTTCCCAAAGGCCGTACCCATATGGACGTAAAATCATACATCCTTTTACACTTGAATAGTCAACAAGCTCAGCTTTTTTTACGATATCCGTATACCACTGTGCGAAATCTTCTTCCATTTTTGTAATGGCTTGTACTTGTTCTTTTTTCATGTTCTTTTCCTCCTTTTCAAAATAAAAAAAGCCCGCATCCCTAAAATAGGGACCGAACTTTTTGCCGGCGTTACCACCCTGATTCATATACAACATGTATATGCTCTCTTGTTTGATAACGGGAATATCCCGCTGCAAATGCAGAACTCAAAGGTAGGTTCCATATTGTCTTTTAAGAATCTCTCAGCCACTGGATTCTCTCTCTGCAAAAAGATTGAATATGTACTAGTCCTCTTTCATCGTCATAACAATATAAATTTTTTGATTATCATAATACACCCCACATTATAACGCAATAGGGAATTTTTTGATTTTTATATATTCTTTTCAGTTTATTTTGTTTTATACTCGTATTACATATCTTTCTTTCGGAAAAATTTCACGATTTGATGAAGTAACATCCCAATAATTGTTCCAATTAATACAAAAAAACAGAGGAAGCCATACCCCATACCTTCCCATCCATCAAGAAAAAATAACGTAAGGAAAAAACTAACCAAGCAAATAATAATCATAATAAGTCCGAACGTAATATCAAACGAACGATTTGGGAAACTTTTGCGTAATATGAACGAAATCAAAAAAACAAGAACCATTGTGATTATGCTACTCATTAGAAAAAATTCCATTCTTTTCACTCCTTTAATTGTATTATACGTTTATAAGTCTCAAAATTCTAAAAAAACTTTCTTTTTAGTAGTAGTTTTTATAACCAAGTGTTAATAGTAATATATAAAAATAGGTTGTAGAACTTTTGGAGGTATTATTCTATGAACAAACCTGCAACAAAACATGTAATTGTTTTATCTTTTGATTGTTTATCAGCTTTAGATTTTCCTATATTACAAAACCTTCCGCACTTCCGTTCTTTACTAAAACGTGGTGCGTACGCTGAAAAAGTTGAAGGTATTTATCCATCTGTTACATATCCGAGTCATACAACAATTGTGACAGGAAATTATCCTGCGAAGCATGGGGTTGTTAACAATACATTGCTACAACCCGGGAAGGAATCACCGGACTGGCACTGGTACCGCCGCTCGGTTCAAGGAACAACCCTTTATGATGAAGCGCGAAAAGCAAACTTAAAAACAGCTGCACTTCTATGGCCTGTAACAGGAAGAGCAAAAATTGACTACAACATGCCAGAAATTTTTCCAAATCGTCCATGGCAAAATCAAATACTCGTCTCCTTATTTAGCGGTAGTCCATTGTATCAACTAGAGTTAAATCAGCGTTTTGGTCGTATTCGGAATGGTTTGTCACAACCGGAACTAGATGATTTTGCGCTTGCTTCTGCAGTGCACACGATTCAAACGAAAAAACCAAATCTCATGTTTGTTCATTTCACTGACTTAGATACACAGCGCCATTATCATGGATTTTCATCTGAGGAAACAGTCGCAGCGATTCATCGCCATGACAAACGTCTCGGTGCAATTGTTGATGCACTCCGCGAAAGCGGTATGTATGACGAGACAACTATTATTGCGCTTGGAGATCATAGCGCATTAGATGAAAATAAGGCGATCCAATTAAATGTCTTATTGCGTGAAAAAGGGCTCCTTACTGTGAATCAAAAAGGAGAGGTAACAAATTGGAAAGCTTATTGTCAAAGCTGTGACGGCTCAGCATATATATACGTAAAAGATAAAAATGATACAGAAACAATTGGCAGTTTACACCGTTTACTACAAGAACTCATACAAGATAAACGAAACGGCATAGAATTTCTATTAACCGATGAGGAAGCAAAAGATTTAGGTGCCGATGGAAATTGCCTCTTTATGCTGGAAGCACGAGAAGGCTATTACTTTTTAGAAAATCATACTGGAGACCTTATAAGAGAGATTACAAGAGAAGATGTGACCTCTAGTAAAAAGTATACGTTTGGTACCCACGGCTATTCTCCATCAAAACCAAATTACGAAACGATTTTTATGGCAGCCGGTAAAGGAATTCGTCAAGGCGCGATTATTCCGCACATGCGACTAATCGATGAAGGTCCTACAATTGCAAGATTGCTTGGATTACATCTTGGTGAAACAGACGGAAAGGTTATAGAGGATTTATTAGAATTGTAAAGTTTCGTAAATATCATGTAAAAATTCAGTCAGTTTCTCTTTTTTACGTACGCATTTCTGTACAATAACATTACATTAGTTAGAGGAGGAACGTATATGAAAAAAATGTCCAGGCAAGAAAAAAGCTGGATATTATATGACTGGGCAAACTCAGTATATTCACTCGTTATTACAACTGCTATATTTCCAATCTACTTTAAAGCAGCTGCTAAAGATGCTGGACTTGCAGGCACAACATCAACTGCATATTGGGGGTATGCCAATTCCCTTGCGACACTTCTTGTGTCTATACTTGCTCCAATTCTTGGCACAATTGCTGATTATAAAGGATTTAAGAAACGATTCTTCACATTCTTTTTCCTATTAGGCATTATTTTTACAAGTATGTTGGCAGTAGTACCAACTTCGCAGTGGATTCTCTTACTTTGCTGTTATATGCTCGCTTTAGTCGGATTTGCAGGAGCCAATATTTTTTACGATGCGTTTTTAATAGATGTGACGACAGAGGATCGAATGAACCGTATTTCAACACGCGGCTTTGCCCTTGGCTATATTGGGAGCACGATTCCATTTATCGGCTGCATGGCACTTATTATTCTTTCACAAAAAAGTATCATCCCATTATCAGTCGGCGTGACAAGCCAAATTTCATTCGCAATTACAGCGCTTTGGTGGGGACTCTTTACAATCCCTATGTTAAAAAATGTGGAACAACGCTATTTTATCGAACGCGATCCAAATCCTGTTGTGACAAGCTTTAAACGTCTTATTCATACATTTAAAAATATCCGTCAATACCGAACAGTGTTTTTCTTCCTCCTTGCTTATTTCTTTTATATTGATGGAGTCGACACAATCATTACAATGTCAACAGCATACGGAACAGACCTTGGAATTAGCGCAACAAATTTAATAATTATTTTATTCGTCACGCAGATCGTCGCCGGTCCGTTTGCCTTGTTATATGGCAAGTTATCTGAAACGTTTACCGGAAAGAAAATGCTATATGTTGGTATTATTATGTATATTATTATTTGTACGTACGCTTATTTCCTAAAAACAACGTTAGATTTCTGGATTTTAGCGATGCTCGTTGCTACTTCACAAGGTGGTATTCAGGCGTTAAGCCGCTCCTATTTTGCAAAGCTTATTCCGAAAGAATCCGCAAACGAATTCTTTGGCTTTTATAATATATTTGGTAAATTCGCAGCAATCATGGGTCCAGTTCTCGTCGGTGTCACAACGCAGTTAACCGGTAAAACAAACGCTGGTGTGTTAAGTATTATCATACTATTTATAATAGGTGGATTTCTATTAACACGTGTACCAAAGGGGTCTTCTACTTCCGTAACAGAACCATCTCAAAAACCAGAAACATTATAATCAAACGCTCTCTCATATAGGGGTACACCCCCCCATGCCCATCAAGCTAAGGATTTAGGACTACCCCCAAACGATAATTCTGTACAAATTGCTCAATTTTATCGTTTGGGGGTAGTTCATTTGTGTTAAGTTGATAGCGATGTGGCGGGACCCCATATAGTACAAATTGACACTGTATCTAAACTGATTGGTTTTGTTACTGTAAAATCATTGGTTTTTCCTAAGAATTAAGTCGGGCTAACCACTAAAACACTGTGTTCTCAATAGATACTTTGCCCCTGGTTACAGGAACGCTGGAACTAGGCCTAATTCAACGGTGAGGGCGTTTCTAATTTTCAAATATACAACGTAACAAAAATGAACGTTTATGTTACAAATATCACCGAAAAACAACGTTTGGTAAAAAATATATTACTATGACCTAATTTTACACGTATCTCGGCTGTATCCCTACCTTACCCTCAAAGTGAAATTGTACCATTAAAAATGAAAAGTAAACAAAAAAAGACCAATGCACCCATTGGTCTTCCCTTACTTCCCTATTCACAAACAAGAATTTGCCGAGAAAAGTTTCCTTTTCTTGTTACGCAGCGGTCTGTAATTTCAAATCCAATTTCTTCAATCATGTGATCCATTGTTTCGCTTGTTACAACTACTACTTTTTTTGCAATACGGCGCGCATGTTTTAAAATCGAGAATTGATCTTCTGGTGTTGCGCACGTAAATAGATTGTACGGCATATCGATAATTGCTACATCGTAGTTTGTCTGAATGTCTTCGATAGGTCCTACCGTTACGTCTCCTTCAAAACCAAAATGCGCGATGTTTTCTCTTGATCCGATTACGACAAGCGGGTTAATATCACGGCCAACGATGTCAATGCCCATAGAGAGTGCTTCTACCACTACCGTTCCAATACCACAGCATGGATCGATCGCTTTGACTCCATCAGGATTTGGCACAGCGATATTCGCAACAGCTCTCGCTACACGTGTGCTTAGTGACGTAGAATAGCTGCGTGGTTTTTTCACGTGATGGAACCAAACAGCCTCGCTTTCCATATATGTTCCGAAGTACCAACGTCCACCAATGATTACAATGCCAAATATACGCTCTGGATGATGCACATCGGCTTCACCTTCAATATGCATGCCGATATCTCGCTCAATAAGGCGGCGTTCTCCGTATTCTATTTTTTTCGACTTATCAAGATCATTAATTTTAACGAAGATGACTTTGAACGTGGATCCAGACAAATCAATCTGTTCGACCTGCTTCAAAATATCTGGCAGTTCATCTCCTTCATACATTACGTCAATCCGTTCTTTAATAAACGGGCTTCGGCTCGGATCAATTTTGATTGTGCTTTTCAATATATTAGAGTGCGATTCCGTTCCAAAAAGTGAGCGCATCTCCATATAACATAAAGAACGTTCCTCTTCGCGAAATGCATACGTATATATATACGCCGGTGTTTGGCTATGATTATCCAATCTATTCCCATCCTTTATCGTATCAAATTGTTCTTTCTCTCAAGTGATATCCGTATCATTGTGCACCGTAACGTTGCAAGCGGTAAAAAAGGACTAATAAGCCGAGGCAAAGTTGTCTCATTTTATTGGTCCTTTTTATGAGCTTTTACTTATTTAAAGAACACTTTGTCTACATTATATTTCGACTTTTGTTTATTAGCGATATATGTTTCATAAATTTCTCTTTCCATCGCGTTTTCTACAAGACAAACATCAATTTTGATTACTTCATCTCTATGGTCTTTGATTACTGATACAGTATCTTCAAAATGTTTTTTTATTCTTGGTCTTAACTTTCTTGCCTTACCAACAAACATTAGTTCATTCTTGTTGTTATAAAACATAAAGATTCCACCTTTATCTCTAAGAATTAGGTGAAAATCAGTAAACTGTAGCTTTGCAATAAAGTTTGATTAAAAAATGTGTTTTAATCCTTATTTAAAAGCAAATATAAAAACTTCATTTTGAAAAAAGCTTGATCAAAATGGAGTTTCTCTTTTTAACTAAGTATGAAATTTTTATAAAAAAGTTTGATTATTTTAATACTCCTTATTCCACTAACGCACCTGTTTACGGAAATGGAATATTTTGTTTTAAATTATCGAACTTTATTTTAAAACCACATTTAGGGCTATCCAATTTTAGTTAGAGTATAGCTTTAATAGTTCTTGTATTGGTAAACTATTTGTATTGTTCATCCCAACAAAATATTCTAATTGCCATTTCTGTGTTTCGATAGCTTGTTTGCTAGTGGGATTTTCCCAACTAGGGTAAACTCTAATTGCCATTTTTCCTTTTGTAGTGGCTGTTTTAAGGATATTTTGTTTTACAAGTACTTCTTTTGGAAAAACGAATTGTCCAAAATTATTATTTCTAGTAAAAGTATTGATAACCAATAAATCAGTAGCTTTTTCATATGAAAAGGCTTGGTTTTTATTATCCCCATCTTTTTCCCAAAAAGCAACAAACTGTCCTATCTTGGTAGGTGTTATTTTTGCGACTCTAAATCTAATCGATTTTGAATTTAGCTGAAATATACCAGCCCCATAATCTGAATTTTGAGCTTCTTCTCGGACAGCTTTTATGGTTAAGTGATTAGGTTCATAAAACATTTTATTTACATATGTTAACGCATTATAAAATTCATTCACTGCTTTGCCTCCCCTATTTTTTATACTACTAATTCCAACGCCTTTCAAATCAATATTATCTTAATTTGAACGCAATGCCCAAATAAAGCTATTGAACTAACCGTTTGTGGAAGAAGGAAAACTGAAATAATAACATTTAGGTTCGACTTTTTTATAAACGATATAACTTTTTTCAAAACAGTACATCTTTTTTACAAACGGTACGACTTTATTTCAAATCTACAGGAACCCATACATAGGGGTTCCGCCACATCGCTATCAAGCTAAGATTTTGCACTATCTATAAAGCAAAAAAGACGTTATCCTTTCTGTAGAATCATAGGAAAGGATGGCGTTTTTTATGGATCTTTCGATTCTTGACGAACTTCAACCGATTGCTGAAGAATTACAACGACATATGTCTCCTTATGTTCTAGAACACTTAGCTAAAGAAAAAGAATTCGTTCATCGACGATGTTCAAAATGCGTCAGTTACTCTTAGATAAGAAAAAGAAAGAGCTAAGTGAATACAAATCCATCTATATGATAAAGAATTATTATCTATTGTTTTATGAGGGACTACAGAAGGGCATCCATGAATTATTAAAAATTTTATTGCGTTTGTTTTACCTGTTAGAAAAAAACGGACGAAAATCTCACCGTTACGAAAAGAAAACAGTCTTTGATATCTTAGGTGTTGTGTATGATTGTACGTTGTCACAAAGTTTCCAAGTTGCATAATATTTTTAAAAACATCTATTTAATAGGTTTATTTGTTATGCACATCTTTAGTGTAGTCGTAGAAATTTCAAAAAACACATTCACATATACCCTCTTGTCCCCCTTAGCTTGATGGGTATGGGGGACCACCAACATTTCGCGGAAAACATACGCTAAGGGACTTTTTAACCATAAACCTTAGTTTTGGGCATTTTCTCCACATGGTCGTATCCCTTTCGAATTTATAGTTTTTGATTAACTATTACCATAACAATTGAATGTACAGACAGATCAATTATGAAAACAAAAAATGGAAGATCTTATTGAAGATAAGCTACCCGATAGTTTAGTAACTTCAACAAAAAAAGCGTTAATCCCTCTTCGATTAACGTCACTGTTTATTTAAGTACATTTTTTTACAATCTGTTTCCCTTTATTTTTCTTTATTTTGTATCTCTCATCTTGAAATCTAGCTTTAGTTTAACTCATGAACAATCTAATGGTACTTCTATTTTTATCTATCTTGATTTTCATAATATGCTTCATCCGCATATTTCTGGTCTGTTCCTTTAAGATAAGCTAGGATCATTTTCGGACGTTTAAGTAAAACCCAGTCTCCATGTTTATCAAACTTTCTGCTTGAAGTTATCATCCCATTTTGAATCGTCCCGTATTTTTTCCCCTTCTTTTTCCCCCACTCTTTTAATCGTTTAGCGAAATCTGCATCTTCTGCCATAAGCATATCTTCATTAAATCCCTTAATCGATTTAAAATCCTTTTTGTAGCACCAAAAGATTCCCACAGAAATTGCTCCATATTTAAAGAGTAGTGGCCCAATTAATAACAAAGTTGAAACAAAAATTCCTAAAGACATTCTTTCAAATTTCCCTGTAACTCCGCCGCCAATGTACTTTCCAGTGATTAAGTTCTCCTCTGCCTTAGACAACACATGTTCATTCATCTGTGTATCTGCATCAATTGTAACGATGATTTCACCTCTAGCTATTTCAACACCTGCGTTCCTAATCTTAGAAAGGTTTTTATCGTTATTCTTTATTATGATACATTTATACGATTTTGCAATTTCTTCCGTTCTGTCTGTACATCGATTTAACACAACAATGATTTCAACTTGATTTTTAAATAATTTTGAGGCTTTTGAAATAGATTCTAAGCATTTTCCAATGTACTTTTCTTCATTATGGGCGGGTATTATAATTGAAATTTTTATATCCTCTTTATTTTTATCTTCTGAAGAGTTCTCCTTTTCGTTCATACAATATCTCCCCCTTTAAATGAAACAATTTTTATTTCTGTAAGTGTGATTTGAAACAAACAAGAGTGAATGATGTGGTAATTAAATCAAATTGAATCTATAATATTCACTTTCAAAAATTCACCTGATGAAATTAAAGCCTATAACCCCCCCCTTATTAGGAATATTATCACCTTAATTAATTGTATGAACTATTGAAATTTAATATCTTTTCTAATATGTCATTATCTAAAGCTGGGATATGACGGTTAGAAGTCTTTATCGGTACCAAACATTTTGAATCAATAGTTGTCGATGTAAAGTAGAGAAATTACAAATTTCAAATTAAACAATCGGGCGTGATTGTGGAGCAACATAGATAGAAAATGATCAAACGTTTTTATCTTTTACCCTTCTTGTTTTTGTGTCACTTTCATTCGAAGTACCGGTAAAACAGCTGCTAATCCTAATACCGCCGCTATGCTAAATACGATCACGAGCGAAGTTGTCTCCTTCAATACTCCTCCTAACGAAACACCGATTAGCAGCGTGCTCATAAATAGCGGTAATACCGTTCCATTTACCCGGCCAATCATGTTCTCATCTACAAGTTGAATCATAAACGTTCCGATTACGATATTTACATAAGCTAAACAAATTCCTGTTATAAAACGCATGCATACTGTAATCCAAAACGAAGTCGAAAATCCTTCTACAACAAATGAAACAGCTAAAACGATTATTCCAAAAACGAGTAAATGTTTCTGCTTTACTTTTTTAGAAACAACAGCTGCCACGCCGCCCCCAATTAACATCCCAATGCCATCAGCTGCAGTCAAATATTGAACAGCTTCTTTCTCCATTCCTAATCGCTCCACAACGAGAAAGACTTCAAGCGGTTGTACTAAACCTGCTGCTAAGCCAATGATCGAAAAAGCAATAGCCAACATTCGCAGGGGATTCGAGCGTAGCACATACAACCAACCTTCTTTTATATCATTCCATAGTGAAGATTGCCTCACCTCTACTTCTTTCATCCATCGTGGTAGAAATGAAAGACAAAGAGCTGATAAAGCAAAAATAATGATTAAGCTGTAGAGTGATGCAAACAAACCGAGCTGTGTATATACGAGTGTCCCTACAACCGGACCAAAGATTAAGAACAGTGCTTGTAAACTTTGAGATATGGCAATGGCTGCACTCACATGTTCCTCTTCGACATGATGTTTAAACACGCGTGAAGTTGCTGGCTGTGAAAATTGGCTGACGACCGCTGACACAAATGTTGCTGCAAATAACGCTTGCCAATATCCAATATTTAATAAGAAAATAATCATAACGATAGATAGTGCACTTAATATATCCCCTGTAATCATTGTTCGATTTGGATTCCACCGATCAGCCAATGCACCTCCAACAAACGAAAAGATAAATATAGGTGCATATTCCATGACAGACAATAAAGAAACAGCAACAGGATCATTATTTGTCTGTTCCATAACAAAAAACAAAAGCGCCATATTTCGGATCCAAATCGCAAATTGTTGTAAAATATCAGAAGCAATTACAAGCAGAAACACTCGATTTTTTAACAAAGCATTCATCGTATCTCCCCTTCTCTAAACCGACCGTTCAGTCTAATTTATTTCAAAAGAAAAGCTGCTGACATTACAATCCAGCTGCCATTCCCTGTAATAAAACATCAATTGCTTTTTTATAAATCCGTTTCATTTCCTCTACATTCATTTCATAATATAATGGTCCAAGCCCAGCTAAAAGACCGTTTACAACGTACATGAGATCATTTACATCGTCTTGGCGAAATTCACCTGATGCCATCCCTTCTTCGACTAGCTTCTTAAAAATGCTATACGATTCACGAGTTAAGGCAATCATTTCATCCATTATATCTTTCCTTACAACTTGACTCGTTAGAAATTCTTCAATTGTACTAGAAATTGGATTTTGTACATCTTCGACATAATATTCAGCAAGACCATATAGCTTTTCTGTACTTGTCTGATACTGCTTTTCTTTTTCTGCCCATTTTTCCAGCCAATCGTACGTATGCTGCTTCACTACAAATAAAAACAATTCTTCTTTACTTTTAAAGTGGTAATAAATACTGCCTTTACTCCGCTCAGTAATTTCACAAATGTTTTCCATAGATGTTGCTGCATACCCTGTTTTTGAAAATAATTGTTCTGCTTTATAAGCAATTTCTCTTTTAATTTCTTCTGCACTCTTTCTCATCATTGCACCTCATTAAACCGACCGTTCAGTCTGATTTTAACAAAAATTGCCTCTTCCTTACAAGAGGCAATTTCCTTATTTATGAAAATATCTTATCAATCCAATTATGAATCGCATACAGTTTCCCTATTTTTAACGCGACCTTAAATAAAACAACGCCCCCTGCCACTACAGCAAATGCAATCATTTTCCCTTTGTTTTTTACTTTCGGCTTTTTCTCCATTCTCTATTCCCTCTTTATCTCTTTTTCTCTTTATTAATCAAACGTTTGTTTAATACATTTAGACTTTCCCCAAACTAATCAAACGTTTGTTTAAATTTCAAAGCAATAAAAAAATGCGCCTTTTCAGGCGCATTTCTATGTCAATCTCCGCCGCCACCGCCGCCATCTCCACCACCGCAGCTGCCACCATCTCCACCAAAAAAACTTCCGCAATCTCCCGAGCTGTCACTAGATCCTGCAAAAAATATTGGTGCACTATATCCTGTACTATCCGTTGAATCAGAATTATATTTTTTTCGTCCCCGCTTTCTTTCACTAGACGCAGCTACTTTTACAATAATGGCAAACAGTATAATAAAAAACACAGCCCCTACTAACATTTCCATTCTAAAATCCCCCTTTCACTCTTCAACTAGAGTGAGATTTATATTTTTCAGGGAAAGCAATCACAACTATATATTTCGCCAAAACTCCCTCCATATCCTCTAATAAAATTACATTTTTACCTAAATTAGGATAAATTTCAAGCTAATAGTACAGATAGCAATTGTTATCTTTTATTTACTTCAAAATCATACGAACTCCCTTATAGAAATCTTCGAAATATCTTATCGCGATATATACCAAATGAAGCTGTTCCTTTTATTTTTCGTTTTTCAATCAGTTGTTGAAAACGAAGTGATTTCGCCGTTAGTTCTTCTTGTAGTCGTTTTCTCTCTACCTCATCATGACAACACGCCAGTAAATCTTCAATTTTTAACATCTCTTTTTGCAGATGCATTTCTTCAGGAATCATACCCGCATTTTTTAAAATTTTGTAACTCATGCGAAGCTCTTCGGGGATCATTAAAAAAATGTTTTAGACTATAGAATAAAGTATTAGACTGTTAAAAAATAGTTGTAGACTGAAAGGGTGTTTTCCATACGTAAAAACACCTTTTGTTTCCATAAATCCCGAAAGCGAAAGTCAATTGAACGTATTTTTTGATTGAATGTTTCTAGCTATCTTTTATTTTTATGGGGTAGCTGAGTAGTTACTTTTATACAAATAAAAAAGCATTCTGTACGAATGCTTTCATCATTTTGATTCACGTGAAAATTTTGTATATACTCCAATACCTGCAAGCAGTACTCCCAATCCTGCAAACACAGTACCTAAGCCTAAAAAGAATGAACCAAGTGTTTGTAAATCTTCCATATACCTATCTCCTTTATTAACATCTTTATATTTAACAAATAAATTATATATAATTTTCCACTTTTATTCTATTTATTTTCGAGATTTTATACCAAACTTGTAAAATTATAACTTCTGTATACCCCTCAATAAAAAAAGTACTCCCATTGACGAGTGCCTTTCTTTGTTCTCTTTTATTGGCCATTTATCACATGTAGTGGAGGTTTTGCTGTTGCAAAAATAACAGCAAGGTCTTTTTTAAATGTATTAATAGGGGTCCCGCCACATCACGGTTCTGGTGCAAAAAAATAATAAATTGTAAAAAAGTTCACATTCCTATCGAAATCTTTCTTTATGCTGTTAATCCAAACAGTTGATGGATAAAGCAATTCTGATTTTGGACAGACTGATTCTGTATATCAATTTGTTCTTTTTTGACCATGTACATCGCTTCTACACCACGTAAGATAGACACGGCCGTTTGGTACGATTTGAACCCTAACATAGAACGCACGCGCTTCTTAATAAAACGATGATCTTGTTCTACAATGTTATTTAGATATTTGATTTGTCTCATTTGGATGCCTTTCGGCATCTTTTTTACTTCCTTCAGTTTTTCAATAGCGATTGGATAAGCTGGATTTTTATCGACGGTAATCACACGAGGTTTAGAAACATGAAAAGACCGCAAAGCTTTCTGGAAGAATCGCTTTGCAGCCTTATGATTTCTGGCTTTACTGAGATAAAAGTCAATCGTGTTTCCTTCAGAATCAACAGCACGATATAGATACATCCATTCTCCCTTTACCTTTATATATGTTTCATCCACTCTCCATGAGTCGTTCGTTTGTTTAAGATGGCGGCGAATTCGTTTATCCAATTCAGGTCCATATTGATGGACCCAACGCATAATTGTTGTATGAGCCAAGGATAATCCCCGTTCCTCCATCATTTCCACCAAATCTCGAAAGCTGAGGTTGTACCGCAGGTACCAACGTACTGTTAATAAAATCATATCTGGTTGGTAATGCTTCCATTTAAATAAATTTCCCTTTTCCATACTAATCACACACCTTTTTAGAGTAATAGTATCAGTATGTCCAAGTTTTATAGATTTTTTGCACCAGAACCCACGTAACTGTTTTACTGTCATATCATCAAAGGATACTGTCACTACTGTAGTATCTGGTTCACTTGATAAGTCCACACCCATGATCATGCTCTCAGGATTTTCAGTTACTTCGAATCCTGGTTCTTCACCATTAGGTACAAACAAACTTCTTTGTTCTTTAGTACACCAATACTCGGTACCAGATATTGTTTTTCTAATTTCCACTTTCATTTCATTCCCTCCTTAATAATTCAACTATCTTATATCTAAAAGCTTGTATCCCGTTTATCTACTTCTTTCGCTTTAATGAACTGAATCATAAGGATTAAACAAACCATCATGCCAATGCTATAACCAATGAAGAACGTTAACCATGCCATACGATCACTTCCTTCGCAAAATAAAATAAGACACTAAACCGATAACGGCAGCGCCTACGATGATTGATATTATTTTAATCATGATTTAAATCTTGATATTTGATTTATCAGTGTTAATTCGATGCACAATTAATTCATGTTGTAGCTTAGTAACTGATCGTTCCAATTCTTCGGTTCTACATGTTAACAAGTTCAGTGAATCTTTCAAAACATGATTTTCACTTTGTAAATCATCAACTTTCTTTTCTAAATCATTAATTTTCAATTCAATAATTGGATTATCCATCATTCATCATCCTTTACAACATTTCCGTTAATGACTATCTTTTCCGCTTTAATCAATATCCGTTCAGCATTATAATCCACAACAGAAGTCTTTCCGTCTTTACCAACGACAACACTCAAATTACTCCCCATAATCTTTCCTCCTATTCAAATGTCCATTTGACACAAAATAAAAAGCACCCGAATGGATGCTTTATTCTCCATAATGTTTCAATTGCATAATCCAATAGTTTGCATAATCTTTAATATCATATAAGGAGTGAAGTAAATTATCTATATAAGTTGAATTTAATTTATATGGAACCAAAATTCTATTCTATTTTTTTTTTGCTGCATAATCACCATAAAAGTAAATGTCATTTAAATCATCACGTTTAGGATTGGCGATTATTGTATATTCACCCTTTCCATCGACTTCAAACAAAGCTACATTATTATATTCCGATCCCACAAAGTGATCGGAATTTGAATCATCTACGCTCATATCGATATTGTATATTCCTTTTGTTAATACCCCACTTTTTTGAAAGTCCTCAATTAGGTCTTTGGCCTTTGGAATAGAATGTTTATTCTTATTCATGTCAAATTCAAATAGAAAATTCACCACACCTACATACCTCCTGCTATTATATTTTTTACTTAAGGGATCACTTGGTATTAATGTAGGCAAAAGTTCAGTAGTATCTATCTTTTGGGTCTTTTTAAAATCATCAAGTAGCTCTTGAGAATTATTTATATTTAACTCAATGTTATCGTAAGGAAAGATATGAATAGGATTATTCCCTTCTAGGACAACTTTATCAGGATATTTCACTAACCCATATTTTTTTATGATCTGTTTAATCACTTGAACTACTTCTGGGTGTTGCTCAATATATGCACCCTTGAATTGTTCGAAATAGATATCGTTGCTCTCATCTTTTAAAATTTTCAAAGTATCTCTTTGAATCATTAGAAACGGATAAGCACGATAGGGCTTTTTAATTTCTACATAAGTTTGATGGTCAATCCCTTCAAACCAATTATTATCTGTCTGAATAACAGAAAACCCACTTTGTATTCCATAGTTTGTTTTTAAATATTCTTGTATTGGTTGATTCAGATTATCTTTAGAGAAATTATCTTTAGGGAAATAACATCCACTAAGAATTAGAATTGATGTACTTACTAAGGTAACTTGAATCAATCTTTTAATACCCTTCATTTCCCACCCTACATTTCTTGGTTTTTAATAATATTATAACATTTTTTATTCTGCTAAACAGGGTCACTACATGCAAAAGGCCGAGGATTATTTGTCGCTTACGAAAGTAAAGTAAGTAAGCCGGTTCCTTAACGTACAGGGAACCGGCCAAATTGTGTCTAATGTACAATTTTCTTTTTTTGATATGGTGAGCTCATATAGTGATCATATTAGAAATGTTTTTATTTTAATTTTACTTCTTTAAAGCGTTCTAGGTCATGATAATAAACAGGAGTTCCTAAAGTCCCAATGTTATAAACAAACACTTTTCCTAAGTCATCTCCAAAACGACTTACAATATCTTGGTCAATACGATGATTAATTATAAGACTATCATATTTTTTTTGTTTATCATTTAAGAGTTTTTTGAATACTTTTTCTTTATATCCCATATCTGGCCCAACATTAGGGCTAAAGCCTGGTGCGTTAAATGTCATTGTGAATGATTCAACCCAAGGTAAATTTCCATCAATCATTTCACTTTGTACCCATTGTGCTAAGTACCCACCAAGTGAATGACCTGTAAAGTACATATGACTCATTATTGTATGATCATCATCTATTAATTTTTTAATATAATTAATAGCGTCAGCAGCTTGTAAACTTCCAACATTCCCCACTACTTGTGCTACATCTTCTATAATATCCCATTTTTCTTTTGGCTGTGTACCTCTGAATGCAACTGTATAAACATATTTTTGCATTTCTGTTGAATCTTTGGGGATTTTTTTTCTAAACACAAATGCATCAAAACCAGTCTTGTCATTTCGAAGTTTCTTGTGTAATTCCCAGTCTCCCGGGCCCTTAGAAGAGTCCTCTATTAGTTCCTTATGATACGCAAGTCTCGACATTTCAGCAAGTTGAAGTGTAAAGGGTAACTTATCAATTTCTGTTTTAGAAACACCGTTATCTCGACCTGATTTCATATTATTATCTATTTCAATAAGACCACTACCTGATCCAACTTTAATCGTTGAAATTTGATCAAAAGCCCAGTTTTTTGGTAGCGGATATCCTAAATTCCCACTAAATCCTGTAGACATTCCGCTAACAAAACTTGTCTTTGCATAACCTTTCTCTGAAACTTGAATACATACGTTTCGAGCCCCATAAACACCTACTTTATAAGATCCACCAAGCCCAAGCATTTTATCATTTAAAGCCTTGAAATGAGGAAGAATACTATCCGTAATATCTGTCCCGTATGCATCAAAATCAACTGCAAAATAAATAGTCGTACCATCTTGGAATCCATATTCTTTCGCTGCATGGAATGCTGCTTCTGCATCCAAACAACCTTGATCTTCATTAAAACTTGAAGCCTGTCTACCATTAGCTTGGTAAATTGGAAATACAGATAATCCAGCATCAAAAATGTTTTTCAATTCACCTGGTTGTATTTTTTTATTGATACCACCTGCAACATTAACAAGATAACGTCCTACAGTTTCATAACCAGCAGCCTTTAAAGCTTTACCTCTCTCTAAAGTGACTTCCGTTATACAATCACATGCTTTTCCTTTCCGATCTGGATCCCCCGTACTAACTAGTGCTGATAACCAAGTTGACTTATTCGCAACACCATCTTGAGGAAGTAGTGTGAACTCTTGGAATTTCTTAACTGCACTTTCTATGCTCGCATTATATGTTGTTGAAAACGAACCAGAATCATAACCATTAAAATATAAAGCATATTGAAATAATGTAACAAATCTACCCGAACTACCTACTTTTAGAATTGGTAATCCATTCTTTGTCGCAGGACCAATCGAGCCAGTTTGAGAATCTGCAGCAATTCCCATTTCTGTTTGTAAACCGTACACTAAAGCTTTATTTGT
>NZ_NVOY01000029.1 GCF_002551005.1 Bacillus pseudomycoides
GTTTTTCAACAGTATGAAAAGATAGGGTTAACCCTATCTTTTTTTCATTTTCCCTTAAAATTTTATGGATTACACCTATTGATATCGGGTTCACCCGGCAGCTTAACCTTTATTATATAAAAAGTTTAAGTGAGGTGGAGCATTTATGGAAGCATTACAAATGAGTGTAAGTAACGAAAAGAACAAAAAAGAAATGAAAAACCTATTTCTCTATTCTACAGGAAAGACTGTCTCGATATTTGGTACAGCTATTTATAATTTTGCGTTAGGGTTATACGTTTTAAAACTGACGGGCTCGGCGTTAAGCTTTGCCGTTACCCTCGTATTAGGCACTATTCCGATGATTATTATCAATCCATTTGCTGGGGTGATTGCGGATAAGGTGAATAAAAAGATGTTAGTTGTTTTGATGGATTTTCTTAGTGGAATCCTGCTAGTTTCTGTTTATATATTATGTATGAAATATGAATTGAATTTACTCATCATTTACGCCACTACCTTTCTTTTGACGGTGTTTACTACTTTCTTTGGAATAGGTTTAGAAGCAGCTAAGCCAAACATTGTATCTGAAAAAATGTTGATGAATATTAATTCTATTAGTAAAATAATTGACTCAGTCTCTTTGATTATGGGTCCCATGTTAGGCGGGATTGTTTTTGCAATCTTTGATATCAGAACTTTTATTATTTTGAATGGAATTTCTTTTATCCTTTCTGGTTTATCAATGATGTTTATTCATTTTAAACTTTTCAATTTCCAAACAAATGAAGATTATTCAGGTGGGAAAATTCATTTAATAAGTGATATAAAGGACGGATTTAACTTTTTATTCGAAAGAAAAAGTATTAAGAGCATGTTTACGATCTTAATATTAATTAATTTCTTTCTCGGCTTTGCAGTGACTGTGCCATTACCGTATATGATCAATACAGTTCTAAAGCTAGGGTCAAAAGAGTTTGGTATGATCCAAGGGGCCTTTCCGATGGGGATGATTTTAGGAGCTTTATTGGTAAAGAAAATCACAGAAAGAATTTCCTATTCTATTCTTTTAAAATATGTAAGTTTTGCTTTATCGATTTGTATGATTCTGTTAGGAGTTCCAGTTATGTTGAAAAGTTTACAACTGAACTCCATCGTTTACACCTGTTATTTCATTGCTGTCTTGTTCTTGTTTGGAGTAGTCATAGCGCTAATTGATATCCCTCTAGCTTATTTTATGCAAAAGGAGATTCCGGATGAATATAGAGGTAGAGTACTAAGCATTGGCATTAGTATTGCGAAAATAATGCTTCCTATGGCGATGATATCATCAGGATCTCTATTAAATATCCTTCCTTCTTATGTCATGCCTATTGCAGGAGGAGTGTTATTCTTTCTATTTAGTGTGCGTTCAGCGAATAAAGTGAACTTTGAACTAACTTCAAAAAATATAAGTATTTAATTTGTTATAGGGCCTGATTATTATGGAATAATCAGGCCCTATAGTTGAAAAAAACTCTCCTTCCAGTATACTGAATAAAGAAATTTATCTTAAAGTTAAAAGTGTGTTTGATCATTTGTAGATCAAATTTCTGGAACGTGTAAAAGTATGAAAAAGGAAAAGGTGTTATAAATGAAAACGTATATTGTAGTTGGAGCTGGGATTCTTGGAGCATCTACTGCCTATCATCTTGCAAAGGCAGGGGCTCGTGTTACATTGGTTGATCGTCAAGATTTAGGGCAGGCAACGGATGCAGCAGCAGGAATTGTCTGTCCTTGGCTATCACAGCGTCGGAACAAAGCTTGGTATCAAATAGCGAAAGGCGGAGCTCGTTACTATGCTTCCTTAATTGAACAATTAGAAGCAGATGGCGAAAGAGATACTGGTTATAAACGTGTAGGTGCAATTAGCCTCCATACAGAAGAGAAAAAATTAGATCAAATGGAGGAGCGAGCGCATAAACGTCGCGAGGAAGCTCCTGAAATTGGTGAAATTACACGTTTATCGTCAGCTGAAACGACAAAGCTTTTTCCATCATTATCAGAAGAATATAGCTCAGTACATATTAGCGGTGCTGCGCGTGTGAACGGTAGAGCACTTCGTCAGGCTCTTGTGAACGCTGCAAAGAAACATGGTGCTGTATATATGAAAGGAAATGCATCATTAGTACATGAAGACAATCAAGTTATTGGTGTTGAAGTAGATGGTGAAACTTTAACAGTTGATCAAGTAATTGTAACTGCGGGGGCATGGGCAAATGAATTATTGCAACCGCTCGGTGTTAATTTCTTAGTTACATTCCAAAAAGCGCAAATCGTTCATCTTCATGTAACAGACGTGGATACAGACAATTGGCCAGTTGTTATGCCACCAAATGACCAATACATTCTGGCTTTTGAAGATGGTCGTGTAGTAGTAGGCGCAACACATGAAAATGATACTGGATTTGATTACAGGGTAACAGCCGGTGGATTACATGAAGTATTTGATAAAGCACTATCAGTTGCTCCAGGTTTATCGAATAGTACGATGATGGAAACAAGAGTTGGATATAGGCCGTTTACACCAGGATTCCTTCCAGTAATTGGCGCGTTACCTAACTTTGAAGGTATACTCGTTGCTAATGGACTTGGTGCTTCTGGGTTAACTGCAGGACCTTTTCTAGGTTCTGAACTTGCGAAACTTGCTCTTGGTGAACAGACAGAACTTGATCTTAGTTATTATGATGTAGCAGGGGCAATTGAACAGCCAAAGAATTAGAGAAATAGTATGTATTACATATAAGGATAGCACTACATGCCCATCAGCCTAAAAAATAAAATAATTCATAGCAAAAAAATTTCCTTTCCTACAACTATTTGAATCAATTTCATAATTCTCGACCCTGATGTACCAAGGGTTTTAAGAACACAAAAAAGGAGTACCTCCCCAAATTCTTGTATAATGGTAGTTACTACACAAACCAAATCAAGAAAAGGGGTTGACTCCCTATGTCTATTATACGACAAGAAAGCCTGTTTGACATCCAAGATTTATATGATTTAGAACCAACGAGACGATTCGAAGCGATTTTTTCCACACTGACAATCGAACCCGTTTTAGCTGTTGTTTCGAAACGATCGATTTATGGTGCGCCAACAGAATTAAATTACGCCGCGATGATCTATGCCCTCGTTGCTCGTATTGTGGAACGAATTCCAACGATTAAAGATCTTGTGAAGCGGTTACGATATGATTTTATGTTTCATCTGGAGTGCGGTTTTTTATTCTCTGATCGCATCCCTTCCGAAGCTTCTTTTTCACGTTTTACCCAGAAATTAAGTGAGTCAAATGTGTTGGAAACGGTTCAAGAAACCTTACTTCTTCAAGCTATTCAAGAAGAGTTTATTACAGATGATGTAGTTTCTATTGATGCGACACATTTTGAGTCCAGAGACCGAGCGACTGCGCAAGAAAAGAAACCAAAACCAGAACCAAAAAAACGTGGTCGTAAAACAAAGGCGGAACAAGAAGCCTTTCAACAAGAAAAAGAAGAACGAGAAAATCAAAAAAACATCTATGAAAAAACAATAGAAGATCAACTAGATATCAGCTTGGAAACCTTACGGACAGAAATCCCTTTACACCCAAATTGGGGCATCAAGAAAAATAGTGAAGGAAAAAATACATTTTGGTTTGGATTCAAAGCCCATTTGGCGGTTGGATCTAAGAGTCAATATATCCTTCAATCCCTTATGACTTCCGCAAGTTTACACGATGGAAAAGCCGCTATTCCTTTATTAAAAGGTATACAAGAACGACTTTCTTCGTTGACCATTCAGTATGGCGTATTAGACGCGGGTTATGATTACGAAGCGATTTACACACAACTTCACCGCATGAAAACGAAAGCAATCATTGCTTATAACAAACGAAATGAAGGAGAAATCCTTGGTTTGGATGAACATTTCGCTCCTACTTGCGTGCGTGAACACTCTTATCGCTACGACAGTTTTGATGAGAAATATCAAAACTTGAAATATACACAACCAGATGAGTGTAAAACCTGCCCGTTAGCGACAGATTCTCTTTGCCAAAAAGTCTTCAAAATCAAAATAGAGACAGATATTCGGAAATATAGCGCCCCGGGTCGTGGATCAGAAGCATGGAAAAAGCTTTACAATCAAAGAAGTGCTGTCGAACGAGTGAACGCATACTTAAAAGAATTCTTTCAGTTAAAAAATGTACGATATCGATCTGGAAAACGAGCAAAAGTACATTTCGATCTTGTGACACTTGTTTATAATGCCTCGAAGTTAGCGGTAGATCGCATCAATCAGAAAATGAAAGAAATGAATCAAGCCGCTTAGCATTTTCAAAAAACATATCTTTAAAATTCTGCCACTCTAACCAGGGAAATGAATCAATTATGAAATTGATTCATTTATATGAATTAAGTTTCTTTTTTTGTTGTGAAGAGAACAGGATTTCTTAGCTTGATGGCCATAGTACGGTATCGCTCTGAAAAATCTCCTCAAACTTACCTATGAGTAAGTTTTTGGTACACAAGAGTAAATTCTTTTCCCTGCCTCATCCCAAAATCATGTACAGGTATGGACAGCAGTTTCTTTTAGAATACTCTAAAAGAAGAAAGAAAAAGTTTGTGATGACACATTTTTGTCTAACGGGAACATATCCTGCATGAGTAAATGTGCTTAATTTCGAGAAATATGTGTCTTGTAAGAAAAACTGTTTTTTTGCAATGTTCACAGAAGCATTGTTATCACTCATTAAGGTTGTCTTACAGGACACACAAATAAACACACGTATTGATGGTGCTTTCTTTTCTTTGTGACCGCACACGCAACATGTTTTCGTTGTATCTCGTTCGTCAACATTGATGATTTCAATTTTCACATCATATATATTACAAATTTGTTGGACCATTTCAAATCCAAAACAAATCATTCCATCTTTGTATTGTATAACAATTCGTTCGATCTCACTTCCAAAAATAAAAACCTATTCAAATAGAATAGGTTTGAGTAACTTTAGATAATTTTATTTAAACTGTTATTTTATCCCTAAACGTAGTTTCTTACTTATTAGTTAAACTGGATATTTCAACAGATTTTTGAGTACAACGTTTCATAGCTGAAATGATAGCTGTTCTTAAGCCTTTTTCCTCTAATGTTGCTACAGCTTCTATTGTCGTTCCACCTGGAGAACAAACCATATCTTTAAGTGTGCCTGGATGTATCCCTGTTTCAAGTACCATTTTTGCAGAACCTAATACAGCTTGAGCTGCGAATTTATAAGCTTGAGTTCTTGGCATACCATCTAGTACAGCAGCATCTGCCATGGCTTCTATAAACATATATACATATGCTGGAGAAGAACCACTTACAGATGTTACAACATCCATTAATTTTTCATTTACTATCTCTGTTTGGCCAAAACTATTAAATATATTTAGTATGTCTTCTAGATCTTTTTCTGTAACCACTTCATTAGCACATAACGCAGACATTCCTTCTCCAACTAGAGCAGGTGTATTAGGCATTACTCTAACAACTTTTAACTTTCTGCCGAAAGTATTCTCAGTACTCTTAATACTTTTTCCAGCAGCAATAGTTACGACTATTACATCGCTTTTTATCTGCTCTTTTATTTGGTTAATTACTGATGAGTATAGGTCTGGTTTGATTGATAAAATTAAAATATCAGCATTGTTAGCTACTTCATTGTTGTCAGTAGTTGTAGTTATGTTATATTTTTCACTAGCATTTTTTAAATTAGTGACACTTATATCTGAACAAATTATTTTATCTGAAGAAACTATATTTTTGTTAATCATTCCACCTATTATAGCGATACCCATGTTTCCGCATCCGATGAATCCTATTTGTTTGTTCATAATAACTCGCTCTTGCTCCTTTTATTATAAATTTTATTCGTTTAAAAATTATTATTCTAAAAAAACAACGATATCCCGTACAGAAGAAATAAACATTATAAACTCTATCGAGATTAGTATAAAAAAACATTTTAAGTGAGTACATTACTTTTTGCAATACAAAAAATATATAGAACTCACTTTTATTCTGCACTAAACAAGTACATTTTCATATGCCACTTAATAACATTTTAAATAATTTTGGAGAATATAAACGTATCACTATCAATAGCATTGGCAATTGATTCTTCTCTTGTACCAGCTTCAGAAGAAGACTGGGAAACAGAGTTTTTGTCTCTTACGCTGGCAGTCAAAATTGTTTCCTCTGTTGAAGAAACGATTCGCCACATCAATGCTTATGGCTCCATGCATTCCGAAGCGATCATTACAGAGAACGAGGAAAACGTCAGCAAGTTTTTCACGTCCGTTGATGCTGCAGCGCTCTATCATAATACTTCGACCCGCTTTACTGACGGTTTTGAATTTGGCTTCGGCGCAGAAATAGGCATCAGCACGCAAAAGCTGCACGCGCGGGGACCGATGGGGCTATCTGCATTGACTTCCACAAAATATGTGATTCGTGGGAATGGGCAGATTCGGGGATAAGAAGTAGAAGGACAGATGCAAAGCCCCTTTTGTTTTATTTTCGCTTTCAGTTTCCGACACTTTTTTAGTATTAAAGTGGTTTCTAGAAAATTCAAACTTAGCAGTTTTCTATTCGTTTAAATAATTACCATGCTTTAGACGATGTCAAAGCATGGTTTTTGTATATAACTTAAAAATGTTTATAGAAGTAAAAAAATTACAAATCGCTCCTGAAGTTATTATAAATAGAACTGGTAACCAAATCTCTTTTTAATCTTATTGAATAACGGTGGGCTTTTTTTCTTTGGTAATAATGATGGAACGATTTTCAAGAATCGAGTGCGATTGTTGAATAACATAGGTAGAAAATGATCAAACTTTTTACAAAAGTGAAATTTACTTCTAATCTATCCAAATAAGAAACAAGAAATATTAATTGCTAAAACGATTGGTTACAGTCGCTTTGTATTCAATTTCTTATTGAGCGAATGGATGAGTTTAGTTAAAGAAGAAAATCAAATCGCATAGCCTACAAAAAAGAAAGCAAACTAAAATCGTGGGTGCCGATAACGAAAAAATATTACTCCACGATCTTTATATAGCGTATTTATTATGGTTGGCATCCTTGAAGGAATAATTAAATCAAACTACAAGGGTGGTGAAAAAATGGTTAAAAATAAGAATAATCAATTTAAGAATAATAAAAATGCTCTACCAAAAGCAGATGTAGAATTTGTAGGAGAAAATGGACTTGAAAAAATAGCATTAAGAGCTCAAAAAAAATCAAAATAAGTAAACAATATGGGGCAGTAAATCTGTCCCTCAAAATTAACCTGATGTTTTTAAGAGATACTAAAATGAATGTTTCTAAGACCGGAGATTCTATTCATCAAATAATTCGTGAGTTTTCATTGAAAAGAGAGAGCCCTTTGTTCAGCTCACATATATTATATATACATGGGATAACATTATAATGGTTTTTTTTACATAATTGTGATACTATTTTCCTTTATAACAAAAAAAGGACGTGACATATAGTGATCAAAATTGAGATACCAGCAGTGGACGTTACGATTACAGAGCGTAAACAAGTAATAAAAGGTGATGAACCAATAATTACTCCGATTAATGGATTTATTGACTTCCATCTGATTCCAAGAGATAAAGGCGGCATTTTTATGTTTTATAATATTAATGATGAGCTGCTATTCGTTGGAAAAGCACGTAAATTACGTCAAAGAATTAAAAAGCATTTTGAAGATAATGTTTCACCGATCAAAGCATACAGAGATGAAGTATATCGAATTGATGCATGTATCGTAGAAGATCCGATGGAACGAGAAATTTACGAAACATATATTATTAATGAACTTCAAGCGAAATATAATGTAGATAAAGTATTTTTTAAATAAAAAATTAAAAAAATAAAATGACCTCGGCATAATGCCTGAGGTCATTTTATTTTTCATTTATTTGCAAAGTTAGTTTTTCGGAAGATTTAGCTGCCAAGAAACGCCATACTTATCTTGAACCCAACCGAATTTTGCACTCCAGGGCGAATTAGTTAGTGGCATTAAAACAACGCCCTCATGAGATAACTTATCAAAAACTCGATCAATTTCTTCTTCCGTATCACAAGTGACAAACAGTGACATAGCGGGTGTAAATTTATGTACATCTTTATTACTACTATCAATGCACATAAATCGTTGTCCTTTTAATGAAAAAGTAGCATGTAACACAGTTCCTTCTTCGCCCGCTTCGTTCGCTCCGTACCGAGAAATACTCATTATTTCTGATTGATCAAATATAGAAGTGTAATGATTCATTGCTTTCTCGGCTGTTCCCCGGAACATTAAAAACGTAGTAATTTTTTGACTTGAATTTTCCATTTTCAATTCACTCCTTTAATAATTTTTAACCCTATAAAACGAACGTATATTCTTGTGTATGCATTTATATTATCTTTAAGAGTTCGCGATTGTCAATTGTTATGCAATATAACAACCTATTAAAACTGAATAATGTTACATAACTAAAAATTACAAACATATACTGGTACAAGCAAACTTGAAAGGAGACAATCATGAATTGGTTAGAAGCCTTTATTTTAGGAATTATTCAAGGGTTAACGGAATTTTTGCCTATTAGCAGTACTGGTCATTTGTATTTAGGGAGACACCTTTTTGGTTTAGATGAGGCAGGTCTTTTTTTAGATACGATGCTTCATATAGGGACGTTAGTAGCCGTTTTTATTTACTATAAAAAAGAATTTTTTTATTTAATTAAAAATCCGTTTTCAAAATTAACGTATTTATTAATTATCGGAACAATTCCTGCGGTCGTAATTGGTTTATTGTTTAAAGATTTTTTTGAAGAGATTTCAAAAACCGGTATTACAATCGGATGGGAATTTTTAGTGACCGGTTTATTTTTATATATGGCAGAGAAACAAAAAAGCGGCCAGAAGAAGATGGACGATATTACATATAAGGATGCATTTATTATCGGTTCATTTCAAGCAGTTGCGATTTTTCCGGCAATTTCAAGATCAGGTATGACGATTGTTGCTGCTTTATGGAGAAAGTTAGATCGTGAAACAGCCGCTTATTTCTCATTTTTATTATCGACACCTGCAATTGTTGGAGCAATTATCTTACAGTCACTTGATGTTTTTCAAGGGAAAGCAGAAGCAATCTCAAATACTTCACTTATCGTTGGTACATTATCTGCAGCATTTTTTGGCTACATCGCAGTCTCCTGGATGATTCAATATTTAAAACATCACTCTCTCAAAATGTTTGCGTATTATGTATGGGCTCTTGGCATTTTAATTCTTGCTTTACAATTTACTGGTTTCTTTTAAGGGAGGAAGACTATGAAAAAATATGGGCAAGCAGTAGGTTTATTTTATGGAGGATTTTTTATGTTTGGACTTGCCGGAGGAACCTTACTAGAAAAGCCTAACATTGGGATTTTTATTGGGATTGCTTGTGGATTATTTACGCATGCAGTACTTATTATGAAGGATAATAATGAATGAAATCATCGCTGAAAATCAAAATCTTGTATTTGAATTATGATACAGGATTTTTTAAGTTTGTCATAGATCGTATTGTTCAAGAGGTTTAACGTGAATAACATTCAGGAGGTAATATATTGGAGACTGCAATTGTAATTGGGGGAAACGTTGCTGGAAAACTTGCCGCAAAAGCTTTATCACATTATTTTCAGCAAGTAATCGTTTTAGAAATGGGAGAAGAATGGACAGAAAAGACACCTAGAAAGAAGGTTCCGCAAAGTTATCATCCTCATGTTTTGTTAAAAGGTGGAGAAGAAGCAATTGAGAAATTATTTCCCGGTATTACGGAGCAATTAATTGAAGATGGAAGTATTGTAAATAATTTTACGGGTGATTTAAGGTGGCATCATTTTGGTTTATGGAAGCAATCTTTTGTTGGAGAATTGAAAATAGTCCAGCAGAGTCGTCCGATGCTCGAGTGGCATTTACAAAAGCGGATCAATCAAGTTTCTAATATTAGCACGAAATATGAAACAAAAGTGAAGCAGTTACTAATTGATCAGCAGCAGAACAAAATTGTCGGAGTAAAAACACAATGTTTGAAAACAGGAAAAGAAGAGGAATTTCATGCAGATGTAGTCGTTGATGCAAGCGGATTTGGTTCCCAAAATATAGATTGGTTACAAAAACATGGTTTAGAGGTGAAAGAAGAAAAAGTATGGATCCAGTTATTTTATGCAACTAAATTAGTCCGCCTAAAACAGAATGAACGTCTTGACTGGTGTAATTTACTTGTTTCTCCTAGTTTCCCAGAAAACCCTTATGGTGCATTTATTCAAACTATTGAAGACAATCGTTATTTTGTAACGTTAAGTGGTTACGCCAATGAGCGTCCGCCTCAAACTGATAAAGAATTTCTTATCTTTGCTCATAATCTACCTATTCCAGATATACTTGGTTTTCTTACAAAAGCAGAAACTATTACAGATATAAAAATACATAAAATTCCTTACCAAGTGCGGCGGCGTTTTGATTTAGCGAGAAATATGCCAGAAGGTTTCTTAGTAATTGGTGATGCTCATTGCCGTTTTGACCCTGTATTTGGACAAGGAATGTCTGTTGCGGCGATGGAAGCAGTAGAATTGCAGCGATGCCTTCAGGAAGGCAGTTCACTAAAAAAAGGATTCACTAGAAAATTTTATAAGCGAATAGCCAAGATTATTGCAACGCCGTGGCAAATGACTACTACAGAATCATTTCGTCATCCAAAGATTAGTGGAGTTAAACCTTTTATGCAGCCATTTCAACAGTGGTATACGAAAAAAATCTATCAACTTTCCGCAAGTAATTCAGATATTTATATTCGATTAGTCCGAGTTATAAATCTCATACGTAGTCCCTTACACCTTTTTCATCCAAAAGTATTGTTTGCTGTATTTACGAACCGAAGAAAATAGTCGTTCCTCAGCAGGATTTCATGACTAAATAGCAAAATGTATATAGTTGATAGATTTGGAAAAGGAATGATTAACGGATGGAACTCTATATAGAAAAGTTAAAGGAACAAGATGCACAGGGTTTGTTTGTTTTTGAATGCAGTAATAGGGACTTCTTCGAAAAGACGGTGCCAAGCCGCGGTGAGGAATACTATACATTTGAAATCTTTAAAAAGATATTTTATGAATTATTACATGAGCAATGTAAAGGTATTTCATATTTTCATCTCATTAGAAATGATGAAGGAACAATTGTTGGACGAATTAATTTAGTAGACATTGAGAAAGATAAAGAATTGGGGTATCTTGGATATAGAATAGGAGAAAAATATGCTGGAAAAGGTATTGCTACTAAAGGCGTAAAACTCCTTTTAAAAGAAGTCGCAAATTATCACGTTACGGAAGTTCTTGCGAAAACAACAACTGATAATATTGCTTCTCAAAAAGTATTAGAAAAGAACCATTTTTCATGTATCTTAATTGATGAAAACGCACCTCATACTGATTTTATCCATTATGTTTGGAGACATACTAACTAAAACAAAAAAGGAGAGCAATACAATTATGGACTTACGTTATCCGATCGGTCATTTTACTTATGAAGAAACGATTACACATGAAACAATTGAAAATTGGATAAAGCAAATTGGAAACCTTCCTACTGAATTAACACAAGCAATAAAAGACTTAGATACAACTCAACTTGATACACCGTATCGTCCTGGTGGATGGACAGTGCGTCAAGTTGTTCATCATATTGCAGATAGTCATATGAATAGTTATATTCGTTTTAAATTGGCACTGACAGAACTTAATCCCACAATTAAACCATATATGGAAGAGAAATGGGCAGGTCTACCTGATTCTGAACTTCCAGTAGATGTATCTTTAGCGCTTTTAGAATCATTACATAAGCGATGGGTTACTTTGCTCCAATCGATGAAAACTAGTGATTTTGAAAAGACATTTCATCATCCTGAATCAGGGGCCAATAAATTAGGTGTTACGATTGGGCTTTATGCATGGCACGGTCGTCATCATACTGCGCACATTACTTCTCTTCGTGATCGATTAGGATGGTAATAGCTTTAGAGATTATAAATTAGGCAGTTAAAATGATTAATAACATAACCATCTTTTTAAACAAATTATATATTACATTCATATAAGGGACATGGAAACAAGGGAGATGCACATATTGTTTGAGAAACAGAATGATTTAAATGTAAAACATGATATTAGTTTTAATAGTTTGCGCGCTGACTGCGAGAACTGCTTCGGCTTATGTTGCGTTGCACTACCTTTTGCAGCTTCCGCAGATTTTGCAATTGATAAAGACGGTGGAACGCCATGCAAAAATCTTCAATCGGATTTTCGGTGCAGCATTCATAAAAATCTTAGACAAAAAGGGTTTAAGGGATGTACTGTTTTTGAATGCTTCGGTGCAGGCCAAAAAGTTTCGCAAGTGACCTTTGGGGGCGTTGATTGGAAAGAAAGCGAAGAAACGGCGAAAAAAATGTTCAATGTGTTCCCGGTTATGCAGCAACTTCATGAGATGCTCTCGTATTTGACGGAAGCATTGACGTTGAAAGCGACTCTTCCGATTCACAGAGAGCTTAGACGCTCACTTGATGAAACAGAACGACTTTCACAACTTAGTCCCGATTTACTTTTAGAGCTAGACGTTCCATCACACCGAGCGAATGTAAATGACTTACTTTTAAAGACAAGCGAACTCGTGTGGATAGACTCAAGTCGTCAGAGCAAGGGGAGCAAAAAAAGTAAGAGAATAAACCATCGAAGCGCTATTCTTATGGGTGCTAATCTTAAAGGCGCGGATCTTAGAGGTGCTAACTTAAGAGGAGCATACTTGATTGCAGCTAACCTTCGCGGTGCAGATATGCGAGCAACTGACTTAATCGGTGCAGATTTACGAGATGCAGATCTTAGCGGAGCAGATCTCACAGAGAGTATCTTTCTTACTCAAGTGCAGATAAATTCAGCGAAGGGTGATGCTCGTACAAAATTACCTCGCTTGCTTTCTCGTCCGGCACATTGGTCTGTTTAAGATAAAAAACGAATAAATCAAATTTAAAAAGATCCTATTTCTCGTTTTTATAAATGAGAGATGGGATCTTTTTTTATAATTTTACAACGGAGTTCCAAAAGAGAAAAAGGGGATTAGAATAACCACTATGATTTCTCGCAGTATATGAATTTTATTGTGTTCAGGTTTAGTAAATATCAGTACTAATATTTTATGCTACTTTTAGTTAAAACTAACGAGTAAACCCTTGCCAAGATGTATACCAAACTCTTGTGCAATCTTATATTTCATTTAATCAATGTTTGTTTCACTACAAAATAGAATAACATGTACTTAGATAGGTTAATCATAAAAAGGAACTTCATATTTCTTCATATACACTTAAATGGTTAAAAGGAGGATTTTGATCTTGGATATGGCAGAAAATACATTATCTATCTTTGCTTTAGGTGGTGTAAATGAAATAGGGAAAAATATGTATGTAATACAATATGCAGACGATATCGTCATTATTGATTGCGGTTCCAAGTTCCCTGATGAAAGTTTATTAGGAATTGATTTAATCATCCCAGATATTACATACTTACAGGAAAATAAAGATAAGATCCGAGCCCTAGTCGTAACACATGGACATGAAGATCATATTGGCGGTATTCCATATTTATTAAAACAATTGAATGTGCCAATTTATGCAACACGTTTAACGCTAGGCTTAATTGAAGTTAAATTAAAAGAACATGGACTGCAAAATGAAACAGATGTATTTGTTATTGATTCTGAATCGTTAATTGAACTTGGACAAATAAGTCTTACTTTTTTCAAAACGAATCACAGCATTCCAGACTGTCTTGGCATTGCTTTTCATACGTCAGAAGGCACTGTGGTACACACGGGAGATTTCAAGTTTGACCTAACTCCAATCAATAATCAATATCCTGATATTCATAAAATGGCTAAGATTGGAGAAAGCGGTGTCTTAGCTTTACTCTCTGAGAGTACAAATGCAGAACGGTCTGGCTTTACACCATCAGAACGATTAGTCGGTGATCATATTGAAGAGGCATTTTTCAAAGCACATAGAAAAGTAATTATTTCAACCTTTGCTTCTAATGTTAATCGCGTACAGCAAGTGGTAGACGCTGCCATTAAAACAAATCGAAAACTCGCTTTGCTCGGAAGGAGTATGGTAAATGTAGTGTCTGTTGCATTAGAACAAGGATATTTGAATATTCCAGAGGGAATGTTAATTGAAGCGCATGAAATCAATCAAATGGAGCCAGAAAAAGTAGCTATTCTTTGTACAGGTAGCCAAGGTGAACCGATGGCTGTTTTAGCTCGTTTAGCTAGCGGAAGCTATAGACAGGTAGATATTCTGCCTGAAGATACTGTTATTATCGCTGCAACTCCCATACCAGGGAATGAACGAAATGTATCACGTATTGTAGACAACTTATTTTTATTAGGAGCTAATGTGATTTATGGATCAGGAAGTTCAACAGGGATGCACGTTTCTGGACATGCTTATCAAGAAGAATTAAAACTAATGCTTACTTTAATGAAGCCAAAATATTTCATTCCGATTCATGGAGAATTTAGAATGTTACATCATCATCGCCTTTTAGCAGAATCCGTTGGTGTGAAGAAAGATAATATTTTTGTTATGAATAATGGTGATGTTGTTGATATAAGAAATCAGGCGGCTTATCAAACTAGACGAATACCTGCAGGAAATGTATATGTAGATGGATTAGGTATCGGAGATGTTGGAAATATTATTTTACGTGACCGCAAACAACTTTCTGAGGATGGGATGCTTGTTATAGTCGTAACTCTTAGTAAAGCAGAGGGGAAAATGATTTCTGATCCGGACATCATTTCGCGCGGATTTGTATATGTGCGTGATTCGGAAGACTTTTTAAAGGGTATTAATCGATTAGTTACAACAACGGTTAATAATATACAAAGGACAAATATTATCAATTGGAATGTTCTAAAAAAACATATAAGAGAAGCGCTTGGGCGTTTTTTATACGAACAGACAAAAAGAAAACCAATGATTCTTCCTATAATCATTGAAGTTTAAATAAATTCTTTATTTCAAGGTAGGGAATAGATAAAGATGATTGTATACAAAAACAGACTATCGTAGAAAAAGTCTGTTTTTGTATTTTCACTCAATATTTTTGTATGTTGTTCCAAAAATAACGGGGTTTATACTTTTGGTTGCGTATAAAAATACAAAATCGTTATTTTGTTGTATACATCACAAGCGCTTTTTGAATGCTATAAATACTATCGTCTTTTCTAAATTCTTTCGTAATTGGTGTATGCATACCAGATATCCAAATTTTTAATTCAGCATCTAAATCAAAATGCCCAGCTGTTTCGATGCTAAATTGTGTAATACTTTTATAGGGAATAGAATGATATTCCGTCTTTTTACCAGTCATACCTTGTTTATCTACTAAAATCATACGGCGATTTGTAAATACGATTAAATCACGAATTAACTTATAAGCGTGTTCTACTTTCTCATCATCAAGCATAATTGCTTGTAAATCGCGTTCTACTCCACTTATATCTGCATCAGATGCATTTCCTAAAAAACCACTAAATAAACCCATTATGAATTCCTCCTCTATGTATAGATATAGAATGAATCTCTTTTATTGTAACATGTAATGAAAAAGAAAATTCTTACTTTTCGATATAAGAATTAAATTGTAATTGCAAAGAAGAAATTCAATACTTCATCATAATATCTTATGCTAATATATTTGTGTAAGAACTTTTTATACACAATGAACTTATGATAGAGGGACAATAGATGAATAATATCGGATTAGTTTTAGAAGGCGGAGGAATGAAGGGGCTATATACAGCAGGTGTATTAGAATTTTTTATGGAAAAGGATTTGTATTTTCCTTATGTAATAGGTGTTTCAGCAGGTGCCTGTATGGCTGCTACGTATTTGTCACGTCAAAAAGGGAGAAATAAGAAGGCAAACACAGAACTTGTAAGTGATCCGCGCTACATCTCATTTCGTAATTTTTTACGAAAACGCCAATTGTTTGGGATGGATTTTTTATTTGATGAAGTACCTAATAAAATTGTCCCATTTGACTTTCAAGCATTCCAAGACGGGGCAGAACAATTTGTTATAGGCACAACGGATTGCGAGACAGGAGAAGCCGTGTATTACAATAAGCATGAACATGGAGATGATATTTTAAAAATTATCCGTGCATCAAGCTCTGTCCCATTTATTGCACCAGCAGTTGAGTATGAAGATAAATGGCTACTTGATGGAGGAATTACTGATCCAATTCCGATTCAAAAAGCACAAGTTGATGGATATCAAAAAAATGTTGTGATTATGACAAAGCCAGGGGGATATAAAAAGGAGCCAAGTAAGCTAGGTTTTATGGCGAAATGGTTATACAGGAAATATCCTAATGTGGGAAATCGTCTTGTTCAGCATTCTGAAATCTACAACAATACTATATCCCATCTCTATTCAGAAGAACAAAAAGAGAATTTCTTTGTTATACAACCGAGTGTTCAATTACCTGTAAGTGGATTGGAACGTAATCAAGAAAGATTGGTTCATTTATATGAACTTGGTTATAACGATGCGAAGAATCAATTTGAGCAGTTGCAGGAATGGATTAAATAAGTTATGGATTAGTGGATTACACCCCATATCGTTCACTCAAATTTCATTTACCGTATTTTTACAATGCAAAATAAATAATCAATAAGACACATCTGTATTCATTTAGTAAAGGAATTTGACTTCTCATATTAGAATTTAATATTTGATGAGTAAATAAGGAGGACAACGATATGAAAAGTCAATTCCACCACATTGTAAGGGGAATACTTATAAAAGATGGAAAGCTTTTGGTAGCACATTATAAAGGGCATCATTGTTTTTTGCCAGGAGGACATATTGAATTAGGTGAATCAGTCGAAAATGCACTTAAACGAGAATGGGAAGAAGAAATAGGTGCTTCTTGTTCAATTGAAAAATTTCTCGGCGTAATTGAAAATCAGTGGAGAGACGGAGACACACTGCACTATGAAATTAACCATGTCTTCAAAGTGAATAGCGATCAATTAAAAGTGGAAACACCTCCAAAATCTAGAGAATCACATCTGGAGTTTTATTGGATTGAACCTTCTGAAGAAAATTTAAATAGATATAAAGTGATGCCGGATAGTGCCATACAAATACTGATGAAAAAGATTCAAGAACAAGATATAGAAACGTGTTGGGTTAGTACACTTTAACTTCTGATAAGATGGAGTAAGGGAGATGAAAACATGATAATATCCGCAATGGTAGCTGTAGGAGAAAATAATGTAATTGGAAAAGATAACGATTTTCCTTGGAGACTTCCGAATGACTGGGCATACTTAAGATGAATTACTATGGGACATTCTATCATTCTAGGGAGAAAGAATTATGAATCAATAGGAAAACCTTTAGATGGACGTAAAAACATCGTCCTAACAACAAATAAAGACTATAAAGCTGAAGGCTGTCATATTGCTTATTCAATCGAAGACGCACTTTCTAAATGTGAAGGAGAAGAAGTTTTTATTCTTGGAGGAGAAGAAATCTATCAGCAATTCCTTCCTTACACTAAAAAGTTATACATAACCAAGATTCACGCTCCTTTTGAAGGAGATCGTTTCTTCCCAACGATTGATTTGTCCTCGTGGAAAGAATTATCAGTCGAAAAAGGAATTAAAGATGAAAAGAACCACTACGAGCATTACTTTCATGTATTTGAGAAAATAAAATAAGTTCAAGAAGAACTATCGATAAATAACAAGGAATCAATCAATCTATTACTGAAATAAGTATTGAGTTAGAAAGAGGAATGGGAGGTGAAAAATGAAGAAACTAACGAGTCCGATTATGCATGATTTGGCGAAGCAGTTAAAACAAGGGAACCATTCTGCTCTTACTTTATTTTTAGAGAGCATTAAAAAACAAGAAACACCTATTGTAGAGACTTGTCCAATTAATGACGAGTACGATCTTATTACATATATTTGGTTAGGTGATGAACTGACTGAAAATGCATATGTATTTGGAAGTTTTCCTGGTTGGGATATAGCAGCGAATGAAATGGATAAGCTTTCACATACAAACATATGGTTTAAAACGTTTCGAACAAAAGAAAAGTTTGCTTCGACGTATTATTTTTCTATTAATGATACCTTTAAACAAAATTGGGTAAAACGAAGTGAAAATTATAAGCGTGATCCATTGAATTTTAAAATGTTTGGGCATGAAGCAGAACTAATGTCTGTTTTAGAGTTAGGCCTATCGTCGCAAATTGACAAAACAAAGCAACCAACTCATATTCCAAAAGGAAAAGTGGAAACACACCAGTTTCATAGTTCTACATTAAAGAATGAACGACAGCTTTGGATATATACTCCGCACAATTACTCACCTGAACAATCTTCTTATGACCTTCTTATCATGTTTGATGGCAGTTCTATGCTGCGAACGTTATCGGCAGCTGCAACACTAGATCATTTTATACATACAAAAGAAATTCCACCTTGTATTCTAATTGCTATTGATCATGTAGATCGATTTACAGAACTCACATTTTCTGAGGAATTGAATATGTTTTTAACAAAAGAACTACTTCCATGGATTCAACAAAGATATCACGTTCATGCAAATCCATATCATACAACAATTGGCGGATTCAGTCTTGGTGGTTTAGCAGCTTTTTATGCAGCATTGCGATATCCAGATCTCTTCGGAAACGTTTTATCAATGTCTGGTTCTGTACATTGGAAAAAAGAAAATTACAAAGGATCACACCCTTGGATTGAAAATCAATTTATAAGAAGCAGCACGTTACCATTACAGATTTATATGAGTGCTGGAGAACTAGAAAATAAACCATTATTAGAAGCGAATAGGAGCTTATCACAAGTACTTAAAGAAAAAGAATACCAAAGTACCTACGTTGAATTTCCTGGTGGTCACGATGTATTGTGGTGGCATAAACAGTTTGCTGATGGATTAGTGTCCTTACAACAATTTAAAATACCTATGAAATAATAAAAAGAGAGGAGACATTATATGAAAGATAGAGAAAAAGATTTAGATAAAGCATTAAAGAAACAAGAGATTTTAGTAAAAGATGAAAAAGTATGGTCATATACGTATGAGGATCATATTAGCTCGATTATTAAACGATCGCAAAAAGAAGGCGTATTTGATGACTTAGTAGGAAAAGGAAAGCCACTGCAAATAGATAAAAGTCTCTCTTATAATCCAGAAAAACAGCTTTATAAGACGATGAAGGATAATCATATATTGCCGAGGTGGATTGAGCTTTCGAAAGAAATTGATACGTTAAAGGAGAAGTTGCATACATGTACTGATAAGGAAGAAATAGCTAAATTAGTTAAAATGATTAATAAAAAAATTTGCGAATACAATTTAACTTGTCCGCCGTCAGCGCAAAAAATGAAGATAAGTAAACCAAGCTAATTTGCTAGGGAAATTTGTTATCTTCTAAGAAAATAAAAGCCATTTTAAGAAATTCTCCCCAAAATAAAAAGGGAGAATTTCTTTTGCTTTATAAATGTATTATGTTAACTAGAAAACGCAAATTGATTAAAGGAAAAGTAGGATAGAACCGAATTATGAAAAATTGTTATGTACACAAGTTTCTGTATATATTTAGGAAATAAGATGTTGATGTCGAATATAAAGCAAACAGAAAGTTTACAAATAAAATTTTAAGTGTGATCCAATATAAAATATATATTACTGTAATGATTCCGTATAAAATTTCTACGGTGCTGTATGTAACGAATTGCTGTGTGTGAGATTTAGCTTGTATTTAAAATTATGATGTTTTAAGGCAGTATGTAAATATGTTATGGATTGTTTCAAAAATCTCTGTTTCATCTCAAAATGTATAGTTTACTTAGATTAAGAGACAGGAAACTCCTTTCATTTCACAACTACCTATAATAAATATTATGTTAACTGCAAAAATAAAATTAACTAAAATTAAGTTGGTTCTATCTCCCTGCTCTTACGATACAAATATACCGATTTTTTGTACGTTTACTGTTCTAATGTAATAAAGTAATTTAGAGAAAAAAGATTGGTACGTTAGCAACGCACCAATCTTTTTTTGGTTTTAGTTAGCAATTATTGAACTTTGTTGGGTATCACAGCAGCTGTTCAAATTTCTTTTTGAATTCCAAATCCTTTTTTAGCCAGTTATGAAATGTTGCTTTTTTGATTCCGATACTTTCACAGCAGTTATCAATAGAATTGCATTGCTGGTATTTAATAAGAAAGTCTTTTTTTCTTTTAGTAACAGCAATTTTGGTTCTTTTTAGTTTTCTATCTTGTAATTGTTCTACATTTAGCGTTTCTTGTTGAAATTCGTCGTACATTTATACAGAGATGGTATCATTACAATTTTGATCTCCTACACTTTAATTTGTATATACTGTTTTCTATTGGACGGTATTATAAACCCCTTCTTTCTCACATTATATAAATAATCCCTAGTTCGCACCTTCAAACTTTTGGTTTACCAAAAAAAACGTCATCCTCAACTATCGCGCCCGATAATTGAAGATAAGAAAAACTGAGTTGTCAATTGGCAACCAGTTCTTAAAATCAAAGCTCTACTATCAAATTTAGTGGTTCTTCAAAATTCTTGTTCTTTATGTACTTAGCAAAGAATCAATAAAATAAAAGAAAGGAATAATAAGCGGAAAATTATATATATTAACGCCTCTAACATGGGCATACTACACTTATTCTAACTAGGAGGTGCTCCATGAAAAATCAATCGAACGATTCTCATCGCACTGGAGATGAAAGATTCAACACAGCTGGACCTACTACTGACGAAGCAACTACAAGTTATGTTCGTGTGAAAGATACTTCTCAATCTAAAGGGAAATCTGGCGATGGATTATTTACTAAAAAAGATATCCTATAGTTAAAAATGAACTTTTTAGTACATGTTCTAGAAAGATTTATTCAAAAAGCATGGCAAATTCCCATGCTTTTTTGGTGTGTATTATGAACTAGTTTTAGTTAATAAAGCACCGATAGCGCCGCTAAATCCAGGATCTTTAAAGAAAATAGGATTTTTATTATTCTGTAGTGTATAGTCGCTTATGATATTTTTTAGCGGTTCATTATTTGATAAAGTAGATCCTATATAAACAATATTATCTATACTTTGCGCCCCTGCAATTTGAAGACTCAAAGTTGTAATAACCTCTCCAACAAGCCCTTGAACAGTTGCGATTAAATCTGATATATTATTAACTCCCTTACTATATGAAGTTAATGTATTGAAAAATCCCTTTGGAGGATTTAAAGGAATATTAGTAGGATTATTGCAAACGACTTTCATTACCTCTATACCCTTTTATTTAGGTTACATATATCCCTATATCAACATTTGATAAATTCTATAAGATACTTTCCTATAATGTTAGATTTTCATACGGGTCTTCATTATCATTTTACTTTATTTCAAGAATTTTTCCATTTTTAATTATTATTCATACCATACTTTCTATTTTCAGTTATTAGGTTTACTTTGAAATGAAAGATTTTATTATCTATTTTGGGTATGGAGATGAGGTAAACATATGAAAAAACAAAGAATGCACATATAGATACATCTAGTATGTGCATTCTTTGTTTGGCTTTAATATTATTTCCACCAATCATCAAACATAGTTGTAGGAAGTTGGCGTTTATGTTCTGTAGCTAAATATCGTTTTTCGATTGCTTCTGCTACTTCTTTAGATACTTGCTTACCTTCTAAGTAATCATCTAGTTCTTCATAAGAAATTCCTAATTCAGTTTCATCTGCTTGTTGTGGTTTATTATCTAATAAATCTGCAGTTGGAACTTTTAAATACAATCTTTCTGAAGCGCCTAATGCTTTCAAGAGTTCTCTTCCTTGTCTTTTTGTTAATCCAGACAACGGGAGAATATCAGCGCCACCATCACCGTATTTTGTAAAGAAACCTGTCACAGCTTCTGCTGCGTGGTCTGTACCAATTACAAGAAGGCCATTTTGCCCACCTACTGCGTATTGTGAAATCATTCGAAGCCTAGCTTTCACATTTCCTTTATTGAAATCTGTAAGTTGCTCTTTTGCATCTTTTTCATATTGCTCTGAAAAAGCGTCAACTGTCGTTTTAATATCAAATGCAAGTTCTTCATCCGCTTGAATGAATAGTAATGCTGCTTGTGCATCATCTTCATCTTTTTGAACGCCGTATGGTAAGCGAATTGCTACGAATTTTACATTATGTCCTTCGGTTCTCAGTTCTTCTATCGCTAACTGAGCAAGTCTTCCAGCTAATGTTGAATCTTGACCGCCGCTAATTCCTAAAACGAAGCCTTTTGCTCCTGTTTTAAGTACGTACGCCTTTAAAAAATCGACTCTTTTACGAATTTCTTGAATAGGATCAATGACTGCTGATACATTTAAGTCCGACATGATTTTTTGTTGTAAAGTTGTCATTTTAAAATCTTTCCTTTCAGTTTTTAGCGTTTTATATGAAATGTAATCCCTATTATTGATACAAACCTTTTTCTTTAATGTAATCGTAGCAGCTATCCGGGAGAAGGTAACGCGGTTCGCCGCCTTTAGAAAATTCTTCACGTATATATGTAGAACTAATTTCCATAGCTAATCCTTTATCGATTAATTGAAACCTACCATCGTCATAATTGCGAAGGAGAGCGGATCGACTAATCGTTTGGAGCATATCGATACCATTGCGAGCCATAACGATAAAATTATTTTCACTTATCAATTCTTTATCCATCTTCCATTTTCCATCAGCAATATCTACTAAAAGGTCTGCACCCATGATAAAGAACAATTCCGCTTCTTTTAATATAGTCCTAAAATGCTTCATTGTATAGTATGTATAATGTTTACCTGGTAATACGTTTAATTCATGAGTATCCAGAATGAACTTCGAGTTATCTTGTATGGCTAGATTAATCATCTTAGCACGGTGTTCACCGGTCGTTTGTATTTTCTTATCAATGCGCATGTTTGTAGAAGGTAAAAAGATAATGTAATCTAGTTTTTTACGATGTGCCACGGTTGAAGCGGTCCACAAGTGAACATTTGTGATTGGGTCAAATGATGAACCGTATATTCCAATGCGTCGCCCTTTTTTAAACAGTTCACTAATATCTTTTTCTGGATTCAATTCTTGAAGATACTCCATACTTTTTGTTGATTCGATTTCATTTATTTTCATTTTCAATCATCTCCGCAACTTTTTGTTTTACTTCCTCAATATTCTTCATTTTGTTGTCCCAACACTTTTGACTAAGGTCTAAAGGATATTCTTCCGGATTTAACCCGCGTTTATATTCATCCCAAAGCAAATCTAAGTTGTCTTTTGTAAATTGCTGAATTTCTTGAAGTGCTGGAGATTGATATACACATTCGCCTTCTATGAAAATATCGTGATGCAGTTCTTTAGCCTCAAAGTTAGTTACAAACTTACTAATAAAGGTATGCATTGGATGAAACATTTTTAACCGATCTTCTTCAGCTGGATTTTCTGCCTCTAGCGCGATGTAATCTCCTTCTGATTTTTTGTTTAGCGTATTAATAATACGGTATACTTTCTTAAGACCTGGAGTGGTTACTTTTTCTGGATTGGAACTGATTTTAATTGTATCCACCATTTCACCGTTCTGATTTCCGATGAAAACAAGTTTGTAAACGGCCCCTAAAGCGGGAGAATCAAATGCCGTGATTAATTTTGTTCCAATTCCCCAAATATCAATTTTCGCTCCTTGTGATTTTAAATGAGTGATCGTTTTTTCGTCTAGATCATTAGAGGCAATGATTTTTGTTTCTGTAAATCCTGCTGCATCTAACATTTTTCTCGCTTCTTTAGATAGATAAGCTAAATCTCCGCTATCTAATCGAATTCCTTTAAAATTAATTTGATCGCCAAGTTCTTTGGCTACTTTAATAGCGTTTGGAACCCCTGATTTTAATGTATCGTAAGTATCTACTAAAAATACACAATCCTTATGTCTACGAGCGTATTTATGAAAAGCGGTATATTCATCACGATATGCTTGAACCATTGCATGTGCGTGTGTACCAACTACAGGAATTCCAAACAGTTTTCCAGCACGTACATTAGATGTAGCATCAAATCCTCCGATATACGCAGCCCTTGTACCCCAAATCGCTGCATCCATTTCGTGGGAGCGACGAGTTCCGAATTCCATTGCAGTTTGTTCTCCTACTACTTGTTTCATTCGCGAAGCTTTTGTTGCAATTAAGGTTTGGTAATTTACAATGTTTAGAATAGCCGTTTCAATGAGCTGGGCTTCTACTAAGGGCGCCTCAATTCGAAGCATTGGTTCATTCCCAAAAACTAATTCACCTTCTTTCATTGAACGGACAGTTCCAGTAAACTTTATACCCTTTAAAAACGCTAAGAAGTCCTCTTGATACCCTAACCCATCGCGAAGATAGGCAAGATCACTTTCAGTAAAACGGAAATTTTGTAAGTAATTTATGATTCTTTCTAAACCAGCGAAAACAGCGTACCCGTTTCCAAATGGAAGTTGTCGAAAGAATACCTCGAATACTGCTTTACGATCATGTATATTGTCTTCCCAGTATGTTTCCGCCATATTAATTTGATAAAGGTCAGTATGTAATGCTAAGCTATCATCTGTATATTTATTATTCATTATAATTCCCTCCAATTATTTCATATATTATATGTATGCACCGATAATAGTTAACAATTAACGAATTGTTAACTATTGATTTTAAAAAAATTAATATCTAGCCGTGTATATTGGTTGTACTATGTCCATCTCTACAAAACGATATAATTGTGCGGATTTTTTCGATGTTCGCTGAGTCGTTTGTCCCGTAACTTCTTGAATGAACGGCAAAGTTTTTATTTTTCTCGCGAATGCCTGCCCACTCTTAATTGCTGGGTCTGCAGTAACAGTCAATAATACGGCTTGCAGCTCAGAGTATGTAAAACTCTTAGGTAAAAAGTTTTTTGCTACTGTTGTTTGAAGTAAATCAATTGTAATGACTTTAATTGCGGCACTTATGATCTGATTATGATCAAAAGCTAAGTCTAATTTTAGTACTTCATCAATTGAAAATAATGCAACTTCTGCAGCATCATCATTAGCTTGACGTTTTTCTAAATAATACTTTGGTACAATCGCATAATGAGCGTTAGAAATAATCCAACCACGCGGGTCACGACCGGGTTTATCATACACACCATAATGCTTAATATGTATACCTTCTACACCTGTTTCTTCCTCTAACTCTCGCTTTGCCGCTTCAAACGCTGTTTCATCCTCTTGTACAAAACCGCCTGGTAACGCCCATTTTCCTGCTTCAATATTAGGTTTCCCTTCTGAATTGGTTAATGCCCGTTTTATCAGCATTAATTTCAGAGCCATAACAGGAGGTTTGTGTTCTTCTTTTTCCTCAGTAACAATAGTAAATACTGCGATATCTGATGTATATCCATCAGGTGTCTTATATTTTTTCACATCATATTGTGTTAAAGCTTTTTGATTTGACATGTATCTCCCTCCTATTTGGATCCTACTTTACAAATTTCTTTCTTTTTAATAATTAACAATTCGTTAATTATTAATTAAAATTATGCACGAATTATATCTATTTGTCCATAGAAAGTTTTTAAAATTCCCATATATAAAAGATGATTTGAAATTAAAATATTAACATGTAAGGCTGTGAATCAAAACTTACAGCATTTCTTTATCTTCTTTTTCTTCCTCTGTATTCGTATCTGAAAAGATGTTAGTAACAATATCAACTGTAACTTCAACTACGAATTCACATAAGCCAGCTACCACTTCTTCAATCACTTCATGCATATTTTCCCCCTCCTCTTTTTGTAAATGTATCTTTAGTATAAAAGTTGGGGATTTTTTGATGCTATTGAAAAAGATGACAGATACCTTACATTTTTGTAAGACTAATAGAAAGAATGATTTGTCTGACAAATACGTACAATAAATAGATTAAGATTTTCTTTTACTCCATTTCACTTCACTGCTAATAGGATCATCATGCGGTGGTTTTGCAAATTTATAACTTTCCCATTGCATCTAGCAATTAAGAAAAAGTGTTCTCTAATCGTTGGCGTACCAAAATCGCTTTAAGCTCACGCCTATCAACCTTGTATCCTTGTTTTTTAAGCATTTACAAACAATTGCTAGATATGTGGAGTAAATATTTTTATAATTGATGTACATATTATATAAATATTTTCTTGCTATTGGAGGGATTTCCTAATGGGTGATAATATGCAACAACTGATTCAAGAGCATAAACAATTTTTTCATCATGATCATACAAGAAGTCTTCAATTCCGCCTTGAACAATTAGAAAAATTAAAAATTTCTATTCGAAAATATGAAAATCAAGTACTGAATGCATTATATCAAGATTTACACAAAAGCGAATTTGAAGCATACGCGGCAGAAATTGGTTTCGCCTTTAACAGTATCAACTTTATTATGAAATATCTAAAACAGTGGATGAAACCTCAAAAAGTAAAAACACCTATTCATTTTTTACCTTCCAAAAGCTACATAATAAAAGAGCCATATGGTACAGTGCTAATTATTGGACCTTTTAATTATCCATTCCAATCATTAATTGAACCTCTTATTGGGGCAATTGCGGCAGGAAATTGTGTAGTTCTCAAGCCTTCAGAAAATGCACCCCATGTTTCAGCTGTAATTAACAAAATGATAAGTGAAACGTTTGATAAGCAATATATTCGTGTAATTGAAGGAGACAGAGAAATAACTTCCTTATTAATTCATGCACCATTTGACCATATCTTTTTTACTGGTAGCGTTCAAGTTGGAAAAATTGTCATGGAAGCTGCGGCGAAAAATCTTATACCAGTAACATTAGAACTTGGTGGAAAAGGACCAGCTATTGTCGATGAAACAGCTAACCTCGATATAGCTGCCAAACGTATTATCTGGGGGAAATTCATAAATGCTGGACAATCCTGTATTGCACCTGATTATGTTATTGCACACAAATCTGTTAAGGTAAAACTGATTTCGAAAATGAAAGAAGTCATCACAAGCTTTTATGGATCAGATGTATCAAAAAGCAATGATTATGGTCGAATTGTCAATGAAAGACAATTTGATAGACTTATTTCTATATTAGAACAAGATCAAAATTATATAAAATTTGGTGGGAATTCATCTAGAAGTCATTTATATATTGGACCAACACTTCTTGAAGTAAAATCATGGGATGATGCAGCTATGAAAGAAGAAATTTTCGGACCGATTTTACCAATTATGGAGTACAACGATTTAGATGAGGTTATCCATATGGTTAACAACCATCCTAAACCGTTAGCTTTGTATGTGTTTACTGAAAATAAAAATGTTGAAAAACAGGTACTTGGACGAATTTCTTTTGGAGGAGGATGCGTCAATGATACAATGTCACATATGGCTAATCTCCACTTGCCTTTTGGTGGAGTAGGAAGTGCAGGGTTCGGTGCCTATCATGGGAAACATAGCTTTGATGCTTTTACACATCGTAAAAGCATTTTAAAGAAAAGCTCAAAGATAGAATTAGGGATTGTATTTCCACCGTATAGGGACAAAATTAAAATTTTACGAAAGATTTTTAAGTAATAAGAAAGAAACTGTTTGCTGAACATAGGATATGACAACCAAAAGTAAAATAAGGGTGGAATACTTAACTATTACCATTATTTATTATTTATAAAATATAATTCCACATTCGTAATACTAAAAAGGCATCCACTGAGAATCAGCAGATGCCTTTTTATGTTTTAGTTTATGACTTTGTTTTAAACTAATGTTGATAATTAAGATGGCCATTAAAGTGCTATTAGGTAAAACAAAAATGGATGTTATGCTAAAACTAATGTGAGATTGTGAAAATTTGTACTCAAACAAAAGGTCAAGTTTGGTCAAGAAATAAAGTGGAATAGGAAGTGGGATAATCTGTGAATAGTTCAAGAAAAAGGCTTGAAAGTATTCGTGTGCTTGTTAATGAAATACTTGATTTGAACAGCTTAGTTAACAGACAAGAAGCTTATGCTCAACTTAATGGAGTATCATCTTTCTCTTCGATGCTTGCAACGAAGAGAGGATTAGAGACAGAAATTGCGGCTATCACAGGTTTGCTTCACAACTATTATTTCTATTTTGCTTACTGTAGAAAAATCAAGGGTTTTAACCTCTAAAAAATAGATTAGCGTGGGTCTTATGTCAAAAAGATGGTAATATTTATTGCTTAACGTTGTAAATCCGCATTTTTCTGACATTATCCCAACTACTTCTTTTTTATTAGGAACTAAGTTTTACAATTGATTCTATCATTTGTTCCCAGTCTTCACTATGAATCTCATGCCCTGATCCATCCAGAGTCACTAGTTCAGCATGGGAAATGGTTTTCGCAAGAGCAATCCCATGTTCGTATGGCAAAGCTGGATCTTCTGTTCCATGAATAATGAGTACCGGTACGCTGATTTCTCCCATCCTATCGTAATAATCATCTCCGCCCTGCAGCATGGCATGATTAAATCTACTTGGAAGCTGCTTAGCGCGGGTAACCTCTCTTTTCGCCAATTTGTATATTCTTTCCCTCTCATAAGGTTTGGAACCGGCTAAAGTTTTCCATCCACCCGCAATATAGGAAATAGCCGCCTTTTGATTTGACCAATCTATGGAAGTACTCTTTGCATGGTAATCTTTTTCCTTTGAGGGATTTTTAAAAGAGTTTTCTGCATTTTTCTGACTGAGTTACTTATTTTTTTATGTGGTAGAAAACTCCTTAGCGTATATAAATTAAGATTTACATTTCTAACAAATGTCTTAGTGTGAACTTTACGTCACTTTATCGGCTTCCCCCTACGACTTTATTGTGAACTGTCGGTTTCCTTTATACATTGATAGATGAATCCTATATAATATAATATGTATAATTAAAAATCTAACAGAATGGATGAACATAATGAGGATTTTAGTAATTGAAGATGATCAGCCTCTTCTAGAAGGAATTGTGGCAGTTTTGCAAGAAGAAGGATATGAAATTGATTACGCTGTAGCTGGTGACGACGGATTATTCATGGCTAAGCAAAATATTTATGATGCTATTATTTTAGATATTATGCTCCCAGAGATAAATGGATTTGAAATTGTGAAAGAAGTACGTGCTGCTTCTGTTAAAACTCCTATTCTGCTTCTTACTGCTAAAGATAGTGTAGAAGATCGTGTAAAGGGCTTAGATGTTGGGGCAGATGATTATTTGATTAAGCCATTTGCAGTACCTGAGTTACTTGCGAGAATACGCGTACTGTTGCGAGAAAAAGGAACGATTGGAGAACAAAATTTTTCCTATGGTCCTATTCAATTACACGTCCAAGAGCATGACGGATATATAGACGGTAATAAATTATATTTGACGATTAAGGAATATGAACTACTTGAATATTTTATACGAAATAAAGAACAAATTTTAATCCGTGATCAGATTTTTAGTCGTATTTGGGGATTAGATTCTGACGTTGGGCTCGGTGTTGTAGATGTATATGTGCATCATTTGAGAAAGAAATTAAGTGCATTTCATGATAAACCGTTTATCCATACTGTACGTGGTGTTGGCTTTATATTCAAAGGAAATGATCAGGATGTTTAAAAAAACGAAGATACAACTGGTTACTTTAAATACTATTGTTTTTTCATTGATTTTATGTGTATTCGGCGTTGTTTTGTATGTATACATGAATCATGTTATTTACGCGGAGGTTGACTCGAAGCTTAACAGCGTGTCTAAAGAAATACAGCAAGAAGGTATGAAACGTGTTGTGAAAGAACATGATTCGAAACGAGAATCAGAACGGAAAATTGTGTACTTAGTTTGGGATGAAAAGGGACATTTCGTGAAAAGTATACCGGAAAATGCTGTTTTCTCAAACGATATTAACGCTTTCTCCCCTACTCGATTTCAAGACAATAAATTATGGACACAAACAATCAACAAACATAGTTATCGGATTCTTAAGTTTAAACCACCATCCAGTTATTTAGAAGATATCGGGATAAAATCAGCTCATACGATTGAGATTGTTTTAAATATAGATCCTGAAGTGACTATGTTGCAAAACTTGCTCGTATTGATTATAGGGGGATGTCTTATAGGGTTTATCATTGCTTTTTTTATAGGATGGTTTTTAGCAAATCGCTCACTTGTACCTATTCAAAATTCTTGGGAAAAGCAAACTCAATTTGCAGCGGATGCTTCACATGAACTTCGAACACCGCTGTCTGTTATCCAAACACATTTGGAATTATTATTTCGGCATCCACAATATACAATTGAACAAGAAAGTATGACAATATACAAAGTGCTGCAAGAAGTAAAGCGAATGAATAAACTTGTAGCTGATCTGCTCACTCTCGCAAAAACAGACTCGAATCAGCTGCTTATTCAAAGGAAAGAGTTCGCAATAGGAGAATTAGTCAGCACAATCATTCATCAATTCGAACCTATTGCAGAGCTGCAAAATATTTCGATCAATAAAGCTGTAGATGAGCGCTTGATATATAAAGGTGATAAAGAACGAATTCATCAACTACTCGTTATTTTGATGGATAATGCGATGAAATATAATGTTGAGAATGGACAAATTAAAGTTACATGTAGTAAGGATGGGAGTTTTGTCACTATCATAGTAGAGGATACAGGAATCGGTATTTCAAACGAGGAACTGCCTCACATTTTTGATCGTTTTTATCGCAGTGACAAGAGTAGAACGCGTTCTGAAGGCGGAACGGGATTAGGTCTATCCATCGCGAAGTGGATTACAGAAGCCCATAATGGAGAAATAAAAATGCGGAGTGAACTTCATAAGGGGACAAGTACTACCATTAAGCTACCGCTGTAACAAATAAAGGGTGTCAAGACGAAATATTTCCGAAAATTGACACCCTTTTTATTTCTTTCTTAAATAGCTGCTGAAGCAGATGGCGTACGAGTTGTTTTTTTGTTTTTAGAAATTTTCAATACTTTCCATCCATTTGCAATCAAAATGCCTACTAATAGAAAAGTTAATCCTCCGAGTACCAAATAAGAAGCTATACTTACTATAGCTGTAATAGTCCCAAATATAACTTGATCTTTATATTTTCCTAAAGAGGTCGGCGGATCAGTAAGCATAAAGAATGATAGAAATAAAGCTGAATTTATATAAGGCACCCTTAGCATATCTCCTGCATTTTCAAATCCTGTAATTCCCATGATAAGTACGATTAGAAAATAAATACCTAAAAACGAGAAAACTTGTGGAAATTTATTTACTTTCTCTGTTACAAAAAATCCTGCGGCGCATACTAACACAATACACCATGTAGGAAGCATTGATAGTCCTCCCCACCAGCTTTGTCCACTTGAAAACAAAACTGCTGTGACAAGTAATCCAAATGCAGCGGGATTAAATATAGTTTTTTTCTTAACAGTAAATAGATGTTTCGATATAATTGCAAATGCCGCCGTTACTGCTGAAATATACGATGACACCATCGGACTTAATACGAGCGCAACAATCAAACCCGTTATAGCGGCTCCATCAGGAAATGTCAGTTTTCGTTTTTTAAACAAAGCAATTAAGGTATCTATGAACATTGCGGTTACAGTTGCAATCCCTGCATGAATAAGACCATTATAATTAGTCATATTCATCTGAGCTATTAACATTAAGAAAAGCAGCATAACTAAGACGAATCTTTTTGGAGTCATAAAAGGTTTACGGCCTCGCTTTTGTTGCTGGCTTTCTCTTGTTTCGTCCACAATCACATATCCTTTTGGTGTACGAATATATTTTTGCCCTGTCCTGCTCATTACGTTCGCTTTTTTATCAACGCTCATACAAATATTCCTCCATGCCTTTTGTCATATTTATGTCTAAAGAGGATGTAATCCATATACCTTCAAGATCAACATTTTTTAGCAGTGTACCCCCTTCTTTTTTGCCTAATAGAAAAGCTGCTGTTGAAAAAGTATCTGCCATCATTGCAAAAGGTGCGATTACAGTACAACTTACGATATTAGACTGAGACGTCCCTAAATGTGGGTGTATGAGATGATGCTCATTCAAATGAACAGGACTCTTTCGCTCATAACTGCCAGAAGTGCATACTGCCTGATTAGTTAGCTGAACTTCACAAATTGTCTTTTCTTTTTGGAAAGGATGCTGGATACCAATGACCCATGGCTCTTTTTTCCCATTCGTCCCGCTCGTAAAAATATCTCCACCGGCATCGATGACAAATCCTTCAAAATCGCGTAGCTCTTGAACAGCTAAATCAACAGCTAGTCCCTTTGCTACGGCACCTAAATCTAATAAAAGTGACTTTTTTAATAAAACAGTTCGTTTTTCTTCATTTAAAATTATATCTTGATAATTAGCAGGAACTGCAGCAGTTGAAATCAGTTCTTCACCCGTTAAATAATGACGGTTAAATCCATACTTCTCAAGTGTATGACCTAATGTTGGGTCAAATATTCCTTGCGTTAAATCGGCTATTTGCCATGCAAAGCGAATAGCTTCAAAAAGAATAGGGCTGACTTGAGCTGGTGTACCACTTTGTATAGAGAGGCGCCGAAGCTCACTTTGCTGATGGAAACGACTGCATACTTCTTCTACAGAATAAAACGCTAGAAAGGCTTTTTGGATTTTCTCTTTTACATATGTTTCTGCAAGTGATGTCACAACTTTAATGTGAATAATTGTCCCCATGGAAAGGGCTGATTGTTTATATGTTTTTTTTAAACGACTATGCATTCCGCGTCACACTTCCTACAATTTAGTTTTTATAAATTAGCCTGCTTTGCCTGCAGTAATGCATTTTGAACTGCTTCTTGAAAATCCTCTGTACTTCTTGTTGCGCCGGAAACTACATCTACATCTGCGCTTTGCCGATCTACAACTTGTTGAGGTAAATCATCAATATATGATTGTGAATAAGAAGTAGTGCAATCGGTAATTTGTATAGATGTAATTTTATCTTTTTGAATCGTAACTGCTACTGCTACTGAACCGATACGATTTGCCCCCTGACCATAATACGTTCCATCTTTATAGGTACTTTTAACGTTTTTAGTTGACCTATTAGAAGTGGTAGAAGGTTCTTTATATTGCGGTTTAAGTTCCGTTATTTTTTGAGAAGCTTGTGCTCCTTCTACTTTTGGTGATTCTGTAGTAATATATCCTGCGGTATAAATCATTCCTACAGCAACCGTACATAATGTAATCATTTTGTTTCCCATTTTAGCCATATTCATGACCTCCTGCATCATTGAAAAAATATTTTAATTTCTAATTTGTATTTTACAAAGCTATTTTTAAAAAAGTTTTAAAAACCTGTTTCTTTAGTGAAAAATTTTTATTTTTTCACCTTACACATTGAATCTATATACAAACTCTAATTTTCCGTAGAAAAGAACAACCCTTTCCCAATATTCAATCAGGAAAAGGTTGTTCTAGTTCACTTTTAAATTCTTGTTCTATCATCGCTTCCATTGGTACACCGAAGAAATAGGTTACGATAAACCCACCGGCGTATCCTGCAAATAATCCAATAACGTATTTCCACCATACTCCACCAAAAATTAAAGGAATTAATGCCACACCAGATGGTCCGATAGCAATTGCACCAACGTTGCCAAGCAATCCGATGGCAGCTCCTCCGATACCTCCACCGATACATGCGGTAATAAAAGGACGGCCTAATGGTAATGTAACACCATAAATTAACGGTTCCCCAATACCAAGAATTCCTACTGGAAGTGAACCTTTGATCATATTTGTTAAAGATTTATTTTTATGACAGCGAATCCATAATGCCATCGCTGCTCCCACTTGCCCAGCCCCTGCCATCGAAAGAATAGGAAGTAATTGTGTCATACCTGTTGTATGAATCATTTCAATATGAATGGGTATTAATATTTGGTGTAATCCTAACATTACAAGTGGTAGGAACGTTGCGCCAAGTACAAATCCAGCAAATGCACCACCGCGTAATAATACCCAATTGATAGCACCAATTAAGTTATCTGATACGAAACCTGCTAATGGCATGATGAAGAAAATTGTTACAAGCCCTATTATTAATAATGTGATTGTAGGTGTCACGATAATATCAATTGCATCAGGAATCACTTTACGTAATTTCTTTTCTATAAATGCTAAAATCCAAACAGCCAATATAACACCAATAACCCCACCTTGTTCTGGTGCTAACGACTGAGCAGTGAAGATATTATGAATTGGATTTTCTGGAGTCACACCAGTTAACAAGGTGATACCACCGATTACTCCACCAAGTGATGACGTTGCATTGAATTCTTTTGCCGCATTAATCCCAACATAAATTACTAAATAACTAAAAAGTGCATTTTTAATCACATTTAAAACGGTTACGTATTGTCCCCAAGTTTCTTTATTTAAATTTCCAGCAGTAATATTATTTAATAGAATAGAAGCAATACCAGCAATTAACCCTGCTCCAACGAATGCCGGTATAAGAGGAATGAAAATATTTCCTACTTTTCTTAAAAATTTTTTAAATGGAGTATTATTCTTTTTCTTTAATTCTGCCTTGATTTCTGCACCTTTTACTTGTAGTTCTTCTGCAGAAGAATTTTTTGAGGAACCGCCTTTTCCTTTTTTCTCTGCTAATATAGTTCCGAATTGTTCTGCTACTTTTGTTACAACACCTGGTCCAAGAATAATTTGGTATGTTTCATCATCAACAGTACCAAGAACCCCATCAATCTTTTTTAATAATTCTTCTTGAATTAAATTATGATTAACAATTTTAATACGAAGACGTGTCATACAATTTGTGTATGCTGAAACATTATAACTACCACCTACCGCATCTAAAATTTGAGATGCCATGCTATGATATTTGTTCATCATGTCGTCCTCTTTTCGGTTATTTTACAACTTGTCTAACAAATCCTTGCGTTTCTGCTAATTTCTTTACCGCTTCTTCTTTTGAAAGCCCTGTCAAAATCATTACAATTGCGATTTTAGGTTTATTCTCTGCTTTTACTAAGTAGGTTCCAGCTGTTTCATAATCGCAAGATGTTGCCTCCATCACGATACGCTTTGCACGCTCTACTAGCTTTTCATTTGTTAATTGAACATCAACCATTAAATTCCCATAAACTTTCCCGATTCCTACCATAGAGGCTGTTGAAAGCATATTGCAAATTAATTTTTGTGATGTACCTGCTTTTAAACGAGTTGAACCAGTTAATACTTCTGGTCCGTTTACTACTTCAATAGAAATGGATGCGACTTTTCCGACTGCTGATCCTTTGTTACAGCACACTGCGACTGTTTGTGTACCAATTAAATTTCCATATTCTAATCCTCCAATAACGTATGGAGTTCGTCCGCTTGCTGCAATTCCTACTACAATATCTTTGTTTGTTAAATGAATATTTTTTAAGTCTTGCATACCAAATTCTTTACTGTCTTCTGCACCTTCTACTGCTTTAATAAATGCTTTTTCACCGCCAGCGATTAATCCAATTACTTCTTCTGGATCTGTTCCAAATGTTTGGGGACATTCAACTGCATCTAATACACCAATACGTCCGCTAGTACCAGCTCCTATATATATTAAACGGCCACCTTTTCTTTTTGCTGAAACAATCGCTTCCACCGCCTTAGCGATTTGTGGAAGCGATTGTTTCACTGCTTCTGCGACTTTTGCATCTTCTTCATTCATGATTGTTAAAAGGTCAATTGTTGACATTACGTCTAAATTCATTGTTTTTTTATTACGTGCTTCGGTTATTAAATTTTCTAACATTTTCATCACCCTCATTTATTTGTCGAAATCGCTTTCTTTTGTTAGTTTCATGATGTTTCATCTTCTCCATGGGTATGTTTTATATTGCTATGCCAAATGCTCAAAAAAGAGTCTTAAATTATTAAGACTCTTTTTTGATAAACAATATGTATTTTTTATTATTGGTTGTTTTTTATTACGGAAATATATTTACTAAATTGATTAAAGGACAATGATCCTTTTAGATTCTTTTATCTACTTCATTTAGTAAATACATTTAATAACATTATGAATCATTCTGCTGTTATGATTATCGAGTCGTATTTTTAATCCATCTAAAGTTTGTTTAACAGTGTATTTCTCCAATAGTTATTCTCCCTTCATAGAACTTTTTAGGGGAACACTCATGAAAAAATTATATATTACAACCCAAATTAAAACCTATGCCATTTTTTCAAAGTCTCCAGCACAATAATTGTAAACGTAGAGTTTTCCTCTTGTTTTAAAGCTCGGAAATACAAGCTTCTTAAGAAGGTTGTAATGTTTTGTACTAAAATATCATTTCGAGAAGTTGAAGCTTCTTCAATGATCGTAAAGCTGTGAAGCCAGTTGTTCCATTCTTCTTGGATTAAGAGATTTTGGTTCCATAAAGACATTACTGCCGTCACTAATCGCTCATCCTCAAAATTTATGTATACATAATCGTGCAGACGAACCTTATGACGAACAGCAGTAAGGATTGCATGTGAAAATTTGCGATTTCGTATCGTACGTGCTAAAGCGTCTAGCGCATCTGCGGCATGAGCAGTAGAATGAGCCCATCCTTTTCCAGCTACATAGCCCCTTACATCCTGCTCAAGATACACATATTCAAGAACTTGTTCTGTCACGCTGTAGAGTTGTTCTTCAGATAAGAACGGTTCTTTTTCATGAACGGATAAAATAAGCGGTGGGATTAAAATTGAAAAAGCTCGCTTAAAAACAGAGTCTGTTCCCTTTTCACCGATTTTATAAAACAAATAATCAGGACTAAGCGCTTGTAGCAATAGTCCACGTAACTCTTTTTGTCTAAATACTTCGTCTGTTATCCATCGTTCGAGCGTACTGTAAATTAATTCATCCCGCAGCTCAGCATCAGTTGAACCAATATAATCCATCATCCATTGTGCGTATGGATAGGCGTCCACATCTTCTGGTACAGCATAATTGTTCTTTTTGATTTGTTGTAGTTCTTGTTTTAATTCTTGTTCATCCATCATAATACTTTCTAGCCCCTTTTATCTTTTTTCTATTTTGCTTTTATACTACCTTATATTTCTCTTGATAAGCCATCCTCTTTATATAATTGCATCCAATTATATAAGAATTATATCAATTATTTGCATGTAACTGTATCTTCAAAATTATATTTGATCTAACTGCAACTTTTCTGAATGCCGTAACATGCTATTGTGTGTTTTGCTGGATTGCTCATTTATCCCATCTTTTGCAAAAAATCTGAGTCCCTCATAAAAATGAAAAAAGAAAAGAATCGACCCTATATGGTAGAGGATCCTTTTCTTTTTCTTTAAACCTAGAGTATGTCTCTTACATCTTCACGCTGCTCCGCGATAATTTTTTTGTTTTTCCTTTTGCTCATTAGGTGGTCGAATCAAAATAGCGATGATAAATGACAAAACACATAATGCACCAATTACCATAAAAGTTGGTTTAAATCCACCTAGAATTGCACCAATAAAGGAACCGGCGAGTGCCCCAAAACCAAAGCCTTGGTACACGATCCCGTAGTTTTTACTATGGTTTTTTAGACCGAAGAAATCACCAACAATAGCTGGGAAAATCGTGATATTTCCTCCGAAGCAAAAAGCAACGCTTGCTACACAGGCAAAATAGATCCCGTAATTTAAGTCCACAAAACTGAGAACAAAAACAGATGTAGCTATAATGACAAAAGTTGCCGACACAATTTTTAAGCGGCCAATTTTATCTGATAACGGACCTAGAATGATTCGGCCAACCGTATTAAAAATAGCAATCATAGCAACGGCATTAGCTGCTGTTGCTGCGCTAAGACCTACGAGTTTAACACCGATATCCTTTACCATGCTTATTAAATATAAACCACCCATACATGATGTAAATAACATGATGAATAACAGATAAACTTGTTTTGTGCGTAGCATTTCACTTGTTGTATAATCATGACTCTTTGTTTCATGAACTGTATCTTGTTCAGCTGCTTTATGGATAAAACACGCGCCTATAACTACCATAGTAGCAACAACTAAGCCCCAATATAAAAACGCTTGTGATACACCAACTGAATCGATTAACTTTGCATTAACGTATTTAAAAATTAGGCTACCCGTGCCGTATGAAGAGACGCATATCCCAGAAATTAAACCTTTGCGCTTTGGAAACCACTTTATTAAATTGGATAATGAAATGATATAGGCTGTACCATCTGCGTAACCAACAACAACACCTGCTAGTATATAAAGCATTAGTAATGAGGACACTTGTGAGCTAAGTATCAAGCCAATTCCTAGCGATAATCCAGCTATCATAATGAGTTTACGAAGTCCCCATTTCTCTTGTAATTTACTTGCAAACAAAGTTGAAAACGATAAAGAAAAGCTAGTGATTGAGAAGGTTATAGCAACAGCATTAAGATTCCAACTGAATTTACTCACCAAAGGCTGATTGAATAAACTCCATGTATAAATCGTTCCAAGGCCCATTTGGACAATAATTGTACCGAGGACTACAAGCCATGGGTTAACAGATGAATGTTTCATACCATCCTTCCCTCTCTTTTTTATTTCAAATCTTTTCAAGAATTGTCTAACGATGCTTATTATGTCCACAATGCTTTGTGAGATACGGATAAGGGGATGAAAATTAATACGGAGTAATACCTTTGACTTGATCGTTTATAATCAACAAAAAGACACTTACCGATGAAGTGTCTTTTTGTTGATTACATATATTCTATTTTATTGTTAGGCATCTTCTAATGCTTATGTACAAGTCGTATCAACCAGTGTGGTTATTGAGCAAACGTATCAGTCACTAAATTGCTAAAGCCTCTTAAATATTGAAGATAATTATCTCCTCCATAGTTATACCTTTTGTTGTACATCTTTGCGACAACGACATTATATTCAGGAATAACTAAAATTGTTGGCCCTGTTACACCTAGTATTTGATAAGCTCCTTTTGGGACTCTTTCACCTATTTCACTTTGCAATGCTGGTGTATTTTGAACAAACCAAAATAATCCATTTTGTGGTAAATTTATATTTTTATAGTGAGGATAATGAACTTGTGTTGCAATTTCAATAACTTCTTTCGGAATGATTTGTTTCCCATTCATATATCCTTTATTTAGATGAAGGTTTCCCCAATAAGCAAACTCTCTAGCAGAAACAAAAAGATTCGATTCTGTCCCATCATCTGATGCACCTATCTTGCTTTCAGCTGGTTCACCTGGATTTATAATTACTTTTACTAAATTGTCATGATCTGCTTTTTGCCAAGCTGTTTCTGTGAAACCTGCGGGTATAAAAACTCGTTCTCTCAGTAATTCTGGAAAACTTTTATTATATAGCCTATAAATTAGCTGTGTCATCATTTCGACATTAATAGCTCTGTAAGCCCATTCTTCTCCAGGTTCAAATTCTCGGTACATGCTCCCGCTCTCACTCACATTGAGACCGTGTGAATGAGTTACTAAGTGCCTTAAGGTTGTATTACTAAGTAAAGTTTTGTCATACTCTTCAAAGTAATTTACAGCATAATCGTCTAGGCTTCTAATTTTCTCTTCATAAAGCGCATGGGCAATCGCAAGTCCTAAGTAACTTTTTCTTGCTGAAGCAACGTTAAACTGTGAAGTTGCTGTAATAGGAGAACTATTTTTTGTATTAGAATGCGTTCCGCTATAATGCTCCAATACAACTTGATTATCTTTCATAATAAAGAGTGCTGCTGCGGAGCTATGGTTGCGTTCTTTTATATTTTCTACCCATGAAATTAAATGCTCGTATTTTTTCATTTTTTATTCCTTTCTTTATTGAATCTTTATCAAAATTCAAATTCGACAAAAAATGAAAAACACCTTTCTTCAGTACTGGGATTTCTGATCATGAAAACTGAATAATTTTCACATTGAAAAAATAAAAAAAGCAGGAGAAAGTTTCCCTGCTTTTTAGTGATACTTTGGATGTTTCATTCAGTTGAATCTTCTTCAATTGAGCCATGATTCATATTCTTTCCATAAAATATTTCATCCATTTCCAATTTTAATTTCTTTGTAATTTCTTGTTGTTCGTCTACAGATAATGTTTCCTGTGTATATCCAAACAAATAGTCATTTAAGTCGAATTTTTTTAGTTTGCATTTTGTATGAAAAATATGTTCTTGATATACATTCACATCAATCATGTCATACGAATTTTTTATATTCTCTGGAATGTAATTTTGGATGGAGCTTATTTCGTGATCAATAAATAATTTGTTACCCGTTATATCTCTTGTAAATCCTCGAACTCGGTAATCGATGGTCATAATATCCGTATCAAATGAGTGAATTAAATAATTTAGCGCTTTAAGAGGTGAGATTTCTCCGCAAGTCGACACATCAATATCGGCTCTAAAAGTGCTGATTCCTTCATCTGGATGATATTCAGGATATGTATGAACTGTTATATGGCTTTTATCTAACTGTATAACGACTGATCCCGGAAGAGGGCCGGGTGATTCGCTAAATGATTCAGTTGGTACTTCTACAATTGGACCTTCTGAAACTAAGATTGTTACGCTCGCTCCTTGTGGAACGTAGTCTTGTTTAGCGACATTTAATACGTGTGCACCTATAATATCAGATACATTTTTTAAAATTTTTGTTAATCTGTCTGCATTATAATGTTCATCTATGTATTCAATATAGGCTTCTCGTTCTTCTCTTGTTTTTGTATAGCAAATATCATACATATTAAAACTTAATGATTTTGTAAGATTATTAAATCCATGTAATTGAATTCGTTGCTCTGGCGTTAACTTCATGATGATTTCCCCCTATTTTTTATATTCAATAATGATTTATACCCTTTTATGAAATATAGTTCCATCCTATAATTTTTTTCATGCATATGTAGGTTATTTATGGTTGTCTTAATTTTTATTACCAAAATACGGTAAATGAAATTCGTTATTTTTTACGAGACGTATGGTCGGGTTTTTATCATTTGAAAAAGCTTGGACTTAATCAAATCCAAGCTTTTTCAATATTTAATGGTTTCAAACGTTATTTATTTAAATCCTTTTTCGTTACTTCACTTCTAATATTTACATCTTTAGAGAATTCAGTATCTTTCTTTAAATTGTTCGGATATTTGTTTTTTTGTTCTCGATTATCATTTCTGTTCGTCATAAATGATCCTCCTTTTGTTAAGGTTTGTACCTATTTTTTACGAAAGAACCCATTTCATACAGGGTAAATTGTTATCCTTATTCCACTTTTTGCAAAATCTCTTTTGGACAAAATACTTTCTGATTAGCACATACTATTTATTGGAGGTGACGAGTATGGGAAACAATCAAAACCCGTTTACAACAAAAAAGCGTAGTGCCAACGGACAATATGATAAAGAAGCTCATAGCATTGATAGTCATGGAAATTATGTACCTAATACACCAACGAATGATGCAATTCTTCGTGCTGAAAGAGCAAAAAAATGACTGTTTTGAAGAATAAAATCTTAGAATTAGTACCAGAATCTGTAAAAAAGTTGCTTCAAAAAGAAATGTTAGATGGAAATCAATATCTAATTGATGTCATTGTAGATGATGCAATTGCTTATGGATTTGAACCAGAACAAGTAGCTCCCTGTATTATGGCAGCTTATTATGTTTACGAATCAACGGCCTATCCAACCGAAATCGAAGAGGAATGGAAGTTGAGATTAGTTTTTCACGCAGCTACTCGTTCGGCGATGAAGCTTCTGTCTTACGGTAAATATAAAGCGGAGCGATCTGAAAGTGGCTGGATGAGGTATGAAAATGTTTAAGTAACGTTTGCTAACAATCCATTACATTAAGATAATTTTGGCATAAAAAGTCTGATTGTAACTTCATTAAAGTTATATCGGGCTTTTTATATTCATGAATGTAACTATACACAAAAGTGAAATTTTCACTTTTGTGATTGTAATCGTCCACAATTGCTGCTACAAGGTACTCTTTTATATGATTCTCCAAAAATCCCCTTTGTTACATACATATATTTTTAAAAATTAGATAACCTGTCCAATCAAGAGGAGCTAACTTCAAATAGTATGGTATGAGAGCTACTTTCAGAGATCCAGTTCAAGTATCCATCTACATAGGAATTATGGATTATTTAGAGAGGAGAGGTCTACAATCGCTTACGTATTCGAACAATGCATGAATATATGTTTGGAAATTTTAATTGCTCCAGATACAGATATAGAGCTATCTATAAGTGACTACGACACATGTTCATCAGGGGTTGTAATTGATGGTGATGTAATTATCATTTCGTTACCGTTAGTAGCTTGTGTTGTAATTACGCTTCATGATGATTTTAGCATTTCAGTTGAGCTTGTTGATTCGTTAGTCTTTCTTTCTATTCCGCCTTCTAATGAGGAATAAACGAGAGTTCGTTAGCTAAAACAGGAACAGAAACAATATCGTTTCTGTTCCTGTTTATTAATACTCAATTTCATCATAATCTTTTGGCTGTGGTATTGGTTGCATATTACTCGCATTTTTCGGATCGCTATAAATAGCATTTTCTTCTGTATTTAATTTTTTGATGTTTTGTTTTTTATTATCATTAAGTGGCTTGTCCATCTGATTCATCTCCTTTACGTTTTTTCAAATGTAATTATGTCCTATACTACTCTTTTCTACTCTGTAAGAATAATTAAGGGTTGATTGACATTTTTACTAATTTATTTTTTAAAACTGTAAAAATACGGTAAATGAAATTTGGTATTGATTTTTTATTGTCCAATTGTTTTATCCTGTACTAACAAACTAGTAAAACTATTACATCAAGATTGCGAAAAAAAGAAGATTTCGAGTAAATCTTTAACGACTTTAATATTAATAAGGGGTCCAACCACACATACAACAACTTAAGAAATTGGTAGTTCCCCAAAACGAAGAAAAGGAGTTGAATTTTCATAAATAATTGTAAAATAATGTATTTTCTGTTTTGGGAACACTTCAAAATATTAGCTTGATAGGCATGTGCGCAGAACCCTAACCCTCAAAAAAAGCTAAATTTTTTTAGTTTAGCTTTTTTCTTTATAAATTATTTATCAATTAATTAAGTTTTTTCTTCAAATTAAGAACTTCAAGTTATTTTCCCATCTCTCAGCGTTAATATATAATCACACACATCAAGCATCTTCTCATCGTGCGTAATCATAATTGCTGCTTTTTGGCTTTCTTTTACTTCTCGCTTCATCATTTCAACAACTTCGCGCCCACGTTTTGAATCAAGACTTGCTGTTGGTTCATCTGCTAATATTAAGTCTGGGTTATTCATAAAGGCACGTGCAATTGCCACCCTTTGTCTTTCTCCACCAGATAATTGATTTGGGTAATGATTCTTTCTCTGAGAGAGTCCAAATGCAGCTAGCAAATGATCTGCACGCTGTTCAGATTCTTTTCTGTCTTCTTTCTTTAATTGTGCAATGTAAAGTAACTGTTCCTTCACATTTAAGTATGGAACAAGATTTGCAAACTGAAAAATAAACCCAATCTTTCTTAAACGAATATCCGTCATTTCTTTTTCTGATAGATGCGTGATGTTCTGTTCACGAATGTAAATGTTTCCTTTTGATGGTGATAATAACGCACCAGCAATGGATAATAGAGTACTTTTCCCTGATCCAGACGGACCCACAATACCGATAAATTCTCCTGCTTTCACATCAAGCGTAATCGGATGAAGAGCGGTTACTTCTGTATTTCCTTCTCCATATACTTTGCTAACTTCCTCTAATTTTAATAATGAAGTCATTACATGCCACCTCTAATTGCTTCTAATGCATCTATTTTTAATACTTGATATAATGAAATAAGTGTTCCTAAAATACTAATTACGATAAAAATCCCTGCATATTGTGCAATCATCGGTATTGTTAATAAGAACGGCATACTTGCTTCACTACGTCATCTACATCTTCTTTCTTAATTTGCGAACGTAGTAACGAAATTTCCTCATCATTATCATCTGCTAATATAAACTTTTGAGCATCCATATTTTGAATGGAAGAGACAGTATTATATGCTAAACCATTTGCTAGTCCGGAAATCACAAGAACTAAAAATGATAGTAAAACCATAATAAGTCCGATTAACCCATATCTCAATTTGGATTGTTTTAATTCACGTAGAGCTAAAAATATTCTAATTTTCCTCCTAACCCATTCTAACTAGTATTTATTTTCACTATAACAATGTTGTTTATTATTTATGTTAATCCCCCCCTTACTTCTTGTATCTAACATGGATAAATAACAATGAACAGCAAACAAACACTTATTAAGTTTGCCTATAACTTAATAAGTGTTTCCTGTGATAACTGAAACGGTATAAAATTCCCATTACAAAGTGGCCAGGATTTACCGCTCCCCTGTCCCGAGCCAGTTTTCGTAACTAATACTCATCCTAATAGAACCCTTAAAAGGTCAAGATTTATAATGACTGCTAACGATTTAAAGAAACGTTGCAATCGCTTTCATCCGCTCCCTTGAATATTAATAATTAATTTAAAAAAGTCTTATACCTATACTATAGTTTCATTAAAAGCTGTACAAGTAATATAATAGTTTTGAAACAAATTGTTCATAATTTAAAGTTAGCTCCTTTTTATACACTGCGATTCGTCCTTTTTGTTCTTTATAGTAATTCCTAATCAGTTGTTCTTGCCCATCTCCTCTATAGTTGTAATACCTTTAATTTCCGATTATGTATTAAAATAAAGTTAATTAAGGGGGCGGAGAAAATGATGATTTTTGCTCCGGTTGGTTTGGGAATATTAGTAGGTGTGATCGTAATATTGTTAACTGTTTTTCTAAGAAAAAGAACAGATTCTAGAGCTCTAAAAAACGTTCCGGGTATTGTAGGAACATTAGTTGCATTGTACTTGTTATATAGAGGTTTTTTCGAAGTGAGAGGGTTTGAGGGTGCTACTTATGGCGTTATCTCCTTAGTGCTAATGATATTTGCTTTAATTTCGATATCAATAGCGAATAAGAGAAAAGGAGTAGCAGGTTAATAAAATGTACCTTTATATATTTTTTTAATTAGTTTAATTTGCTTCTTTTTTTTGAAGAAATCAACTAATAACTTAGGAGCGTCATCTTTAAGTCTATAACCTTCACCGATTTGCGTTTTCTTAAGAGTGTTTACTACATGAAAAAGCTTGAATTCATTCGAATCCAAGCTTTTTCATATTCCATATAAGTAACGTTTTTTAACTATGCAAACTCCCTTTCAACCAAGGGCGTTGCCGATAAAAGCCGATTGGAATTTGGATAAGACTCGTTTTTTCTTCTGAACCTAGCTTGTAAATTTCATCACACAAATTGACATCGAATCCAAGAAGCGGGTGCCCTCCGAGTCCTATAGCAGAAGCTGCTAACAATAATTTTTGTACAAGGATGCCCGCTTCCATCTGTTGAATGCGGTATCCTCTATATCCAAGTTCTGTTTTAAGATGATTTTTATCCCCTACTACATGTAGACAAAGTGGTACTTGGAAGAGATTCACATTATGGAATGTCATCCCGCTTTGCAGTAAGAAGCGATGATCTCCAAGATGTACTTGTCGTAATGCATGAGCATCATTGTCATAATGATAAGCGCCGTTTGGGATACCTTCAACACCAAATAAACATACGTATAAGGAAACACGGGATGCGAGTTCTTCATGCTTTGTATCTAAATCGTTTTGATAGGCAAAAGAAGCAGTTGCTTCATGAAGTAACGTAGTCAATTGATCTTGACTCATTTTCCGAAATGTAAAATCCATTTCCGGTGAAAATCGATTTTGGCAAGCAGCTGTTAAGTCGTACGACATTCGCTTTATACGTGGAAGAACTAACGCTTGACCATCACGCATTCTATTCGTTTCACTCTTGATTTTTTGAAATAATCGTGTAGATTCAAGCATAGATGCTTCATTCATTTGAATCAGCATTGGATACTGTGCAATCTTTCGAGATTTGACATAGTGATTGTGATGAATAATTGGTAATTCCTCACATAATTGAGTAGCAGAGACTTCTTTATTCGTAGCATCATTTTCATTATTGAACTGTGGTGCTACAGAATTGACCGATAGAGGGATAACTGCATATACACTCTCCTCTTGTTCCGATAACCCAAGTAAATGATTGATGGCCCGGTCTAGAAATTGAAAATGCACACTTGGTGTAAACTGAAATCGTTTTGCTACTTCTAGCAATTGTCCGATTAACACACCTGCATCTAATCCTTGCAGACGATAAGAAAAGTTATGGTATTTAAAGAAATTTTTCCAAAACATTGTCGATACAAAAATAACACCGAAACAAGAGGATGTGTCACAGCTATTCCCAAGAGTTCGGGCTACATATGAATCAAAATTCCCTTCTCTTAATAATACTAAGCGGTGATGTGCTACATCGTAGTGGTAAATCCCAACAGGCACATTTTCCATCTTTAAATATATATACAATTCATTTGGATATAAGCCTCCGCCCGAGGGAACAAATCTCCGATACGACTGCATAACATTTGTTTCTGGTGATGGTAAGGTTGACTGACTGAATTGAGTAAGCCCAAATACGTACCAAAGAAAATGACCGATTTCGCGAAGATTCGGTTCTGTTGATACTTCGAAATTTTCAAGTGTTAATGTAACTTCAGAAGATAACGGAAATCCCGGTAAGTCCCGATAAAGCTTATAAGAAAGTGGTCCGTCTTCCCAGTCAACCTCCCAAGTCGAGGAGGTTGCTTCGTCATTAACATGTAAATTGTTCAAAAATGTCTCTAAACTCACCCTTCTCCCTCCTAATCATTACTTACGCAAATGGATGCGGATGTGGATTGAGTTGTTCAAACGTTAGTGATTGCTTCGTATACCCAAGTTTCATTGGCACGTGTAACACTCTCTCTAAACCTGTTAAGCGCATAAGATGATGCCCAAATGTCATTGGCAACATTCCTGGAATGAGTACTTTTACACAATGTAATCCATTTCGCATTATTTCTGGTGTAGTCTGATCTACCACAATCACATCGAGGTTTAACTGGTGCAACATCTGAAGCATTTCTCTTAAATCATCTGTCAAATCCTCATGTCTCGTTTTCTGCTTGAATGCCTCGGTAAATGTTTGTAACGGTCGATTATTATCTAGCAAAAACTGAAACCGTTCTTCCGCTTCTGGCAAAGCACATACCATAGGATGGTCATGCATTTGCTTCACGAGAGAAGGATTGTGGAACATCTGTACATATTTCTTGTGATTCGCCTCAAGTTTCTTATCAAGTGTTAACATCATGCCAGCTAATTCAAATATTGCACATTTCGCCCCTCGTACCGGATCTAAATGTGCTCCAGCTGCACAGAGAATATTCATTCCCTTCTCTTTCCTGTTTTTTGCCAATGCCCAAATGCTTGGAATTCCATGCTCCATTGTCGAATTAAACAAATGTATATCATATCCCCCTACTGCACGCACACGTTCGACCATCAACTGTAACTCTTGATCATCGCCAGAAGAAAGATCAAGACGCGGGAGGGGAAGCTTTGCATACCAAGTTAACAAAAATGAGTCACGTTCAATCACTTCTAAAATGCCATAAAAAATCGCTTCTTCTAAACTGCCGCCCAATGCGCAACCATTGGAAGTCTCATAAACAAAACCATCATTACTCCCTAAGCTATAATATGCGAGTAGTTCTGGAACTAAAATTGGACGTTCTTGTAAAAATGAATAACCCCATACCCAATTCATTGGACGATCTGGATGAAACGGTTTAAATGGGAAATTTGGTTGTAAATATTGTTCGTTTGCATGTACACCCACTTCAAGAGGATTAAGTGCTTGATGAGCTAAATTACGAAATGTGTCTTGAATGACTGTATGTTTTCCCCTGGGCTCTAGACCGCAATATCGCTCTAATCCTTCTAAAATAGCAGTTAATTCACTCGTTGCATATGAATGAGTCCGGCCAGCCGTTGGTTCATTTCCGAAGAGAAACGGAAGGTTCACACTTACATCAGCAAATGGAGGCGTAAGATCATACATTTTATCATTTAAAAACCCAGTCTCATAATCTAGATAATCTTTAACTAATACTTTACTTAGTTCAGATATTGAACGACAACGATAATTATCTATATTAACCTTTGGGCTTGATTGCAATGAAATTTTAGCTGAATGTGATGAATCATTAGGCATTTGGCTACAATTTGAGCATAAAGGATGAGGTAGAAAAAAATGATAGGAGCTTTTCAATGTTTGTAAATTAACGAAAAACATATGCTCTTCTAATCGTGTATGATTATCTTGTAAAATGGACTGCACTTCTTCTAGCAAAAGATGTGTCATCTGTAATAACCCATTGCTTGATGCCCATATGTCCTGGGGTATTTCCTTTTTTGTTGTTAGGATCTGCAATAATTCCCACATCTCTTTTGAATCATTTCCTGCAAAAGTACGGCGTATATCTGCACATTGGGAACATCCTGGTGTGCCGGGACGAACGAGCGGACCGATTATTCCTTCTCCAAATGAAACGAAGGCTCGTAGCCAAGGGACATTCGTTAATTGAAGCACACTTTCTGCCTGTTTATGAAAAGAAGGATTCCAAGTATCATGTAACACGAGAACTAAATCGGTTGTTGCTGGTATTTTTAAATCAAAATCCGTGTTTTGATTGATTTCATATTGGACAGATAATTCTTCATATACACGATTTGCCAATAGTCCCTCTCCAATTATTAAAATGGAAGCGCTCACTGGGATTCCTCCTCTCCCAGTAATACTCCATATAGTCCTGCCAGTTCCTCCTTCCAGACTTCTTCTAACGATATTTCAAATACGTAAAGCTGCATTCCATCTTGTTTTAATGTCTGTTCAGCAGATTGTAATATTTCTTCTTGTGTCATGTTTTCACAAGAAGAAATAGCGAAATGTAATGGCAGTTTATCTTGTAATAAAACTGATGAAGTCTCTAGTGCTTGTGATGTAATGCGATCATCACAATTTTGTGCTTCTGTAAGTGCCTGTTGTAATGCTTTGCGTAACGCTATTGTTTTATTTAACCCTACATTTCCGTACCAGCGATTATTCGTATTAATCCAAATCACAGGGAAGTTAAAAATAGCCTCTCCTAAAGCGATTGTAGGTGTTCCTTGCATTGTAGTAAGTGCTTGCAAATAAAAGCTGCAGCGTTCATCCTCTACTTCATCTAATTTTAGTGTGGAAACAGCAATTTTTTGTTTTATTTGTCTCTTACGAAATTCTTCATCCAAACATTTTTGTAATCCCCTAGACACACATTCTGCAATCGTATCCCCGGCTCCAAATCCTATAAATTGCTCATGTTCAGAAAGCATTGAACTAGCAATTCGTGATATATAGGTCTCAACTCCGGCTAATCCAGCTTCATACCTTGCTTCCATATGGGTCAAACCTGTACAAATCATATCTGGCAATAATTCAGCAGGTCCTTCTGACAGCGGATCAACTGTTTGAATGCGACATTGAGCCAATGGCAGCTGTTTTAAGTCACCTGCTTCCCAAACATGAAAAATGCCAGCTTCTTTTGATACAAGGGAATTCAAATTCAGAGTAGATTCATTCCATTCATTTTCACTTGATCTCTGTTTGTTTCTCGTATTGAAATCTTGAACCCATCTGATTTCCATCTTCTCAGTTACTAAGGGATGAGGTAAAAAGGAATGCCAGTTTCCTTCTAACGTTTCGGAATTTAACAGAAAAAATTGATTTGTTTGCGTATGTTTCGTTATATCTGTAACCTTTTTGAACAGTTCAAATACAATTACATTTGCTAACATTGCTTCCGTTGTAGAAGAAAAAGTGTGTTCCCCTGAAGTTTTAGAAAATGCAGACTTGTGTAAACGTCGCCAAGCTGATTCCCAGCAAGCATCATTTTCTGGGTGTACGAGTGGTCCGGCTAATCCGAATCCTTGCTTAGATATGGCAGGGATGAAAATCTTTTTTTCTTTTTTACAAATAGCATGTAGAATTTTTAATTCCTCTATGTCTTCTCCTTGTGATATATACAAAATCGCCTGAAATGGCTGCACCGCATCTTTCAAACCATTTCTTTTTTCTTTTTGTAAAAAAATTTCTTCAATCGCCACTTCAGGATCTGTTTTTTGTGCATGTGCTATTAATTCTTTTAATCTTCTTTTATTAGTTTGAGTGGAATCAGTAATTAGCATCTGGAATTGTGGTAATCCGGATTCAAGTAACGCAGAAACTAGGGAAACAAAAAAAGAACCAGAACCAACAACTAATACTTTCATTTGGCGATAAGATTGAAAACGATATGCACCTGAAACGCCGAGATTATCTAAAAATTCAATTTGAGATGCGTATTGTTTAAGAATATGTTCTGACAATTGGTGTGGATGATCTTGACTTATGTCTGTTGCAAATTCATTTTGGTACAGTATTTCTGCTATTTCAAATACTCGCTTTCGATATAGCTCAGGTAAGCCATCTGTCAAATTCCCTAATGTATTTTCCCCATTAAACATCGGCACCAGTTTTTCAATCCATTGATTGATTGATTTTCCTTCCATACGGAATGAACTGGCATTATTTCTAAAATACACTTCTCCTTTTGGATTAGAGAGAAAAAAAGTATCTCGTTTCATTTTCAAACGCGTAGAAGAGTTAAATTTTGTCATTGTACTCCTCCTTCACTGTTCATTGCATTAAACTGTCATCATAACAATTTTATGTATCCTATTTTTTCTTATGTCAAACGGAAAAAAAGAAGAGTGGTTAATCATACTTAAAGAAAAGTGTCTCTACAATAAAAATCATGTAGAAACGCTTTTCTTTAAGTAAAGGTTCAATTAAAAAATTGGGATTAAATAATCCATATTCCGTCCCACCAGAATCCGGCACCACCACATCCTCCGCAACCACCACAACCACCGCAGCCGCCACAGCCAAGGCATCCAAAGCATCCAAAGCAACGGAATCCGCCGCAACGACCGAACCCTCCACAACGACCACCACAACCACCGCAGCGGCCACAACCGCCGCAACGACGAGTATAGTCTTCTTCAATATAGTATGGAGAAGGAGTTTGACTATCCCAGTACACAACATTTCCAGTCTGATAATCATTTAAATTTAACGTTTGAAGTTCTTGTTGAAAATTATTCATTTCATAACCTCCATGTATATACTTTGCAAGTCGTAACAAAAAACGACTTGTTACAAAAGGGACGATAGACCATTTTGAATTGCACTCACCAACAAAGTATGACCTAAAATTAGGTATTGTGACTTGTTCAAATGCCTAATTTAGAATTATGTAATTTCACGTATGCTCTTCTAGCTTTTATAAAAAGAAAAAACACACTCTATGTGTATTTTCAAATTTATAATTTCATTAACAATGTTTTTATATCATATTGCTCTAAGCACCAATTATATTTATCTATAATCTGTTTAGGAACCGCAGTTAAATCTACTACTTCTTGAAATCCATGTTTACTATAAAAAGGTTTTAAATGTTCAAATGGAATGCAATATACATTTTGAATTTGAAGTTTCCGAGCTTCATTAATTAGAAATGCAACGATGCTATCAGCGATTTTCTTTCCTCTATAGTCTTCTAACGTATATATTCCACCCATTTCAAAGCTATTTTCATCAATTTTTACTAATCTTCCTAAGCCGGCTTTTCGGTCATTAGAATATGCAATTGCAATCTCTTCATTTTCTAAATGTGATGGTACAAAATCAACCTTTTCATATTGAAAATTAATCCATTGTAAATCATCAAGTTTTGCTTTCTTTATATGTAACATTAGATTGACCTCCATTTGATAATTTTTTATGATTTAAACATAAATTCCCCCAAAGTTTATAGAATACTTTGGGGGAGTATTTTATTCTATATTTCGATTCATTTTGCGTTGTGTTGCAACGCTCACTTCAACTTCTTTGATTGGTAAAAACGTTCCGATACATGCTATACATGCACAAGTTGCAAAAACAAATGGTAATGATTTAACAGCAACGAATGATAGTGTTCCGAAAATAATAAGGTCTAATATTGAATCTAAAACAGAAAGTAATGAAATAGTTGTTGCACGTACATGAGACGGGATTATATCATTACTAAGCTGCGAGTATATCGGATATCGAATTGCACGCACGAACCGTAAAATAAAGAAAGCTCCTAGTACAATCCACAATGTATCTCCAAAAAATGTTGATAATAGTAAACCACTAACAGCTAACCCACCCGTTACATTCAGTAACATTGTACGTGAGAATCTACTAGTAAGCCATCCGATAGATATCGAAGAAAGGTATCCAAGGATAGCAGCTAAAGCATACATAATGCCAATCGCAAATACAGGAAGGCCTGCGTTCGTAAACAACGGTTGGTTAAAAGCGTCATATACTGCGCTTGCTGGAATAAAAACAAGCGAGACGTTTAAAAACATAATAAGTAGTTGTGGCGCTTTACGAATAACCCGTATTCCTTCAATTATTTGTGAAAAAGATTCTTCTCGGTAAGATGACAGTTTCTCAGGACTTTTAATGTAAAATAGTAAAGCAAGTTCTATCAAATGAAATATTATCCCAAGAGCAATTAAAAGTGTAAATTGTTCTTCTCGTAAATCTTTAGCGAAATACGAACCGAAAATGACAGCGATTAACATAGAAATAAAGCCTGCTGATTGGATTTTCCCCATCGCTTGATCCATTAAATGTTGCTCATTGTTTTCTTTTAACGATTCATAAATTAGCGCTTCATCTGCACCGGAGAAAAATGTAACTGACAAACCGTTCAATAAACTGTATACACAAAATAACCATAGATTATCTGCAAATAATAAGATAGAAATGCTGACAGTTTTTATGATAGATCCTGTCAAAAATGATAATTTTGCACCGAATCGATCAGCATAAACTCCTGCTGGGATTTCCCCAATAAGTACTGCCACGCTCCAACACATCATGACAATAAATATATTTGCTGCTGTTAAGCCTTTTTCCATATAAAAAAGGGTCATTACGGGTTGTAAAAAGCTAATCGTTCCAAAAAAATGTACCCAAAATAAAATCGAAATATTATGCGTTGCGATTGTTTGTTTCTTCAATTGTTCTCCTACTTTCCGTTATTCATTTTTCATGATGGATTTAGGAAGCAGGAGTGTTATATTACGTTAGTCGATATTCACTCCTCTTCCTACGCTTGAAAATGTTTTTAGTGTTTTTTGCATGTTATTTCCTCCTTTAATATAGATATGTTTATTATAACAATTTTCTTAATATTAAAGAAACGTTTTTGGAAATCATGATAAGATTGTAGGAACGTGTAAAGTAGTATATAATAAAATACAATAAATGATTATTTTAGGTATTCCTAAAATAAAGGAGCGATACATATGAACATTACTATTTATTTTGGAAGCCATGAAGATCAAGAAGTACGTACAATGGATTGCCATTTAGATGTCGAAGATGCTGAAGAAATTACATCTATTTCTTAATATAAATATACATAATATTATGGAGAAGTTCTCTTCCCTATTCTTTATTAAGATGCCTTTTTAAGGCATCTTTTTTGTTTATTTTTGAGGATAAAACATTTACTTTTTAACGAATAAATAGTACAATATTAACACAAGAACAAACGTTCGTTTTATGTCTCATCCCCCTTTGGGATAGGTACTAGGAAGGATGGATTTCATTGGCTCAAAATAAACGCAGAGGAAGAAAAAAGCATACTCCGACTATATCAAATACAGGCTTTATTGGCTCTGTGTTTATCGATACGTTAGAACTTCAAAAAAAATCATATTACTTTTCTCGTAAACGACTACATATTGCGCATCATGTATTAGATGGTCTTGCACAAGCAACAAGTTCTCTTTTCGCTGAACATCATGTTTCTGCTTACTTATCGTGTGTGTATCTACATAAACAAAAGAAAATTGGGTTTGTTCTTTCGACGAAACCTTTTAAAGAAGCTGAAGGTGTTGCATATTTTAAAAATTATTTAATTGAAAAGAACTTTTATAACGGAAATATTGAAGAAGAAAATTATCAAGAAATTTTTAACACTGGTTTTATTGGTGTTGTTTTTGCAGATTTATCAAGCATTGATCGTTTTAATTTTAATTTTGAAATGACTCTTTTATCAAAGTTAATGAAAGACATGATTATTCCAGTTAAAGAGTTATTTTTACGTAATAAAATTCCAGCATACATTTCTACTGTCAATTTGGAAGATCAACAAAAATTAGGGTTTGTTTTATCTGTAAAGCCATACGATGAACGTTCTGAAGCAGATTTGTATTTTGAAATGTATTTGAGAGAACGTGGTTTATATATTGGTGATGAAGAAGATGATATTGATAAGATTGTCATTCGAAAAAAAGTTGAGATATTATAACAAAAAGGATGGTTAATATATAATTAGCCATCCTTTTTACTTAAACTATTTAAAGTTTTCATTTTCTAATACAACAACATCTTTATTTGTTAATCTTCCAGCTTGTTTTGTATATTCTACAAGCCTGATAATATTATCACAGGCTTGCTTTGCACCGAAAACTAATAATGGCACACCAATAAAATCAATTTTTAACCTTCTCGAAAATAAACCACCGATCGTCATCGCAAACGGTACAGTTGGTGATGTATTAGAAAACACAATTTTTTCGTGGTTTTGATATTTATCTTGTAATAGTATACTTAAATTTTTTAAAGCTGGAACTACAACTTTAGATGCACCATGACCGACTGTATAAACAGGATTGTCGTTTTCATCTCGTCCGTGAAAAATAATTTTCCCCATATCGGAAGTTTTTAGTTTATTAAAATAATCAACGTTTAATATTTCGTCTTTCGTAAGTTTCCGATCCGTTGGTAGTTTTTTTAAATGATACGCTGCCGCTAATGAAGTTGTATGTGTTCCGCCATAATCAGTATAAATATAAATCATCATATCATCCTTTAAATTGATATTCATGATGATTATTGTTACCAATATTTTGTGTTCTAATCTAAAAGTAGTATATAGCGTATTTATAAACAGCAGACAATTTAAGCTGTATGATTGTACTTAGACAGTATTGGAATTCGCTTTGTTATTATAGCGTAAATTTGAAATATGAGACGTGCCAAAGGTTCTACTTTGTTTGTATATTTAATGATTAAAGCACTTGTTATGAAAGATAAAACAGCTCCGCCTATAATATCTGCCGGATAATGAACACCAACATATATACGTGAAATGCCAACTAGTATAGCCCAAAACAACGCGATATTTTTCCATGCCTCTCCTCGTAAAATCATTGTAAATGCTATCGAAAATACGAGTACAGAATGATCACTTACAAACGAAGAGTCAGCAGCGTGTGGTACTAATTTGTGCACATGATATGTGACAAATGGTCGTGGATGATAATAAAGTGCATGAATCAAAACATTTACAAGTAGTGCTGTACAGACAGAAAGAGCTGTGTACAAAACTGTATATTGTTTACGAATAGCTGTTTCTTTTTGTCCATTGCTAAAAAATAAAGAAAGCATTAAGATAATTGCAACATATGGCGCGCTGCTCGTAATAAATATCATCCCTTTGTCTAACAAAGCAGAGGAACCTGCCCAATTATTAATCCAGTGGAATATTGTGTAATTCATATAAGTCTCTCCTTGTTTACATTCAGTACGTAATTACCTATTTCGTTGATTTACTCAGTATACACTGGCAACATGAAATGTTCTTAAATTTTTTCTCATCTTTTTCTCATTTTTCTTCGGTATTGATAAAATTTATAATAAGTCCACAAAGAAAAGCGAGAAGTATGCAATCTACTTCTCGCTTTTTACACAATAAAACAATAAGGTAACTGTCGTTCCCTCTTGTTCTTTGCTGTCTATCATAATACGTCCATTGTATTTTTCTACAAGGCGCTTTGCGATGGAAAGTCCTAATCCATTTCCACCTTGTTTTCGGCTTCTTGCTTTGTCGACTCGGTAAAAACGATTTAGTACATATGGCAAATCAGACTCTGGTATTCCGACTCCGTGATCTGTAATGGTAATCTTAATTTTCTCTTCTTCTACCTCGCTTTGCAAGCAAATGTATTTTTCATGTTCTTTTGTATATTTGATCGCATTATCTAGTATAATAACTAAAATTTGTTCGAGATAAGAAGCTGGAATAGAAACACTTGCACGATTCGCATGTAATTGTCTCTCAAAGTGAAAGTTCGCATGCAGCAATTCGAAATTTTGCGTAACTTGTTCTATTACTGAATTTACATGTACAGGGTCGGCTGCAAGAGGATACATTTGTTCCGATTCTGCCCGGGATAATTCTAATAACTCTGACACAAGCTTATTGAGACGATCTACTTCTTTTAAGCTGGAATCTAACGACTTTTGTAATATAGCAGGGTCATCTTTTCCCCAGCGATTTAACATAGAGAGATGTCCTTGTATAATCGCAAGTGGTGTGCGTAATTCATGGGATGCATCTTCAACGAATTGCTTTTGTTGCATAAAAGATGTTTCTAAATTGTCCATTAGCTCATTAAAAAGCAATCCGAGTTTGGCAAATTCATCATTGTTTTCGTGAATTGGTACCCTTTCTTTTAATCCATTTGTCTTAATTTTGTTCATCGTATCTGTAATAGCTTGCACACTTAATAGAAGTTGCTTCGCAAGAATGGTACCGCCTAAAAAGCTAAGAAGCAATCCCCCTATACCGGCAGCGATCATAACAAGAAAAATAAGCTTCATTAAATGATCAAAAGCTTCAAAGTTTTGTGCAACTTCAATTGTGCCAGTAAATGTACGTGTTGTAATCGGCATGCGCTGTACAAATATTCTATCTTCAAGATGCCTTTTCATAGAAGTTTCAGGTCGATCGACGTGCTTTGGCTTAACTAAATTCGGTTTAAAGTCACGTGAAACAGAGACAAGTTCCTTTCCTTTTGCATCCAAAATTCGAATCATTTGATGTTTATCATTTATAGTTGCAAGAAAATCCTTACTGTTTTCAATCATATCTGCAGAAAAATTTGTATTCTCATTCTTAAAATAAGCTTCTATTTCTGTTACTTGCCTGTTAATTTGCTTTTTTTCATAATCAAACGTCCAATGGTCAATAATCACATATTGTAAAATATTATATAAAAAGAATAAAACAAATATTAATGTGCTGGACCATAGTGTTAATTTCCATTTTACAGGAAGATTCCGGATGCGATTTCTTAATTGCTTCATCATCGCATCACATATCCTACGCCTCTGACAGTTTGTATATACGTTTCTTTGTCTTGGCTATTCAATTTATTACGTAAATAACGTACATAAACGTCTACTATATTCGTCTCTACCACTGCATTGTATCCCCAGACATGCTCTAAGAGCATGTCTCTTGTCAATACACGATTAATATTTTTCATAAACATCATAAGCAACTCGAATTCTTTATTTGTTAACTCGATTATCTCTTCTGTTTTATGTAAAGTTCGAGACTCTACATCGAGTTCTAAATCTTTAAATCTTAAAAGAAGTTTATTTTCTTCTTTTTGATTTCGTCTCAAAATCACACGCATTCTTGCTAATAATTCTTCAATGGCAAAAGGCTTTGGTAAGTAATCATCTGCACCGCTATCTAATCCGGTTACACGATCCATAATACTATCACGAGCTGTTAACATAATAATAGGTGTTTCTTTTGTTGCACGTAATCGGCGGCATACTTCAATTCCGTTAAGGCCAGGAAGCATTAAATCAAGAAGAATGATGTCATAATTATGCTCAATAGCTGATTCTAACCCTTTTCTTCCATCATATACAACATCTATTGCATATCCTTCATATTTTAGTTCTAGCTCTAAAAATTCCGCTAAACTTTCTTCATCTTCAATAATTAAAATACGTTGCAATATTATCACTCCTATACAGTAAGGTGAACGAGTAATCCAATTCCAAATATAATAGCCACAATTTGATGTGCTTTACGATACGCTATATATTTTTTCTTATCTTTCAGTTTGTGTAATAGTATACCTGCTATAGCGACAAGAACTAATCCTATGAAAGTGAAAATCCCACTATAAATTCGAATCATATGGCGGCTACCTACTAATAAAAAATAGATCCCATGACTAGTAGCGACAGCAAAAACTGCATACCCAATCAACATATGATACTGCTTGAATAACATATAAAGTTCTTTTGTATATTTGGCAACAGTCATTTTCTTTTTGTGCAAAAATAACCAAATATTACGAAATAACCATAAGGAACCAGCCGCAATTGCTCCGTATTCTGCAAGGGACCCAAGATTTTTATTCAATCCTTTTAATGCCATTTGATTTCCTACCATAAAATCAAACACTAACATTGTAACACTAAACGCAATAATACAGGCCCCTATAATTTTTATGGTCACATGAAAAAATTGATTGAGTACGCCTCTTGACATTTTGATCCCCCTCTTCCTGTAATTATGTAAAGTAATTATTTGTTAATATTTTAACCATAAAAATGGAAAAGAAAATGAAAGGAAGATTAAAATTAGATGAGAAAATGCACAGTCGCTTCTTAAAGAAGCGAGGAGGATGGAAATCACTAAGTATCTTGACATGGATAAAAAATTGAAGAGTTTTTAATTAATTTGCTAGATAAAATATAATGAAAAAAGAGTAAAAGAATCTTTCTAATCAAAGACTAGTTCTCTTACTCCTATGTGCTTATACACATAACGAACATATTTTTTGTATAAATCCATTTTGATTTTTCAACATTTGAGTTTCAGCTATGTAAAGGTAACCTGCACTCATTTTTTCTCTATGTTTTATCGTTACATGAGGTAGGGAGATGCTCTGTATGACCTCTCACAAATGTTTGTTTTTCAATTAAGAAGTTTGTGAAATTGGTAAGTGGATTTTCACTGAAGTCCCTATTCCAACCTTACTCGTTATATGGATTCTTCCTTGATGACGTTCAATAATTTTATAGCTAATCATTAAACCAATACCCGTTCCTTTTTCTTTCGTGCTATAAAAAGGTTCTCCAAGTTTTATAATTCTTTCTTCTGGAATACCAATCCCCTCATCTGAAATACAAATCATGACCTCATTGTCACTTGTTTTCTTAGCAGTAATTATGATGTTTCCTCCACTTGGCATTGCTTCAATAGAATTTTGTAAAACGTTTATAAATACTTGCTTTAACTGTTTTTCGCAACAATCAATATATAAGAAGTTAGGATCTGGTTGGAATGTGATATGAATATTTGTCATAATTGCTTTTGTGTTAATTAATGACACAACATTTTCTAATATAAAATAAAGATTCTTGTTTTCAAAAGAGGTTATTTCAGGTTTCGCAATCGATAAAAACTCATGAATAATAGATTCAATACGCTCAATTTCAGAAATCATCAAGGGAAAATAATCTGTATCATTTTTCATTTGAATTTGTAATAATTGTATAAACCCTTTAATGACAGTTAAAGGATTTCGTACTTCATGTGCAACACCTGCGGCAAGTTGACTGACCGCGTCTAATGTGTCTGATTTATTTAATAGTTCGGCTGTTTTCCTTCGTTCGGTAATATCACGAACAATAATCATAATTTTATCTGTTAAAAGCGGTAAACATCGTGCTTCAAAATAATACATACTATCGTGCATCGGTAAAGAGTAGTCTACAATTTCTATGGAATGATTTTGTTGTACTTTTACAATTGCTTCTTGTAACTGATCGGCAACATCAGAAGGCAAAACATCTTGAAACTTTTTCCCCATAAATTCATCAATAGGCACATAAAATTTTGCTGGACACCCAGCCTTATAATCAACAATTGTTCCATCAAAATTTGTTAAAAAGCATAAATCTGGAAGTGCTTTAAAAATTAATTCTAACTCTGAGGATTTTTGAATGAGCTCCTCTTCAATCTTTTTTCGATGTGTAATATCCACGCCAATTGCCCAGTAGCTATATCCAGGAGCAGGAAATTCCTTTGATAGGTTTGACCACATAATTGTTTTCTTATCACCATTTTTACAAGTAAGCGTCATTTCCCAATCACGAAAGTTTTTACCGCGTATAGAAAATTCATGTAGCATTTGATTCCGATACACTTCATCAGGATAAAGAAGCTCTAATGCGCGAGGATTTTTAACAATTTCAGCTGCACTATACCCTGTTACTAGTTCGCATTCTCGATTCCATATCGCAAGAGTACCTTCTTCAGTAAATGCATCAACCATCACAGGCATGTTTTGTAAAATAGTATATAGATTTTCCGCAGGTATCGATTGATTCTCCTGTAGTTCGTGTAATTTATTCATTCCTAAATTGGTCATAAGTGCTGCAAGAGATTTAAAATATATGGTGCAAGAATCAATATGATTGTGAGGAGAAAAGATGATGAAATCACCAATCTTATGTTCGTTAATCATAATTGGGACATGAATGTTTGTATGTATGTCAGTGGATTGTATGCCGTAATTAAATATGATCTCTCCATTGCAATCACGAAGTTGATGTGAAGTATGTGTTAAAAAATAAAATTGTTCTGCCATTTTCTGTATTTCTTTAATATCAATTAGCTCTGTAAGCCGGTACATATCCTCCAACCCCTATTTTTGTAATTCTAATGTAGCTATTAATTTTTCAATTATGTTTAATTTTTAAATTTATCCAACTTTTCCATTATACGAATTAAATTCATCAAGGTACATAGAAAAATAGAGTTATTCATGAATTTTTTTATTTTTCAACACGAAAAAAAGGACAAATTTTGTCGATATTTGTCCTTTTTTTCGTGTGTAACTAGTGTGAAATTTAAGTAATTGGATTAATAAGAGCATTTTTGATACTTTCATCATTTTTCGACCGCGGTCTAACTAGCAAAATAACTTCAGCCAATTATATAACGGCGAAGGGCATGAGCAACACCATGATCATCATTTGTAAGTGTTTTGTAACGACAAATTGCTTGAATCTCTTTCACTGCATTTCCCATTGCAATTGATATATTTGCCTTTTCCATCATAGACATATCATTTAAACCATCACCAATTGCGACGGTATGTTCTTTTAATATTCCTAAATGATTTGCTAGTGTATATAATCCGTTCCCTTTTTGAGCATGAATATGATTTATTTCAAGATTGTGCCAGTAAGATGCCGTAATCGATAGCTCCTCGTTATTTATAAATTGCGTTTTTAATACCTTTAATTTTTCCCTTTGATACGAGAATGGGAGAATTTTATGAATGTAAATTGGCGCTGAAAATAGCGATTTGCAGCTTTCGATTGGTTTCGTTTCAGTATGCTGTAAATATAATGCTGCTATTTGTTTCAGTTCTTCTTCATCAGCGTGTATATCAGAATTTATGATTAAATTCATCTCAAGTTCAATCGTTTTTTCTCCGTATTCTGGGATATACACCCCTTGATCTGTATACAATTGATAAAATATATTTTTTTCTTCTAAATAATTAACAATCTCTTCTGCATGTTTATTTGCAATCGGATATCGTTGTAACATTTCATTATCTAAATACAAAATCGCACCGTTTTCTGCAATGATTGGACATTTTAAATGGGCTTCATGAAGAAGTTTTTGAACATCTGTCATAGAGCGTCCTGTACAAATCGCAACGACATGTCCTTTTTCTTGACACTTTTTAATAGCTGTCGCATTTTCCACACTAATTACCTTCTTTGATGTAAGAAGAGTGCCGTCTAAATCAATTGCAATAAGTTTCATTACTATTCCCTACTTTCGTTTCTATATATGCAATAAATGATATCGTTCTCATATGCAACATCATAGTTATAATGTATGAAACGCATTTCAGGTCAAGCGAAAACATGTATTATGCAAAATTTTTATATTCTTTACATATAAAAAGTATGAAAATGATTGTTATTATCAATAATATACATAAGACAAGGGTAACCTGCATTGTGGCTACCCTTAGAAACTTAAACTTCTGGTATAAATGTTTTGCAATCTGTTTCTTTACTATCAGATGCTTCTTTCCCTGTATGACTTATCACATAAATGGATTCAGCATTGCACTTATTTCCATTTCCCCAATATTTGCAGTTGTTTACTTCACAAAGAACATCTTGAGCCATCGTATGACACCTCCTTTATTATCTAGTATGAACAGCTTTGAGAGGTGTCATACTGTTTCTTATCCGTTCACTTAGAAAGATAATGGTAATTCTTCTACAGAGCGCATTAAATAATTACCACTCCATTTTATGTCTTCTCTTCTTCCTTTTAATTCAAGACCTGGCATACGATGTAATAAAGTAGGAATTGCAATTTTCGCTTCTAAACGAGCTAGCGGTGCACCAAGACAGAAATGACTGCCATGGCCAAAAGCAATATGACGGTTATTTTTTCTTGTAATATCAAATATATGAGCATTTGGAAATATCTTTTCATCACGGTTCGCAGAGGCCAAGGAAATAATCACCTCATTCTTCGGTTGAATATTTTGACTATGTAATGTAAATGATTCTGACGCCCAGCGCATAGTCGTTAATTCAACTGGACTGTAAAATCGTAACGACTCCTCAATTGCTGAATCAATCAAATCTGGATTTTGCCGTAGAAGTTGTAACTGATTAGGATGTTCAAGCAATGCTAACGTCATATTTGTGATTAAATTGACAGTTGTTTCATGGCCAGCGACGATAAGTAGCATAACCATTGAATATAATTCCGGAGCACTTAATTTTGTTCCTTCACTTTCTGCTTGTATTAATGCACTGACTAAATCGTCTGAAGGGTTTTCTCGTTTTTTATCTACTAAATATCGCAAATAATCAATGAATTCACCTAATTTTTTATCCATTTCTTGCATAGCTTCTGACGTTTCTGGAGAATCTATAACCGCATGTGACCAAACTCTAAATTTATCTCGATCTTCTTGAGGGATACCAAGCATCTCACTAATCACAATAATTGGCAGTGGGAAAGCATAATCGTTTACGAGGTTTATAGTGTGCTGATGTTCTACTTTGTCTAGTAAACTATCAGCAATGGATTGAATATTATTTTTTAGCTGTAGAATCATCTGCGGAGTAAACGCCTTTTGAACAAGGGATCGTAGGCGACTATGGTCAGGTGGATCAAAGTTCAACATATGTTTTCTTAAAAGCTCTCCATTTTCTAGTGTAAAAGAGGCTTCAAATTCTTCTTTACTAAATACATTTTCAGCATTTTTCAGTAAACGTGCATCTTTTAATAAACTAACTGCATCTTCATATCTTGTAATGAGCCAAGCGTTGGGATATACCTGATAAACAGGATGCGATGCACGTAACTCTTTATAAATGTCATATGCTTCATGTTTAAAAGCAGCTGAAGTTAATTGGATCTCAGGCAATGTATTACGATTCATTTCGTTATTTGAAGACATACCTCCAACCTCCATCTTTAGAAATATTTGGTGACCACAGCACCTAATGACCATTATAACGTATTGAATTTTATGAGAGTTGAGAAAATTATAACTAAACCTCTTCTTTTATATTGAAATAAAAAAAGTCCGTTATACATAACGGATTCAGAGTGTAGACAAACTCCTTTTCTTTATAAGAGGTAGTTGAAGAAATAGAGATTCTCTCTTCTCCACCACAAAATATGGGTTTTAATTAAAGTTAAAGAAACTAAATATAGAATCCAATAATAATGATAAAAACGGCTGCCGACTTTGTCGACAGCCTGAGTCCGTTATACATAACGGACTTTTTTTCAGGCTATATTTACTTACCTAAATTTTGAATCTTATTTTTTAAATCTTGAATTTGTTGAACTGTCTGCATAAGCTCCGAGTTCTTGAATTGTTCTACATCCATTTTCCCTTCTTCTACCTTCTTCATAGTTGTATCAATTAATCCATTTAACTTTTCATTATATCCAACAAGTTGCTGATGAATATCCTTTGCTACATCAGGAGGTGTCAAATCATTAAAAGCTGAAATATCCTTTTGGATTTCTCTGAGTCTAGTTTCTAATTCTTTGCGGGCAGCACTATCGTTGATTGCTTTTTCTACTAATCCCGGCGCTTCATTTGCAAACGCACTCATTTCATTAACATAGTCTTTTGCCTTTTGAGCATAGTCAATTGAATTCTTACCTTCTTCAATCATAGAGCATCCTGTTAAACCAATTACCATCATAAACAAGAATAACAAAGCTTTTTTTATCGTCATTTTTTTATCTCCCCTAAATTCGTACAAATCCATCTATTTATTATTAACTTTTAGAAAATAAACGTCAAGTATATGACTTACTACTCTAACTTTATTATGTTAGGCACATCTTCCTTTTCAAATGTTTTTGTGTATTTGTTTCCATCTGGAGTAACAAATAGTAAAGTAATTTTACCGCAAACACTGGAGTAAAATTGAAACTCCCCTTGTGAATTTGTGACAGCACGTTCTTTATTAGAGATTGAACCTTCATACACTTGTACATCAGATAACGGCTGTCCCTTATGATCTACCAAAACAGCTTTGATTTGAACGGAACTTGCTCTACAATCTAAATTATTTTCATGACTTATTTTATTATATGCTGCAATTCCGATTCCTAAAGTAACTATTACAATACATGTAAAAAAGACTACTATTCTTCTTCTTTTCAAGACGGATCACCCTCTTTTATTTAGGATGAAGAGAATTATTTTGAGAGAAATCTTTGCTTTTTTTAATTTTAATTTGTTTTAGTTGTGCAACAATCATAATGCTAATGACAACGAGTAAAAACCATGAACTAATTTTTCCAATGTGAACGAGTTTCCACGTTCCATGTTGATTTGGATATTGCCACGCTCCAAAGAAAGTTGCGATATTTTCTGCAATCCAAATGAAAAAACCGATCAAAAAAAACGAAAGAACAAGCGGCATTTTGTATGTAACGTCTTGCAAAGAGAAATGTACATAAGTACGAAAAAACACTACAAATAATAAAGCCGTTAGAACCCAGCGGAAATCATACATAAAGTGATGTGTGAAAAAATTAAAATAAATCATTGCTCCTAGCGGAATCGTCCATATCGCATTTGGCCATCCTTCTACTTGCAAATGAAACCTGCGCCATGCTTGACATATATAACTCGCAACACTTGCATACATGAAACCACTATAAAGCGGTACGCCCATTACTTTTGTCCACGCCTCTTCCGGATAAGACCAAGAACCTTGATGCACTTTGTATATTTCTAATGCCAATCCAATAAGGTGGAAAACAGTAATCACTTTAAGTTCGTCTTTTGTTTCAAGCCCGCTTTTATACATGCCGTATTGAATGAGAAGGCAGACGAGTAAGATGAAATCATAACGGTATAGACCCGGAATATGGATTACCTTCGAAAGAGCAAGTGTCAAAAAGATTAGTACAGGAAAAATGCAGGAAAGAGCTTGTTGATAGCCAAAATAAAATAATTGTCGTAAATAAATCATTGTTACTCTCCTCAAAGTGTGTATCTACTGTTTAATTTAATTACCATTCATTTTTTGAAGATTTCTCTACAATCTTTAGATTCAGAAAAATTCGGTAATCGTAGCGTTTAATTATTATAACGCATTTATTTTTATAAAAGTTTAGAAAGTTGGAATTATATATTACTTTTTATATGAAAATCAAAAAGGAGATGTTCACATAGACGCCTCCTTTCACTCGCTATCATTTTTCTGGCTGTGCTAATCGTACGCTATAAAACCTCATGGAATGCAAAGAACCTTTCATAAGAAAAATACCTTGTTTAATTAATGTTTTCAAACGATATTCAATGAAATCATCTCCTACACATTGTTCAAAATGTCCTAAAACTTCCCCGACTAATCGAGCAGATGTATAAAATTGATCTATAAAACCATCATTTTCTAAATTTCTAGCACACTGTACGATGAAATCATCGATATCATCTTCCGGAACAGAAACAACACAATTATTCTCCCAAATACGTAAAACGGTGTGATCTTCACGTAATGTTTCCCATTCATTTTCAAGTGTTTGTCGCTCTTCTTTTGTTAGAGGAGATGCCCCTTTGTAGCTTTCGTGTATTGCGATTAACTTTTCAGGAACAATTTCTCCAGTATGGCGGACAGTGTAATCTAAGTTTGGTTTATGGAACAACTTATTGAAACCATCAGCTGTATTTATGACATATATATCATTAGTAGCAGCTCTCAATAAAAATAAAACAAAAGTAAGCCCGACATGTTCACAGGCATTATTTCCTGTCCAAATTGTAATCGGAACATGAGATGGGATTGCTTGGAATTTTTCTAAAACGGTTTTCATTTCTGGTAAATATTCCTCATAACAGTGATCTTCCATTGGGAGTTTCTCCTGAAGCCATTGTTGACGCGTTACCTGTCCTGCTTCTTCATCTAAATGAAAAAGAGGTCCGACAGAAAAGGTATCAGAAAATAACAAAACATGCTCTTCCTGAATGTTTTCTTTTTTTAAAGCGTATTTTAAAGATCCTGCTGCTGAATGACCAAAAACAATATGAACATGTTTACTTTTCGTAATATCAGTTTTTTGTATGTACTGTTCGATCAGTTCTTTCGGTGTATTTGTAAGTGCAGTTAATGTTTCTTTATTAGAATGTGTTTCTAGTGAATGAAGTTGTGTAAGTGTCTTGAAGAGTAGCTTTCTTGTTTCTCCTTCAGTTAAATGATTGATTGCTTTTTGTAGGTGATTTAGCATTGTTTCTCCTCTATCAATGTATTTTTATTAAGCAGTAATAGGTATATAAATCCATTTTAATTTTTTTACATATAAGTCGTGGCTATGCCAGAATACAACATGACCTGCACTCGCTTGCTCCTTTTGTTTTAAACCTGGCATGTGGTAGGAAAAGGCCCTAACCGCTTCTATGCATGGCCAGATGCTCTAGTCCTTCCCTAAAAAGAAAGAGGTTTTTATGTCGTTTTTTTACTTGGATATATAGAAGTCTTACGTTATTCCTCTTCCTCTTCTAGCCAAGGGATACAATAATATAACTCATTTAATTCTTCGGGAAATCCCCAAGAGATTTCCATACTATTACTTAAAAGGTCAGATAATCTCTCAGCGTAGGGTGTATAATAAGCCTCATCTTCTTCACATAAATCTACTAATTTTGCAAACATAGATAAAATTTTATTATAAAATTTTCCACCTATGTCTCCATACGATCTTGTAAAATCTACACCCATTTCTACATAATACAACATTAAATCGATTGTTCTAATAGGATCTTCTGTTGTTTTTTGAAAGCTCAGAATCATTTTTTCTAAATCAGCAAGTCTTAATTTTGGTAAACTACGTTCTGGGAAAAATTCATTTTCAATTTTCTTTCGCAATTGTTTATGTAACGCTTCGTTTACTTCATCACCTAAAAATTTGCTAGATAAATATTGCTGCACTTCTTTATTCATCTTAAATAAATCCACAATCAGCGTAATTAATTCTGTTTGGTTATATTCTTTTAATTCTTTTCTTAACGTCGGAATTTTTATTTTTTGCAAATGTAATCGCTCCTTTGTTTGGAATGTAGTTTATATTATTTAATTTATAAAAAATTAGGTTAAAACAACTGAATTAAATATTCTATCAAAAAGAATTTATTGTCTTTTAAAAATATATAAAGCATATATGCTATCGTATTATATAAAAATGCACATCTAATGATCAAGATGTACGTTTCTTCATTTTATTTCCCCACCAAAAACCAAGCTGGTTTATTTTTTGTCGCCCGATTTCCTTTCGCGATATAACGGAAATAAATGCTATGTTCTTTTAGTGGGAATAAAATTTTGTTAAGCTCCCAACCGCCGATGATCCATAATGCTCCACCGTGATGGCGTTTATCTATCATTTCAACATTGTATTTTTTCAAATATGCCATAAGATCAAACTTCGTTGTTTCAGTCTGTTCTTGCTTTACATCTTGTTTTGTTGTTATTTTTGATTTTCTATTTGTAATGTATGAACCAAATAAAAACCAAGCTGGTTTTCCTTTTGTTATCCGGTTTCCTTTTGCCTTATAGCGGAAGAATATTTTCTTTTCTTTTAATGGAAATAAAATTTCATTTAACTCCCAACCGCCAAGAACCCACAATGTACCTCCAATTTCACGTTTGTCAATTACACTTACATTGTGTTTTTGAAGGTATCCAATTAAATCAAAAGTTGTATTAAGTACTTGTTCTGTTTTCTCTTTATTTGAAGTAACTACCTTTGTTTCTTCTTGCTTTTTGAGATCGACATTAAACATCGCTTGTTGCATCATCATATGTGCGAATACTTCTTGTATCGTTGTTTGAATGGATTTTTCAATCGCTACTTCTACTGTTTTACTTAATAGTTCTGTTAATTCATCGTTATGATTCTCCGCTGTCTGTTGCGGGACCTCTGGAGCTCGATAGTCCGGAGTTTGAAAGCTTACATCACCATATGACTCCATAAACCAAACAGCAACTTTAAAAACAATACGATAGATTTGCATAGAATCTACCATACTGCCGTAATGGACATCATGAGCAGCCTTATTGCCTATGGAACGGATTAAATCAAAATAACCACGGAATGTTTCATCGATAATTCCTTCACGAAATAATTTATGTATACGCTGAACGTGCTTTATCTCATATACGCTTTGTAATTTTTCTTGATCCCAAATTTCATTTACTACAGCTTCAACAAATAGACAAGCTTTCACAATTGCTTCATGTGGATCTTCGTAGATGCTCTTTTCTATGCCATATGCAATCTCGGCTAAATTGGGATATTGCGGTTGCAAAAAGGAGAGTACATAATTATCTTTCATGACGCCCTCCCATTGTTAATTTTTTCTATATATTTAACTATAAAATATTCTCTTCGATTGAACAATGGATATTTTCAAACAAAAAAAAGCTCACTTTTTCTTTTTCGGATTTTTTAAGATTTAATATGTAATTATATAGAGAAAAACCCGCAATACCCTAAGATTGTATGCAGGGTATTACGGGTTTTTCAAATTGTACAAGAACATTCTCTATGCATTATGACGATTTCTTCTTCGTTCCATTCTCGTTTGTCCTTGAGTTATTCCAGTATCGTTATGTTGCTCAGTTGGTGTTGCATGGTAAGTCGGCTCTGTTTCTTCATGATTTCGCTCATACGTGCGAGTGTCTCTCTGTTTAGAAGATTTTTTACCGAACTTGAGCATTTTAAGTTTTAATCTTGGTAAACTTGGAATGCGAATTTTAAATGTAGGTCTCATTCGCTTCTTTTTTTGTTTAAATGCGCTTGTTTTTTCTTGATTTCCGTTATCACGGTGCAACGCATTTGCAAGCAATCCGCCGAGTAAAAAACCTGCCACTAAAATAAGTAAATAAAATCGCTCTGTTGTGATTAAATTCATCAATCGCTGAAGAACTGCTAGTGATTGGATTTGTTTTACATCCCAAAGCATTGCACCCCATAATGCGAGTAATCCAAGTGTAATGGCATACGTACGGAATCGGAATAAAAACGGGATTACTGCAATACATGCAGCAATTTTTGCGTTTGCTATTAAAGAATCAACTGTTATGTATTGATTCCAAATTGACATCAAGAGTGTAATAAATGCTGCGTATGCTACCCAACTAAATATTCGTGAATGCATTCGTTTGGCATGATAACTCCCAAAACTCGTTAAAAACAGTAAACCACCTAAATATAATGATAATTGTAGCGGCATTTGTTTCATTAAACCTGTAACAGGGAACAGGACGCTGAGCACCATTAACAGTACATCAAGTTTTCTCACAATTCTCAATCCCTTTCAGCTTTCTTTCTAGCTTCTATATCATAATGATATTTTTTTGTTTTGTATATGAATAAATAACATACTTAAAAAATATCTTAAACCTACTGATGTTAAAAAGTAAATAAAAAAACATATCGATAATTGACAATAGATTACTACTTTTATAAAAGAAAATGACAAATCCCATTTTTTCTATATAAGTGGGATTTGTCACATCATTGTATGTATGGTTATATCATGTCTTTACGATACAAATTGATTACATCTTTTAAAGCTGCGGCTGCAGCTCCTCTTGGATTGGAAGCTCCACCAATGGAAGAAACTGCTCCCATCGTGTCTGTGTAGAAAGTAATTCCTTTTTCGGTTTCTATAACACTTGCAAGCGAGTGATTCGGATCTACTGCATATGGTTGTACTTCAAGTTGTACTTCTCCGTTATCATCTGTATATGCTCTTGCTAGTAGTTTGATTTGTTTTCCTTCTTCTTTTGCTTTTTGTATATCTTGTTTTGATACGTTTTCTAATCCTTTTATAATCACATCATCAAGTGTATATTCTGTATACAATAAGCTGTTTGATAGCAACAGTAATTTACAAGCACTATCCATTCCGCTCACATCTAATATAGGATTTGTTTCAGCGATTCCTTTTTGCTGAGTTTGCTGCAATGCTTCTTCAAACGTTATATTATCCTCATGCATTTTCGTTAAAATATAATTTGTTGTCCCGTTTAAAACGCCTTCAATGCGCTCAATTTTGCATCCTGCTAGGCTAAATTGACTGTAGGCAGTGCAGCGGCTGTTGCACCGCTATAGCGGATGCGTACATTTGCAAGTCGAGCCGCTTCGTTTATTTCTTTAAATGATGTAACAAGTGCTCCTTTAGAAATAGAGACAATGTCCATTCCTTCTTTAATTGCTTCTAACATATATTGTTTTCCTGGTTCCCCATTTTGAAGATTTGTTGGTGTAGACTCGATAAAAACATGCCCCTGCATGTTTTCGTTAGGAAGTGGATGTAGTTCCATATATCTATGTAAAGCTACTGATCCGTCACCTAGTGTCAGTAAAGTATCAGTGCAAATCCCCTCAGCTTGATATAACTTTACACCACGTCCATTAATCCCAACAAGAAGTAATTCAATGCCGAACTCTTTATATATAAATGTTGCTTTTTCATGAATGAGTTTTACAAATTCTTTTCCAACGTTTCCATAACCAGCAAGTATTAATTTGATTTGCATAATATCCTCCGCTAACTTATTAATATTTATTTTTTAAAAGATAAATATAAAACAAGTTGCGGTCCAATCGGTCCTATTCTACGATGTCCTCGATCTTCAAATCCAACTGTTATATATAATTTTTGCGCAGGAATATTTCTTTCATTGACAGCCAATACGATTTCTTCTATGTTCGGAAAATATAAACCTACATAATTTGGTAGCAGTTGCAGTGCGCGTTTTGCATATCCGTTTCCTTGTTCAGTGAAATTGATTGAAAATGAAGTGAGTAACAAAGAGTTTTCTTTGTTTGTATATTCTTGGACACGACTTCCTGATTGCAAGGCAAAAATGCCTACTGGCTTGTCATCAGCTAATATTACAATAGGATTTCGAGTTGGATCCTGCTTTACTTTGTCTAAAAGTGCCATTGGATGAGCTGTAAATTGTACTTGTTCTTCTGGTAAAGAATAGGATTGAAAAGCTTCTTTATGTTCCTCTGTATATGGAACGAGCTGAATAGATTGATTCATTTGCATAACATAAATTCCCCCATTTATAAAAACATACGTTTCCTTCCATACAAAATGATACAATATTTTTAGGAATAAAGGAAATTTTCAGTCTTCAAAAACAAAATAATCCCCGTGCTACATTACACGGGGTATTATTTTATCGTTTTAATTGTTGATTCGATTGGTCGACTTGCTCTTGTTTTAATTCATTTTGTTCGCCTTTTTGTAATTGTTGATCGTTTTCTTTAACTGGATTGGTCTGTTTGTTTTCTAATAAATCATTGGGCACTTGTGGCATTGCACGCCCTACGATAGCGGCAAGCTCATCAAGAATTCCTTCACCAGCTTTTCCTTCTTTAATACGCTTTCCGATTTGTTTTAAACGCTCGTACGTATCTAAATCGGCCACAACAACTGCGTTTGAACCTTGTGGATCATGTTTTAAGCTTTCCGCAACGGAGTATTTAATTGTTTCTACTCTTGTACGATCTAACTTAGCACCGACATCAATACCAACAATGGAATACTTACCAAGAACAACAGCCGTTGCATCTCTTACACCTGGTATATTTGAAGCAATGTTTGCAAGATGATCAGCTTTTGTTTCTTTTGATTTACTTGTATTTTCTTTATATGTTACGTTTCTTGAAGTATATTCTTTTGTATTTGAAGTTGGTTTTGGATTCGCTGCGTTATCATTCTTTTTTGTACTGCAACTTGCTAATAGAAGCAAACAGATACAAAAGTAAAAGGTTTTCCTCAAAGGTGTCACTCCTATTCGTTAATCAAAAATTTGTTCTACACTTTGTAGTTTTTTCACTTTTTCTTCGGTACCACTATTGGCATTAATAAAGATTTGATAGGTATCTTTCCCAAGTGTTCCCAAAAATTCATAACATAGTACCTCTTTATGCAAGTCATTTACAACGATTGCTTCACGCTCTTCCATAACTTTTAAATTAGGATTTATTTTCTTTCGTGCATCCGAAACCGATAATGTTGGTTTTGGGATTTTTATATCTTTACGTGAAGCTAAATAGTCTCTGGCAGAGAAACCAACAATCGAACCGTCATCAAGCGCAATTTTCATTTGGATAGATTCGGGATATATACGTACGTTGTCCCGATTCGTTACGAATGTGAAAACACCGATAGAGTCGTATTGTGAGCTTTCATATAACTCCATATTTTTGAATTTATTTTGTTTTAAAAAGGAAAGTCCCTTTTCTCCTGCTTCATTTAAACTAATCTTTTGTTCTTTTACTTCACGGTTGTTCATGACCCAAATTGGATAGCCGCCTTGTTCCGTAATGTCCATATTCGTTTCACTATTTGTCTTAGGATCTTTTACTGTAATGCTATAAAATTTTTCTTTTGCTCCTTTACCGCTTTTTTCAGCAGAAATCGTTTCAGATCCCTTTAAGCTAAGGAAGGATTTCGCGATATTTATTGCTTGTTCTTTTGAAATTTTTGGACCGGATATGTGCGTTTCACCCTTCTTTTCTGTTTGCAAACTTGTAAACGTTGGTCCAAACGGGCTTTGTGAATAAGAGTTACTGTTTTTTTCTACTGTTTTAAATCCGTCTATAATCGTGTTATCGGCTGGATTTTTATTAGAAGCAAGCGCTAGTTCAACATCCATCCAACGTAAATTGTTTTTTAGGGCAAGATGCTGTACTTTACGCAGCTCATCTTGAATATTTGCAGCATTATTATATAGTTGCTGAAGTGTATTATATTCTTGGTCATTCAACGGTTCTTTATCTAAATCACGTATAGCTGTACGGTAACTAAATTCTCCGATATTTGATAGAAATTCTTCTGTTTTATTAAACGGGAGTAACGTAAGTGGTAATTGGCCAATATCAGAATGGGCTTGCGATGTGATGCGCCACACATCGGCTAATGCAGGTGATAATGATGTGCGTGAATTCATTGCTAATGTTGTCCCAATTTTGTCATGTAATAAATCAACTTGATAGGCTAAATCATGGAAAGCTCGCTGGTAGCTATTTTCAGCGTGTATTAATACCGCATTTTTTTCTTGGTGCTCTTTATAGCCCCAATATCCTGTTCCTACAACTCCGATTGTTAATAAAACAATAAGCAAACCTCTAAACATATCTCATCCACCTCCTAACTAGTGACAAAAAATGTGTCTTCCAATTTTCTTAATTTGCTGGCGACTCCAAATCCATTTACTTGTTGCTGTATCAGGATTAAAGTAATAAAGTGCTCCTCCAGATGGATCCCATCCGTTAATTGCATCAAGTACGGCTTTTTTTGCAGTTTCATTTGGTGTTAAATTGATCTGGCCGTCTGCAACAGCAGTAAAGGCGCGCGGCTCATAAATAACGCCTGCGACTGTGTTTGGAAAAGATGAACTGCTAACGCGATTTAAAATAACAGCTGCAACGGCAACTTGTCCGATATAAGGTTCACCGCGCGATTCTCCGTATACAGCGTTTGCTAAGATTTTAATATCATTTTGCGAATATCCATTCGGAACATTGGTGCCCTTATTTTGTGCTGGTTTATTATTTTGGTTGTTCGCTGTGTTACTTGGTTGCTTTTCATATTTTGTAGCTTTAACGAGCTTTTGTTTTGTCGTTGCACCAGCAAGTCCGTCAACCTTTAACCCGAATTTTTGCTGGAAATTTCGAAGTGCCCAATATGTCCCCCACCCAAAGACACCATCTACTTTGCCAGTGTAAAATCCAATGTATTTGAGTCTTGATTGTAGCTCGATTACATCTTCCCCAGAAGCTCCTTTTTGGATAATTTGATTTGAAAAAGCCCCTACCTCCTTCTCATGAACACTACTTACCAACAAAGTAATCGCCGCTGTAATGAGTAGAAGCGGCACTTTGAAGAAAGCTTTACGCTGCATAGTTCAACCTCCTTGAATATGACGATGATTTCAAGGTTATTTTTTGTAAATAATGCGGTTTTATGTAATGAAGACAAAAAAAGGCACATTCATATGAATATGCCTAAGTGTAAACACTATAAAAAATGCTATAAAGGAGCTTTAAAATGACACGGTTATATACTCGTTTATTTATATGTATCGGCCTTGCTGCAATTATTTTATTTATTTATAAACCGTTCTCTGCTGTTCATGCACAGCCTCCATATGCGAAATGGGGAAAGATCGCGGTGCAAATGACAAAAGAAAAATACCCGCAAGCTGATATTATCGATTACCTTCATGTTGGAAGAAGACCGAAAACAGGAAATGTATCAGTTGAAAAATTTAAGTTATGGTTACGTGACAAGAGTGGAAAAGAATTTGGAGTATTTGTTGATGTAGAGTTTGAAACAAAAACGGAAAAATTTATCAACATTTCTTTCAAAGAAACTCCAAGATAAAAACAACACGCCGTGCTAAAAGAAGAAGCTTTTTTCCAGGCGAGTCAACTCTATTCCATTGCTGTAGTTATGGGTAGTGCAGAAGTTTGTAAATCATGGCTTTAAAATCGTACGTAGTACAAATTTAGTGAGAGGTTTGGTGAATTTACGAAACAAAACCTCTCTTTTTTAGTACACTTCTTGTAAATATTTCACGAACAGTTTGAGAGGTACTAAACCTCGTTTAGGCATTTGACTAGTAATAACTGCGGTGAGTTCTAATTGAGGCACAATTAAAATATACTGTCCGCCGTACCCCATCGCAAAATAAGTATGATATGGTACGTTGCATGTGTCTCCATCTAGGACCCACCAATGATATCCGTATGCCCCAATATGTTCATACGTCGTGAATCGTTTTTGATGCGATTGTTCGATCCAGTTCGAAGACACGAGTTGCTTTCCATTCCAATAACCGTTTTGCAGACAGAATTGACCGATTTTCAACATGTCTCTTGGGTTCATTTTCATACCAAATCCGCCAACAAAAATGCCCTGTGGATCTTGTTGCCACTCATATTTCGTAATATGTAACGGTTCAAATAAATATTTCTCAGCAAACGCTGCCGTTGACATACCTGTTGCAAGTTGCAAAATATAACTTAATACATGTGAAGAACCAGAATTATAATTCATTTTTGTCCCTGGCTGTTCAATAATCGGTTTATTAAAAATATAGTCAATCCAGTTTTCTGATTCTACGAAATCATTTGGGAAAATAACACCGTCACCAAACTCTTTCCAGTCTTCTCCCGTTGTCATCGTTAATAAATGATACATTGTTAATAGCTGTTTTTCTTTTGGCATATTTGGAATCCACTCTACAATAGGTGTATGAATACTATGGATATATCCTTTTTTAAGTGCAATGCCAATTAGAATAGAGATAATACTTTTCGTTATCGAATTAATTTTATAAACATTTTGTGCACAATTCTCTGTTTTATAATACTCAGTAACGATTTCGTCTTTTTGATTGACGAGAAAAGCATTTACTTTCTTCTTTTTCAATGTATGTTCTAATTCTGGTAAGTTCAATTTAAACTCCTCCATGATTACTTAGCACTAATTTGACTTATTATAACGAAATTTATAATGAGAAACAAAAAAGAGTAGATTTTTTCTACTCTTTTTACATGTATTCAGTTAAGCATTATGTTTAAGGAAGCGGCGGATTATCCCATTCTTCACGTTTCCAAGGTGCTTGCCGAGGATCGCTATTTTCGTCTGAGTTTATAAGATAAGCTGGATCACCGTAATAAAACGTATCAGGAGCAGCTAAATATTTTGTTACATCATCAATTGGATCATTGTTATAGAGAATCCATGGTTGATTCGTTTGATCCCCTTCATCAAGACGCCCATTATTTTTTGTGATATCTCCATTATAACGAATTTGCACGCCATCTTCTTTATCCCATTTCATGGCATGAGCTCCTCCATCAACACCAATTAAAGGATGCCCATCATCTTTTGGAACTTCTGACCATGGCTTTATTTTATAACCATTGTGACTCGATATAAGCAGATGTGTTGGAACACCATTTTTTGAGTAAACAAAATACTTTTCCCAATCGTGTTCATGGTTGTTAATCCAATCATTATCAGCATAATAAAGCCAATATTCATATATTTCATATTCTCCTTTTTTCGCAATATGAAAATAGACAGCTGGCTGTTGCTGATTGGGACCGCGATTTGTTAACCCTGTTGATCCTATTCCTGTTACAGCATTTCCAATTTTGAAACGAATTTCATTTTCTTTATTATGTTCAATATCGTTATCATAAGACTGGAAACGGAATGCGTGAGGGAAATTTTTTTCCCCTGTATCCATCCAATCCGTTCCATCAAACTGAAGCGTTGCTAAATAAGCAGCCGGATTGGAAGCCGCTTCAACATTTGATGAAAGAATTCCAAAAGATACCCCTATTGCAGAAAATGTTATGAGTGCTTTTTTAAAGACATTTTGTTTATTACACATAATTTTTTCACCTACTTTATTTCGTATAACAATAATATAATGCATAATTTCAATTTAAAAACATGCAAATAAGCATAAAAGCTTTTTTCATAGAAAAAACTTTTATGCTTATTGTTTAATCGTTTATAATTTTGTCCGAATAGTCCAAAGCTCTGGGAAAAACGATTGATCAAGCACACGTTTTAAATACGAAACGCCTGAAGAGCCGCCAGTGCCCATTTTATGACCAATAATACGTTCTACCGTTTTCATATGACGGAAGCGCCACTGCTGTAGCCAATCTTCAATATCGATTAGCTTCTCAGCTAATTGATATAAATCCCAGTATTTCTGCACATTTGAGTACACTTCTAACCACGCTGCTTCTACTGTCGCATCCGCCTCATACGGTTGTGTAATATCTCTTTGAAGAATGCTTTTGTTAATTGGAAAGCCCTCTTTTGCTAGTGTTTGAATTGCAACGTCATATAAACTCGGTGTGTGAAGCGCCTTATGTAGACGAGTATATAATTCTTCATCTTTTTCATAGATTTTAAGAATATGAGGTGTTTTATAACCAAGCGCAAATTCAATCATCCGATATTGGTAAGATTGAAATCCAGATGATTGACCGAGTGAATCGCGGAATTCAATATATTCTGCAGGTGTAAGCGTCGCCAGAATATCCCACGACTGAATAATTTGCGATTGAATTTTTGAAACGCGCGCAAGCATCTTAAAAGCAGGTGCAAGATCTCCATTTTGAATGGACTCAATAGCTGCTTCTAACTCATGCAAAATTAATTTCATCCAAAGTTCACTTGCTTGATGAATCACGATGAACAACATTTCGTCGTGATGATTAGACAGTCGCTTTTGACTCGAAAGTAAACTATCTAGTTGTAAGTACTCTCCGTATGTCATGTTGTTACGAAAATCTGTATGAATTCCTTTTTCCATTATCACTTTTTCATTATCAGTCATATGTGTACATCCTCTCTATGCAGTATATATTTATTTTTATAATGGTTTTAATACAGCACGCACTGGACTACCGTCTGCATCTGTTAGCGAAAGCGGCAGGGCAATCAGTTCGTAGTCTCCGTCTTGTACATTTTCCAAAACAACATTTTCTAAAATATGAATCCCGTGTCTAAATAACTCATGATGTGCTGCTAGCTCTTTATCATCAAGTGGGTCCACAGACGGAACATCCACACCAATTAAACGTACTCCCTTTTCATAAAGGTAAGGTGCAAGGTCTGTACGTAAATACGGAATCGTTTCAGGAAATACATTCGGATTTATTTTTGATGTGGTACGTAATAATAGTCTACTTACCCCTTCTAAATCATAATTTTCAAGTTCTTTTGCTCCGATGCTTTCGTGACCTGTTACATCTATAATTCGAGCAGGTCCGACGTAGATGTTAATATCAAGATCACTTACTTTTTTACCATCATTATCGAAGTGAAACGGAGCATCAATATGTGTGCCGGTATGAATACTCATCGAAATTTTACCAACATTAACCGATCCGCTTTGCTCTTTTTTCCATGAAACTTGATAGGAAAAAGGCGTATCGCCAGGCCAAGTGGCAATTTCATTGTTTAGAGGTTGAGAAATATCAATCCATTTGTGTTCTTTCATCTTTATGCCACAACCTCTCGTTTATTTTCAAATTGTTTATACTCCTCATCTACCATAATCTTTTTCAAAATTTGGACAGCGTTCCATACTTCTTCATACGTATTGTATAACGCGACAGGAGCTAAACGAACGCCATTTGGAGCGCGAAAATCAGGAACAATTCCATTTGCCTTTAATGCTTTACAAATCCGCGCCGCTTCTTTATGTTCTAAATAAATATGTCCGCCTCGTATTTCATCCTCTAACGGATTACCAAGTGTAAAGCCCATATCTGCTAATTCATGTTGAATAAGGTTTATCATATAACGTGTAATATGCAAGGATTTTTGCCGTAAGCGCTCTATACCTGCTTCATTAAAAATTTCTAAAGAACCGATAAGCGGTGCAACACTTAATACGTGCGGTGTTCCAATTTGATAGGCACCGGCATGCTCAGCTGGTGTAAGTTCGTGCTCCATATCAAACTGTTTATCTTTTCGAGAGCCAAACCAACCCGCTAATCCTGGTAGACGATTGAAATGTTTTTTATTTACATACAAGCCGCCAACACCGCCTGGTCCGGCATTTAAATATTTATAATTACACCAAACCGCAAAATCGACGTCCCATTCTTGAAAATGATGCGGAATAGAACCGATAGAATGGCAAAGATCAAAGCCGATATGAATCCCTCGTTTATGTGCTTCTTCTGTAAGAAGTTTCATATTTAAAATTTGTCCGCTTCGATATAACACAGCTGGAAGTACAATGAGTGCAACATCCTCTGTCATTGTGGCAATAATATCTTCTTCATTTAACGTTCTTCCATCCTTGCTTTTTACTTGAACGAGATGCTCAGCAGGGTCCAATCCTTTTAAACGAATTTGGCTTTGCAAAGCATAAATATCAGATGGAAATGTTAACTCATCGGCAAGGATTTTTGTTTTTCCTTCTTTCGGTTCGTAAAACGTAGCAACAACTTGATGTAAATTCGTTGTCGTGGAACCGGTTACAATTACTTCTTCGGGCGTGGCACCAATAAGAGGAGCACTTAATTCTCCTAATTGCTCAGATAAGAAATACCAAGGATGCTGTCCTTCTGTCCAGCCATCAATACCGAATTGTTTCCATGAATCTAGCAATGTTAATAAAGACTTCTCAGCTCGTCTTGATAAAAGCCCAAGTGAATTTCCATCTAAATAAATGGTTCCTTCTTTTTTATAAAATTCATGTTGAAACGATGCAAGTTCATCATTACGATCACATTGACGAGCATACTCATTAGATGGCTCAAATGGTTTTGTGTACATTCTATCACCTTCTCTTGAATTTTCTTTTAATTCTAATTAATAAAAATATACCATTAAAACTGACATAGCGTCAATGACATAATGTCAGTTGACAGTGTACTGCCGTTTCCTCTACAATGAAGTTAATTTTTCTGATATTTCAGTATAAAGGTGTGGTACATATGGCTCAAAATGCTTTTTCGGCAAGACAACGCCGTTCGCTAGAAACAAAAAAGAAATTATTATTGGCTGGGCGTGAAGTATTTATAGAACAAGGCTTTCAAAAAACAACAATTTCCCAAATTATAAAAAAAGCAGAAACAGGGTATGGAACAGCTTACGTATACTTTAAAAATAAAGATGATTTACTTATTGTCTTAATGGACGATGTGATGAACCAATTTTATACAATTGCTGAACGTGTTTTTCAACCAGTAACAAAGCAAGAAGCTCATAGTATGATCCAAAAGCAAGTTCATGCATTTTTACAAATGGCAGAAATAGAAAGACAACTACTACAAGTTGTTGAAGAAGCAATCGGTACTTCTAAAGAAGTGCAGAACAGATGGGATGCTATTCGAGAACGATTTATTGAACGAATTGTTCAAGATATTACATATTCACAAAACAGCGGTTTAGCACGAAAAGATTTGAATTGTTTATTAGTAGCAAGAAGTTGGTTCTTTGCGAATGAAATGTTTTTATGGGAAATTGTACGAAATGAACGAGAATTTTCTCTCAAAGACATTGTACATACATTAACGGAAATGTATATGGGTGGGCTGTATTCATGATATATAGTTTGTCTTTATTCTTTAGCGTATTTTAGGTAATAAAAACATTTTAGTATTATTTCCCTGGTAAGCGCATATTCTGACATATAAAAAGAAAATCCCCTAAAAATCTACTTTTTTATGTGAGAATATAAATATGTCTATGTAAATAATCTATTGAATTCCCCTTCCTCCTTTCGATATGATGATATCAAACTGAATTTCAATAGAAAGTGAGAAACAAATGACAGAAAAAATCGTGATTATTACAGGTTCATCAAGCGGATTTGGGCTTCTTACATCATTAGAGTTTGCGAAAAAAGGATATCTTGTCATCGCTACGATGCGAAATGTTGAAAAAAGAACAAAATTGCTTGAAGAGGCAGCGTTGTTACATATAGAGCGTAATATAAAAGTCCATCAGCTTGATGTCACTTCCCAAAAATCTATTGAGAATTTTACATCTTTTATCAACGATCTTGGACGGGTAGATATTCTTATTAACAATGCAGGCTATGCAAGTGGTGGTTTTGTAGAGGAAATTCCACTTGAAGAGTATCGTAACCAATTTGAGACAAACGTATTTGGAGCCATCGCAGTAACGCAAGCTGTTCTTCCAGTGATGAGAAGACAAAAGCATGGGAAAATTATTAATGTTAGTAGTATCAGCGGAAAAATGGGCTTCCCCGGCCTCTCCCCTTACGTTGCATCTAAATATGCCCTTGAAGGCTGGAGTGAATCTCTTCGTCTAGAACTAAAACCATTTGGAATCAATGTTTCATTAATTGAACCAGGATCATATAACACAAATATTTGGGAAATTGGACAAAAACTTGCGGAAGATTCCTCTGAATCTGAGTCCCCTTACAAAGAATACATGAAGAAAATTGAACAACATATTCATAACGGGAGTGCGAGTTTTGGAAATCCGCAAGATGTTGCCGAGAAAATAGTAAGTATTGCGCAATCACATCATCCAACTTTACGTTATCCAATTGGAAAACGTGTAAAGTTAATGATTCTATTAAAGAATGTACTGTCGTGGAAATGGTGGGAGTTTCTTGTTTTAAAGCGTTTTTAATAGTGCAAAAAATATCGAGACTACTTTATAAAAAGTCATAAAAAATAAGGGGTGATACATATTAGTTATGTATCACCCTCTTATTTTTTTGTTTTACATAGAATAAGATGTTTAAAAGTGCTCTAATATACCACTAGTTTTATTCCAAAGACTCAATCTCTTTTTTGGTATAAAACATTTCTTTATTTTCAGCATCTTCCCAAAGATAATGAAATATATCTTCAAATGTTTTATTTTGTTTTGTCCAATTCTCATTGTACTTAATGATTTTTTCAGGTGTTATCTGATTCTCCTGCCATACCTCACCATTTGTATGTACATTTTGTGTAAATGCCTGCATTTTATCTATTGCCTGAACAAACCGCGCTTCTTTCGTTTCATTTGCTTCGTATTCATTCCAAAGTTCGTGGAATTCAAGTTCTAAATCATTTGGTAACTTATTTAACAACTTTTGGATTGCTTCCTCTTCTCGTTGTTTCTTATTTATTCTAGCAGAAGAATCATGTGTATAAGTATCACCGGCATATATTTCACCAAGATCGTGTACTAATATTAATTTTAAAACTCGTTCTAAATTAAGCTCCTCTTCTATTTCTTTATGTAATAAGAGAGCAAACATACACATATGCCATGTATGTTCTGCATCATTTTCATGACGATTATTATTAGAAATTTTTGTTTTTCTTTCAATCGATTTAAACTCATCTATTATCCGTAAAAACTCTATTATTTGTTCAATTTTCTTTTCCACATTTGCTAATTCCCTTCTTCAACTACATTTTTAAGCAATACTAACGGTACGAATTAGCTTCTCTAACACTTCCGCGACACCATCTTCATCATTAGATTTTGTAACGAAATACGCAATTTCTTTTAATTTACTGATTGCATTTTCCATAGCAACCGGAAAACCGCACGCTTGGAAGAGATCTAAATCGTTCCAATCATCACCAAATGCCATTATGCTGCTCATTGGTATTTGGCTTTCAACGCAAAGGTCCATTATAGCTAGTTTTTTAGAAACACCTTTAGCCATAATTTGAATTAAAGTTCCTGAATCGGTACATACAGTGTTTACTTTATGTTCAAATTGCATTTGTAATTTCTCGTAATACGGATATTGTGTGATTAATAATTTTGAAGCCTTAATTTCTTTCAGATCATCTAACGAAACGACAATTGGATTTACAGTTGCATTCATAGCTTTACTATAATCTAACGTCTTGTTGCTATACCACGTATCTTCAGATTCGATAGAAAGACAAGCATCTGAATGATGAGTAATTACATATTCAATAATTTCATTTGTGATAGCTGATTCAATTGGATAATGTTGTCTATACTCTGATGTATGATCGATGATTAAAGCGCCATTGTAATATACAATCGTTCCCATTTCTTGAAGTTCCTGAGGAAGAAAGGCTTTTACTGAACGTGGGGGTCTTGCAGTCGCAAAAATAACAGTTATTCCTTTTCTATAACATTCGAGGATAGCTTGTAAGTTTCTATTAGATATTTCTTTTTGTGAATTTAGTAGTGTACCATCTAAGTCTAAAACAATCCCTTTTACATTTGATATAAGCTCCATGTGAACATCTCCTTGTGCGAAAATATCTTTTTCATATTCTACATATAGTTTGGAAATCCTCTTTGTTTAAAATTAATGATAAAAACAAACAAAAACTTGACAAATAATTTAATTTATGTTATTATTATAATTTTATTCGTTGATAAAAGTCGTAAGGCGTGATAAATTAACCTATGTAGTAGTTAACTACAATAAACATATTTATTAGGGAGGCTTAATCAATGAAGATTTCAAATGGAGTTGCCACACTTGCATTAAAAATACAAGGTTTCATCTTACATCCTACCCTTATCTGGGATGATGGAGAGGCTATTTTGATTGATACTGGTATGCCCGGTCAGTTGAAACAAATACGTACTGCGATGAATAATCTAGGAGTTCCTTTTGAAAGATTAAAGGCAGTCATTGTATCACATCAAGATATAGACCATATCGGAAGCCTTCCAGAAATAGTACAAGCATCTGCTAATCAAATTGATGTGTATGCACACAAACTCGATAAACCATATATCGAGGGAATATTTCCCCTTATAAAAACCGACTCTGAACGCATGAGTAAAGAAGCGTGGGCATCTCTACCAAAAGAACTGCAATTGTTGTATACGAACCCTCCTAAATGTAAAGTAAATCAAGTTTTAGAAGATGGACAAGAACTTCCGTATTGCGGAGGCATTCAAGTCATTCATACACCAGGACATACTCCGGGACATGTGAGCCTTTATGTAAAGAAAAACAAAACTCTTGTTGCTGGTGATGCTATGATATGTGTAGACGATTCTTTACAAGGACCTGTTCAGCAAACAACGTTAGACATGAATGCAGCTCTGGGTTCTTTAGAGAAATATTTAAGTTTTGATATCGAATCAGTTATTTGTTATCACGGAGGCGTATGTATGAATGCTCCAAAAGAACAAATTCAAAATCTTGCAGAGCGAGTTGAGTTATAAAACCCGATGATTAAGTATAAGATGTGTGACTTATTATACTTAAGAAAGAAGTAAAATAGATGTTTTAGATACAATATCTTCAAAAGAAAATCCTCTTTAAGATTCAATTAAAGAGGATTTTCCTGTCTCCTATAAGGGGGCATTTCTTTAAAAATCAGGCTTATTGAGGAGCTTTTGCTTGAAGTAACTTGAGCCCCATACCGATAAAAATCATCCCTGTTATTTTATTTAGCACCATTCCTACTTTTTCATTTCCTCTTAGTTTTTTTGTAACAAAGGAAGAAAAATAAGCGATAAATAGACACCATAATAATCCAGTAATCGTAAACGTAAGTCCTAAAATAATAAAGGATATAGGACTAGAGGCTTTTGTATCTATGAATTGCGGGAGAAATGCAATGAAAAATAAAGCAACTTTTGGATTCGTAATACTCGTCAAAAATCCTTGTACATATATTTTTCTAATGTTCAGTTTGCTAGATGCATTAGCTTGAAAATTTATATTCGTTTTATCAATCATCATTCTAATTCCTAAATAGACTAGATAGATCACACCAATAATTTTAATCGTATTAAATAGGATAATAGATTTTGTAAGTATGATTGATAAACCGAAAGCAACTAATAGTGTATGTACGAGAGAACCAGTTATAATTCCAAAAACAGAATAAACACCAGCTTTTCTGCCTTGTGAAATACTTCTACCTACTATATACATTGTATCTGCACCAGGTATGAAGTTTAAAAGAATTCCCGTGATTAAAAATACCTCATAATTTATGATTCCATACATTTTGACACCTCTTTTTTATTTTTTGGCGCCCTTATTCATAATATAACAAATTGTATACAAACAACATATTTTTACATTGTATTTTATTTTTCCCATGTCGAATTAATAATTGAACTTCTATCTAATCCATTTTTTCCAGAGCTAAAATTATAGGTTTATATGAAGATGATTAATCGTTTTCTAGATGTTTTACGTATTAAAAAAAGCTGTATAAACAGCTCTCAATCCGAGACATAGATCAATTTCTAAAAAGAAAAATGGATTATGCTTCTCTTGCCTATTTTTGATGATTAACATCTTCTGAATACTAATAAAAAGCATAATCAGTCATAACCGAAGAAGCATTCAGCTGATGCAACATAGCTGAAATATTCCCTCTATGATAGGTTCCATGATTCACAACGTGAAGGAAAATTTCAGATAAACTTGTTTCTCTTACCCTTGCATATGGATTATCCAGCATAATTCTCTTTTCTATATCTTTTTGTCTGTCCAAAAAAGAAATAAAACGAGTTGTTAAAGTGTGAAATTCTATTTCTAAGTCTTCAATGGATAACTTCTCAATCTTTTCTTGAAGTTGAAATGATAATTGCATCGCTTCCTTCATACTATGACCTTCAAGGAGATTAAGCCATAGATATTCTGATAAATAAATATAAGAGAAAACCTTTGGAACAGAAGAAAAAACACTTTTTATTTCTTCTTGATATTTCTCAGGAGAAAGTGTTTTAAGATGATTAAAAATCTGTTGATTTGCCCATACATGATAGTTATATAGATTCCCTATATGATTAGCTATACAATCGCCTCCTTATCGTTCCTCTTTTTAAATTCCTTATCTAAATAAAGTGAAACTTCCATCAGTGGGTTTTTTTCATCCCCCACTGATGGTTAGTTGAACCAATCGGGCTTTTNNAAACGACCTGCGATTCTAGCCGCTAGAGTTGGACATTGATTCTCTCTCAATCTTGAGGTGGGGCTCTTACTGCCCACGAATAGCGGGATAAATTATTCCTATTCACCTTTTTCAAACCGACAATAGTCATACATATCTTATTGAAACCAACGATAGAACCTCCATATAAGGACCAAGAAAATCATGTATCCAAAAAAGGAATAAGAATGATGCCATGCTTCACTATGAACGAACCATCTTAGCTGTTCTGCAAATTGTTCGGAAATACCCATACAAAGTCCAATCAAAATGATAAATATGATTTTTGAATATGTAGGTAACATTTTCATCATCCACACAAAAAGAGCAGTAAAAATAGGTAGTATGAATAACGTAAAGGCGATGTTGATTGTAAATACGTGCGGGAAGGGTCTCACTGGAAAGGCATACATGTATTTACTGACAAATAATAAGTCTAAATATGTTCCGATTAAACTAGAAAAAATGATCGTGGCTACAATAGCTTTATAGTCATTCCTCATCCGCTTCTTCTCTGAGTAGGACATTTTTTTTGACCAAAATGGCAAGTTCAATTTTTTCAAGCGTTTTGCAGTATTCGTTATAAATCTTTCCATCTGTACTTTCTCCCTTATCAATTAAATAGTCCATAATACGCCAGTCTTCAAACCAGTCTTCGCTTTCCGCTTCTTCATGATTAAGGTCTTTCCATGCGTATATGAATCGCGGGCTATATAAGCGATTCGCACCCTTTCTTAATTGACAGTTTTTTATTCGGCGCTCATAAAATGCACGGGAGAATGATTCGTTTACATCATAAAACAAATGCGACCAGTAGTCTTTGCGTGAACCAGTATGGGGATGATCATGAGCCCAGTTTATTACTCTTTGTAAGATGTTCTCGCGGTGAAATAATAATGAGTATAATCGCTTTCCGAGTAGAATTCGTTCATGGAGGGAGATGAAATGTTTGATTGTATCACCGAACAGCAGTGTTTTTTGTTTAGTTTCATCTTTATAGAGTGGAAAAAGAATATGATTAAAGCGGAAAAAATCGTATAGTTTGAATGCAATACTATTCAATACCGTCTTTTTAAAATGTTCATTTTGAATAACCCTTTTTTCTAAATAGCTTTGTTCATTAATAACGGTGGCAATGGCTAATGTATAGCGGTCACCTGTGTTCCAAAAATAGTTCCAGATCGTTTCCATAAACGTCGATACATGAAAAAAGGATAGAAGATAGAACAAATTTTTTGATTTTTTTACACTTTGTTCGTACAGCAAAAACTGTGGAAATACATCCTGGAAGATTAACCAGTTACCTCGCTCTAAAAAAGAAAAAAAGGTGAGTTGATCTTTTTCTGACAATAATCTCGTATATAACTCCCCTTTTAAATCGGTCATATTCCAACCGCCATTACGCGATACCAAATGTCCAAGAAATGCCCACTGTATTTCTGGGCAGCGGAGGTAAAAACGATAATAAGCGTGCGTTCGCGTCACATTATTTTTGTTGCATTGTCTTGTTTGTTCTTTAATTTTATGAATTAGCATTGTTTCTTCTTCTGTTAACTTCCGTGTTTTAACGGGAAGTTGTTTGTTTTCACATTTTTTCTTTAGTTCATTTTTTACATCTAAAAGAGAATGCGGCATTGTTTTGGAAAAGTCGTTCCATTTCTTTTTCCGATCATTGTAGTGCATTCCTCTTCCTCCCGTTAACATAAATGTTCTTGTATCATTTTATTACGAACGCTTTGAATAAATGATGACTGTTTCTTATCGCTATGAAGGGGTCACGTCACCAAAAGTAAAAAATCGTACATTATCAAGACTTAAATTGAAAAAATCCTAATACATAAAGGACAATACATATTTTATATGACTAATATGCATTGTCCTTTTTTCAATTAAAAATCCCTATTAGTGAAGTAAAACAGGCAACACCTATGTATTATTCAACTCAATTCGGAATCTGATGACCAAAGTATTTACCGATTTTCTCAACTTCAGACATTATACGACTTATCCCAACTTCGGACAAAAACCAGTTTTCTTTGGTTATTCCATACATGTCGATTACAGACGAGACGAAGAAATCAGTTTCCTATGGAAATTTCGCTTGATAAGATAATAATGCTCGACGAGAGTGCCCCGCTTTACAGACCATTATAACTTTTTTAGGATTTATTCCTGTTTTTGTAGAACCTCCAACGAAAAACGTGTATTTTCCAGAGTATGTTGTCAGTTTACTACTGTATGGTAAGGTTTAGCTATTTTTTGAACTCTTCCTAATTTAATTATAGCATTAAAAAAATGGTTAATATAGACTTTTTATTCTCATTTACTACTGCTAAAATCAATAAAACATAAATGGTTAGGAGAGATGTAGAATGAGTTCTTTGGTTCTCGGTTTTCAGGAAATGGAAAAAACGCAACTTTTGCTCGTTGGCGGAAAAGGGTTAAATTTAGGAGGATTATCAAAAATTGAAGGAATACAAGTACCAGAAGGATTTTGTGTTACAACAGTGGGATATCAAAAAGCCATCGAACAAAACGAAACGTATCATGCTTTGTTGGATCAACTAACAACGCTAAAATTAGAAGATCGAGATCAAATTGGTGAAATCAGCAGGAAGATTCGACAAATCATTATGGAAGTGGAAATTCCTTCTGATGTTGTGAAAGCAGTTACTCACTATCTCTCCAAGTTCGGTGATGAACATGCTTATGCAGTGCGTTCTAGTGCGACTGCTGAAGATTTACCACATGCCTCTTTTGCTGGTCAACAAGACACCTATTTAAATATCATCGGCAAAGAAGCAATCATGCAGCATATCAGCAAATGTTGGGCTTCCCTATTTACGTATCGAGCGGTAATCTACCGTATGCAAAATGGATTTGACCACAGTCAAGTTTATTTATCCGTTATCGTTCAAAGGATGGTTTTCCCGCAAGTTTCAGGGATTTTATTTACCGCTGATCCGATTACTTCTAACCGAAAGCTGCTATCAATCGATGCCAGTTATGGGCTTGGAGAGGCACTGGTCTCTGGCCTGGTATCTGCCGATTGTTATAAAGTACAGGAAGAGGAAATCGTCGATAAGATGATAGCAACCAAAAAATCAGCTATTTATGCCCTAAAAGAAGGCGGGACAGAGACAAAGCAGATCGATCCTGCTCAGCAAAAGATTCAAACACTTACTGAACAACAAATATTACAACTAGCACGCATAGGCAGACAGATTGAAGCTTATTTTGGCTGTCCGCAAGATATCGAATGGTGTTTAGTTGATGATACATTTTATATTGTCCAGAGTCGTCCAATCACGACTTTATATCCTAACCCTGAAGCAAATGATCAAGAAAATCACATTTATGTATCTGTTGGTCATCAACAAATGATGACCGACCCCTTGAAACCATTGGGAATGTCTTTATTCCAGTTAACATCTTTTGGACCAAGGTTTAAAGCTGGTGGAAGGTTATTTGTTGATATCACGCATAATCTGGCTTCGCCTGTCAGCAGAAAAACGATAATAGATACATTAGGACAATCCGATCCGCTCATAAAAGACGCACTCATGACTATAATCGAGCGAGAAGATTTTATAAAATCGTCACCAGATGATAAAAAAGAACAGAGTCCCAGTAAGAGCAATAAAGGTATATCGTCTTCAGGTTTTCAAGTAAAAATCGAAAACGATCCGACAATCGTTTCTAATTTGATTACGAGTAGTCAAATATCGATAGAAGAGTTAAAACAAAACATCCAAACGAAATCAGGATCAGATTTATTTGATTTTATTCTAGAAGATATCCAGAAATTAAAGAAGATTTTATTTGACCCACAAAGTTTGGGTGTGATTATGGCTGCTATGGATGCTTCATCATGGATCAACGAAAAAATGAACAAGTGGTTAGGTGAAAAAAACGTAGCAGACACGCTTTCACTATCTGTACCAAACAATATTACTTCAGAAATGGGTCTGGCGCTATTGGATGTCGCAGATGTGATTCGTCCTTATCCAGAAGTAATTGATTATTTACAACAAGTAAAAGATGATAACTTTTTGGATGAACTCGTAAAGTTTAATGGTGGACAGGAAACCCAAGACGCTATCTATGAGTATCTCAGTAAATATGGCATGCGATGTACCGGGGAAATCGATATTACTAAAACTCGTTGGAGCGAAAAACCAACTACACTTGTCCCCATGATTCTTAGTAATATCAAAAACTTTGAGCCTAATGCTAGCAATCAGAAATTTGAACAAGGGCGACAGGAAGCTTTGAAAAAAGAACAAGAGTTATTATATCGATTAAAGCAATTACCAGATGGCGAACCAAAAGCGAAAGAAACAAAACGAATGATCGACCTAATCCGGAATTTCATCGGTTATCGTGAATACCCAAAATACGGCATGATTAATCGCTACTTCGTTTATAAGCAGACTTTACTGAAAGAAGCCGAGCAACTCGTACAAGACGGTGTTATTCATGAAATTGAAGATGTATACTACTTGACTTTTGAAGAACTTCACGAAGTCGTCCGTACAAATAAACTGGATTACCAGATCGTCAGTAAACGAAAAGGTGAGTACAAATTATATGAAAAACTAACGCCTCCACGTGTTATCACGTCTGATGGTGAAATCATTGCGGGTAAGTACAAACGAGAAAATCTCCCAGCTGCAGCGATTGTAGGTCTTCCTGTTTCTTCCGGAGTGATAGAGGGGCGAGCACGTGTCATTTTAAACATGGAAGATGCGGATTTAGAAGCTGGAGATATATTAGTGACCTCCTTTACTGACCCTAGCTGGACACCATTATTTGTATCCATAAAAGGTCTAGTCACCGAAGTTGGTGGGCTGATGACCCATGGAGCAGTTATCGCACGGGAATATGGCTTACCAGCAGTTGTCGGAGTGGAGAATGCTACCAAACTGATAAAAGATGGGCAACGAATTCGCGTGCATGGAACAGAAGGGTATATCGAAATGTTGTAATTGCCGAAAACACCCAGATTTAATTAGTAGGGGTAGTACCGCATGCCCATCAACTTAAGAATTTTCACTACCCCTAAATACAAAAAAATATCATTCTTTCTAAACAATCTATGAAAAAAGCAACCTTTCTTTTCCCCCTCAAAATGATTTTATCTAGTTAACTTTATGAAAAAGGTCATTCATTGTTTAATTGAAGGATTATAAATATGTCTACATCATTTATAATCCTCTTGAAGAATACTATATATTTCTAAATCAACAATCCCCTTCCCAGACCATAATGTAGCTTGTCTTATTAATCCTTCTTTTATGAATCCGTTCTTTAAAAGTACTTTCTTTGATATATCATTTACTGGCATAACATCAGCTTGTATTCGATTTATATGGACATCCTCAAATAAAAATTTCACAACGGCATGAACTGCTTCAGATGCAATCCCTTTCCCCCAGTATTCTTCCGCTAAAAAGTATCCAATTGTGACCATATTTATCTTGCGATTAAAATCCATCGCTTCAACAATTCCAACTAATGTATCGCTTTTATTCTTTTGAAAAATTCCCCACTTAATTCTACTCTGTTTGTTATAGTCTCTCTCAAAGTGCTGAATCATTTTACTTACCGTCTTCATATTATGTTTCGGTATAATTCCGCAGTATTCAAATACTTTATCGTTACTATAGATTGCATATAGTTCCTGTAAATGAACATCTTCAATTTTCTTTAATACTAAATTCGTAGATTCCAACATCGGAAATTCTTCAAAAACAATTTCTAAATCCATGTTATCCTCCTTCTTTATAAGTATTAAGCTTTACTTTTGAAATATTTGATCGCTCGGATAAGTAGATGGTAAAGAATTGATATAATCCCAGCTTATAATAGTCGCACTATCTCTCCCATGCTGCTCATGTACATGCTGTAATACTTTTTCAATACAATCCGTTAGCTGTATACTCTCTTTATCTACATAGAGATCAGTATATAAGTTGAATGGTTTTTCGTAATATTGTTCGCTGCATTCTAATAGACCATCTGTCACCATTACAATACGGTTATGTCCAGTGCGCAATTCTCGAACTCCAGATGAATAACAAGGAACTGGTAATGAAAATGTATTAATAAAACCAATCCATTCATAGAAGTTTCGTTGATTCAAAGTGTACTGACCTAATTTATGTAATTCATCATGCAGAAGATATACTAGACAATCTCCAACGGATAACCACCAGAGATAATTTGCTTTTCGCACACAAATTAAACAAGCCGTCTCTCCTTTTATACGTTGACAAGATTGTTGAAATGATTCAGATTGAAAAATAGATAATATATGTCTTTCCACAGATTTAAATACCGTTTCTATCGATTCATCTAACAAAACTTTTAGATTAGAAAACTCATTTTGCATTGTTTTTACTAATAACGCTGTACTTTCCGCGCTATAATGAGCATCTAAAATCATAGCGAGTTCCCAGTCATCATGGGCCCACACTAATGCTCCGTCTTCGTTCTTTTTAGCACCAGCAGTTTTGTTTCCGCCATATCTCCCGATGATTACATCACCGCATTGATCAATATTTACTTCATCGATATACATCTCTTCATTCCCTATCCATGAAAACTGCTGAGGTTTATCCGTTATATTCATATTCATTCACCAAATACTTTTTAATCCTTTCACATAATTGTTCGATTTCTTTTTCTTTTCCTAGAGGTGCCTCGGGCCAAGTTGCAATTTTTGTTGGAGACCAAAATTCTTTCGGTGTGTTCGGATAGCGCGGAATGAGATGCATATGCATATGTGGTACACCATTTCCAGATACAAATGCATAAATATGTTCCGCACCTTCGCACTCTTTTAAAGCACGGCTTACTCTACTAACAATGAGCCCGAATGCTTGCGCTTCTTTTTCATTTAATTCCGCCAATCCTGGTGTATGTCTTTTCGTATCAATCATCAAATAGCCTAAATAGGTTTCCTCTTCCTCCCAATACACATGTCCAACATAGACAAAGTCATCTTCGTAAATGACACCGCCTGGTACGGATATACTTCCTTCGTGTTTCTTACAAATAAAGCAATTTTGATCGTGAGAAAACATATATAGTCCCCCTATTTGTGTACTCATAACAAAAATCGATCAAGTTCGAACAATCGCGCCTTTTTAATAAAAAAAGAATACTTAAAATTACTTATTCATATGTGATTTGGTTCCCGTTACAGTTGATTCTAAAGCTTCATTTCTCATTTCCAGTATATACTCCTTTAACACATACTCTCTTCCGCCGTGTTTTTCGTACCAGTCATGAATCCGTTTAAGATGAGCCTGATCACTTCTAATTTTGGATTCAATTTCTACATAATCCTCATAACTGTCATATTCCCATATAGCAAAAACTTCGGCGGTGCCATCACCATTATCTTTCAGCCATCGACCTATTAGCCGTGAACCATATTTAAGTTGATTAGGTAAATTTGTTTCAGTAAAATGCGTGTTAAAAATCTCAACAAACTCGCTTTTTACAATATAAAACTTCCTTCTATAAAACATAAAGGCCCCCTGTCGATGACAATACATTACCTAGTTTAAGATTTTAAGATTTCTACTAACTTTTCTAATGGCAATGCATGTACCTGTCTCTCTTTTTGTCCTGTTATCGTTTCTGCCATACACATAGAATTAACAATTGCTTCTTGAACAGATTCAATCGCTGCTTCAAAAATAAAATCTAACTGTTCTGATGGAAACATATTGATAGGATAAGGAGTTTCATTATCATAAGAATAGCAATTCCCCGTTGAAAAAGTAAGGAAGAAATCTCCGCTCCCTTCTTCTCCAATACCACCTAATTTAGCCATTGCTAGCGATGCTCTTTTTGATATTCTTTCACATTGTGAAGGTAATAACGGCGCATCCGTTGCTACTGTAACGAGAAGAGAGCCTGCATTTTCCGGAGTGCTCCATGGTAATGGTACTTCCGTTTCATTTAAGATACTGCCAACGGGTTTATGATTGAGAACAAAATCTTCTCTTCTGCCAAAATTGGTTTGTACAAGAGCGCCGACTGTATAAGTCCCTGATTCACATTTAATAACGCGAGAAGAAGTACCGATGCCGCCTTTAAATTCAAAACAAATCATTCCCGTACCACCGCCGACATTTCCTTCTTCGATTATTCCAGATTTGGCATGGGAAATCGCTTCTTCTAAATCCTCATATGTCATAGATGTTTTTTCTAAATCACTTAACCATCCATCCCACGTCTCTCCGACTACTCCATTTGAGAAAGGCTCTAAATTTTCGATTCTTCTTGTAGCACGTGAAAGAAAATGATGTGCTAATCCTAGCAAATGACTACCAGTAAAAACAATCGGAGTTACAAGAGTGCCTGTTTCATCAATCCAATGACTTCCTGTGAATTCACCCGTACCATTAAAAGAGAAAAATCCTGCTGGAAAATGCGATCCAGCTAGATTCCCGTTGTTAGGTAAAATAACGGTAAGTCCAGAACAAACATCCTTATCTAAAATTGTTTTGTGACCGACGATAACACCTTCTACATCTGTAATTGCGTTAAATGTTCCTGGTTTCAATTTTCCAATACGAATATCTAAATCTCTTAATCTTTTTCTTTGCATTGTAACCCCTTAAACAATATGTATTTTATATATTAATAAGGAAAAATATATAATATTTTCATTTTATTCCATGAATTAAGAAAATTCAATTGCTTATCATTCAAAAAAAGAGGTTATTGAACAATATGCTTCAATAACCTCTTTTCACCGTTAACCGATAATCCCATCTACAATACCATAAGTTTTTGCTTCTTCTGTACTCATAAAATAATCCCGTTCTGTATCTTTTGCTACTTTCTCAACTGGCTGTCCTGTTTTATCGGCAATGATTTGATTGATATGTTCTTTTAATTTCAAAATCCGTCTTGCTGAAATTTCAATTTCGGTCGCTTGCCCTTGAGTTCCACCAAGTGGCTGGTGAATCATAATTTCGCTATTTGGCAAAGCAAATCGCTTCCCTTCTGCTCCCGATAGTAACAATAATGCTCCGAACGAAGCAGCTAAACCGATACAAATGGTTTGCACGTCCGGCTTAATATAATTCATCGTATCTAAAATAGCAAAACCTGCAGAAGTTGAACCGCCAGGACTGTTAATATAAATAGATATGTCCTTCTCTGCATCTTCTGCCGTTAAGAATAATAACTGCGCTACAACACTACTGGCAACTTGATCATTAATTTCTTGCCCAATCATAATAATTCTATCCTTTAGTAACCGAGAATAAATATCATACGAACGTTCACCTAATTTCGTTTGTTCTATCACATAAGGAATCGTATTCATGAAAAATCCCTCCACCGTTTTAGTTTAAGCAGCACATGAGAAACAGTTATAAGAAGATCTTTTGTGTAATAAAAGGGATGGTTGTTGTTGTGAGATTTTTGAAAATTGCAGTGTTGGCATGAGTTTTACTAATAACTCTGGCCTTTGTTGCCGAATCGCTTTTACGAGTATTTCCATATCTTCTTCCATGTCTTTTGAAATTACAAAACGTTCCTCTTCTTTTATCGTTTTCAGTTTGTTACGTGTTCGAAACAAGGAAGCTTTTACTGCTCCTTCTGACATAGAAGTAATAGCTGCAATATCAGCTAAGCTATATTCAAACACATCCTTTAATAAGAAAATGACAGTTTGCATTTCATTTAAACAAGATAGTATCGTTTCGATTAAATCATATAATTCAGCAACATTTTCATGCGGTTCATAAGAAGCTTCTTTATCGCTTTCTGTTTCATATGCTTTTGTTCGCATTTGATCCAGCCATTGATTGCGAGCTACTTTGTACAGCAACGTTAAACAAATACTTTGCTTCCATTCCGTATCCGTATATTTTTTTAACACTTTACAAATCGTTTCTTGTGCGAGATCTTCTCCGTCCCATATGTTTTTCGTTAAAAATGTACAATAACGCTTTAGCTCTGCGTAATGTTTAATAATAATAGATCTATTTGATTGTTGAATTTCTGAATTAGGTTGTAAAATCAACTTTCTTTTCGTATTCAAAGTGATCACTCCTTTTAAGCGCGCTTATTTAATAAACGATTCAATAAAGAAAAAAGTTACGGGAGTCAAAAAATTTTATAATAAGTTTTTTATTTTGGAAATATCGTTGCTCTAATGTTTACCTTTTACAGGGCAAGGTGATAATTATCTTATTCATATTTTATAGAAGGAGAGTATAAAATGCCAAAATTAACCGTTCAAGGAAGAGGAACTTTTGAAGTAGAATTAGGAACAAAATTAGTGTTCGCGCTAGAAGATAATGGTGTGAACATTCTTCATCGCTGCGGCGGAAAAGCAAAATGTACAACTTGCCGCGTGGAAATATTAGATGGTAATTTTTGTGAAACTGGTAAGGTTGAAAAATACGCAATTGCGGAAAAAGGTGTAGAGGATTACTTACGTCTATCATGTCAAGTATATATAAATGCAGATATGACAGTTCGTCCTGTTTTAACAGTAGAAAACTCAGGAATGGATGCAGGACCAAGACCCGCTGAGTAAACATGCTTTTTAGAACAACTCATAAAAAATAGATATAACCCTAAAAGTACCATTGAACATAGTATGCTTTCAGAGTTATAGCTTTTACTTTCATTTTCTTCTTAATTAATCATCTATCCTTTCTTCGTACAACTCTTTTGGAATTTGTTGAATTAAAGGTGAACATGTCCCCGAATAAAAAATCCATAAGTCATGTAGGGAGCGAGTACACCCAACATATAACAATTTAGCATCTTGCTTTGTTTGTTTATAATGTGTTGCATCTACATCCATCAGTAATACTGCATCGAATTCTAATCCTTTCGCTAAATAAACAGGAACGACTGAAATACCGCCTTCATATTTACTTTGATTAGCTTTTATTATATTTGTAGAAATACCAGATTCAGCGAGTTTTCCGTATATCTCACGGCACTCTTCCTCTGTACGTCCGATAATCGCAATCGTTTTTACATTTTGTTCTCGTAAAGTCTTTACAGTAGATAAAATAGATTGCAATTGATCATTTGTTGAGACGACTTTTACATTTTCACCGCTGCGAAATACTGGATTAGCAAGACCTACTGGAATATTTGCATTTTGAATCACTTCATTTGCAAAATAAATAATTTCTTTTGTTGAGCGATAACTTCTCGTTAATTCAAAGTACTGTGCGTTGTGATCAAATACATCTTGAAACTCTGTCCAATCGTTAATACCTTGATACTCATGAATAGCTTGTGATAAATCACCTAAAATAGTAAAAGAATTACCAAGCGTTATTTCTTTTAAAATGGAAAGTTGAAATGGCGAGAAATCTTGCGCTTCATCTATTACAACATGATGAAATTTCTGTCCAATCTTTATGCCTTCTAAATAGTGATGAATATAAATAAGCGGTGCTAAATCTTCTAGTTCCACTTCTTTTTTTCGGCAGTTTTTTGCTGTTTCTTGTACGAGTTCAGCTGGCAATACACTTAAAATATCATCTTGTTTCATTAGCATACTGTAAAAAGATAATGCAGTCATCTTCGGCCAACACTTTAAATAACTGTTCAGTCTTTGCGTTGCTTGTTTTTTAAGTTGTTTCTTTTTATTTGTGTCTGAAACCACCTTAAGTTCCATCTCAATCCAACGCTTCATACGAGCTACGATTCGCTCTCTCCGCTTTCCAACTGGATAGTGTTTATATTCTGTTTCAAACCATTGCTGAATTACCTTTCCTTGTAATACGGAACCATCCCAAGGTTCAAAATCTTTCGTTAGCACTATACTTTTCTCGTAGTTGGACAAACCTTGTTTAATAAATAGTTGAAACTCAATTGATCCTTTTAATTTTCCAGCCATGATCTCATGTTTGTTTTTATGCATGGAGAATGCTTGTTGAAGTTGTGTATCAGTATTCTTTACAAAAACACTATTTTCTAAAGTATGTAATGCCCAGTCTTGAAACGTAGTTTGATAAATATCACCAACACCAAGTTCTGGTAAAACACTGGAAATATAATCAAGAAATATACTGTTTGGTGCAAAAACGATCATTTTCTCAGCCTTGAGCTGTTCTTGGTATTGATAAATTAAAAAGGCAAGACGATGCAGAGCAATCGTTGTTTTTCCACTCCCTGCAACACCTTGAATAATAAGAGGAACATTTTTTTCAGCACGGATAATATCATTTTGTTCTGCTTGGATTGTTGAAACAATATCCTTTAATTTGTTATCTTTATTTTCCCCTAAGCGATAGAGAAGAAAATCATCTGCTAGAGAGAGATCCTCGCTTCCCCTTACGTATGTATCTACAACACGTTCGAGTGTTTGATTCCTAACAGCAATGTTGCGTTTTAAGTGAACAATTCCTTCAACGATTCCTTCTGGAGAATCATAAAAAGCTGCATCTTCTCCTCCTGTAAATGAATAAAACATACTGGCAACAGGCGCCCGCCAATCAACAACGATTGGTTGCTGCGTTTCTTCATCAGAGGCACCAACTTTACCAATATAAATAGGTGCTGGCTGCGCATGGCCTTCTTCCTGAAAATCTAATCGTCCAAAATAAGGTTCTTCACTGGCAATTCGAAATTTTTGACGACTTGATTCTCGCATCGTTTCAAGCACTTGTTCTGTAAAATTTTCTCCATGATAAACTGGGATACTCTCTAGTTTCTTCAATTGGTGATTAATTTTCGAAAGCGTACGATTTAATTTCTCTAACTCTAGTTCATAAATGTCATTCATTTTGGAATTCCCTCCCATTCGTTGGAATTTTCAGTCGGAGATTAATTGTATTAAAAATGGAAGCTATAAGTCAAGTATTTATAAAAGGTTTACCAAAAAATCTACATGAAATTTTTAATCCATACTGATGTAGAAAATTGTTTTTTAAAGCGCTCATTACTATAGTTCGGATTATGGTTATTCTACTCGTACGAAAAATACTCTATTCCTTATTTTAAACGAGTTAGACAATGAGCTAAACCGTATGAAAAATTTAGTGCAGAGGGACTAAAAGGAAAAAACTCGCCTTAATCTGTCTATTTTATTCTGAATATTATAAACTATAAGAGAAACTGCTTAGTGATAAGAAATATGTAATAGACAAAAATGTAAAAAATGATATAGGAGAAAGATGATGACAATGAAATTAGTGAAACCAACACACCAGCATAGCAAACAAATCATGGCTTATCGACAAGCATTCCTAAATTCAAGAGAACAACCGTACGGAAGTTGTTCCTTACAACATTTTGATTCCATTGACGAATGGTTTAAAAAAGTCAATTCGCAGAAAAAAAGAGAAAATTTACCACCAAATCGAGTTCCATCTACTCAGTTTTTGAGCATTGAAAAGGGAAAAATAGTTGGTTTTATCAATATCCGCCATCGATTAACGCCAGATTTACTAATAGAGAGCGGACATATCGGTTATAGCGTGCACCCCGATGAACGTCGAAAAGGTTACGCCACTGAGCAACTCCGGCTTTCCTTACTTGAAGCGAAAAAATTAGGATTAGAGAAAATGTTAATTACTTGTGACAAAGAAAATATCGGCTCTGCCAAAACCATTCAAAAAGTTGGAGGTATCCTAGAAAATGAAGTAGCTTCCCCTGATACTGGCAAAATTGTTCAGCGTTACTGGATAGAACTATGATGTAATACATTTTCAAAAAACACAGTTGAAATCGTATCGAAACCGGATAATAACTAAAAGAAAAATCGGAGTGAGAAATCACTCTGAAAAAAGTCTAGCTTATAGGGTTCAATACACTTCATAACCAGGGGGGATGTTTCGCCTTCTGCAGGCTCAACAGACTAAAGTCCATAATCAAAAGGAGCTATCTCTCTGAGAATAGCTCCTTTTGAAAGTCACTAAATTATTTTTTGTACTAATTCTTTACTCATGCATGTTCAATGATACGCTTCATTGCTTGAATTTGCCCTAAGTGGTTTGCTTCATGCATTAAAGTAAGACCTGCTAATTCTCCAAAAGTTTCAAGTCCCATAAATGGTTTTTCCAGCGTTTCATTTAACCTTTCAGCAGGAATTTGTTGAAGACGAACTAACTGATCTTTCAACTCTATAATGAGTGTATCTACAGTAGGTACATCATCTTTCAAATCAGCCGGCTTTGTACCGTTTCCAAATAATTCGATGTAATTCGCAGGAAGATGGGTCGTTTTATGTGGAAAGCCAAGCATAAACTGTTCAGCAACCGTTAATACATGGCCGATATGCCATTGAATCGTGTTGTTAAAACCGTCGGGCTGCACATTTACTATTTCCTTCGAAAGTGATTCTACGTTTTTAATAAAATAACCTCTTGTCATCTTAAATTGTTTAAATACTAGTTTATTCATACCTTACTCCCCTTTCAAATTCCCCTCAATCCTTAAATATATGAAAAATCTAGATACATTAGAATACATATAAAACAAATATTGATTCTACTTTATACAAATCAGTCATCACTTGTAAAGAAAAACGGGTTCATACATGTTATTACCCCTTTCTATCCTATCACACTACTATTTCTTCATTTGTAAATAAGCACGAATCATAAAATAACTTATATAATCAGGAAGTTGTTCTTTTATAGCCTTCAGACCACCATCAGCGTTCTCAATTGCGGTTGCAATTATAGATTCATATTCTTTCGGAACAAACCTTGGCCAATCTACTTCCATTCCTTCTTCAAAACAACGAAGTAAATGATTTTCTACAGTTTGCAAAGACAACTCACGTAGTTCAGCGATATGAGAAAGCTCTTTCCCTTGTTCATACATTTCATATGTTGCATGATGAGAATTTTTCATTGCCTTTTTTGACTGCTTACGTTCAGTTATCACTTCTGTTGTAATCATCGCATCTATATCGGAATGCTGTTCGATGAAATTCGTGATAACTTGCAAAAATACATTTCCATATTTATCAAGCTTATGTTCCCCGATTCCTTTTACACCTAACATTTCCTCTCGTGTTTTCGGTAGTTTTGTACACATATCTTGCAATGTTTGATCGGAGAAAATAACAAATGGCGGTACTCCTTCTCCTTGGGCGATTTCTTTACGCACATGACGTAACTCTTCGAATAATGGATGATCTTTCACTATTTGTTTTGTTTCTACTCTTTCTTTTTGGAAAATAGGTTGGTTCCCAAGTAAAACATCTTTTCCTTTTGCCGTTACTTTTAATGTCGGATACGTGCCATGCTCAACTGCAATGAGTTCTTCTGAGATTAAAAACTCAATGAACTCACTCACTTCTTTTACACTTTGATTTGACAGCAGTCCGTATGTTGGTAATGTATGAAAATTAAATTCCATTACCTTTTTATTTTTTGATCCTGTTAATACTTGTGCAATCATTTGCTTACCGAAACGTTGATTTGTTCGAATCATGCATGACATTACCATTTGTGCTTCTTTTGTAACATCGACACTATTTCGATCGTCTGTACAATTGCCGCAGCGGCCACAGTCTTGCTTCGGCTCTTCACCAAAATATTGTAGAACGAATGATTGCAAGCAATTCTCTGTATGGCAATAATCTGTCATATGTTGCAGTTTCTCTAATTCATTAGAAAATCGAGACGCTCCTGTTGATTGATCAATTAAATAACGTTGTACTTGCACATCTTGCGGTGAATATAGCAAGATACATTCACTATCTAACCCATCACGTCCAGCACGTCCTGCTTCTTGATAATAACTTTCCATGTTTTTTGGAAGTTGATAATGAATCACATACCGTATGTTCGATTTGTCAATTCCCATACCAAACGCAGACGTCGCAATCATTACATTTACTTCGTCTCGTAAAAACCGTTCTTGTTGTTCATTTCGATCATTATCATTCATACCAGCATGATAACGTGCGACCGAAACGTCTTCTTTATTTAATTTTTCATACAGCGCATCAACAACTTTACGCGTCGCTGCATAAATAATTCCCGCTTCTTTTTTGTTCTGACGAATATATCCTGATAAAAAGGCGTCACGGTCCTGTCCCTTTACAACGGAAAACGATAAATTTTCTCGTTCAAAAGTCGTCATAATTGTATTCTGTTCTGCTATTCCTAAAGCGCTGCATATATCTTGTCGTACTTGGGGTGTTGCTGTTGCTGTCAATGCAAGTACGATTGGCTGAAATGGAAGATAATCAAGTACACGATGAATATGTAAATAACTCGGACGAAAATCATGTCCCCATTGTGAAATACAGTGAGCTTCATCAATTGCAATTAATGGGATCTTCATATCAATAAGTTGATCAATAAAATCAATTGAATCCAGGCGCTCCGGTGCGATATATAACAATTTATAATGCCCCTGTTTCGCTAGTTGAATGCGCTGATTTGCTTCCGTAATTGAAATAGAACTGTTAATGTATGTTGCTGGAATACCATTTTGAGTTAAGGTATCAACTTGGTCTTTCATTAGAGAAATAAGTGGAGAAATAACTAATGTTGTTCCCTCTAACACTAATGCTGGAATTTGATAACATAAAGATTTCCCGCCGCCTGTTGGCATAATACAAACGGTATCTTTTCCATCCAATATATTTTTAATTGTTTCATCTTGCCCTCTACGGAATGACGAATAGCCAAAATAGGAAGCTAAAAGTTCTTGTGCTTTTGTAAACAAAAAAGATTCACCTGCTTTTCTTAGTCTTTCATCTATTAGCATTATATCATTTGTTAAAAGTCATTGTACTCTATACTTCTCCAACTAAATTAACAGATTCTTCTCTAAATCCACCTTACCCCTTTACATTTAGCATATATCGATATATTTTATTAGTATCTTTCTTTATACCGCATTTATAGGCAGTAAGCCCCCCACCTTAAAATTCAGCATAGGCAAAGAAATTAATTGGAAGAAGTACTGCCCGTAAAAGTCCGATTGTTGAAGGCTGATTAAAGTTTCACTTTATATTTATAGGAGGCAACATATTGATAAACGCAATAGGTATCGCTTTTATTCTTTCTAATAAGCCTGAAAAGAAGAAAAAGGTTTATCTTAATGATAGATTTGCACTAATAGACATTTTTGACTCTAAAGATGTATATGATTCTGAAGGTAACCCACTAGTAGAGCTAACATGTAAATATAGCATTTATTTAGATGAAAAATATTATTGTAAATCTCTTGAAGACTATACTGGACAAATATTCCCTTTCCTAAAGGAAAAAATCGGAAAAGGTTTTGTTAGAAATTTAAATTACAATTTTTCATATATTGATATATACGACAAAAAACCACCAGTCAAAGAGATAAGAAACCTTATGGAGCAAGTAATAAACTATAACTAACATTTATATATATACAAAACATAAAACCGCTCTTCTTTTTATGGGAGAGCGCGAGCGACTGACCGTGCATAGGAGCGGTCAGGACCTTTTTCTACCACATGCCATGTTTTAAACAAAAGGAGCAATCCAGTAGCGGGCATATTGTGTATTGTATAGCAGTGACATATGTATTGGAACATTAATATGGATTTATATAGTTTGATCTTAATCAAAATTCTCTTTAAAATAAAGAGGGAGTCCTAATGCCCCTTTATTTTTCAATAATTAATTATTAATCTTCCATATTAATCAATTTTTTTAATCTCGTTATGATTTTCAACTGCCTTCTTCAGCCTCTGCAACATATATCCAATCCCTTTACAACCTTCTAATGGATAATAAATGATTTCTTCTGGGTATAACTTTGTCACTACTTTTTTATGCTTCTTGCCTGCAAGCAGAACAATTTCATCAAAGTCTAGTAAGTCTTTATCCATTATCTGTTTTTTTAGTTGTTCTATACTAATAATCTCACTACTTTTCGAATTAAAAGCAAGATCATAGTTTTCTTTCACTATATCGGTTGGCAGTAAAAATCCATGCTTTGCGGATAAAATAACCCAGTGTGTAAAAAATTGAGTAGCATACGCTTGGCACGCTTTTCCAAATGGACTAATATACACTTCTCTCGCTTCTGTCGGCCCCATATCAGGGCGCTTATCCCAAATCTTCTTTTTCCCACATGGAATTATGCATAGTCTTTTCATTGTTACCTTTTTACCTCTTTTCTCTTTCAATCCTATATAATCTGCTTCATTTTTTCATTATTACTTTTAAGATATGACAAAATAACCAGCAATAAAATCATAGCATTTTTCATTCACAGATAAAAATATAAGGTTTTTCTTTTCTTCCTATTCACTTTCCATCTTTCCTATATGAAACATTAAAACAACAGGCCTTAATATCCGAAGTTTCATACTTCCTAAAAACAAAAAAAGAACAAGTAGACTGTATATCTGCTTGTTCTTTCCTTTTCGTCCAAAGCTTCTCTTATAGAGTTTGGAATGTTTCTGTTAATACAGGAACGATTTGTTTTTTACGTGAAACAACACCTTTTAAAGTGGCTGTGTTGTTTTCTAACGTTACGTTGTATGCTTTCTCAACAACTTGTGCTGCTTTACCAACTGCAAGGCCAACAGAGTCGTTTGTTAAAATATCTGTTACAACGAATAAGAATAGGTCTAAACCTTTTTCTTCAACTACTGCAGAAATTACTTTTTCTAATTCTGCTTGGTGTACAAGAACGTCATTTGTATCAACAGCGTTTACTTGTGCGATTTCAACTTTTGCAGTGCCCATTTGGAACTCTTTTGCATCAAGAGAAATTAATTGCTCCATTGTTTTACCGCTTAAGTCTGCACCAGCTTTTAACATTTCTAAGCCGTAGCTTTCCGCATCTACACCAGCGATTTCTGCTAGTTCACGAGCTGCTGCTACGTCTTGATCTGTGCAAGTTGGAGATTTAAATAGTAAAGAATCAGAAATGATTGCAGATAACATTAATCCTGCAACTTCTTTACGAACTGCAACGCCGTTTTCTTTGTACATTTTATTTAAAATTGTAGCTGTACAACCAACAGGCTCACAACGGTAGTATAAAGGATCGCTCGTTTCAAAGTTAGCAATACGATGGTGATCGATTACTTCTAATACACGAACAGACTCGATATCATTCGCACTTTGTTGACGTTCGTTATGATCAACTAAAATAACATTATCCACTTCGTTTGCTACTGTCTCAACACAACGTGGTCCTTCTACTTTGAAATAGTCTAAAGCAAATTGTGTTTCTCCGCTGATTTCACCTAAACGAACAGGCTCAGCATCCATTCCTAATTCTTTCTTTAACTCTGCATATGCAATTGCAGAACAAATTGCATCTGTATCTGGGTTTTTATGCCCGAAAATAAGTACTTTTCCCATGATTTCACCTCTCTACAAAAGGATATCTTAAAGGGCAAGATATGACAATATTTTAGGCGAATTTTTTTATAAATAATCAAAGTTTCTTTTGATTTTACGCAAAAAATAGAGATTTCTGTACTGCTGTGTAAAATTTCACCATTTAAATAATCCAACACAAAAGAGGATTTTTAGATTTATATAAGAAACTTTGAATACACAGCTGAAATAAAACATATTTTCGAATATATTAACTTATTTTTTGAAAAGGAGGCTTACGTACATGCCTTATTTAAAACTTGATAATGATGTGAATATTTATTATGAAGAGCAAGGAAAAGGAACCCCAATTATATTCGTACATGGAGTTTGGATGAGTAGTCGTTTTTTTCATAAACAACTACCATATTTCAGTGAAAATTACCGCGCGATTTCACTAGATTTACGAAGCCATGGCCGTTCTTCACACGTTCAATCCGGGCACACCATTGCAAACTATGCTCGCGATCTACAGACATTTATCGAAAAATTATCCCTTGAGAACGTTGTTTTAGTTGGCTGGTCTATGGGAGTATTTGTTGTTTGGGAATATTTAAAACAATTTGGAGAAAGCAATGTGAAAGCCTCTGTTATCGTAGATGAACTAGCTTCTGATTTCAAATGGACTGATTTTCCAATTGGGGCTTTTGATCTTCCGGTCCTTATTCATATTATGCGAGAAATACAAATGAATCGAGTTAACTTCTTGAAAGAATTTATATCATTAATGTTCAAACATCCTCTTTCTGAAGATGATTTTGAGTGGATATTAAAAGAAGTGACAACGATCCCAGAGTCTATCGCAAGCGTTATTTTGTTCGACCAGTCTGTTGTGGATTATCGAGACTACCTAGCTCAAATTTCCATTCCCACTTTACTTTGTTTCGGCAGAGAAGAAAAGCTCATTCCGGTTGCAGCAGGCGAACATTTACACAAGCATCTTCAAAACTCTCAGCTTATCATTTTTGAGAATAGCTGTCATTGTCCATTTTTAGAAGAAGCGGACAGTTTTAATAAAATAGTAGAGCATTTCATTCAGTCTATAGATAACAATAAAACACCTTTATGAAAATTCCTTATGCTTTCTAAACATATATATTCTTTTACAAACAAAAAATAGCTGCCGAGATCGTTCATCTCAACAGCTATTTTATATTACTCATAAGAGTTATTTAAATTCGCAAAAGCGATAATACCTTCTTCATCATGTAATTCAAGCTGTAATCTTGCCGCAAATGGATTAATGTTATATTCCATATCAAGCCATAAGCGAAGTGCCTCGATTAAATTTGCTTGAATTAAAATTTGTTGACGACCGTTTACTTCTACTTCAGCTGAGAAACCATAATCGTCATCGTACATCAGTTCCACCGACACTTGTTCCGGGGCAACTTGACGTTTTTCTGCAATATATACACAAAGTGCGTTGATCAGCTCTTGTTCAGATATTTTTATCGTTTCCATGCTGCTTCTTCCACCTGTTTCTTACGTTGGTTTTTAAAATATTTGAAGGCGCGAACTGCTAGCATAATAATACCAGCCATTACTAGCATATTCACCATAAATGCTAATACAGAGCCAAGAGCTCCCATGTTAGCAAATAAGCTTCCCATTAATAAACCACCAAGACCACCAAGTAAAAGACCTTTCATAAAGCTTCCTTTATTACTTTTTGGTGCCGTATTTGTTGCTTTTGTTTTTGAATCTGTTGTTTTATTTGCATTTACATTAGAATCTTTTTTATTCAAATCTACTTTTGATTTTTGTGTTTGACTTGAACTTGGACTATATGATTTTTTACCAGATTTGTAGCTTTTTGCGTAAGCACTATCTACTGAAATGAAACTACTAGCAGCAAAGACAAACATAAATGCTGTCAATATTGTGACCATTTTTTTTAACATTTACTATTCATTCCCCTTCTTCTATAAATGTATATAATATCTACCCTTCTCTTAATTCATGAAAAAGATAGATGATTTTTAAAGTTAATTGAAAAGTTCTTATGAACTTATTATATGAACTTTCACAAGAATAATCAAGAGTTATTTATTAAAATTATTAACTTGATTAACTACAAGACTAATCGTGAAAATAAAATTGACTTTATATAGAACAATGCATAATATAAGTTCATAAGAACCTTTAAATTATTGGAGGTGAAAAGATGGAAACATTTCATCTCACACGAAGCGAAATGGGGATGCTTCTTCTTTCTCTTAGAGGATGGGATACAAAAAAGCCTCTTGCAATTTTACAAGAAGCCTGGGCAAAGTCACATAAAGAAGATATTGAAAGCGGTCAAAGTTTTACAGCCATTATTACAACTGCATTAGCACCTATTTTTGAAAAACTGATTAAAATCGAAGAAACGGATATTGGATTCTCATTAAACGAAATTGTAGCTCTAGGGAATCAAATTGAAAATACTAACTTTTCTATTACAGCACTCCAAAATTGGGTGAAACGTGATATAAAAGAAATGATTGGCTCTCCGCAAAAGGGAAAAAAATATTCAATTGAACAAGCGGCCTTATTATTTATTGTAGAAGATTTAAAAACAGCGCTCGATTTTGAATCCATTCGAAAGTTACTAAAGCTTATTGTTAATGATCCTGCAGATCGCACTGATGATTTAATTAATCCTATTCAATTATATGTTTGTTACTCTTCTCTATTTGAACAATTAAATCAACAAGGTTTCGTTCAATTAAATTCACATAACACGATGTATACAATTGAACAAACAATTAAAGAAAAAGCCGATGAGCTGGCGGCTGAAATTGAGCATATAAACAAGGAACAACGCGAAGCCATTCGAAATGCAATTGTAATTGCAACGTTATCGGTTCATACTGCGTATGTACAAAGATTAGCGAAACGATACGTATCAGCTACGCTGTTTTTACAGCACCTAAATGTAAATTAAACCTCTGCAAACCGCATATAACCGAAAACAAATGTTATCGGCTATATGCGGTTTTGTTGTTTGTTCGGCAAAGTACGATCCCACTTATCATATAAAGAATAGAAGCGACATAAAAAATCGTTCCAATCGTTAAAAAATCCACTAAATACCCTGTTAAAATAATGGCTATCGCTGCTCCTAAAGATGTCCAAACATGATATTTTCCAATTTCATAGCCAGCTTCTTGACGTTCTACTTTTCGTGCAAGCGATGTTTTTTCTGCATTTTTCTGCATAGCCCCTAACAATCCCATCATAATTTGCAAAATATATACATGCCAAACTTCTGTTGCGATTGGAAAACATAACATTAACAAAGCCATTGACCAGGAATATACAATTAACAGCTTTTTATTACCAAACCGATCAGAAACCTTACCGATTAAAGGATAGGCAAGCGCTGATGTTAATGCAAATAAACCATATGCCCATCCAAATTGTGAAAAGCTATTTCCTACGTTCCTTAGCAATAATACATAAAAAGGAAATACCATGCTTCCTGCCATCATAATGAGACTTTGTGAAACTACAAATCTTGTATATGTCATTGACCATACTCCTTGTAAAATAAATTAACAAACCGTTCTTGCGGATCATATTCCCTCTTTTTTTGAAAAAACTCATCTGAATGTGAGTAAGCTTTTTGTAACTGCTGTTTTTCCGGATATTGATAATAAGGCAAATAGTAGCTGCCATCATGTTGTAAAGTAACGTTTATCATCTTCTGAATTACTTTTTTTGTTTTTTCTATTTCTTCTTCAGAACGCCCTTGATTAATAAGAAGAACAAGAGCAAACATATCCTCTTTCGCATATGATAAAACCGCACTTTCGTTTTTTGTCACATAGCGAATGGTAATATTAAGAAGATTTAGTTCGTCATGTTCTAATACATTTCTTAAGTCATCTATATAGGTAGAAAAGTTATCAACTGGAATAAAGTACTCTTGTAAAATTTCTGTACGATTCGGATTTTCATATTCCATGAATGCACTATCTGATCTCATGACGTTATTACGAGTTTCATAGGATCCATCCGTATGTTCAAAATATTTCTTTTGGGTATTCCAAAACATTGTTTTTCCCCAGTCACTGTATCTAGATAACCCAAGAAAAAACTTTGGCAGGACAACATTTGTCTCTTCTTTTAATGTACTATATTGCTCTCGCTTTTCTTGATTCGTAGCGAGAACGTAATTTGTCAAGTACATCTCACGTAAAAATGAATCTGGCGCAACAGAAATACGTGCTAAATGCATACGCACCCCTTCATCACCTTCCACGTGTCTCTTGAAGTAGGAAGTATATTCACGATAGTCTAACGTCTTGGTTCGTGTTTGATATAGTTCATCTTTCGTTAATGTTAATGTAACGTCTAAAATAACCCCAAATAAACCATATCCACCTATTACTAGAGAGAATAACTCTGCATTTTCATTTCTACTGACATTTTTAATGTTACCGTCTGCCATTAATAACCGAAATGAATCAACTGTATCTATAAGTGCATCATGCCGTATATCTCGTCCATGTACATTTGCACTTAAAGAACCACCTATCGTAAAGATATTTTGCGATTGCATCACTTGAATCGCAAGACCATATGGATTAATCACCTTTTGAATATCATTCCATGTTGCGCCGCTTTGCACTCTTATTCTTTTTTGCTTTGGATTGAACTCCAATATTTTATTGTAACTTTTCATATCCAAAACAGTGCCATTTGGATAATATGTATGGCCACCTTGCGTATGCTGCATCCCCGCAATAGAGAGTTTTTCATTTGAAGCACTTGCGTCCCGAACAAATTGTTGTAATTTCTTTCCATCTTCAACGCTTTCGATTCGTTTAACTTTTGTCGGAAGTAACCGTCCGGCATCCGCTATGACAGGTTGAGCTTGCTGTTTTATATATGTATGTATAGAGACCGTTAGTAAGCTTGTGTATATTACTACAGAAATTATTATTTTACTGCTTTTCAATTTATCCTCCCCCTCCAATTAAAGTGTAATATTACACTTTAATTGAAATTATATCATTTATTTTCACATATAGAAAGCTATATTTTTCGTTTTCTTGTAGCGAACGAATAGCGGTATAAATAAAAAATCAGCACTTCATTATAAAGTACTGATTTTCCTTAAAAATTTACTTCTTTCTTCTGTAAATTAAAATTATGTTCTTCGCCATACCGTACCTCTTTTTTCATATTCCAGTCTTCTTTCAACGGAATACGCTACTTCAGAACCTACAAAACGTTCAATAATCCATAGAGCTAAATCAATACCAGAGGTTACTCCTCTTGCAGTAATAATATCATGATCATCAACAATTCTAGCACCCAGTACTTCGCAGCCGTATGATGCCATTTCTTTTTGCGCAAGATGGTGCATCGTTGTTTTCCGTCCTGCTGTTATGCCTGAAACAACCATTAGCATTCCGCCTGTACAAACACCAGCAATAATTGATCCTTTCTCATAAAACTTAGCAATCCATTTAGGTAATACACCTTTATCTGCTTCTATTCGTGCTCCCTTCTCACCTTTATGGTTCCATCCACCACCTGGCACGATTAAAATATCTGGGCAATTATCTTCACTAAGAAAATCATTGACTTCAACTGTTAAACCATAAAATCCAGTCACCGAATTCAAGTGTACTGAAACCATTTTCACATCGAAATTTGCTCCAAACTCATTTGCACGTTTTAATACTTCATAAGGCCCTATTGAATCTAGCTCGTCAAATCCAGCAAACAACACAATTTGAATATTCATTGTTATCCCTCCATATATATCATTCATATTAAATGTATTAGCAGGATAATCACATAACATTTTCTTTATAAAGATGTATAAAGAAATGTTATCTATTCTTTGCTATTCTACTTAATTATTTGGAACATAAAATTATTATGTAAACTACATGTAACTTAATTTACTTCAAAATATAACCAAATTTATTTAAGGTTTCTATAAGTCCCTTTTCGAATCTTTATATAAATCGAATCTTATCGTATTACTTTGTAGATTATCTCCTCTTAAAAAAGAATCTGAAAGGTCGTTTTTAAGATATTTTGGATATTTTTGTATATAAAAAGACTTATCAATAACATGATAAGCCTTTTAGTATTTCATTGTATGGCGATCTAATTTTTCACGAATTGCAGAAGTAATAAATTCTTCAATTGATATCTTTTCTTCAGTTACAATGTTTGAGATAGATTGATACTCTGATGAAGATAGTACAACACTTTTCGTAACACTATTGCTATCTAAGTAAATATTATTATTTGGCCGTTTTACTAATTTCCCTTCTATTATATAGGGCATAAGAGAGTCAATCCACTCTTGTTGAATTTGCATAGGAACTTGAATGAGCGATTGGCGAATTTCAATAATCCAGAAATTGTGTTCTTCAGAAATTCGAAGGTTTCGTGGTGAGACATATTGCAATAAAAAATCAATGCGCTGGAAAATATCACTTCGTAAATTGTGTGTTTTCAAAAAACGAAACTTCACAAATTTTTGATGGTGACTTCTCGGTTTGTCTGATAATTGATACGTTGCTAAAAAGCCGCTTTCTTTTGCCTGCTGTAATGTCATCTCATTTCCAAATTCATCTGTGACGATAATGTCTCCTCTTTTTGGAATAGAGGTTATGCGGGCGATTGTATTCCCTTGTATAAATTTTTGAAATAAAACAACATTATATTTACGAGAATATGTATAAAGACTATTGGCATCATCTAATTTTTCAGCCAGATTCTTTACATCGCCCTCTTTAACAAACTTTGTTTCTTTGTTTCTATGCATTTGAATTGTATACGATAACTCTTCCTCTTCAATCCATTTCCATAATTGATACATACTAATATGAAACTGTTTACTTGCTTGGTTTAATGTCATTCCTTCTATATGTAATTGAGATTGTAATGCAGTAACCTGATTTTTTTGAAACAAAAAACTTCCATCTAATCGCCACGTGTCTTTATTAATTGGCGTCAATTTATTTTCTTTCATTAATTTCTTAAATGTGAAATTTGAAATACGTAAATATTCTTTTACCTCATTTGTATCCATATATTGTTCGTATGTATGATCGTACATAAATGAAATCCTTTCTAATCAAAACTAAATATAATTAATATAAACACATAATGTAAAAGATAACCATAATAAAACATAAATTTATTATATCATATATAAATACAAAACTATAATTATATTATATAACACATTTGATTTCTTTTTATTTTTAAATTAAATTATATATTATTTTAAATCGACTCATCAAAAGCGAAATTTATATATGAATTCTTAACCATAGAAAATGTGTGATTTTCTATGGTTACTAATAACTATTGAATTTTACATACATTAAATTTAAAATAAAATGTATGTATAGTTTATTTTCTTTCATTCATAATATAAGTGAAATAAATAAGGATATGATATAAAGTGAAATTTAATTTATTACCAATTCAAAATCAACATTCGTTATTACACAATAAAAATAACAAAGAGAAATTTGCAAATACAATCGCGATATGGAATGAAGATTTTTTAAAGGCAGCGGAAGATCGAAAAGAACAAAATGAACGTGAACATACATATTCATACGAAGGTTTTTCTGACGAAGAAATTTTGTATTATTACTTAAATCGACAAACGCATTTTGATAAGGAAAAACGAGTAAAAGATACATCCCGTCTTCTCTATTCTAGAGATTTATCACAGTTTTATTTTTTCATTAAAGAGCATATGGAATTTTTACAAATGGATGTGGAACATTTTATAGAAGGTAAAGTTTGGATAAATTTACGAAAACGACATATTCGTAATTATCAAAAGTGGCTTGCTGAAGAAGCTATATCCTATCAATCTAACGAAAAATATAAGCCGGCGACAATAAGTAGAAAGTTACGCACTACACGTTCTTTTTTAAAATGGTTATATGAAATTGAATATATTAAAGAGCCTTTGTACATTGATATACTAAGTACAACGATAACAAAAAAACATAAACCAAGAAGAGAGTTATCTTATGAAGAAGTAAAACAATTGCTTTCCTATTATAAAAATAATCCTATCAATTATGCCTTGCTTTCTATATTGGCAACGACCGGATTACGTGTTGCCGAAATTGCGCATGCAAGGTGGAAAGATTTAGAATATGATGCATTACGTGATCGTTATTATCTTTATGTAAATACAAAAGGAGATTCTGAACGAATTGTACCCATTAATAAAGCTGTGTTTGAGAGAATCATTGCTTTTCGAAGACGACGACGCCTGCCAATTGAATTAGGAATTAAGCATGGCGGTACAATTTTTCAAACAAAAAATCATACAGCGTATAAAGAAAATTATCTGTCTCAATATATTACGAAGATTATAAAAGAAACTGATTTATCTTTTACAAAGAATGAAAAAATAACTCCCCATTTTTTTCGGCATTTTTATGTTCAATATTTATATGACTATAAACAATTACCACCTCATATCATCGCCGCAGCTGTTGGGCATAAAGATGATAGAACAACGAAAGAAAATTATTTGAAGCAGCGATTAATGAAAGATCATGACGCGGGAAATTTAATTAGTGATGATGAATTTTAAGTATAAAAGAGGAAGAGCATATTTACAGCTCTCCCTCTTTTTGTTTACAATAATATAATTATATTAAACTATATCTATTTTGCTTGCGGCCTTTCCCAGTTTCCTTTGTTATATACGATTTCATAACAAGTGTAGTTAAAGAATCTACTAATGTTTTATATGATAAATTCGATAAAACAAGTAAATCATTTGTATATAATATTCTATGTTTTTCTAATAGTAATAAAATAAGTCGTTCCGATGGCTTTAATCCCTCATCACTTTCAAGAATAAAGTCAATGTTTCTCATGAAATACCATCCTTAAAACAAAATTTAAACACCAAAATTTCAATATTTATTGTATTAAAATTATATAATAAAATTGTTATTTTGTCTTAAAAAATATTTGTAAGTTGATATTATCCTTTTAAAATGATATTACTTTTTTGGTGTTATATTTAGTTAAACGGTTATTTATAAAATACTTTTATGCTCTCACACTATTACTTCTAAATTTCAAACAACAATATATGTAGCATTTTAGTAATTGATATGAATAAAAAAGAAACAGTCCCTTATTTTAAAGAGACTGTTTCTTTTTATACTTCATTTAAGAAGCAGATAGCTAATGTTCCCGGACCAGCATGAGCTCCTATAGCTGCACCAATTGAATTTACTACAAATACTTTGCATCCAAATTTCTCGGTAATCATTTCTTTTAATATGTCGACACTTTCTAAATCATCACCGTGTGAAATTCCAATTGTTTGATTATTAAGGCCCTTACCCCTTGTTTCCATAATCTCAACTATACGTTGAAATACTTTCTTCCGCCCGCGTATTTTTTCCAGTGGAATAAGCTTTCCATCTTCTACATTTAAAATAGGCTTAATATTTAATAAACCACCTATAAATCCTGCCACTTTACTTAACCGTCCACCGCGAACTAAATATTGTAAATCTGCAACAGTGAATATATGTTCCATATGCTCAGTCAAAATTGCAATACGGTTTAAAATTTCTTCTTTTGTTGCTCCGTCTTGTGCCATTTTCGCAGCCTCTATTACGACTAATCCCAGGCCAGTTGATACACATTTTGTATCAATAATTTCTAAAGAAGCATTAGGGTAGGCTTCTTTCACTTCCTCTTTTACAAGTACAGAGGATTGATATGTGCCCGAGAGCTCAGAAGAAAAAGCTAAATAAATACAGGTAATATCCTGTTTTGCATATGTAGTAAATACTTCTTGAATTTTTTCTAAAGAAGGTAATGATGTTTTATATACTTTTCCTTCTCTCATATTTCGTAGTAAATCAATAGGATCTAGTGTTACACCATCAAAGAATTCCTTTTCTTGTTCATCATATACACGAAGAGGAATAACCTCTATATCATAAGTTTGGAGCAGGTCCTTCGGTAAGTCCGCCGCACTATCTGTAATAATTTTTATTGTCATTGTTTGTTAAACCTCAATTCTTTTATAAATAAATAGTCCGATTCGTCTCTTCTAAATTATATATGCAATATAAAGATTAAGAAAGTGAAAAATTTTATACATCATATTTCTACTATATTGTATTCGCCCAAAGAAGTAACAATGACTTTTTTCTCAAGTATAACTAGAAAATCGATAAAAACTTATTAAATTATATCACTTTTTCATTTTCGGACATGTTACTGTTTCATGTTTTTCATAAAAAACGTTATAATAATATATAGCCTCTTAGATTAAGAATTAAAGGAGAATAGAATATGGCAAAAATTAAAGTATATCAACCGAAAGAAGAGCATGTAGATGCGGTAAAAAATTTAATTGATGTTGAGGAATTAAATCCATCAGCTACTGATTTACAAAATTTATATGCATGTGTATTAGAAACTGAAGATATGTCTTTACCTGAAACGTACATTGAAGAAGATATTTTAATCGACTCTGTTGAAGGAATGGTAAATGCTTCAGCTAATAAAGTGAAAAAATTAGGAACGTATGATGTTATTGAAGTACATAATAAAGGTAAGAAATTACAAATTTTATTATTAGCAGATGAAGAATACGAGCTTATTGAAGAATAATTTCAATTTAGGTTTCTAAATCATTAAAATAAAAGCACTCTCTTCATATGAAGGGAGTGTTTTTCATCAAAATCTAAAAGCTTTCCTCTAGATTTTGAGGTAAGACGCGGAATAAAGGGGGTCTTATATCCTGATTTTCAGTATTCCTCTATATTTGTTTATATTCTTTCACAAGTGATTGATTCTTATTTTTGTATGTTGCATGATATTCTACTACTCCGATTTCACACTCTGGACCAATCGTAACATTGTTTCCTCGAACAATATCAGCTTTAGTATATTCAAGATAGATCTCATCGCCTTCAATTATATTCGCATGAAGATATCCTATGTGTTTCAAAAAAGGAAAGAATGATAATTTTTTTCGAATTGTAATTTTCTCTCCTCCTATTTCTTCTACATTACTGTGTTCATATCTTAAAATAATATTAATATTTCCAGCGTTCAGCATACCACCAATCGTAAAGCCGCCATTTACTGTGAAATTCTCTGTTTCTAAATTTCCTTTCACATTTATTCCGCCTGTTATATCGACCTCTTCACCAGTAAAACTACCACCAATGTCAAACATCCCTCGTACCTTTGTACGTTTCACCGCTGCCGTACCACCGACTTCAAGGTTACCGTTAACTTTTACATTTTCTGAATGCAAATCACCACGAATCTTTGTTTCGCCAAACACAGTTACGATTTGTGTTTTTATATTTCCTTGCACTTCACTCGCCCCATACGTCTTAAACACATCACAATCAATGTCATCCAAAATTGTTCCTTCTCCGCGAATTTTGACATTATTGTAGATACCGCCAGATGAATTACCAGAACCGTTTAGGCTAAGGTTATACTGTTCTTTCATGCCGTCTTCCCCTTTCTAATTAAAAATTAAATTTTTCGACTTTCTTTTACGTTTGCACTTTTATCAATTTCACAAATCCCAGTATATTCAACAAGATTAATTTCACAATTTGGTCCGATCGTAACATTGTTTCCTCGAATTATGTTCGTGTTTGTATATTCAACATTAATATTGTCCCCTTCTATTAACTCTGTTTCTAATCGAGGAGTAAACATTGTTTTAAAGAGCCAACTTAAAGGGGATTTCCTATATTTTATGTTAATCGTTTGACCGCCTATTTCTTTTGCTTTACATTCTCCGTGAATATCAATATACATATTATCTGCACTCAATAAGCCGCCCACAATAAATTGTCCTTCTGATTTAAATACATCTACCTCACAATTCCCATCAATGACTGCTTTACCGCGAATATCCATGTCTTCACCGGATACATTTCCTCCGACCGTTCCTTTACCAGAAATCTTCATTTTTTTTACAGTTGCATCTTGTTGTATACTACCGCTGCCTTCAATACTCATGTGCATGGCATCTATTTTTCCATTTATCTTTCCGGAACCACTTATTTTTACTGTCTCAGCTTTTATATCTCCATTTACATGACCAGAACCATTACACTCAAAATCCACACATTCTACATCCCCATTTACAGTCCCTTTTCCGTTTAATTGTACATTGCGAAACTGTCCTCCGTTTGACGTTCCATATCCATTAATTAATAAATCAGCGGTTTTCACTACTATCCCTCCATCATAACAACTTTGTTTTTAATTCTTCTGTACAAATCATTAAAGGTAAACGTATCACGATTTTTGTACCTTGATCAAAATATAAATCCTCTGCACTCGAAAGTAAGAAACATGTTGAAATACCTAATTTTCGAATAAAAATAAGCTCACCATGTTTATTCTTCATCGTTTCATAGTGCTCATTTAAAACATGTAACATCATTTTTCCTTCTTCGAGGCTAATCTCTCCAGACTGAAGTACCTTTTCTAAAATATAAATAAAAAGGATTTTTACAAAACGAAATTCAGTCATTTCTTGATTTTGCTCTATAAAGAAATTCACTACTGACTCTGAAGCAATCCCGCGTTGTATAATCCCTTCCTTTGTTAAACTAATCTCATTTACATTGGGTGAGAACATATTCGCCAAATCATCAAGGGACAGATTTTCTTTCATCGTCTGAATTTTTTCGATTCTATCTAAAATCTTTTCTTTTGGGAAAAACGTCTCTTGCCCTGTAAACGTTGATTTTCTCACAAACCAATCTTCTGGTATTAAGTTTTTTCTTTTCCATCTATATAACTGACCATAGGAGATTCCAGTAAGATCTAACAAATCTTTTTTCGAAATTAAGTCCTGACTCAATATTTTGCTCTCCCTTCTTTTTATTTAATGTAACATAACATTGTTACGCTGTAAAGATGCATTTTTCCATTTGTATAAAAAATAGACTAAAACCGTTGCTATGCTAAGTATAACTTTATCCGTTCTATATATAGAATAAACCCATCATTTCATCGTATAACGGTCGAAGAAATGATGGGTTACACTTTGTTTTACTACATTGTTACATTTGTTGTTGTTTAAACCATATATGATAAAAATTAATCCATCCCTGAGAGTTAATTGCTACATTTTGTATTGTCTCTTGCGTATGTATCGTCATATTATTTCGATACAAAGGAATGATATGAATATTTTCTAACAGCTCCTGTTCTGTTTCTCCTAACAATTGCAAACGCACACTCCAGTTTTGTTCCTTAAATACACGTTTCAACTTCTCATTTAAATTGAAAGAACTATGCTGATGAAGAAAACTATTTTTCGTTAGTAGTAAATATAGATAACTTAATTCCGTATGCTCGCTTATTGTAGCACTATCATGAATCAAATCAGCTTCTTGTATTACCCGAGGTGTAAGAAGTTCATGTGCATCTAAAAAAGATAGTTCTATCTTAATTCCATACTTAGCACATTCCCTTTGAATCCAATGTGAATCCTCAGCGTGATCTTGCTCTTGAAAGGTATATAAATATAATATTTCTCCTCTATACCCGCTAATCCCTAATAAATCTTTAATTGAATTTCCGTTCTTTATTTCAATTGTTTTTCCTAATAACAGATTCGTTGCTACTTCTCCTCGTTCTCCTCTTAAATCATTAAATATTTTCTTGCCATTTATAATTTGTTGTAATGCTTGCCGAAAAGCTAAATGTTGTATGGGACCTTGCTTTTTTATATTAAGTGTTATGTATGTTACATTCGCTTCTAATTGAGACGTTTCTTTTGGAGCGCTCTTTCTATCATGTTGTATAGAACCGGATAATACTTCATAACCACTATAACTACTTAAATCTTGTGCGTACCAAAGCTCAATACGATCAAGAAATGGGCGCTCGCGAAAATATAAAGGATTTACTTCTAAAATAAGGAGTTCATCATCATTTTTAACAAGTTTGAATGGACCTGTTCCATTTAATAAGTATTGATTAGTCTCTGTTTTATATGATTCGGAAACAATAGAACAATGTTCTCCTCCTAAAATGTGTAAAAATAATTCGTTTTCTCTTTGTAAGTGAATTTCGATTGTATATTCATTTACGATATGGATTGTTTTAATATCTTGTAGCATCCAGCGATATGGATTTTTTTTTGTGCTTAAAAAACGATTGAAAGTATACTTGATATCATGTGCAGTAAGTACTTTTTGATTATGAAAATGAACGCCCTTACGAAGATAAAATGTCCAAATTTTATGCGTATGATTATATTCCCAATAAAAAGCGAGGCGAGGTTCGACTTCATTTGTCAATTCATTATAATGAACGAGCGTATCACAAACGTGCTTAACAATGTGACACTCAGAGCGAAGCGTTACATACATAGGATCTAGACATGTAATTGGCTGTATACGCATGTTTAAACGTAAAACATCGATTCTTCCTTGAGGTGACTGTTCAATGTGGTATCCAAAAAGCGTGTCAATCCATGTTTTGAATTGTTCTAATACATAGGGAAAATGCTCTGCATATGTTTGAATAAAAGCTTTTCCATTTTTGATTTCGCCCTTCTTTACTAATTCTTTTCCCTGTTTATAAATAAGCGTTGCGGGATCTTGTAAAAAAGCGATTTTAGATCGATTTCCTCTTCCCCGTCCTGGCAACCAACAAATCCATTTCATTTCTTCTAGTTTTTTTATTGTGAATTTACTATTTCGATCTGTACAATATAATGATTTTGAAATGTCTTGCAGTGATATTTCTATGTTGTCGCCAAGGTCTCTCCCTTTTGCATACTGAAACCAGAGCTGTATGTAATGATCCAAAATTATCATGTCTATCCCCCTAAAAGATGAAAAATTTCTTTGCTTCATTCTACTCTTTTTCCTCTTTCCTTTCCATCATAAAATTTCCATATAGAAAGGAGAAAATGAAATGATGACATTTGCAAAACGTTATAGTAAACCGATATGGATCCGGTTATTTGGAGAACTGTTAACGAGTATAACCGGGGCAATGCTCGCACTTATTTTTATCATATATGTAAACAAAGCTTTAAATGGAAACGCCTTGTTTACTATGTTACTTTTTGGACTACAACCGCTTAGTGAAATTCTCTTTACACTTTTTGGTGGTAGCATTACAGATCGGTATGGAAGAAAAAGAATTATTCTAACTGGACTACTCTTACAAGCATGCGCTATGACTGGTTTTATTTTCACCAAATCCATTATACTATTCGCTTTCTTCTACATTATGAGTGGTCTAGGGCGTTCTCTTTATATTCCTGCACAACGAGCACAAATTGCAGATGTAACAGAGAAAGAAAAGCAAGCCGAAGTATTTGCTCTCATTCAAACTGTTGGAGCTGTTGGAGCAATTGTTGGCCCAGCTCTTGGATATCTCTTTTATAAAGATGATCCAACCATACTTTTTATCCTAGAGGCCGCTACTTTATTTTTTTATTCGTTTATTGTATGGACGCAGCTCTCAGAAACAGCTCCAATCCTTCAACATAACGAACAAAAAAACACCTCTATGAAATGGACACATTTTCTCACGCAACATTATAGCGTGTTTGGACTTATGATTTTTATGCTACCTATTAGTTTTTTCTATGCACAAATGGAAACAAACTATCGACTATATGCTGAAAAAGAATTATTCACCAATTTTATGTTTGTTTTTACATTTATGGCTACATGTAAAGGTATTATGGAGATTGTTTTGCAAGTCGGAGTCGTAAAATGGGCAGAGAAATTTTCAATGCAAAAAATTATTGGTATTTCTTATGTTTGCTATACGATCGCTGCGATTGGTTACGGCTACTCCAATACATTATGGTTATTATTTTTTACACTATTAATTTTAACAATTGGTGAAAGTATAGCTTTAAATCATCTATTACGTTTTGTTTCTGAATTAGCACCAGCACATATGCGAGGGATTTATTTCTCTATATACGGTACACACTGGGATATTTCACGAATGCTTGGTCCAGCAGCCGGAGCATTATTATTACAACACTATAGCGGGAGTTTCTTATTTAATATGTGTGCCGTTTTTCTTATAATTGGCGGTGCTTGCCAATACCTCTTTATCACTTATATTCTCAAACAAGACAAAACAAAAAGGCTGTCCGCATAAGGAGCAGCCTTTCTTATGTAATTAAGCTTCAATCTCTTTACCATCTTCTACGATGTGATAAAGTAAATGTGCTAAATGATGAATTGGACCGTTTTCTTCCTCTTCTTCATCCGTTTCACCTTGGAACTCAAGATCATTTAAATACAGGGCTACAAATTGATAAAATAGTTTTAAATCAAAACCGTAGCACGCGCTTGGTTCTTCATGATCCCCTTCATATTGAAGCATTAAATATTGCTCATTACCTTCAGCATCTTCCGCATCAAAGAAGACAAAAAAACCTACATTAGTATCTAAATCAAACAGATGACGCGTACCGCCTTCTGTTGCTTTGTTAAAATCATCTTCATTTAATTTATAAACAGTCGTAGCTTTTGCATTATCTTCTTGATGAAAATTAACTGTAAATTCTTTCATGTTGACACCTCCAAATGTTATGTCCTTAGCATAACAGATTTATAAATATAACACAAAATTAACGAAAAAGGACTGCTTACGCAAGTAAACAGTCCTCCTACTTTACTTTTTCATCATCCGAAGCAAAAAGCTAACAATAAAAATAAGAATAATGGAACCAATTAAAGCTGGGACTATCGAAAAACCACCAATCACAGGACCGAATTTGCCAAGAAGTGATGTACCAATCCAAGATCCAATAATACCCGCAATAATATTTCCAATTACCCCACCAGGAACATCCCTTCCAATGATTAAACTAGCAAACCAGCCCAAAATGCCCCCAATAATTAATGACCATAATAATGCCATGCGCTATTTCCTCCTTAAAATTGTTAACATATCAAATGTGTAATTACTTACGTTTAGTTATGCTACATTTTTATGGAAAAATACGTTAAAACGTTCATATAGAATTATTATTTTTTATCATTGAAGAATAATAAAGTTTAATTATTTATAAAAAAACTTCTCTCTTTCTACAGAAATCCAAGGTTGTAAATCATCCTTACTTTCTTGCATTAATCGATTCACTAATACATCGTGCCATATGTAATTTTCTAATAAAGAAACATGTACAGAGTCATCCGTATAAAAGGTATTTCCATTTTGCTCTACAGGATGGCCGTAAATCATTTCTTTGCCGTCAATTGAAATAATAAACCATTTTTTTCCGCCGATGTTATCTACGTAATCCGTCTTACGATGAATCACTAAATTTGGTAATGGATTCTCAACTTGAAAGACGATTCCCTTTAGAATACAAGTTTTTTGCACCTCTTGTAAGTCAGCTTCAAGCTTTTCATACATCGTATCCCACATAGATATGATAATTCTGCTTTTAGCTCGGCGAAGGAGAATGCGGCAAAATGAAAGGATTGTTTCTTCTCCCTTTATAGTTGTAACACGCGGATCAGCTTTTGGCCTTTGACTTTCAACTTCTTTTAATTCTTGTTGTACAGATGTATATGTATCCTCCCATTTTTGTTTAATTGATTCTAGAAATACATCAACAGGCAAGGGAGAATATTGTGCAGCTTCATTTACTTCTTCTTTCATCACTACACCCATTTTTTCTAATCCTTCTAACACTTCATAAATCCGAGCGCGAGGAACACCAGATTGTTTACTTACTTGATAAGCACTTGATGTCCCTAAATATACGAGGGCTACATACGCTTTTGCTTCGTACTGATTAAAACCTAGCGATTGAATTTTTTGTAAGATATTTTCCATAATTAGTATCCACTCCACCTAACCAACTATAAAATTTATTTTTATCAAGTTCGTATCCAATTTTAAATCCAACAACTTTATTACCTCTACACACGATAAACATTTAACTACCAAAACTAATAGTATCGTTAAACAACAGTTTAGTAAATAAATTCTATTGTGTTATTAATTGCTAACATTTATTTAAATAATTAAATTTGATTTCTCATCTCCCATTATTAGTCATTATTTTCAAATTTTTCATTCACAAACACTTATGATTTTGCTAATATGTATTTAGTCACTACTTTGATAGTGACTAAATATTAGGACCTTTCGCTAAAAACAAATTTATGTTATAGGGGTAGTTATTATGGAAGATATAAACTTATACACACTAGTTTTTTTAGTACTCTCAGGTTTTTTAGCTGCATTCATCGATTCAGTAGTTGGAGAAGGCGGGTTAATTTCTATTCCGGCCTTACTGTTTACAGGATTACCACCTTCAACTGCAATTGCTACGAATAAATTAGCAAGTTCAATGGGAGCTTTAACAAGTACTATATCGTTTATTAAATCAGGAAAAGTAAATTTTCGACTTGTATCTAAATTATTTCCTTTGACTGTTCTTGGTTCTTTTTTAGGGGCATATGTGGTAAAACACATTTCCTCACAAGTATTAAAACCGTTAATGCTCGTATTATTAATTACAGTTGCTATCTATACCATTTTAAAAAAGGATTGGGGGAAAGATTCTAAATATAAAGGAATGAACTGGAAAAAAGGGGCAATTTTTTCAGTAACAGTATTTATGATTGGATTTTATGATGGATTCTTTGGAGCTGGCACTGGTTCATTTTTACTATTTTCTTTTTTAATAATTGGATTTGATTTTATTCAGTCAGCCGGCAATGCAAAGGTTCTTAATTTTGGTAGTAATATAGCCGCTCTCATCATGTTTTTATACTTAGATGTCGTGAATTTTTCATATGGAATTCCGATGGGGATTGCTATGATTTTTGGAGCTTTTGTAGGTTCAAACTTTGCAATTAAAAAAGGTGTCTCGTATGTGAGAATACTGTTTATTGTAGTTACGCTTTTATTAATTGGAAAAAACGTCTTAGATTATCTACATATTATTTAATTTATCCAACAAGATCACTCCCACTGACTCATACAAAATAAAATAACCAATCCTAAATAGGTTTGGTTATTTTCGTTCTTCTTTTTGCTTATATGTGAGATATGCTAAAACACTCTTACTATTTGTATACTTCGGATTATTTCCTTTTCGCGGTTCACGTGAATATGTTCTTTCATATCCAGGTACCTCAGGCATATCTTTTAAAAATTGCATAACTTCGGTTTCTGTTCCTTCAATACGTACACGAATCATTGTTATTGCTCCCTGCTAAATATTTTCTACTCTATCAAGTATATCGATTACTATGAATCTCACAAGTATGAATTAACGTTTTAAAGTGGATGATTTTCTAGCAACAAACAATGTCATTTCTGTATGAAAAGAATGTACTTCATTATTTTCGATTGTGATATAAAACCATTCTTGTATTTCTTGAGAAGCTTTTATCATATATTGTGTTAATTCAGCTCTTTCATTTTCTGGAACACCCATCATATCACACCACCACTCAAACTGAAATTCTTTATCAAAAGTAGTATACGATTGCACCTGTAAACCATTTCGTTCTAATAAAGATATCCATTCTGTCTTTTTATAAGTGCGGTGATGACTTGGATCACGTTTCTTTTCTAAAAAATTATAAAAAACATCGTATTCTTCAAGTTCTGGAGCAACATTATCTACAAGAAGGAAGAGTCCATCTCTCTCTAATGTTCGGTGTACCTCTGCAACAAACTCCTTAATATCTGTAAAATGATGCGCAGCAATGCGGCATGTAATTGTATCAAACGATTCATTCGGAAATGGTAACTTTTCTGCATTTCCTTGGACAAACGAAACATTAAAATGCCCATTTGAACGAATAAATTGTTCCGCTTTCTGTAACATGTTCTCCGTTAAGTCAAATGCAACAACATCTTGAAATAAAGCTGCTAATGCATTCGCAACGTGACCTCCGCCCGTCGCAATATCAAGAAGCCGATTATTCTTTTTGCCACGAACTACTTCAATAACGCTGTGTAAATCCTTTCCCTTTGCATGGATCTGACTCGTTACATATTTCGCAGCATTTTGACCAAATTGATTCACAATTAACTCTTCCTTATTCACTTCCATCCACTCCTTTCATTACCTTTTCCTTCAAAAGTTACTAAATTCCTGTTTGTATCCATTTTTGAATAGAAAATATCTCATATTCCTAATTATTAATCAGTATATTTTCTCATTAGTAACTCGATTGGTCCTCTTGTAAGACGGGATCGCCAAATATAGGACAGAACAATTGCACTTACAAAGAAGAGAATAGAACACATGAGCGAAATATTTAGAGATTGATTTTCCAACATATTTACAGCTACTAAACCAAATAAAAAGAGTACGTGACCAATATAATGTGTTAATGCCATTTGTCCTGTTAGAATAAGAGATTTTGTAATTATATTTTTAGTGAAAATTTCTGTGAAATATATACATAAGATGATAACAATAACAGCTGTACTTGAACTTGATAAAATATAAAATACATTTGGGGGCATAGGCTTTGTGGAAAAAATATATTTTGCAATGTCTCCGCCTATATAGGGACTTATTGTTTTAATAAGAAAAAATGAAAGACTTTCTAATACAATAAACGAAACAGAAGAATACCATAATAATTTTTTTCTACTATCATTTCGCGTAAAATCTAGCCTTCCTAACCACATACCGAGTAGTAAGAAGCATAGCCAAGGAAAAATAGGATGAAATCCATTGAATAAGAGATTACGCCAAAAACCTTCTATTGTCCAAAATGTTGAGTACTCATGGAAAGATGTATCCCAGCCTTTCGTATAATCAAATATAAGTTGGGAAATTTGGGCTGTAGTTAAAATTACGATGAAAGAATAGAGAAGAGTACGGTTTGATGCGACAATATAAAAAGAAGATAGAAACATATAAAATGCATAATAGTGTAATATATCAGCATTCCAGCCAATTATATATAAGAAAATTCCCAGAATTAATAGAAAGAACGCTCTCCTCCAAATTGTATGTTTATTCTTTTTGATAAGAATATGGTCTTTCGTTACACGTGCTTTTTTGGTCATAAGAGAGATTCCAATCCCAGCTAAAATTACAAATATTGCAGAAGCCCTTCCTTCAAAAAGGCCTGTGAAATGAATGATCCACGCTCCCCCTTTACCATCGGCTCCCATTGCCAGTTTATAATTCACAATGACCATTCCGAATATCGCGAGTGCTCTAGCGAAATCGAAACCTGTTACTCTTTTTGATTTTTCAACCATTGTATTACTCCCCTTTATAAAATACTCTTTACAGTTAACCTCCAAATTTCTTCTGCATGGAGATTAATTGGACTTCCCATATATTTATCTAGCCCTTCGACAACTAAAGTGAGTAATTGTGCCTTCGCTTCAATTTTTTCGTTTTTTAAGACTCCTAATTCAACTCCCATGTGTAAAATTCTAATAAATCCTTCTAAATATTCCTCTAATACTTCCTGTAACCAGTTTTCATACTTTTCTTCGCGCATGCTCAACACAACAAATTCATTTAATATCTTGGAGTAATAAACGTCTTTTTCTTGGACTTGTATCATATGAATCCCGTCATGAATTAGTTGCGTTTCAAAATTTTCTTTGTTATATTTGTTCATTGAAAAAAATCTAGAGAAATTAATTTCTTTTACAATTACTTTAAACAATTCTTTAATTAATTCTTCCTTTGAAGAAAAGTAATAATAAATAGCAGGTTTAGTCACCCCCACTTCTTTTGCAATCATAGATAAACTGGTTTTTTCAAATCCATTTTCGGCAAATAGTATATAAGCTGTTTCTAATATTTGTTCGTATTTAGTTGACATGAGGTACACTCTCCTTTTTATTTACTTACCAGTAAGTAAATAAAAAGGATATTATTTCCACATTCAATAGACGAAATGACAATTTATTTTCTTCTGAAAAAAAGGTGTATATACAACGAAAATAGCTTCTAAGTCAAAAAATTTGAAATTCTTCTTTTAAACCCTTAGTATATACTCTGACTCAAAATATAAAATTATACGATGTAACGAAAAAAAAGGAGGTTTTATATACGATTTTCACTACAATTAAAGACTGAGAGGTTTTCCTATGTGGCGTAATAAAAATGTATGGGTCGTTCTCACCGGTGAATTTATTGCCGGGGTAGGGTTATGGCTAGGGATTCTAGGTAATTTGGAGTTCATGCAAAAGCATGTTCCATCTGACTTTATGAAATCCATTATTATGTTTATTGGTTTATTAGCTGGTGTCCTTGTTGGGCCCATGGCCGGAAGATTTATTGACCAATATTCTAAGAAAAAAGTTCTTTTATATGCAGGGTTAGGCCGTGTATTAAGTGTTATTTTTATGTTTTTCGCTATTGAGTACGAAAGTATTTCATTTATGATTTTATTTATGATCGCCATTCAAATTTCTGCAGCTTTTTATTTCCCTGCATTACAATCTGTTATCCCACTTATTGTTCAGGAGCATGAATTATTACAAATGAATGGAATTCATATGAATATCGCAACAATCGCTCGTATTGTCGGCACCTCACTAGGCGGTCTCCTACTCGTTGTAATGAGTTTGAACTATATGTATGCTTTTTCAATGGCTGCATATGCACTATTATTCTTTGCTACTTTTTTATTAAACTTTGAAGATACAAAAACAAATATAACAAATGAAAAGAAACGCCAAAATACAAGTTTCATGGAAGTATTTCGCATTTTAAAAGAAATTCCAATTGCGTTTCGTGCTTTAATTTTAAGTATTATTCCACTTTTATTTATTGGTGGTTTTAATTTAATGGTTATAAATATTAGTGAAATGCAGCACGATACAACAATTAAAGGATTTATTTATACAATTGAAGGTTTATCATTTATGCTTGGTGCGTTTGTCATAAAACGTTTGTCAGAGCACGTTTCTCCATATAAATTACTATATATCTTTTCATTTTGTATTGCTTTTTCTCACTTATCACTCTTTTTCAGTGATATAAAATGGATGACACTTGTATCTTTCGGTATGTTTGGATTTAGTGTTGGTTGCTTCTTTCCCGTTATGTCAACCATTTTCCAAACGAAAATTGATAAAAGCTACCATGGACGTGTATTCTCATTCCGTAATATGTTTGACCGTGTCATGTTCCAAATTGTCTTACTCGGAACTGGTTTTTTCTTAGATACAATTGGATTGCAATATATGGTGCTTATCTTTGGTGTAATTTCTTTATTTATTATTTTTATTTCAATATTGCAGCAAAAACAATTAAACAAAAACACTTCTCAAACACCAAATATGTAGGAGCCATCTCATTTTTGAGATGGCTTTCATTATTATAAAGTGAAACTTCCATCAGTGGGGGGTCTTCATTCTCCATTGATGGTTAGTTGAATGAATCGGGCGCATGCCAGCAGGTTTACCCTACACTTAGTAAGGAGAGAGTCTTACTAAGTGTGGGATAAAATCAGTTCACCGAAATCTCCTGTCTTTATATTTGCACTGTTTGCTTCATCAGTATCGATATGCATGTCCAATGCATACGTATCCTTCACTCGGATTAATACTTGATTAAAAATCAGTCCTCTATCACCGTTAACTTTCACACTCACATATTGTCCATCACTCACTTGAAACTGCGTTGCATCTTGTGGCGTCATATGAATGTGCCGTTCGGCGACAATTACTCCTTTATCAATTTGAATTTCATCATTTGGACCAATTAAGGTAATACCAGGTGTCCCATCAATGTTTCCCGATGAGCGCAGCGGGGCATTTATACCAAGATGACGAGCATCTGTTTTTGAAATCTCGACCTGTGTAAGTTTGCGAACAGGTCCAAGAATTCGTACTTTCACAATTTCAGATTTCTCTGTTTTGATCGTAACAGTTTCTTCTGCTGCGAATTCTCCTGGCTGAGAAAGCTCTTTTGCTACCGTTAACTCATAACCATCTCCAAAAAGCTTTTCTAAATCTTCGTTTGTCACATGAATATGACGATTTGATACACCAATAGGAATTTGCTTCATTTTTATTTCTCCTTTTGTCGATATACACGTTCTAGTATTTCCCCCTTTATAAAAATTAGTTATAAAAATAGCAGCTAACATGTGTACTAAGAGTTTAAGGTTTTTGTATTTGTTTTTATTAAAAAATATACGGTAAAGGAAATTTTAGTATCAACACTATTTTTACATCTACACAAAAAATGATAAAATAAATTTGTGTATGTTTTCAGAAAAAAGAAACAATGCGAATAACAAGACAAGTTCTAATAACAAGAATAGTATTTTAGGAGGCGTTATCCATGAATTATAAGCTAGCAAATCGCATGAAAGCATTTCAATCATCAATTTTTAGTGAACTAGCAACATATAAAAAAAAGAAAATTGCAGAAGGTCATGAAATTATTGATTTAAGCATTGGAAACCCAGATATGCCACCTGCTGATATTGTCATAGATACACTAGTAAACGCAGCAAATGAAAAAAAGAATTATGGATATACATTAACAGGTACACAAGAATTTCATGAAGCTGTAACAGAATATTATGAAATGAATCACCAAGTTACTTTAAACGTTGATAATGAAGTTTTATTATTAATGGGATCGCAAGACGGACTTGTTCATTTACCGATGGTTTTTGCTGATCCAGACGATATAATTCTTGTTCCAGATCCAGGATACACAGCGTATGCAACAGGACTTGCAATGGCAGGAGCAACTCCGTATTTTATGCCGTTAAAAAAAGAAAATCATTTTCTTCCTGATTTACATACGATTCCAACACAAATTGCTCAAAAAGCAAAAATGATGATTTTAAACTTCCCTGGTAATCCTGTACCAGCAATGGCAACGAAGTCATTTTTTACTGATGTGATTGCCTTTGCAAAAAAGCACAACATTATTGTCGTTCACGACTTTGCTTACTCTGAATTTTATTATGATGATCAAAAACCTATTAGTTTTCTATCCATTCCTGGAGCAAAAGACGTTGGCGTAGAAATTAACTCTTTATCTAAAAGTTATAGTTTAGCCGGTAGTCGTATCGGTTACATAATTGGAAATGAAGAAATTGTCGGAGCGCTTAAGCAATTTAAATCAAACACAGACTACGGAGTCTTTCTTCCCATTCAAAAAGCAGCAACCGTTGCTTTAAAAGAGGGTGCTACATATTGCGCAGCAAACCGGATAATCTATCAAAAACGAAGAGATACACTTATTAATGGGCTAACAGAAGCTGGCTGGCATGTTGAAAAGCCACCTGGAAGTATGTTCATATGGGCTGAAATTCCAAAAGGCTATACTTCTTTAGAGTTCGCATATGCATTAATTGATCGTGCCAATGTCGTTGTTACACCAGGTCATGCATTTGGTCCGCATGGAGAAGGGTTTGTTCGCATTGCTCTTGTACAAAATGAAGAAAAATTAATACAAGTAGTTAACAACATTAAAAATAGTGACATTTTTTCTAATGAAGGTACTTTAATCAAAAATTAATTTCGTATTTCGCTTTATAATGTGAATACGAAAACACCTCCACTTCAAGATTTAGAGAAAAGCAAAGAAGATAAGTTGGAAATGAGGAAAACCCCACTTATGGAAGTTTCACTTTTTAAAAATGAGAACAGTGATACTTACACTCACTGTTCTTTTCTCTTCTATTAAGATCCTTTTGCTCCATAATCTTTAATGTTTATTTTTACGCTATATTTAATTGGAACTTTACTAAATGTTTGATCCCAATCTTTTTTGACCTTTTCCCATACTTTTGGGTTCTTAATTCTTAATCTGTTTCCAAAGCCAGCAACGTCAACCTCATATTCTTTTTGTATCTTTTTTAATGTGTGATCTACTAGTTGATTCACTTCTTGTATAGCAGCTTTTTCTGCTCTTCTTAGAAATTTATTATTAAAAGGAGTCCCCGAAGTAACCCAGTTTTCAGATATCCGCCCCTCTGATTCGATATTGACATCAAAAGAAATTTTGTTTCCTTTAACTTGTGGTGTGATCGTGCTTTTCATAGACGCCACCTCATACATAATAGGTTGCCCTGTCTCTTTATCAACACCTTTCACTAAACCACCTTTCCCTTTACCCGTTATCCATGTTAAGCCTTCTAATTCTTTTTCAGACAAAAAACCACGCAGTTTTTTTGTTTTCCCTTTAATAATAGCAGCTCCCGAAAATTTCACTTCCCCTTTTGCCGATACCACATTTTGCAATAGAAAACTGGATTCTGATTGCATCTTTCCAGGTAATTTAGCAAGAGGAACAGGAGGTAAAATCCTTGATGTTCTATATTGATTATCTGCAATTCCATAGAGACGAAGTGCCGGAATTTCTCCTGGTTCCTTCATTTCTAACGTTTTGCTAGCTCGTCCTTTGCTAATTAACATGAGGCAGCTTGGTCGAATCTCATTATCACGAAGATAAACATCAAGTATCTTTTTCAAACTATACGTACGCGCAAGATTTGCACTTATAACAATTACTTTTGTATGGTGGAAAATCACGGGGCGATCTCTTCTTAATGAAACTTCTCGAATCATTTGATGGAGAGAATCACCGGTTTCAGAAACATTCGTATAAGCTTTTTGTTGCGGCGCCCCGCCCTTCCCACCTCCACCAGATGATTGCGGGTTAACAAATTGATAGGTAGTGGTTATAAGGTTCTTTTTTGGATATCCTCCCCCTTCTTCTTCTAGTGCTTTTTCAACAGTCGACTCCTTGCCCTTATCAAATGCCAAACCTACTTCAAAACCAAGCTCTTCAATTACATGACTGCTCCAGCATCCTGTAAGAGAAAAAAGGAAAAGTACTAACGGTAAAACTAGGAGGAATCGTATATTATTAAGATTTTGTTTCATTCTTTCCCTTCCTCCATCTTACGATCATGAGGAGAAGAATTGGCAATACACCGAATAAAAACAAAGCAGTATTCCCGATCATATCTCCAAGTTTAAATAAATCGTTAGTATTCTTTGGGATTAAAGCAATAACGTAAACAACTGGTAGTAATCCATACATAAACGAATGAATATTCTTTTTAAAAAGTTGAGCCAATCCCAAAGCAGCTGCATAGTAACAGATTGTATAAGTTGAAAAAATTTGCATAATCCATATTACAAGTAATAAAGATTCAAACCTTTCAAATATTAAACCAGGGATTTCAAAACTTCTCATGAGATCAAACGTTGGCCATGTTCTCGTTATTACTCCATCAATAGAAAACGCTCCAATTACCATCACAACGGTAATAACATAAAAAATTAAAGGAATAGCAGTTCCAACTAGCACAACTTTTACACCTTTATTCGGCTTCTCCATAAATACCAAAAGAAGCAGCATGATTTCAGCACCAGAATAAGCAAGAGTTGTTGTTTTAATCCCTTTTAATACTGGCATAAAACCTAACCCTAATACGGGACGGAGATTATCTATCTCAAATATCCCAATACTCATAAAAGCAGTCAGCAAGAAAATAAAAATTGTGATTGGGAATATAATTCCAAACATACGAGCCATTGGATTGATGCCGCCTATCATCAAATAGAGACTTACCCACATAAATGTCATGATAATAGCCCAGTCAGGTGTTCCTTCCAGTAAAAAGAAACTTGTTACTTCCTTCAGTATTCTCACTTCAAATGAAGAAAGAGTAAAAAAATAAACAATAATAATTAGACTAAGTAATCCACCTATCCATTTTCCTACAATGTCTTGGCTGTATTGATAAATTGTTTTTTCGGGAAACTGTTGGCTTAATTTGACCATGATCACCCCGGTAACCATCGCAATCAACCCGCCTAAAATAACAGTTATCCAAACATCTGGTGTTTTCACTTTCTCTACAGCTGTTCTAGGCAAGGTGAGAATACCTGCTGCAAGTATATAATTGACCAAAATGACAGCTGCTTGTGAAGTCTCAATTCGATCTTTAGGATTGGTAATCATCGCTGTTCACTTCCTTTTCAAAGTAAGCTATCCTTTTCGTATTGGATCTTTCGTATTTAGCATCTTTGGACGACGTTTCATCATCTGAAATGGAACGCGAACGATAAAGTCTTTCCAATCACTTGATCGATAAGGAACAGCTGGGCTGACATAGGGTACGCCAAAGCTCTTCAACTTCACTATATGACTGCATAAAAAGAGAAAAAACAAAATGAGTCCGTACAATCCAAACAATGCAGCGCAAAACATGCCTATAAAGCGAAGAATGCGAAGCGGAATCGCTGTACTATAATGCGAGAGAGCAAATGAAGAAATGGCCGTTGCGGCTACTACAATAACCATTATAGGACTAACAATCCCAGCTTCTACCGCAGCCTGTCCAATAATTAATCCGCCAACGATCCCCATTGCTGAGCCAATTGGTTTTGGCAAACGCAGTCCGGCTTCTCGTAAAATTTCAATAGCTATTTCCATAAGCAATGCTTCTATAATTGCGGGAAAAGGAACACCTATCCGTCCCCCTATAATAGAAATAGCTAACTTAGTCGGAATCAATCCCGGATGAAACGAGATAAAAGAAATATACAAAGCAGGTGTAAAAAGAGCAATAATAGCTGCTCCAAAACGTAGCAAGCGGATAAGCGTGCCAGGAATCCAACGTTCATAATAATCTTCGGGCGATTGCATCATCATACTAAATGTAACTGGAGCGATTAATGCAAAAGGTGTTCCATCTAATAAGATTGCAACCCGCCCTTCCATCAATGCAGCAATGACCCGATCTGGACGTTCCGTACTCTGTACTTGCGCAAAAAGACTAAGGTAATTATCTTCGATGAGCTGCTCTACATATCCTGATTCCGGTACATTATCAATATCAATTTTCTGAATTCTTCTCTTCACTTCTTCTACTAATTGCGAATCAGCAATCTCTTTCATATAAGCGACGACAAGTTCTTTTTTTGCCCGTTTTCCTACTTGGAATTTCACTAATGATAAGCCTGTATTTTCACCATGACGTCGTAGAAGAGCAGTATTATCGCTTAAAATTTCTGTGAAACCTATCCGCGGACCTCTGACTGATACTTCTGATATAGGTTCTTCTACGTTCCGGGTTCTCCCTTTCGTTGTACTGAGAATCAACACATCTGATGAGCCGTCAATCAAAAGCGCGGTTGAACCTGTCAATACCTTTGCCATTAAACCTTTAATATCATGAACTTCTTTTACTTCACTAATGGAAAGGACTTGCTCTTTAATAAACTCTTTTGAAACCGTCCCTTTCTTATAAGATGAGTCATGTTTATATTCTTCATAAAAATCAATCATTAATGATTTCATAATATGTGTGTCGATAAGCTCTTTATCTGACAATCCCTCCACGAAAATAATTGCCGCTTGAATACCTGTACGCCCGATGTTAAACTCCCGAAAGTGTACATCTGAGTTTTCACTAATTTCTTTCTTTACAAGTTCCAGATCCACCGTAAAGTCGCCTGTGAAATTTTCAGATGTGGTTTGAACGGACATAATCCCTTGCTTATTTTCATTTATATTCGCTGTCTTTTTCATTTGTTGATTTTTTGACTCCTGCTCTCTCATTCTTATCACTCTTTCTCTTAAAAAAAGCTTATTATATCCGCCTAATACAAAACTTCACTAGCAATCACCGGCTTTGGCATCACATTACAGTAAATGTTTATCAGACTGAGAGGTTGTTGATTAAGCTAGCCTATTATGGTTGACTTCAAAATGAATACATTAAATCATTCATTCCGTTACTTTTCCTCTAATGTATGGATCCAACTAAAAATTTTTGAAATCACATACGGGATGAACAACACAATAAAACCTTGCCCAAAAACTTTCCATTCTGGTAGATAGGCAACAATTGTTTTCCACATTTTAACCATCCTATATCATCGGAATTTCATACATAATTATTATGTGTGATGTACGGAAATTTAATCCAACGAAATACAATGTAACTGCTCTGCTACCATATAAAAATGTATAAAAACAGAGGTCACGCTATGAAGCGTGACCTCTGTTTTTTTATTTATCTTGCGTATAAGTATTTACCTCTACTGTTGATAAAAACGGACTTAATTCATTTTTATAATAAATATATAATTCGTGCATAGCACGTGTGCAAGCTGTGTAGAAAAGCTTACGTTCGCTTTCTTTTCTATATCGTTGGTTTGAAGCATTATAAATAATTACAGCGTCAAACTCTACACCTTTCGCTAAATACGAAGGTATAATTAGTACTCCCGAATCAAACGAAGCGGTTTCTTTTTGAATGAGGTGAATTTGTACATGTTGCTGCAGTATGTCATATGCCGATTTGCTTTCTTGAGCGGTTTTACAAATAATCGCTATCGTTTTATGATTATTTTTTTGCAAATATTTAATCCGATTTACAATTTTTTGATGTAATTCCTCATCTGTTTCTACTGCTGCTATAACAGGTTTTCTCCCCTCGCGCTCAAAAGGTTCAATACAGCTTCCTCCTGAAATCAGTTGCCTTGTGAATTCAATAATTTGTTTCGTTGAACGATAACTACGTGTAAGTTCAATTCTCTTACTTTTTCCCTCTCCATACAAGGCATATAATTGCGAAAATTCATTTTCGGCCGCATGTACATGTATCGTTTGATTAAAATCACCAAGTACCGTCATTTTACTATGTGGAAATAATCGCTTCAAAAAGGTGAATTGAAAAACAGAATAATCTTGTGCTTCATCAATAAATATATGCCTTGCAGATGTATTTCGTTGTAAGTCTTCCAGCTGATCTTTTAAATATAAATAAGGCGTCGCATCCTCATAAGTCATATAAAAACCCCGTATACGACTAACTGTTTCTTCACATATTTCTTTCCAGCATGACGGTAAGTTGTTATGATTTGTAAATTGTTTTACAAATAACGGGTCAGTAAATAATTGTAAATAAATAGCGATCATATTAATAAATTGAAACTGTTTCACACGTTTACGAAGCGGTTTAAAATGTTTTTTCACAACCATTGCGGCTAACATTTGTTGTTCGCGTTCAAAATCATCAAATGTATTCGTGTCATTTTGTCTTTCTTGTTGCAGTTTTTTATGGATTTTTGCATACGTTTCTTTATCGAATAGCTGTATTTCCTCTTCAACCCAAAGTTCTTTTCGCTCTAACTGCTCTCTTTTCTTTAATTCTTTCAGTAACCACTCAGAAATTAATTTCATTCGATTCGGAATCCGCATAGATTCAGGAAAAGAATAAAATTTCTTTAGAATTTCCTCTTTCGATATTAAAACATTCCTGCGAAATTTCACGTCTTTAAAAATCATTCCAGCTTGTTTCAAATATGCCACATAACTGTCTACAACTTTAACAAAATGTGCACTTGCTTTATATTGAATGCCTTGCATACGTATTAAATATTCTGTGTCTTCTTTCTCTGAAAGTACATATTCCATTTGCGTAAACGGATCTTCTACATGAAACGTTTTTTCTATATGCTCCTCTATATACTCTTGAAATGTGGTTTGACTCATATTCTCTTCTCCTAATTCAGGAAGAACAGTCGAAATATAACTATTAAACATTGGATTAGGAGAAAATAGAATGATTTGACCTGCATGTAATGTATCTCGATATCGATATAGTAAATAAGCCACACGCTGCAATGCAGCCGATGTTTTTCCACTCCCTGCTGCTCCTTGTACAATGAGGAGACGACTCGTTTCATTACGAATAATTAAATTTTGTTCTTTTTGAATCGTAGAAACAATACTTTTCATTTGTGTATTCGCATTCTTTCCTAACACTTCCTGCAATAATGCATCACCAATTGTTACTCCAGAATCAAACATGCTGTCCATATGACCGTTACGAATGATAAATTGTCTCTTTAAAGTTATTTCTCCTGTAATCATTTCATTTTGCGCCTTATACACGGCCGATCCCAACGAATAATCATAATACAAACTGGATATTGGTGCTCTCCAATCATAAACAAGAAATTGTTCTGTACTCTCATCAAAAAACGAATGAATGCCAAGATAAATTTGATCCGAACCTCTTTCACCATCTTCTAAAAAATCAATTCTCCCAAAATACGGGGATTTCTCCAGTCGTTTTAACATTGTAAGCTGCTTATCTGCATGATAGTGACTGCGTTCTCTTTCAGCTAACAACTCTACTTGTTGCTTTATACTTGCAGCTGTTTCAACGGCCTCTTCAGCATTATCGAAGTTAGCTGTTACATCGTTCCAAAAGTTTTTTCGAATTTGAACTACTTCTTTCTTTCCGCTACTTACATATTGTTGAAGATTATCTATGTGCACTTTAATTTTCTGTACAGCTTCCTCTATTCGTTTTTGTTCCCTCTTCCACTCTTGTTCATACTGCTCCATATTGTCACTCCTTATCGACAAAAAAATTTTTGACCAAAAGTTTGACAAACACAGGTGTTATTTGATAAAATTAAATTGGGTAATTATTGAATTAAAGAAAATATTTTCTAATGGTCATTTTTTTATTTTAACATATACATCTTTCTTAGTTCAATGAAAATCAATACAATTATCAAACAATTTCACTCTATATGAGAGATCAAATAAAAAATCGATTCCCTATTTAGGAATCGATTTTTTTGATGTATTCAATCACTTCTTATCCTTTTATCTTATTGAATTCCGATTACTCTACTATTTCCGTTCTTCGCAATTTGGATTTTTGCATACTTCCCTTCCCCTTTCACAAGGGTAACAGGAACTCCACGTGTACTTCCAACCGTAACATATCCATAATTCATATATCCCTTAATCCAAATTCCTTTTTCTTTCGGGTAGTCACCGATCTTTATTTGATCTAGACGATAATTCTTTTCTTGTTCTTTTTTCAATTTTATATACACTGGTGTTTTTGATTCTTTTTTTGTTTCACGATTCAACATCATTTCATTTGCTTCCACTTCTATTTTGAAAGAAAACCATACTTTTTTCATATCCCCTAATTCTGTAACTGGATTTTCCAACTCTAGTAATACAATATTACTGTTATAATAGTTCATTTCTTGTTGTGTAACAGTACCTAGTAATATAAAACCAGAAAGTATACCTACTAACCATATATGTTTTTTCTTATATGTTCCGTTATATTTTATTATGTTCTCTTGTTTATGCTGCTTATTTGTTAATAGCAATACAATCCCTGCTAAAAACAACATCCCGCTCAATCCGTAGTTTCCAATGTAATTTGTCTCATACATAATAAAATTCGTAAATAAATAGATTACAATGCCAATCCGCTTCATTACAATATCTCTTACATACAACATGCCTAGTACAAGAAGTAATATATATCCACCATGTGCACTAACAATAAACCAATAATCAGCTCCTTCGTATTTCCCTAACAAATAGAAAAATGCATATACCATTCCAAACCCAATACTATGTCTGAATAAAAATTTATTTTTCCGTACAATCGCAAAAATGAAAAATCCGATATGAATGAATACGAGATAACTCATACTTGTTGTATATTCCACATCTCTCATACATTCACTTACTATAATTCCTTCCAATAGCCACCATAAACTATATTGTTCCGCCTTATGCTTTGCGAATAGCCAATACCCAAATATACAAATAGCATACAACAATCCCCATATATAATGGTGACTTGTTACAAGTGTTGTAATTCCTGACATGATAGCGAAAACAAATAAAAATATCCGCAAAAATTTTGCTGTTATTTTTTTATATCCCAAAATTCCAAGCACACTTAGCGTAGCACTTACAATCATGATTATGCTGCTTTCTCTTACTGTTTCCCATAAAATGAAGTAGAGACTCGCAAGAAATAGAATACTACCTATTGAACTTACGAAAACATATAGCACATACTCTCCTATTTTCCGATGGTTTATGTTCGTTTGATTCTTTTTTTCTTGCCAAGTGAGATATTGCTGTGAAATAACAACAAACAAGCCGACAAGTCCCATCAATATATAAGAGATATTCATAGTTAAATTTACAAATAAATTTGTAATGTCTATCAATGCATACAACGACCAACCCGTTAAAATTGCACCAGTTGTTATTTTATACAAATTTCTTTCTTTTATTTTTTTGAATACCGTAATGTATACAACTGTCATGAAAATCGCACACACTACTTTTATCAAATAATTTGGTTCTCCTCCATCGTATAATCGTTCAAGGTACACTGTCCACAATCCTAATAAACTAGTTGTATAAAATATAAAACGTCCTGTCATTTCTCTTCCGAATCGGTACCATATAACTGAAGCAACAGTTATCATAGTAGATTGCCACTTGTCCGTGAAAGCAAACCATGTTATTTCATCGATATTTGATAAAAAGAAAAACAATGCTCCGCCGCTAAGCACATACCACTCTGCTTTTTTATCAGATATATAAAAATATAACACCGGGAGTAACCAACTAATTGAAAGCCATAACTCTTCATTTTCTATACCGTAAATGTTTCGAAACATCCAACATGACCACGCATAAGCCAGATAGATCGTTACATACATCCCTCTTATAAACAACACATTTGCAAACATTACATTCCTTATTACAAAATACCCCCCAAGCGCAAGAAGAGGTACCCCTAGTACGGCTAAACTTTGATAAACCGTCGCCCATGAGTAACGCATCGTCATCATTAAAACGATATAAGCACCAAGTAAAGACCATACTCCAAGTATTCTAACAATATCATCTTTCCAATCTTTCATCCCCCATCCCTCCTTCTATAAGTGTATTCTTTTTATACATATTTTTCACTTGAAATTTGTATATTTTCCCATTTGTAATTTTAGTTACGAAATCTATGAAAAAAAGCTCAATGTTTCTCTTTTTTCATAGAAACATCGAGCATCTTACACACTCTATACTATATAAATTCATTTTTATATCTCGACATATACATCGCTGCTTTGAGAAATACAACAGGACCGCTCCTATGCACGGCTAGATGCTCTCGTCCTCTCAAAAAAGAAAGAAGTTTTTATGTTGGTTTTTCAATTTGTATTTATATACGCTGTCAAAGTATAAACAACCGTCCTAGCTTTTCTATTCATACTATAATAATTCCTTTATAGCTTTTATCACGACCTCTGGATTCTCTAATTGAATCGAATGACCATTCTCTGTTTGAATATGCTTCGCATAGTTCGTTAGTTGACATAAAAGTTGCTGCTGCTCTTTCCATATAGGATCTGAATTGTTAGAACTTATGACAACTACCGGCAAGTTTTCACGTAAATTTTCTGCTCGTTTTACTTGTTTCGCTGATTCTTCACTGTACAACATTTCTTTATAAACCGCTTCATATGCACCAGGAGTATATCCCACGTTTTTTACATGATTTTGAACTTGCGCCGGAAGACTACCGGTATTTTTAATAGGCGCGGCAAACCAATAGTAGAGGTGATATATCCTAATCTCATCTGCTTTAAGCTTTTTACGTATTGCTGTTACTTTTACTAACTAGAGTTTATCCTCCGAAAATAAGCAAATTCATTTTATTCCTTCCCAAACTAATTATTCGTCGTTCATTATGAAATCTCTTTTAAAAACTGTATATTTTCACTAAAATTCAAAAAATTTACCCTATTTTTAAATTTCAGGGTTTACAAACGGAACCCAACTGTATATACTTACTTACGTAAGAAAAATTTTCCAAAGGAGGTCGAATGAAATGATGAAAGTAACTGTATATGTAGCACCTGTTTCACAATCAAATAAATATTCGACCATCCATATGGGGAATTGAAAATCGTGTTTACTATGATTTAAATTATTCTGCCACAGGAGGTCGGATGCCTTTCTGTGGCTTTTTCATGCCTTGCCGCAGGAGCACTCTGTCTTCCTGTGGCTTTTTTGTACGATTTTCATATTCTTACGATTTTATACACTTGAAAGGGGTTAAAAATAATATGACATTTCATGTATTCTTTTTAACGATTACGATTCAAAAGACTCGTTTATCTGAAGAAGAACTTGAACATAAACAACGTGTTCAACAAATCGTGGACGAAGTAAAAGATCGTCAAATATCGTTTTATAACCATCTGTAATTTTGAATACCAAATAAAGATGAAAGGAGATATTTAAAATGATTTTATCTAAGCGGAAAATTATGATTTGGATTGTAGAGGTAGACTCCGCATAACTAAGTATTTTTTAAGTTTGGATTATGAATAAATGGAGTTATTGAAAATTACCTCTGTCAAGTTTGCAACATGCAGTAATAGAGTATATAAAATTTAAAAAACATACTGTTTGAATAGTTCGAGAGAAATCATTTTTAAAATTAGAAACATGCTCTCATCAATCGACCTTTTATCGGTTAAAATCTGATATGCAAACAAAAACAAGGTTGCTATAAATAATTATAAGCAACCTTGTTCACAATTTTTATTCATTACTTTTTTAAAAATCTAATGCATTTACTTTATCTTTTACTGTATTCACTTTCTGAGGTTGATGAGAAAGTTGGCTGCATTCACGAAACGCAAAATGTTTACACCCTATACACTTTTTCGTATCCAAATGTTCTAAAGCGTAGTTAATTGCATCCCCTGTATGCTCAAAGAAGTTCTGTTCCACAATCTCAGCATATAGTCCATTTCTAACTAAAGTTGTTTTTAGTTCAGATTGAATTCCTGAGACTAGAAGTAAACCACCTTGTTGTTTAAAAGAATGAACAATACTTCTAAAGTAAGACTCTCCTGTCGTATCAATAAAAGGAACTTTTCCCATTCGTAAAATTAAAACTTTCGGTTTATAATGAATGGTTGCTAATATATTTTGTTCAAATGTTTGAGCAGCTCCAAAGAATAATGGACCTTCTATTGTATAAATACTAATTTGTGGACAATCATGAGCCTTATTCACCACATGTGGTAACAATTTTTCATTCTTTTTCGAATGATCCGGAAGTACTTTAGATATAACTAGCATGTTGCTCATACGTTTTGTAAATAAAATAATAGCTAAAATAAGACCGATTTCTACAGCTGTTGTTAAACTTGTAAATACAGTTAACAAAAATGTTACAACTAATACAAGAGAATCTCCACTCTTCATTTTAAGAATATGGGCAAAATGTTTTTGTTCACTCATGTTCCAAGCTACTACCATTAAAATGGGAGCCATACTTGCAAGTGGAATGTGCGACGCATACGGAGCTAATAATATAAGTATTAATAAAACAAAGATTCCATGAATAACACCTGATATCGGTGAAGTTGCTCCGCTCTTAATATTAGTTGCTGTTCGAGCAATTGCTCCAGTTGCTGGAATACCTCCAAATAATGGTGTCACAATATTAGCAATTCCCTGACCAATAAGTTCTTTGTTACTGTTGTGTTTACTATTTGTCATACCATCTGCCACGACAGCGGATAGAAGAGATTCAATACCACCGAGCATCGCAATTACAAATGCCGGACCCATCAGCTGTTTGATGCGCTCGAACGTAATTTCTGGTACATGAAACTGCGGAAGTGTATTAGGTATCGTACCATATGCTATACCAATAGTAGGTACATGGCCTGAGAAAAATACCGTTGCCATTAAAGTTGAAATTATAATAGCTACTAATGAACCAGGCACTTTTGGAAAGATTTTTGGTGTTACGAGTATAACAACAAGGCAAGTGAACGCTGTTATTATGCTATAAAAATTGATGGTATCAATATGAATAAAGATTTCGTTCAGATTTGCTATAAATGCCTCATGCTTTTTTATACCTGTTAAACCTAAAAAGCTAGCAATTTGTCCCGTAAAAATAGTAACAGCAATACCTGATGTAAAACCAACTGTTACAGGACGTGGGATAAACTTAATTAAAGATCCCAATTTAAAAATCCCCATTAAACATAAAAGAATTCCAGCCAATAAACCCGCCAGTAACAAATTTTCATATCCATAGGTAATTACAATACTTAAAAGAATCGGAACAAAAGCACCTGTCGGCCCTCCTATTTGATATCTTGAACCACCAAATAGCGCAGTAAGAATTCCAGCAATACATGTAGTATAAATTCCATACTCTGGTTTAACTCCAGAAGCTATAGCAAAAGACATAGCAAGTGGAATCGCAACAACTCCGACAATCGTTCCTGAAAGAAGATCCTTTTGAAAGTGCCCCAATGAGTATCCTTCAAATCTTCCTGTAAATAACCCTTTCATTATAAACCCTTCTTTTCTGTTTTAATAAATCTTACTTTTTTCGAAAAATTAATTACCTCTTAATAAATTTGAATTGTAAATACATTTTTCACGCTCTTATATAGGGAACTCATTAGCCTAATATTTACTAAACGTTTTGCTCAAATGACGTTCTAATTCACCTATATCTCCGTTCTCTTGCACATAGGTTTTCAACCTTTCTGCTAGAAGTTCCCCTTCTCGGCTATCTAACTTCTCTGTATTTATAAATGATTTAATCCATACTTTATCTGGCGTACTATCTCTACGAAACATTTGACCTGGAATTTCACTCCAAAAACGTTTCCATTCATCCAGTAATCCTATTTGATCAAATAAAAAACTTTGAATTCCACATAACCAAGCTGTACAAGCCGTATTTCTCTTTTGACACCCAACATTATCTTGTAAATGCTGGCATGAAAAACAACAAGAATTCCCGCTCTTAATACAAACCTTACAAACGTGATGAGCTCCTACTGAGCGAAATATCTCAATTCCATGTTGAATAATAACCTCTTTCTTAACTTCGATACTCAACCTCCTCCTTAACTATAGTTTTATCGTCCTCTTCATCTAGTTCTTCTAACATTGAAATCGTATCAATTAAATGGTTATTAAAAATTGCTCGTGCAACTTCGAGTAAATTCATAATCATTGGATCTCGAAGAGAATATAAAACTCGTTTCCCATCTTTCGTACCAACAACAATATTTTTTGCACGTAATACACTTAGTTGTTGTGAAACAGCAGAACCTTCCTTATTAAGAATACTTTGGAGTTCATTTACACTTTTTTCACCCTCTGACAGTAACTCAAGAATACGAATCCGTAAAGGATGTGATAAAGCTTTAAAAAAATCAGCCTTAAACTGTTGCATTTCATTTCCCATTTAAACGCCTCCATTACTTACTTATCATTTTAAAGAATTTAGCAGTATTCTATACATCTTCAAATGTTTGAATATGTATAGAATACTGCTATCGTTAATAATTTTCAATATAAATTTTAAGTATAGGGAACGAATAAAAAGCGAATAATCCATACGTATATTTTAATTACTCACATTCATGCTTAGAACGAAAGAAGACCAGTTACACTCTGTAACCGGTCTTCTTTCTATTTCTTATTTCTTTTCGATTCAAAAAGCCTTACTAAATTTGAAATAATTGTTTTCATTACCGCATAGGTTGGTACAGCTAAAATCATTCCAATAATTCCAGCAAAGTTTCCGACACCAAGAATTAACATGATAATTGTTAAAGGATGAATATTTAGTTTCTCACTCATAATTCGCGGTGATAAAATATTACTTTCAAATTGCTGAACAATCGTTACCACAACAATAACCCATACCGCCTGCATCGGCGATACAAATAGTCCAACAATAACCGCTGGCGCCGCTCCTATAAACGGACCTAAATTTGGAATAATATTCGTAAATGCTGCTACAATCCCTAAAATAAAAGCATACGGTAACCCAATGATTAAATAACCAACAAACGTGAAAGCTCCGACAAATAAACAAACAAGTGCTTGACCTTGAATGTAAGCTGCAAGTGTTTCATTCGTTTCTTTAAAAAGTCGAAACCCTTCTTCACGATAAGTTTCTGGTAAAAAACGAACTGCTGCCCCAGGGAATTTATGGCCATCTTTAAACATATAAAACAAAATAAATGGAACTGTGAAAACAACTAACGCAACGTTTGTAATGATTCCAAATAATGCCGTTGCACTCGCTGTAAGTGTATTTGGTATCTCTTTCAAATACGTGAGAGCATTCTTTTCTAACGCCTGTAACGAAACATAATCCTGTGTTGTAAGCCATTGAAATAGCTTATGATTCGATAAATCTGCTATGTATTCTTTTCCCACTTTAATATACGTTGGCATATTGGTTACTAAATCCATCAGCTGATGAGATAAAGTTGGAACAACAACGCCAACTGCAACAGCTATTAATGTAATAATAAAGACATATAGTAACAAAATTGATAAACTGCGTGGTACCTTTTTGTTCTCTAAAAAAAGCAATACGGGATTAAACATAAAATACAAAAATGCTGCAATTAAAATAGGGAAAAATAAAGTGGAAATAAAAATACCGATTGGTTGGAATAAAAACGAAATTTTTGTACAGATAAAGATAATCGCTACAACCATCAATACTTCTAATGTCCAAAAATGAACTTTTGATTTCAAAAAAAGTGCCTCCTTTTAAATTTCTTCTATACATTGTAACAAATTGAAGCAAAAATTTATATGCTATTTCTACGTTCTATATTCCAAAACACAAATAAATACACTACAATAAAGACATAAGTGAAACTTTTGTCAGTAGAGTTTTCATTCTATGCTGATTATTTGTTGAACCAATCGGACTTTTACGGGCGGTTATTCCTTCCCTATCTCCTTTGTATATCTCAAAGTCTTGAAGTGAGGATTCTATTGTCCGTAAATAGCAAGATAAAAATTTGCAACTAAAAGGTGATAATTATGCCAATATGCAGTATATGTAGAGATGATAAACAATGTATAGAACAATATGTAATTCCAGAAGTGTTATGTGGATACTACTATATCAACACTGTGTGTGAAACATGCCATGAAAACGTACTAGCAAGTATAGATCGTCTATTAATTAGCCATAAATTAATCCAGTATAAAATAGATCAACTTAAACATCAAATTGACTCTCCTCTTCTTCTAGATATATATGATGAAGAAGAATATGCAAATGAAGAAACGGAAAGTGATGAGTTCCAATTCTCAAATTCTCTCATTATGAAACTATGTAAAAGGCACGATATCTCACTTCATGATGAAATATGGAAAGAAGAACGAGTAACAAAGGTTGCGGGTTCTATTCAACGTGAATTACTCCTTGATAACCGCAAATATAAGATAAGTTTATTGAAAATGGCTTACTTATTTGCTGTAAATACAATAGATGGTTATTTTCATGATCCTGATGCAGTAGTTATTTCTAACATTTTATCTAACATCGATTTCATTGAATTAAAAGATAGAAATATTGTACGAGAGTTAAGCAAAAGTTCATTATGGAACACTTTAAATACTGATTGCGAAAACCACTATTTCATTTTACTAAGTGACAAAGATGGATTATTTTGCTTTATTCGCCTCTTTGATGTGTTTGATGTCGTTGTTCATCTATCTAGAAAAAAATACAGTCTTCCGTCACCAATTGTCGGTGTAAATGATGCAATTAACCAAGTATTTTATACAAAAAGTTTAAAAGATTATATGAATGGATTATTCAAGCCAACAAATGGAATTCAATCTTAAAGAATAATCGATATGCTTCCAAAAAGTAGAACGTACGCTCTACTTTTTTATATAAACAAGATTGTGCTATAATAACAATGAAAAGAGCGATACAATCACATAAATAAACTAAATTAGCATATAAAAAAAAATAAAAAAAAAGACTAGCGTGCGGCAACACACTAGTCCACTATAACTCAGCAGAGTGGATTATTCATTATCCTATTTGTTTCTCATGAATTAGACAACCCACCTTCTATTGGCGTAGAGTGGGTTGTTATTTTTTGAGCTTGTCGATTAATAACACGACGAACGTTAGCAATGCAACGAGAAAAAGACCGCCTTGCAAAAGCAACGAAAGTTCACTCAATTTATCACCTCCCAACACTTAGAGAAGTGATAATAAAACAACCACTCTGACCATGAGTTACTCTTTCATTTTATCATAATTTTCATTTCTTTACGATGAAAACCGGCAAGCTTTATACTTGCCGGTTATTTTATTGTGCTGAGAAAAAACAAATGTGACATACTAAGAAAAAGAAGGTAGTCATATGTGGAATTGGATAAGAAAAGGAATAAAACAAATAATTCTAATAGCTCTCATTGTTCTTACGGGAGGAATAATTTGGATGTATGCTACAAATTCTGGTCATAAACTGCGCGAAATGATAGGAGGATCTATCCTGTCATCACAGCACCCACAATTTGCAAGATTACTCTTATCGAAAGATGAGATCCATCAATTAGAAACTGCTATTTATGCACCGCCAACACAAAAATCAAAACTTCCTAATTTTTTGTATTCCCGTAAAAAACAGCCTTTATCTGTAACTGTGGAAACAATTGAAGATCCGCATTTCACAGCAAAAGTAATGAAAATAAATGACCCAACTACCATTCATTTAGTAAGTACGAAATATCATGATCAAGGACAACCGTTATCTGATCTCATCGAACAAAATGGAGGTATTGCGGGTATTAACGCAGGAGGATTTAAAGATCCGGGAGGTGTTGGACGTGGTGGACAAATTATCGGGATTGCGCTTTCTGATGGTATGATTCGTTCAGAGCCTGGATTTAGTCCAGACGTACGCAATCTTATTTGCGGGTTCACTAAAAAAGGGCAATTCATTACAGGAATGTATTCTATAAATGAGTTAAAGCGTATGAGCGTCTCGCAAGCCGTAGCATTCGGACCGCAGTTGATTGTAGACGGGAAAAATATAGTGACTGATCAAGTTGAGGAAGCATTTGGCTGGGCACCACGAACAGGCATCGGACAAGATACTGAGGGGAATGTAATCATGATTGTAACAGACGGAAGGTTTTATTGGAACAAAAACCATCGCGGAGCTTCCATGAGAGATATGGTTTCCCTTTTCAAAAAATACGGATGTATAGATGCGTTTGCCCTAGACGGCGGAGGTTCCACAACGATGATTTATAAAGAAAAGCTACAATTAAAACCGGCAACCGAAACGTCTGTCGGAATGCGCTATCTTCCAAATGCATTTGTAATCATTCCGAAAGAATAAGGATTCTTAGCTGGTCGGCTTTTTATAATTGATGACTGATTCTCTCTTGAACTTTATTCATTACTGTATCATAAAACGTTCTCTCATCATCCACATTGATATGAACTTTTGTTACTGTTTTTTGAAACCCATAAAACATAGTTGCCTTTGTTGGCTCTACTAACACGATTTCGAGTTTTGCTTGTTCTTTCATAAACTCGTTTACCATCGCATCAAAAATTTGCTTTTGTTCAATTTTAGAAGGTAATGCCCCTTTATTATGATGTATGCTTTCAATATTACCAAATGGTACGATAAGCTGTTTCGTCAAACCAACTTGTAAAATAAGTTCATTATCAGTTACAACATAGGGACATAAACGAATTGCTTGAATTTCTGCTAAGAAAAATAGCACTGCGTAAACATTTAAGATTAGCAGAACCCATGCTACAATAGGATTCCATTGATGAAGAAAATAATGAAAACCGATAGATTCAATTAATGTCGCATGTATGAGCATAATATAAAATGCGATGGAACCTGTTTTTTTATGATACGTAAACATATTTGAACTTGTATTTACTTTTTTACGCCAAGAGAATAACGCGTAGTATAACAACTTACACTCAGATAACAATACATTCACAGCGACACTTTGGGTTATGGAATCGTACACTGCTTTTTCAATTGCATATGAAAAAGATGGATATGCGAGCCTGTATTTCTTATAAGAGCGAATAATCGCAGGTAGTTTTCTTGCTATTTTGTAAAAAAGATATAGCTCTAAGCAAAGAAAGGCAATTTCCCCAGCTATTAATATATAATTGATAAACGAAAAAGATTCAAAATACGAATTTGGGATAATAAATCTTGCAGCAATGTAACCTGCAAGTATAACAGGAAAGATGTATTTTAGTGAATATCGCTTTCTTATAATAAGCATGTAAGTGACGATTGGAATAGTGAGTACAAAATCAAATAGAGAACCAAGTGCTACTCTGCTTGGTAAAGGCGACATGATTGGTAGCGCATAAACAAGAATATTCGAAAGGATGATCAAACTCGTAATAGCGAACCAGATTAACCATCGTTTCTTCGATATTGCATGATTCATGTAATCATTCCTTTTTATTTAAAAATTTCATTTAAATGCTCTTTGTAAAATGTAATTGCTTTTTCATATTTTTTTACACTTTCCGTCTTCACTGCTACATCTAGTAGTAGCTTCATCGCCTCTTCATATGATTGTACATTGTACTTTGCTATGGATAAAAATACTTTCATGGCGCCATCATCTGGATAACATTTTATTCCCGCTTCCAATGTAGCAATCGCTTTATCGTATTCTCCAATACACCGATATGTACTTCCTAAACCAATATAAGCACCACGCAAACTTTCTCCTTCTATTCCTAGTTCAATAGCCTCTCATAAAATGGAACGGCTTCTGTTTCCATTCCCATAGCATCATGTGTGCATGCACATAGATATAAGATTTCTGAATTTTGAGTAGAGTTTATTAAACGTAACAAGATCTCTCTTGATTCAGCAAATTTTTTCTCATTACGCAATTGAATCGCTTTTTTAAATAGATTTTCCATCTTCTCACCCTACAGCATGTATTTTTTCTTCACTATTAATAATGAATAAAAACTCGTTCTTTTTCAGAATAGATCATCGCAAGTTTACTGATAAGACTTCTTGCTGTATTTTCTTTATCTAGACATACTTGAACTTCACTATCTTTAGAAATAATATAGTGATTTGTTTCAGAGGTATATAGTGCATGAGAAGCATTTGCAACTATGAAATCTGCATGTGCACCTTCCATTCGGATTTGTGCTCTCGATATTAATTCTTGTTGACTTATATCACTCTCTAACTTAAATCCAACTAACACAACAGCCGGATCCCATTGTTTAATTTGAGGTAGTACTTTTGGAGCTTTCTTAAAATGAATAACTGGCGGCATCTCGCTTGATAACTTTCCTGATTGATCCATTACATTTCCTTCGTGATCAACAATTTTATCAACAATCCAATCCGAGCCAGCAGCCGCCATAATTACAATATCTATCTTTTCACTTGTAATTATTTGTTTCATTTTATCTTGTAAATCGATAATTCCTTCAAATAAATGAGAAGAAAGATTATGAGTCTCTTTAGGTTTTTCTGCAAAATAACCATGTAAATATATAACAGAAGCCCCGGTCTTCAGCGCTTCTTCTGCAAGAAGCTTTCCCATTCTTCCTGTCGATAAATTCGTATGCCCACGTACTTCATCCCATTTTTCTAAACAACCACCACTTGTTATGAGTACCTTTTTCCCTTTCATGTTCCCCATCCTTTAATTACATATTTGCTTCGTTTATTTTTGAGTTAAAAACCATTCTGTTCCAAAATCAACGGCTTCTCGTTGCTTCATTAATTTACATGATGCGTTCCCTATTTTCCCAAATATAACTGATCCAGTTTCATCAAATGCTTTTCCTAATGGTTCAAAATCATCAGAATCATAGTCAAATTCCTCATACTCTTTCCATTTGCGAACTTCACTTTCGATAATCGGTGCTCCCATTTGAACTTTTTCTCGATATCGCGAACGAACTTCCGATAAATGAAGTGATGTATTCGAATCATGATCCACTCCGATTAATAAAATATACCCATCTAAATCATATATTTTTCCTAAAGGTGACTGTTCCCCAAAACTAGGAGCAAGGATGTGACCATCAATAATTTGTTTTGCGTGTTTCCCCCACGCTGCAAAGCTATGTAACGGATGATTACTTCTTTTTGTATTTGGATATGTCCGAAAACACTCCACTACTTTCCCCATACTTCGCGTTGGTGTTGTTTCCGGATGAAATGGTGGCACATTGTCACGAATAATTTCCCACCAACTTTCTGGGACAGGTGGCATTTGCCAATTTTTCGGATCAGATAAATCACTCGTTTGAGTCGGCATAATAATCGTTCCTTCTTCTGTAACTACTTCCATTAAAGCTTCTACTACAGCCAAAGCTCCTCCACTTACCCAACCAATCGAACTAAGAGACGAATGTACGATAACGTTAATTCCTTCTGTAACACCTAAATTTCGTAAATCGCTTACAATTGTATGAATTGTGTTTGGCATTTTTGTTTTGGAAATTAAATCGTTTATATTCATAACAAATCCCCTATACACTCTAATGAAATTTCTTTTATCTTCCATTTATATATTATCATATTTTTCTTAATTTTTAATCTAAAAAAGGAAGTACTTTCCATCATCCATTCTTTATCCTTAAAAACAAAAAAGATGACCTTAAAAGATCATCTTCTCATGCCGTTATTTTGCCCTCTTTTTTCTCCATAACCGCCGTAAAGCTATGTAAAATCATCCCTACAACAACAAGACTCATTCCAAACCAAGACAAGGTTGATGGAAATGGGGCTGATAATAATATGAATTCACCAAATAGCGCAAACAATACTTCACCAGACTGCGTCGCTTCAACTGTTGCTAATTTTTGCGGATCATCTTTTACAAGATCCGTTGCAAAAAAGAATAACACAGTTGCAATAAGGCCTGAACTTATTGCAACTATCAAACATTGCAGTACTTGATTTGATGACGGCAATCCAACCGTTACAATTCCATATCCAGATAAAAGAAACCAAAAAGGTAAACTAGACAACGTCATACCTAACACTCTTTGAAATACATCCAATTCGCCGTTACACACTTGCATCATTTTACGATTACCAAGTGGATATGCGAACGCTGCAAGCATCACTGGTACTACACATAAAATAGTTTCTTGAATTCCAAGTGACGATGCATGCTCTATTTGCATCAAGGCGACTCCAATTAAAATGACGCCGGACATCGCCAACTCTTTTAACGGTATTTTATTATGTATCACTTGATTCGAAAAAAATGGTGTTAACAAAATACCCGCAATAATTGTCATTTGCCAAGTTGAAGCGACGAGCCATCCTGGTCCATAAGCCCCAGCAAAGCTCAATGGTGCATAAAACAGTCCAAATCCTACAACACTCCATAACAACCATTCAGCTGGTTGTTTCTTCATATACTGAATGAGCTGCTTTACATTCCCTCTATACATAACAATGATTAGTAATAGCGGAACCATAAAGAAATAACGTAAAGATGCGCTCCAAATCCAGCTTCCTCCTTGTAAATCCATTGCTCTGTTTAACACAAAAGTAAACGCAAAGAAAAAAGAAGCCATTACTCCTAATAAAATTGCTTTCATGAATAACTCCTAGTGACATTAAATTTCTTATAAAAATAGAATCATATATTCTTCATCTCGATACACTTCATCCATTTTCAATGCCCTTTTTTCTAAACCATACGATTCAAATCCAATTGATTGATATAATTTTTTTGCTACAATATTATTTGAAACAACTGATAAGCTAATTTGTTCTACATTTAACTGCTTCGCTTTTTTCACGACTTCATTTATTAAGTTACGTGCATACCCTTTTCCTCTACTTTGAGCACTTACATACATTCCAACAATATGCCCTTTATGACGCAGTGCTGCTCTTGATTCTGTTAATAGTGTTACAATCCCTACTAACTTATTATTCTCATCAAAAGCGCCAAATGTATAACTATGTTCTCCTTGTAAATTTTTGATTACTTCTTGAATCGGCTCTTTCTTTTTGATTGCTTCTTCATATGTAGTAACATATGCTTCTGGATTTTTTTGCAATGCTTCTAAACGTATATCCCAATAATTTTCTGCGTCCACTTCAGTTAACATTCTAATCATCCGACTACATCCTTTCTTACATATAAAATAAACGCTAGCCTTTAGACAGGTTCTACAAAATTAGATTTTTTCCTTTGTATTTATTAAACAACATTTTGTTTACATAATATTATTATATGTATCCATTACTTCTGTAATAAAAAAATACGAAGTGCCTCATCAACTTTATTCATAGTAGCATCACTTAACTGAACATTTTCAGTTTGATAAAAATGAAACGCCTTTTGTAAACCGTTATACAAATTTATTTGTGGTACATATAAATGATGTGCATTTAATTTTTCTATATTCATAGTATAAGTAACATTACGGAACGGAAAATAATTTCGTGTTGAAATGCCAGAATTTAATACTGTTTCATCTATTTCCACAGTATGCGCTTCTCTTCCTACGATTTGGCTTGCTGTATCGACAAGTGTATTCCATGTAATATCTTCCGGATACGACAAATTATAAGCTTGTCCATTAGATTGTTCTGAACCTATTACACTTTCCATCACTCGAACGACATCATCAATGTGCACAAATTGCACTGGCCCCACATTTTTAGGAATAGGAATCTTAAGACTTTTTGTCAAACGATCGAAAATGTACGCTTCCCTATACAAATTATTGCCTTCACCATAAATATACGAAGGTCTAAAAATCGTAATTGGAAATTCTTCTTGTTTATGTAAGGAAAATAAATAATCTTCCGCTTCTTTTTTATCGAGTCCGTATTGCCCCCAATTATAATTTTCTGCTCGCTCAAAATTCTCAAACAACGCTTGATTTGAAGGGGCGTATACTGCTCCTGAACTACACAATACATATCGTTTTAATTTACTTTTATCTACATTATCAAGCAATGTTTTTACATGATTCGTATGATAAGCCGTAATATCAAAAATATAGTCATACTGTTTATCTAAATATTTTTCTGTATATCTGATGAAACATTATGATCTCCAATTAGATGTGTACATACTCCTTTATATGTAATTTCTCGTGTTGCTCTAGTGAATATATCTACTTCAAATCCTTTTGAGATTAAAAACTTTGCTAACGCTGCACTAACAAACTGCGTACCACCCATTACTAATATTTGAACCATACATTAGTCCCCCTTTTACTAGAAAGCCAATTTTTAAAACTCTAATTTATAGTTTTCTATAACAATTTCCATATTTATTTTTCTCATCATAAATTTCTCTGGTTCTATAATTCTTTCAAATCCAAATTGCTCATATAACGCATGTGCATCTTTTGTAACTAACATAAATCGTGTTCCGTTAAGTTTTGGATGCTTTACAATCGTCTCTATTAACCACTTACTTAATCCTTTTCCTCTATAAGCGGGCAAAATAAAGACATCTGCCAACCAAGAAAAGCGCACAAAATCTGTAACAACTCTTGTAAATCCGATTTTTTGATCTGTTTCACTTTCATATACACCATAACAAAGCGATGAGTTTCTAATTGCTTCGACAACTAATTCTTTCTGTATTCCTTTTGCCCAATAGGAATCATTGCAAAGAAAATCATGAATGGTATCGATTTGTAACAAATCTTTATTGGCTGAAATATAATAATTGTTATTTTTCTCTACGTATAAGGCAGATTCCTTCATTTCAAATTCCCCCTTATTTTATATAAGATAAAGGTAAATGCAATTGTTTCGGAATTGCGGATAAAAACTCTGGTGTATATTTAAGCGTAATAGAATAAGAATGTTGCACAAATTTTAATGTGTCTTCTTCTTTATTTACTTTTTGGATAAATTCTAGATCCGGAGTTCCAAAGGTAATGTTCATTTTCGGCATTAATGCTCTCATATCAATGGGAATCCATGGTCTTCCTTCTTTCACAACAACTGCATGTGCAGTTCCTCCAATTACAAAATTGAATATATCTTGGTCATGCATCGTCTTCATTTGCAATGTAGTTTTCAGCCATTCACGAAACATAGGAAAAGAAGGAACTGGAAATCCGACTTCTCGAACATACATAACTTGTAAAGAACCATTTCTTTGTAAAACCTCTTCTTTTACATATTCGTGTGAAATAATTTCAAGAATGTTTCCATCACCGTCTTTGAAATATACAGCTTTACTTACCTTAGAATGATGCGTAACCTTTTCTCCTTGTTTATCTTTTAAAATTTGGACACCCGATCGTGTGAGCCATAATGCGATTTTATCAAACAGAGAGTATGGCAATTGAAAAGCAAAATGAGTTGGCACAATTGGTTCTAATATTTCTTTAAAGCTAATGGTTGTAAAAGGCGTAATTTGAAATTGAATGTACGTTTCTGTTTGCTCTGCAATCGGAAATTGCAGTATATCAGCATATACTTGCTTTGCACCTTCAATGGACAATGTTTGTAATTCTATATCTGAAAAATGTGTAATCATATAGTATCCCCCACAATGGTTATTTACTACTAGTGTATAAGAAATACATAGTGAAAGAATCCACTTTAAGAGGGATAATGCATTTGCTACTTTTGTAGTATAGGCATGTTCACTGATAGATTTACTCCTTCTATTACAATAGCCATCAAACCGATATTTGTACTTGTCTCGTGATTTTCCCCCTTTTCCTAAAAAGCAGCTTGTCCTGCTTAAATATACATTATTTCTTTATTTTCCCTGCACACATACACTTCTCCTTGTACTACTAATAAAAGTTAACTCGTCACTGCTTCATGATAGCCAACAACTCCATAAACTCTTCTTTTAACATACTAAAACGATAACGATCAACAAATTCTCCGTGTCGCAGTCGACCTTTTCTCATTAATCCTTCACATACAAATCCAGCCTTTTCATAACTTTTCATCGCTTTCGTATTATCCGCATCTACTCGCAGCCAAATTTTTTCTAAATTGAACTGTTCAAAACCAATTTGCAGCATTTCATATAAAGCAGCCATTCCATATCCTTTTCTCCAATATCGTTTATCACCAATAGCAATTCCGAGCTCTGCATTTTTATTTGTTTTATCGAAATTTTTCAAATCTACCCATCCGATATGCACACCATCTTCAGAACAAATTGCTCTTTGTTCATAACCATTGGTTCGATTGATACACATTTCAATCCATCTTCTTGTATCTTCACGTGTGAATGGTGGATATTGATCTGGAACTACTAGGTGACGTGTTACTTCTTTATCTAATGACCATTGATAACGCTCTTCTATATCATCTAATGATAATTCTCTTAATTGAATATTCGGTAATTTTTTCATGTAGTCATTCCTCATTTTTTATATGTTTGTACAATTAATTCTCCTATATTTTTCAGTACTTGTTCAAGTTGATGCCACTCTGTATTTTCGTCGATTGCTTGAACAAATCCAATACAAAATAACACTCGATCTTCTAAAAATAGATAACCAACATCATTACAAACTGTTTCAAGCCCACCGGTCATATGTAGCCATTCATATTGATTAGAGAATCGGAAACCATCTGGGTCTTCTTGTTCTTTTAAAGATTCGAAGATAAACATATTCTCTTTTTCGTACTGATATAAGAATTTCATGAATTGAAATACACTTGCTGGTGTTCCACAATTTTGAGTGATACTCGTATTATCCTTGTTAACGAATATATCGAGTTTCATATGCTGTAATTCAATATTCATCTCTCTTATATCAATTCTTTCTAAAATAGAATAATATGCTTCTCTCGAATGTTTACTAATAGCCTCTTTGATTGTTATAGGTACTATATGCTCATGTTTCTGAAAAGTAATACTACCTACAATCCACTTTGCCAAACTCGCTAATGGGAACTTTTTATTTTCATTTATACATAGAGTTTCCTTTGTTTTGGTGTCATATAAATACAGACCTATTTCCACAGAAGAAGGAATGAGTTTTAGTACATCCTTTATCAAAAGTTTATTAAGACCCATTACCTTTCAACCTTCCCAATACAAAACCCCTCAAAAAGACGACCTCCGTACTTATCTAAAATACCATTCACAAATACAATAACTTGCTCCTTCTCTCCCCTTTTATAAAATTGTTCAAATACAGATACAAACTCTGCAGCAACCTCTTCATCATATTTCTTTAAGGTTTTCATGAATCATTTTGAGTGTCCCGTCCAGCAATTATTCATTCGCAAAATAAACTCATGAACAAGATCCGCAAGATGATTTGCGATAAACAATTCATCTTCTCGTTTTGTTGCACCAATGAAGTCGTCTAACACATCCGTAATAAAATAACGTTTTTGTTGTATCATTTCTTTTGTCCAAAGTTCAGGTCCTTTTTCTAATAGTTGCTGCGCTTCTTTCTTAATAGATGGTATGGCGCCATTTCTATCTTTTAGCACAATTCCCTCCACAACGAGCTGCGGCAAAGAAGGACGACCACGTTTACAATCACTCGCAAAAAAGTCTTTATAAGACGTAAAATTATGTACAAATACTTCAACAGGCCATCCGTTAGCTATGAAAGATTCACGATACGCTGAAGAAAGTGTACTATCAAAAATGATAATGTCTAGATCAGAAGTTTTCGTTCCTTCTCCTCTTGCAATGCTCCCCCCTAAAAGAGCCGTATCACAATTTGGAAAGTGGGATACAAGGGTTTGTTTAGCTGCCTCTACTGGTTCCATATGTATCTCTCTTACTAGTTTATTATTTATATATTCTTTACTATCTATCACCACTTATGATATATTCGACATTACTTTTTGATTTTCCTATTTTTTGGTAAAAATACGGTATGTGAAATTCAAAAACTAATCCTCCCCGCACCTAACTATCTTTAAATTAACTCATATATTTTAAAAACATTTTTCTTGAAAAAGACAAAATTTGAAACGATAGTTTAAGACCTTTTATTTTAATTAAAAAATCCTTTAACTAGACTATACATAGACCATAAACCGAACATTAATAAAATGAATCCAGAAATACGATTCACAATATTTAAAGAGAAATTTTTCATTCGATTCATCAATATTCCAGTTGCACTACTAAGAATTAACCACCATAATGTTGAACCCAAAAATACTCCCAATACTACAATTAAGATGGTCGTCGTATCATCATTCAAATTAGAAATTCCGAGCCCAGAAAAAATGGCTAAGAAAGATAAAATGGTTACTGGATTTGTTAAAGTTAAAAAAAAGGTAGAAACATATGCTGAAAAAGCATTATTACCATTGGCTTTAGCTGATGTTTTTGACGGTTTTGAAACGAAAATTTTCAGTCCTAAATATAATAAAAACACACCACCAATAAAATGAATCCATCCTTGTTGTTCAATTAAAAAATTAGTTATAAGTGTTAAGCCGAGTCCAGCAATCATCCCATACAGACCATCAGCTGTTGCTGCACCTAAACCCGACATAAAACCAATAAATTTCCCATGCGCCAGTGTGCGTCGTATACATAAAACTCCAATAGGTCCAACAGGGGCTGCAATACTAAGTCCAATAATTAGTCCTTTGATAAACAATTCAACGGCCACCTTACTTCCCCTCCGATTTTAATACTATCCTTCTATATGTCTAAGTCACGATTGCGTTCGTATCGAGCTGCAATCAACACAATATTCAAAATACTATTATAACATTTCCTTTATATTTTCAATGAACCAATTATAAAATATTCTTCTTTAATTGATTTGTTCTAATCGGGGTATAAGGTTAGTTAAAGAAGAAAAAAGGTACGCCACTATATAATTAGTGATGTACCTTTTTTAATATAAAGTGTAACATTATAGACAATTTATTAGTTTTAAAAGTCTCATATACTATCAATTGTCTTTAATATTACATAGTAGATCAAATTAGATTCTTTTCCAGCAAATTTAATTTTGTTGTTCTATAAAAGATTAATTAAAATAGATCTAATCCAACCATTTCAATTGATGGATATTCAAACTTTATTACTTTACAAAATAAAAATTCAAAGTACGCTTTATATATTTTTTTCGACTGCGGTAAAGCAAAATATAGTCTCATCTTTATTTGACTGTAGAGTATATTTGATATTGAGCAGTCTAGATATTTCCTCAATTATTTTTAATCCAAGTCCCGCACTTTTACCATTCATATCAAAGCCAATTCCGTTATCCCTAATAGAAACAACACTATTTTCAATCGTTACGACTAGTTTTTTTGCTTTTGAATGCTGTAACGTATTCTGAAAAATGTTATCAAATAATCTTTGAAGCCACAAATCGTTACTAGTCCATATCAAATCCTTATTTATTGGACTATATATTAATTCAATATCATGCATACTATACAGATAACTCCACTTTTTAACCATCATTCCTAATAGATCATGCATATTTACATCATCATTTACAATATAAGAATTCTCTAATGTATCTGTAGATTGAAATTTAAATTCATTGGTTAATTCAGCAATATACTGTATTTGTTGATATAACGATTCTAGTACTTGTGATTTGCCATGATATTGATCTTCTAAAAAAAATAATTGTAATCTCATTGCTGTTAAAGGCGTATTAATATCATGTCTTAGTTTATTTAAAAGTTCTTTTTTCATTTCCTCTTGCTGTTTAAGTTCTAATTCACGATATGTAGTTCTTTCAATCAATATATTTACTGATCTAATTAATTCCCCTACTTCATCATCACTTTTCACATCTAATGTATTCGGGAGCTTTTTATCGCTAGCTAAATGTCGAATCGTTTTATTTAATATATTTATTTTATTTAATAATGAGTTAATTGATTTCGAGAATAAAACGGCTAACAATAATAGTGATACAAAAAAGATAACTAGCATTGTAGGATATGCAAATGATTCATGAAAAGGAATGTGTTTGTTCTTCGCTTTAAATATACTATCATAGATTACTGACATAAGGACACTAATCAATAGCAATAACAATGGTACGCTACTAATAGCGGAAAATAATAATATCTGGTATTTCTTCTTTAATTTCATTTCTTCATATAGGTATTTAATCGATACCCTTCTCCATATATATTTTGAATAATTTCCCCATTTTTATCATTAATTTTTGTCCTAATTTTTTTAATATGTACATTCACGATATTTGGATTCCGATCTTCAAATTGCCATAAGTAATCAAAAAAATGTTCTTTCGTTAAAATCCTATCCTTATTTTCATATAAATAAAAGAATATTTTACGCTCAATCGCGGTAAATACAACTTCATTATGCAGGCTATTTTTGAAAACCTTTTTATGTTCTGCATCGATATATACATGTTTAATTTGTGTAAAAGTACCATATTGATTATCTAGCATTTTCTGCATCCTTAATAACAACTCTCGAGGATCAAAAGGCTTTATCATATAATCTTCCCCGATTGTCAATCCTTGGAGTTTGCTATCCATATCACTTCGAGCGGACAGAAAAATAACTGGAATATTTAATCCGAGATTTTTTATTTTCTTTGTAATTTGGTAGCCATCTTCACCTGGCAACATAATATCCATTATGACTAAATCTATCTCATGGATGATTTCATTAATATTCTCCCCCTCTTTCTTCCAACATACATTGTACCCTTCGCGTTGCAAAATTTTTTGCAATAAATCACCAATCATCAAATCATCTTCAACTATTAAAATATGATATCCCTTCATTACGCAAACCTTCATTTCACTTTTTTGTTGATAAATTCCTTAGAAAGCTTATATATTTCATCAGCCTGATATAAATAAATGCTGTGCGTCCCTCTCAATTTTATAACATCTGCTATTTCAAGTTGTTCTGCAAATTTTTTATAATCTTTATAATGTTGTTTTGTATATTTCGAGTTCTTATCTTGATCAGCAACTGCATCTAAAAATAATATAGGTGTTTCCTTTGGTATCGGAAGGTTAACGGATTTTTTACTGTTTTCGTAAAAATGTAAGAGTTCTTGTTTCATATCATTATTAAAAAACTGTTTATACGATATTTCTTTATAAATTTCTTTTTCATGTTTAGTTAAAAAAGATTGTCGAATCACTTCAGGATTATAAGTAGTAGAAGGTAGAAGTCGATGAATACCCATTTTTGTTAAGATATTTATTCCTCTTATTTTTAATGTTGACTTATCCACTTCGCTTTTATATTTCACATACTGCTGAGGTAAACCAATATCTAACGCAATAATCCCCTTGATTTCCTCCGGATATTTTTGTGCCCAATAAATAGCTTCTATTCCCGATATTGAATGCGGAACTAAAATATAAGGAGGTTTATTTCCACTTTTAATAAGCACTTCTCTCGTTTGATCTAATATTTTATCAATATCCCTTCCATCATTAAAAACATCACTGTTCCCATAACCCGCCCTTTCTACTACAGCAATCTTATTTTCTTTTGAAAACTTACTATATACTCCTTTCATTTCATAAACAGGAGCAGCGACCCCAGAACCAGACATAAATACATATGTATCCTCACCACTACCTTCATTATATACATTCATTTTTTTGTTATTAAAATTAACTAACGTTCCCTTACTTTCAATTAACGCTAATTCCTTGTTTAATTGGTAGTTATGGTATATACATACAGATACTGATACAAGTAAAATAACCGCAATGAACGCAACAAATATATTTTTTACTACTTTACACAATTTTCTCATAGAACTCTCCTTTCAAGCTATATTGAAAGGATACGAGATAAAAATAAATTTCTAATAAATTTTTATCTATATTTTTTTAACATATGCTGCTATGCAGAATAAAACATAACCCATACTCGTCTTTTCCCTTTGTTTTAACCTTGCCTATGGCAGAAAAAGGCCCTGACCGTTTTTATGCTCTCGCCCCCCTAAAAAAGGTTGGATGTCGGTTTTTCAACTTGTATTTACATAAATTAATTTATAAACATTTTTCAGGGTCGATTTCAATAAACTCCCATTGGCCTTTCGTATTCTTTTTATATTGCATGGCCAAAATATCTGTATCATTTGTTAGTTGAAAAAATACAAAGCGATATTTGTTCCCATCAGTTCCAATCACATCAATTTGTTTCGTATAGCCTTCTTGTTTTGTTGGAAGTCTTTCTTTTACAAGTTTACACCAATTCCCGAACTTCGTATCAACAACCTCCTCTGCATTATGTTGCCAAAAATGATATGCTGCACATAAAAAATCTTCACCGTATAGCTCGATATCAGCAATTTTGTATGAATTGCCTTCCTTTTCTATATAAATATAGCCGTAATAATAAGCAAAGTATGTTCCCTCTTTAGCTGAACCTTCAATCGTTTCCATTTCAAAAAAATAACGAGTTGCCTTTGGGTATTTTTTATCTCTATGTAACGGTTCTAGTTTTATTAAATTGATATGTCCAATTCCTTCAAACGAACGGAAATAACTATTATAGGGAACTCTTTTTTGATATTGACTTGTAAAAAAATTATAAGCAACGGGATATGGTATTTTTGACAGTCCAACAGTCCCGCATCCTCCCTTTTTATTTTTCGTAAGATTTTCAGCTTCTCGTAAAGCACTGAAATAATGAATAATTGTATTTTCTGGTGAGTTCATAAGCGACGGTGAAAGAACGATTTGATCGTATTTCTTATCAATGAAAGGATCAAAAAATTGATAGTTAAAACGATTATTAAGAACGGCGAAGCATGACGGGCGAAAATACTTTTCTATATTCTCTTCTCTTTGTATCTTTACACCACTTTTCCTGTTTTCTTCTCTAAATTTTTGTTTTTGCAGAATTGCTCCCATAATGATTACATGTGTATTTAAGTTTTCCCTCTGTATAAATCGTTGAAAAAACTTCATAATTCCACTTCACCCCCAAATCATGTATTTTTTAAAATGTATGATTTCACTACACAATTAATCAACAAAACTCAAAAAATCTTGCATCTATTTCATAAATCACTTTCTTACTTGTAAATATATTTTTTGACAGTACTATACATAAATTTACTAATATAATAGAATGAAAAGGAATGGAATTATTGAAACAGAAAGAAGGACATTTATGCGTAACAAATCATCTCTCGTAACTTTATTTAAAAGAACTCTTATTATGTGTGTAGGAATTTCATGCATATACGGAGTGTCTACCAGATCAAATCACATTGCAAAAGCTAGTACAGAAGATTCTTCACAATCTGTTCAACTAGTAAGTGAAATACAAACTGCACTAGCTCCAAAAACGACGCCAGAACAATACAATGGTCAAGTTAGAAAAGTTGCTTATCTTACTTTTGACGATGGGCCAGGAAAATACACAGCTCAACTATTGGATATATTAAAACAAAATGATGCGAAAGCTACTTTTTTCCTAATTGGCTCTAACGTGAAAGAACATCCAGATTTAGTAAAACGAGAATTAGCAGAAGGTCACTATGTCGGCATGCATAGTATGTCACATGACTTCGCGAAGCTATACAAGCAAGGCGGTTATGTGAATGAAATGAAAGAAGATCAAAAGTTAATTTCTAATATTATTGGACAAGCTCCAAAATTAACACGTCCACCATACGGTTCTATGCCAGGCCTCAATGAAGCATTGCGAAATCAAGTCGCTGAAAATGGTTTGCGAGTATGGGACTGGACTATCGATTCTTTAGATTGGAAGTATAATAAAATGCCAGTGGATGCTGCTTCTACTAAAATTGTAGAAAATGTAATTGCAGGCGCAAAAACAAACAGAGAAGTAATCCTGCTTCATGATATTCATCCACAATCTGTTTCTGCCGTATCTGCTATTATTAAAGGGTTAAAAGAAAGAGGCTATGAGTTTGACAGTTATAATGAAAACGAACATTTCGAATTAAACTTTTGGCATGATAAACGAATTTAACATAGATAAAAGGGCTGATTTCTATATTATAAAAATCAGCCCTTTTATAATTACAGTATGCTCCCTTGATGAAATTTTTGATGACATTCATCATGTACGGTTACGAGGTTATCTGCCATATCCGAACCACCATTGCAGCGTTCGATGATATGATGCGTATGCAAGATGCCACCTTGTTTCTTACAAATTTGACAGGTGTAATTGTCTCTTGCGAATACATAATATCTCGTATTCCAAAAACCAAAAGCATCTCCTTGTTGGCATTCTGTTCCTTGTATATCAGGATTCTTTAGCTTTTGTGCATCAAATTTCCCTACTTCGACAATCACTTTTGGTGAAGGTAAGAGTGACTTGAATATTTCAATCCAATGGATTTGGTTATCTACTTTGCTTTGAATCGATGGAGGTAACCATCCTTTTTTCTTTTTTCGATTAAGAAAACGCGCTTTGCGATACCTTGTTTTTCGCTGTCTTCTTCCTCTGCGTAATGCAACTCTTAGTGTGAGATTTTCTTTGACGTCCTGACGCAACTGGGTGGTTCCTTTTGCTAACACTTTGTTTTCAGTGGTAATCGCAATGCCGATGTGCTTTGCTCCGCTGTCAACACCAATTGTAACGGGTTGCACCGCTTCACC
>NZ_NVOY01000002.1 GCF_002551005.1 Bacillus pseudomycoides
CGTTTAGTTTTCAAAGTTCAACATCGCGTTTCAGCGACTTTTATAATATAACATAATATTTCATGCTCGTCAACAACTTATTGTATTTTTTCGTTTCAGTGAATTGCTGACTCTGCCTATTATATAGACTCTCCCCCTCCTATGCAAGCACTTTTTATAAAAAAAAGAATAAGGGGAATCCCCTTATTCTTCTGAGCTTTCTTGATCTTCTTGTACGTCTTCTTCATCTTCTTTTTGTGTTTTTGCTACCGTCGCTACTTCTTGCTCGCCTTCTAAACGAATTAAACGAACACCTTGCGTATTACGTCCCATTTGAGAGATTTGATCAACTGGCATACGAATTAAAACACCTGCTGCTGTAATCAGCATAATATCTTCTTCACCATTTACAGACTTAACAGCAATTAGTTTACCATTCTTATCTGTAATATTACATGTTTTAAGACCTTTACCTCCACGGCTTTGGAGACGATATTCTTCAACCGGCGTCCGCTTACCATAACCATTCTTCGTTACAATTAAGACATCCATTTCTTCTTCAACGATTTCCATGCCAACCACTTGATCTTCCTCACCCAGGGTAATAGCTTTCACACCCGCTGCATTACGTCCCATTGAGCGAACATCTTGTTCGTGGAAGCGAATTAACATACCGTTACTTGTTCCCACAATCATATCTTTTTCGCCTGTTGTTAATCGAACAGAAATAACTTCATCATCTTCACGAAGTGATATTGCAATTAAACCATTATTACGTATGTTAGCAAACGATGAAAGTGGTGTTCTTTTTGCAATACCCTGTTTCGTCGTAAAGAATAAGTAATGGTCATCACTAAACTCTCGGATTGGAATAATCGCATTTACCCATTCATCTTTATCTACCTCTAATAAGTTGATAATCGGTATCCCTTTAGCTGTACGGCTATACTCTGGGATTTCATAGCCCTTCGTCCGGTATACTTTCCCTTTATTTGTGAAGAATAGAATATGATCATGTGTAGATGTTGTTAACAAATGTTCTACAAAATCATCATTGTTCGTCCCCATACCTTGAACTCCACGTCCGCCACGATTTTGTGTTTTGTACGTAGAAGCTGGTAATCGTTTCACATACCCATTATGAGTAAGTGTGATTACAATGTTTTGCTCTGGAATTAAATCTTCATCCTCGATTGCTTCCATACCGCCAATTGTAATTTCTGATCTTCGTGTATCATTAAAGCGGTCTTTAACTTCTGTTAATTCTTCACGAATAATTTCAAGAACTTTCTCTTCATCTGCGAGAATTGCTTTTAACTCCGCAATCAATGCAAGTAGTTCTTGATATTCTTGTTCGATTTTTTCACGCTCTAACCCTGTTAAACGTTGCAAACGCATATCTAAAATTGCTTGTGCTTGCTTTTCACTTAAACCAAAACGTTCCATTAATCCTTGCTTTGCAATGTCTGCTGTCTTCGAATTACGAATTAGAGTAATTACTTCATCAAGATGATCTAACGCGATGCGTAAACCTTCTAAAATATGAGCACGAGCTTCTGCCTTCTCTAATTCATATGCAGTACGTCTACGGATAACAACCTTTTGATGCTCCAGGTAATGATATAGACATTCTTTTAAATTTAATACTTTTGGTTCTCCATTTACGAGCGATAGCATATTAATGCCAAAGCTTGTCTGAAGTGATGTATGTTTATATAAGTTATTCAATAACACATTTGCATTTACATCTCGTCGTAATTCCATGACGATACGCATACCATTTCGATCTGATTCATCACGTAAATCTGTGATACCATCAATCTTTTTGTCTCGAACAAGCTCTGCAATCTTTTCAATCAACCTTGCTTTATTCACTTGATATGGTAGCTCAGTTACAATAATAGATTGTTTCCCATTTGCCTTCTCTTCGATCTCTACTCTTGCACGAAGAATTACTGTACCGCGCCCTGTTTCATACGCTCTTCGAATTCCACTCCGTCCAAGAATTTGACCAGCTGTCGGGAAATCTGGGCCAGGAATATACTCCATTAATTCTGCGATTGTAATCTCTGAATTGTGACTTAACGCTAATACCCCATCAATTACTTCACCAAGCTGATGCGGAGGAATATTCGTTGCCATCCCAACGGCAATACCAGTTGCACCATTTACTAATAAATTAGGAAAGCGCGCAGGTAATACAATTGGTTCTCTTTCTGAACCATCATAGTTATCTTGATAATCAATTGTATTTTTTGTGATATCACGCAATAGTTCCATAGAAATCTTGGACATTTTTGCCTCTGTATAACGCATCGCAGCCGCCGAATCACCATCGACAGAACCGAAGTTACCATGTCCGTTTACTAGCATATAACGTTGACTAAAGTCTTGCGCCATTCGTACCATTGTCTCGTATACAGCTACGTCACCATGCGGATGATACTTACCGATTACTTCACCGACAATACGCGCTGATTTCTTATACGCTTTATCGGCAGTAATCCCTAAATCATTCATTGCATATAAAACCCTACGATGTACAGGTTTTAGCCCATCTCGAACATCTGGTAGTGCACGAGATACGATAACGCTCATCGCATAATCTAAAAACGAGGTACGCATTTCCTGGCTAATATTAATTTCTCGAATTCGGCCTTGTTGTTGGTTGTCTGACATCAACCAGCACCTCCTCATTACATTTCCGATCGATATATCATGTTCATTTATACGTAGAAGACAGGAATACTCCGATTCCTGTCATCAGTCATTAAATATCAAGGTTTTTCACATATTTTGCATTTTCTTGGATAAAGTTACGACGTGGTTCAACTTTATCACCCATTAGAGTTTCGAATGTTTCATCTGCTTCGATTGCATCTTGAAGCGATACTTGAAGAAGCGAACGTACTTCTGGATCCATTGTTGTTTCCCAAAGCTGGGTTGGATTCATTTCTCCAAGACCTTTATAGCGCTGAATACCTGGTTTTGGCTGTTTCGGAAGCTCCGCTAATATCGTTTCAAGTTCTCTATCATTGTAAGCATACTCAACTCGCTTACCTTGCTGCACTTTATATAATGGCGGTTGTGCAATATATACATAGCCATGCTCAAGAATTTGACGCATATAACGATAGAAGAACGTTAATAATAGGGTACGAATATGAGCACCGTCGACGTCAGCATCAGTCATAATAATAACTTTATGATAACGTGCCTTTTCAATATCAAAGTCTCCGCTAATACCCGTACCAAGCGCAGTAATAATTGTACGTACTTCATCGTTTGATAAAATTTTATCTAAACGAGCTTTTTCAACGTTAATAATTTTCCCTTTAAGCGGTAAAATCGCTTGGAAATGACGATCGCGTCCTTGTTTTGCTGAACCACCCGCTGAATCACCCTCTACGATATAAATTTCACTAATAGAAGGATCTTTAGAAGAACAATCTGCAAGTTTCCCTGGCAGGCTTGATACTTCTAGCGCACTTTTTCTACGTGTTAATTCACGAGCCTTTTTCGCTGCTACACGTGCGCGGGCTGCCATCGTTCCCTTATCTACAATTTTTCGAGCGACATTTGGATTTTCAAGTAAAAACTTTTCAAGTGCTTCAGAGAAAACTGATTCTGTAATTGTTCTTGCTTCGCTATTTCCAAGTTTTGTTTTCGTTTGCCCTTCAAACTGTGGATCTGGGTGTTTTATGGATACAATGGCCGTTAAACCTTCACGAACATCTTCACCAGTTAAATTACTATCAGCATCTTTTAAAATATTATTTTTTCGACCATAATCATTAATTACACGTGTTAATGCTGTTTTAAATCCTACTTCATGCGTACCACCTTCATACGTATGAATATTATTTGTAAATGAATAAATGTTCGTTGTATATCCTTCGTTATATTGAAGAGCAACCTCAACTTGAATTCCATCTTTTGAACCTTCTACATATACTGGTTCTTCATGTATTGGTTCTTTAGAGCGATTTAAATGCTCAACATAAGACTTAATTCCGCCTTCATAATGGAATTCTTTCTTTTGTTTATGTTCACGTTTATCTTCAATTGTTAGTTTAATATTACGATTTAAAAACGCTAGTTCTCGTAAACGACTTGCTAACGTATCAAATTCATATTCCGTAGTTTCAGTAAAAATTTCTGCATCTGGTTTGAAACGTGTCACTGTTCCTGTGTGATCTGTATCCCCAATCACCTTTAAGTCTGCAACCGGAATACCACGTTCATACTTTTGATAATGGATTTGCCCGTCACGATGAACAAATACCTCTAACTCCGTTGATAATGCATTCACGACAGAAGCACCTACACCATGTAAACCGCCAGAAACTTTATAACCGCCTCCGCCGAATTTACCGCCTGCATGAAGAACAGTCATAATAACTTCTACAGCGGGGCGCCCCATTTTCTCGTGCGTACCAACTGGAATACCACGACCATTATCTGTTACTGTAATACTATCATCTTCTTCAATAGTTAAATTAATCTCATCACAATATCCTGCTAATGCCTCGTCAATACTATTATCAACAATTTCCCATACAAGATGATGAAGACCTTTTCCACTCGTCGAACCAATGTACATCCCTGGACGTTTTCGAACTGCTTCTAGTCCTTCCAATACCTGTATTTGACTTTCATCATATGCATTCTCTTGCATTTGCTTTTGTTCCATTGACACAAAGATCACCTACTTTTCCATTTAGACAGAAGTTATTTATCTTCTTCTCCACAATCCACTGTGCCGTTCGTTACATGAATTGTTTTTGCTTGCTTTAATGTATCATGCTCAATTCCATCAACACTTGTCGTTGTTACAAACGTTTGCACTTTTCCTTGAATCGTATTAAGCAGATGTGATTGCCTGTAATCATCCAGTTCCGATAACACATCATCTAATAAAAGGATTGGATATTCGTTAACTTCTGAATAAATCAATTCGATCTCAGCTAACTTCAGGGAAAGCGCGGTCGTTCGTTGTTGTCCTTGCGAACCAAAAACTTGAACGTTTTTCCCATTAACGAAGAATTGCAAATCGTCACGATGAGGCCCAATTAAGGTTGTACCACGGAAGATTTCACGTTGTTTCACAGATTGGAAACTTTCATAGTATACTTCTTCTATTTTCGACAAATCCATGGATTCTGATACATCTATGCTTGGTTTATAAACTATTTCTAGTTCTTCAAGTCCTCTGCTAATGCCTCGATGAATTGGAGCTGCCCATTCTTGCAATAGACGCAAAAATTCAAAACGTTTTTTTAACACTTTCACACCATGTTCAACGAGTTGAAGTGTAAACACATCTAGCATAGCTTCATCACTCTTACTGCTTCCTTGCATTTTTTTAAGCAAATGATTACGCTGTGTAAGGACTTTTTGATATTGACTTAATTCATACAAATACACAGGAGCTATTTGTCCAAGCTCCATGTCTAAAAACCGTCTTCGTACTTGAGGACTTCCTTTGACAAGGTTTAAATCTTCTGGTGCAAACATAACAACATTCATCACACCAATATATTGACTTAATTTTTGTTGCTCGAGTTGATTTAACTTTGCCTTTTTTCCTTTCTTGGAAATGTTTAGCTCTAAAGACAAAGAGTTGTTTCTTTTTTGTAATTTCCCTTTTATTTTACCATAATCCTCATCCCATCGGATAAGTTCACGATCATTAGAAGTTCGATGAGATTTCGCCATCGCTAATACGTAGATCGCTTCCATCAAATTGGTTTTTCCTTGCGCATTTTCACCAATAATTACGTTTACTTTATCTTCGAAGGAGAGATCTAACTTCTCGTAATTGCGATAGTTTTGTAAATGTAATTCTGTAATATACAAAGGGATCCCCCTTTATCCTTGAACTTGAAATGTTCCGATCTCCGGAATTTCAATAATGTCATTTGTATATAATTTTCGGCCTCTTCGATTTTCAAGCTCTTTATTTACATACACTTCATACTCTTGTAAAAACCACTTTACCGCTCCGCCTGTATCAATCACGTCAGCCAGTTTTAAAAATTGTCCTAATGTAATATATTCTGTCGAAATTTGAATACGTTTCATCATAAATCGCTCACTTTCTAAAAGTGTTCATTCTTTCATTGTACTAAATAAACGAGCATTAGGAAAGTAATAGCGAGAAACCAAAAGGGTTACCAGTAGATTTGCACTAGTAACCCTTATCATAATTTTAGTACGTACGTACTGGTAAAATTAATTGAATGGTGGATTCATCGTTCACAGTACGGATTAAAAATGGTCTCATCGCGCCAGTAAAACTAACTTTGATTTCTGTACTATCCAACGCTTTTAATGCATCCATCATATATTTTGCACTAAACGAAATTTTTAACTCTTCCCCAGCAAATTGCTCACATTGAACTTCTTCTACTACTTTTCCGATTTCTGGAGAATTCGATGAAATTTCCAACATTTGATTTTCTAAAGTTGATAATTTCACAACATTATTACGTCCATCTCTCGCTAATAATGATGCTCGATCAATTGCTTGCAAAAATTCTTTTGTATTTACGAAAATATCTGTTTTACTATCAGGCGGAATTAATCTTGTAGTGTCAGGATAGCTACCCTCTAATAGTCTAGAGAAAAATAACAAATGCTTTGTGCGGAATAGAACTTGATACTCCGTTATAACAATATCTACCATCTCTTCTGACTCATCAAGAATTTTACTTAACTCATTTAAACTTTTTCCTGGAATAACAACATTAGCTTGGAATTCATTCGCAATAGTTTGTCCTGCAATTTTTGCTTTACGAAGTGCTAAGCGATGACTATCTGTTGCAATACAAGTCAACTCGCTGTTATATACTTTCCAGTTTACACCTGTCAAGATCGGGCGTGTTTCTGATGTAGATACAGCAAATACAGTTTGACGAATCATATGTTTTAAAAGATCTGTTGGGATTTGAAACACATGATGCTCTTCAATTTGTGGTAATAATGGGTATTCAGCTGAATCTAAACCATTTAGATTAAACTCAGATTTTCCAGATTTTATTTTTGTCATAAAATGACTTTCTACAGAAATTTCAACTGTATCTTTCGGTAATTTTTTTACAATTTCACTGAAATATTTTGCTTGTAAAATAATACTTCCATGTTGTTTTATTTCTACAATTTCTTTTCCATCTTCTTCAACTGGGATGAAAGATTCAATGGATATATCTGCGTCACTACCTGTTAATGTAACACCTTCTTCATTTGCTACAATTTTAATCCCTGTAAGAATCGGAATTGTTGTACGAGAGGAAACAGCTTTCATTACATCTTGTACACTTCTGACAAGGTGGTCTTTTTGGATTGAAAAATGCATATCGAAAACCTCCGGTAAGTATAAAATTGGGTTTATTTAATAATAATAAAAAATTAGTAGTAATAGTAATAGGGCTTGTGGATATGTGGATAACTTATTAAAAAGAAGGAAAAACAGTCTATCTACATGTGGATAGACTGTGTGTAAAACAAGAATAGTTATTCACGTTGTTCACATTATTTAATTATTACTTTAAAATATCGCGAATTTCTTCAATTTGTCTTTGTAATTGAGTATCTGTTTTTAACAACTTTGAAATTTTTTCATGGGCATGAATGACTGTAGTGTGATCACGTCCTCCGAACTCTTCACCGATTTTTGGTAAAGAGGAATCAGTTAATTCACGAGACAGATACATTGCAATTTGACGAGGGAAAGCGACGGATTTTGTGCGCTTTTTTGCTTTAAAGTCTTCTAATTTTACTTGAAAAATATCCCCTACAGCCTTCTGAATGTCATAAATTGAAATAATTTTTGGTTTTGAATTTGGAATAATATGTTTTAGTGCCTCAGCAGCTAAATCCGCATTCATATCCTTATTAATTAAAGAAGAGTATGCTACAACACGAATTAGGGCACCTTCTAATTCACGAATGTTAGAGTCAATTTGATTGGCAATATAAAGCATAACTTCATTCGGGATATCAAGCCCCTCAGCTTTTGCTTTCTTACGTAAAATTGCAATCCTTGTTTCTAAATCTGGAGGAGTAATATCTGTAATGAGTCCCCATTCAAAACGCGAGCGTAAGCGATCTTCTAATGTTGGAATTTCTTTTGGTGGACGATCACTTGAAATTACAATTTGCTTACTTTCTTCGTGCAATGCATTAAACGTATGGAAGAATTCCTCTTGTGTCTGTTCTTTTCCAGCAAGAAATTGAATATCATCTATAAGCAGAACATCGACGTTTCGATATTTATTGCGAAAATCAACTGCTTTATTATCACGAATAGAATTAATAAACTCATTTGTGAATTTTTCAGATGATAGATAAACGACTTTTGCGTTTGGATTATGTTCGATGACATAATGACCAATCGCATGCATTAAATGTGTCTTTCCGAGTCCGACTCCCCCGTAAATAAATAAGGGATTGTATGCTTTAGCGGGTGCTTCCGCTACAGCTAAAGAAGCAGCATGGGCAAAACGATTGCCAGAACCGATTACAAAAGTATCAAATATATATTTAGGATTAAGCATACTTTGTGGGAAATGATTAGGTTCATCATGCATTGTTTTATTCTTTTGAACAGGAGGATAGTCAAATTCCTCTTCTGTTTGACTTTGTGGAATGATAAAGCGAATTGTAAGTTCTGCTCCCATTAAATGAATAATTGTTTCTGAAATAAGATCAGAATAATGGGATTCCAACCAATCACGTGCAAATTCATTTGGCGCAGTAATTGTTAAAACGTCCTTTTTTAAAGAATACGCTTTTGTAGACTTAAGCCATGTTTCATAACTAGGCTTACTTACCTTTTTTTCTAATTCTTTTAAGGTGCTATTCCATAAATCCGAAATATTTTCCAAAGGTGTCCCTCCTTTACAAAAGATGATGAGTAAACAGGATGTTTAATATTTGTATAACGTAAGTAAAAATCGCTGTATATTTATACGAAGCACTTTTTAAAAGAAAAAAGTGCTTGAAATACAAAATAGAGTTTTCGACAAAAAAACACGTTGTGGAAAACTTTTTATACACATGTGATTATACATGTCCACAAGTTATGCACAAATTGTGGATAAGTAACAATTGTGAAAAACTTGTCCAAGGTGAAAACACAACTATAATATCAAAAAAAGATAGCGTTAGCAATGTATTTCGAAAAGTTATCCACAAAATCAATACCTTGTGGAATAAACTTGTCCACAGTACGATATACTGTGTAAAAAATAAAAAAAATTTGTGGATAGAAAAAAGTGGTGAAAAAAATTATCCACAACGAATAGAGTGTGCTGTGAACAACGTTGTGAATAGGTAAAAAATGAATATTTTATTAAAATTTTTAGAGGCATTGACATTTTCCTAACAAATTAACTATAATTTATAGGACTGTCTTTAACAGTTATTCCTCAGGGAGGTGTCATATAATGAAAAGAACTTATCAACCAAATAAACGTAAGCGCAGCAAAGTACATGGTTTCCGTAGCCGTATGAGCACAGCGAACGGACGTAAAGTTCTAGCAGCTCGTCGTCGTAAAGGTAGAAAAGTATTATCTGCGTAGGCCACTGATCGTTCAGTGGTCTTTTTTTCTAGTAATTATGAATTTTCCACTGGCGAAATACAGGAGTGTTCAATTGATATGAAGAAAAAGAATCGTGTAAAGAAGAATGAGGAATTTCAAGCTGTTTTTCAAAATGGAAAATCAAATGCCAATCGTCAATTTGTTATCTATCAGTTAGAGAAGCCTGATCAACCGTATTTTCGAATTGGTCTTTCCGTTAGTAAAAAATTAGGGAATGCAGTCATGCGTAATCGTATTAAACGTATGATTCGTCAAGCTTTTACAGAATTAAAAGATGAGATAGATTCTGGGAAAGATTTTGTTATAATAGCAAGGAAGCCTTGTTCAGACATGGACTATGAGCAATTAAAGAAAAGCTTAATTCATGCTCTGCAACGCTCGGGAGTTAAACGAGCAAAAAATGGCGAAAAAAGAGGAAAATGAATTACACTATATACATACCGAAACAAGGAGGAGCAGGCTGTGAAAAAAAAGATAGGCTTACTAGTCATGCTTATTGCTGTTATGGCAATTGCTGCTGGCTGTAATCAAACCAATCAGCCGATTACACCGCAAAGTACGGGAATTTGGAATGAATATTTCGTATATCCACTTTCTCAGTTAATCACGTATTTTGCAAAATTATTTGGCAATAACTATGGTTTAGCGATTGTTGTTACGACTCTTATCATTCGTTTTGCTTTATTACCATTAATGATTAAGCAAACAAAGAGTACGAAAGCAATGCAAGTATTACAACCTGAAATGGCAAAATTAAAAGAAAAATATAGCTCTAAAGACCAAGCAACTCAACAAAAATTGCAACAAGAAATGATGCAGTTGTATCAAAAGCATGGTATCAATCCATTAGCAGGTTGTTTACCAATATTTATTCAAATGCCAATTTTATTTGCATTTTATCATGCAATTATTAGGACGGCAGAAATTAAACAACATAGTTTCTTATGGTTTGATTTAGGTCATGCTGATCCATATTATATTCTTCCAATTGTTGCAGCGATTACAACGTTTATTCAACAAAAGCTTGCAATGGCTGGTACTGCGGGGCAAAATCCACAAATGGCAATGATGCTTTGGCTTATGCCTATCATGATTTTAGTTTTCGCAATTAATTTCCCAGCTGCATTATCTCTTTACTGGGTAGTAGGTAACATTTTTGGTATTGCTCAAACATATTTGATCAAAGGGCCGGATATTAAGGCTAGTAAGGCAGGAGGATCAAGTAAGTGAGTATGATTACTGCTAAAGGACAAACAGTCGAACTGGCAGTGCAATGCGCATTAGAACAATTGCAAGTATCAAGAGATAAAGTTGAGATACATGTTATTGATGAAGGGAAAAAAGCTTTTCTTGGTTTTATTGGAGGACGACCTGCTATTGTAGAGGTCATTGTAATAAAAGACCCTGTAGAAGAAACAGAACTTTATTTGAAAAGTATCATAAAAGAAATGGATGTTGATGTAACTGTTGGAACAGATGTAAAAGGGCGTGAAATTCACTTTACACTTTCTGGTAGTGATGTTGGTGTGTTAATTGGAAAAAGAGGAAATATATTAAATTCTTTACAATATGTAACAAAACTTATTGCGAATCGTAGTACGAAACAATATATCGGTGTAACAATTGACGCTGAAAACTATCGTGATAAACGAAAAAATACGTTAGAATCACTTGCGCTTCGGTTAGCGAAGCAAGTTAGCAATACGAAAAAAAGAGTTGTGTTAGAACCGATGCCTTCTTTTGAAAGAAAAATTATACATCAGGCACTTTTGAATCATCCATATGTGATTACGACCTCTGAAGGTAAAGAACCACATCGACATGTTGTTGTATCTCTGAAATAAAATGAAACTTCCATCCTAAGGAATTGATTCTAGATGGCTGGCTAGTTGAACAAACCAAGCTCTTATAGGTAACCTATCTGCTTTACATTTCTTAAAAGATTAAAGTAGAAGTTTTACTATCTTTTAGAGCGGGATAAACCGGTAACTCGTTTGAGTGCCGGTTTTTTACTGGATAAAATGTAAAGACAGAGAATGATCTGTGGATAAATGAATTGCACTAAACTTATGCACAGTGGATAAGTTTAGCGTGATTTAGGTGAGGACATAATAAAATAAGTTATTATTCTTTTTTACGCAGTTTCGTTATGGTATCCTAATAATTTAGTGAAAGAAAAAATCGTGTTGAAATATAGAGAAATAAGCAAGTGAGGTGAAAGAACATGGAATTTGATACAATTGCTGCGATTTCTACAGCTCTTGGGGAAGGTGCAATTGCCATTGTTCGAGTAAGTGGAGATGATGCGGTAGAGAAGGTAAACCGTGTTTTCAAAGGAAAAGATTTAACGACAGTTCCATCTCATACAATTCAGTATGGGCATATTGTGGATTTAGATACAAATAAAGTTATTGAAGAAGTTATGGTTTCAATTATGCGGGCACCAAAGACATTTACGCGTGAAGATATTGTTGAGGTAAATTGTCATGGTGGCCTTGTTTCTGTAAACAAAGTATTACAGCTTATTTTATCACAAGGTGTTCGCTTAGCAGAGCCTGGGGAATTTACAAAGCGTGCTTTTTTAAATGGGCGTATTGACTTATCGCAAGCAGAAGCGGTTATGGATTTAATTCGCGCTAAAACAGATCGTGCAATGAACGTTGCGATTAATCAAATGGAAGGTCGATTGTCAAAATTAATTGGTCGTTTGCGACAAGAAATTTTAGAAACGTTAGCTCATGTAGAAGTAAACATTGATTATCCGGAATACGATGATGTAGAAGAAATGACGCATGGTGTTTTAATTGAGAAGGCAACCTATGTCAAATCAGAAATTGAAAAGTTGTTACAAACTTCAAAGCAAGGGAAAATTTTGCGTGAAGGAATTGCAACGGCTATTATCGGAAGGCCGAATGTTGGAAAGTCATCGCTATTAAATAGCCTTGTACAAGAAAAGAAAGCAATTGTGACAGATATAGCAGGAACAACCCGAGATGTTATTGAAGAATATGTGAACGTACGCGGTGTACCTCTGAAACTTATTGATACAGCTGGTATTCGTGAGACAGAGGATATTGTAGAACAAATTGGTGTCGAACGTTCAAAAGAGATGATGAATAAAGCAGATTTAGTGCTTCTTGTTGTAAATTATAGCGAAGCGTTAACAAATGAAGATGAAGAGTTATTTCGAGCGGTGCAGGGGAAAGACTTTATCGTCATTGTAAATAAAACAGATTTACCGCAGCAGATTGATATGGAGTATGTTGCGAAATTAGCTGGTTCAGCTCGTGTTATTACAACGGCTTTACTTGAAGAGAAAGGTGTAGATGAGCTAGAACAGGCAATTGCTGATCTCTTCTTCGAAGGAACAATTGAAGCAGCTGATATGACATATGTATCGAATGCTCGTCACATTGGTTTATTAACACAAGCAGAAAAAACGATAGGTGATGCAATCGCGGCTATTCATAGCGGCGTGCCAATTGACATGGTACAGATTGATTTAACAAGAACGTGGGAAATACTCGGTGAAATTACGGGAGACACTGTACACGAAAGTTTAATTGATCAGTTATTCTCTCAATTTTGTTTAGGAAAGTAATTGTAAGGAGGAATGGAAAATGGGATATAACGCTGGTTCTTATGATGTTATTGTAATCGGTGCAGGCCATGCAGGATGTGAAGCCGGTTTGGCAGCAGCTCGTATGGGAGCAAAAACATTAATGTTAACAATTAACTTAGATATGGTTGCGTTTATGCCGTGTAACCCTTCAGTTGGTGGACCTGCAAAGGGAATTGTTGTTCGTGAAATTGATGCGCTCGGCGGTGAAATGGGAAGAAATATTGATAAAACACATATTCAAATGCGTATGTTAAACACAGGGAAAGGCCCAGCAGTACGTGCACTTCGCGCCCAAGCAGATAAATTTGCGTATCAGCATGAATTGAAAAAAACAATCGAAGAAACGCCAAATTTAACATTACGTCAAGCAATGGTTGAACGCTTAGTTGTAGAAGATGGTGTATGTAAAGGTGTTGTTACACAAACTGGAGCAGAATATACAGCGAAAACAATTGTTATTACAACAGGTACGTTTTTACGCGGTGAAATTATCGTTGGGAATTTAAAATATTCAAGCGGTCCAAACAACCAACAACCATCTGTGAAGTTATCAGAGCATTTAGAAGAGCTTGGGTTTGAACTAGTTCGTTTTAAAACAGGTACGCCTCCGCGTGTAGATAGTAGTACAATTGATTATAGTAAAACAGAAATTCAACCAGGTGATGATACACCACGTGCATTCTCTTTTGAAACAACGAAGTTCATCATGGATCAAATTCCGTGCTGGTTAACATATACAAGTGAGGAAACGCATCGTTTAATCGATGGAAATTTACATCGTTCCGCTATGTATTCTGGCATGATTAAAGGAACGGGCCCACGATATTGTCCTTCCATTGAAGATAAGGTTGTTCGTTTCCATGATAAGCCGCGTCATCAAATTTTCTTAGAGCCAGAAGGTCGTAATACACAAGAAGTATACGTACAAGGTTTATCAACAAGTTTACCAGAAGATGTACAACGTGAGATGTTAAAGACTATTCCTGGCCTAGAGAACGTAGAAATGATGCGTACAGGATATGCAATTGAATATGACGCAATTGTACCAACGCAGTTGTGGCCAACACTTGAAACAAAGAAAATACAAAATTTATATACAGCGGGTCAAATTAACGGAACATCTGGTTATGAAGAAGCGGCAGGGCAAGGTTTAATGGCCGGTATTAACGCTGCGTGCCGTTCATTAGGTAAAAAAGAAGTGATTTTAAATCGTTCAGATGCGTACATTGGCGTTTTAATCGATGATTTAGTCACAAAAGGTACAAATGAGCCATATCGCTTGTTAACATCCCGTGCAGAATACCGATTATTATTACGCCATGACAATGCAGACCTGCGTTTAACAGAGATTGGGCATGAAATTGGGTTAATTCCAGAAAAACGTTATGAACGTTTTACAGCAAAGAAAGAGAAAATTGAAAAAGAAAAAGAACGTTTAGCAAGTATTATTATTAAACCGCGTCCTGAAGTACAAGAGCTCATTCGCGGGGCTGGCGGAAGTGAATTAAAGGATGGTATACGTGCGAGTGACTTATTACGCCGTCCAGAAATGACATATGAGCATATTCATATTCTTGCTCCAAGTGAAGTAGAAGTTAGTGATGAAGTAGCAGAGCAAGTTGAGATTCAGCTTAAATATGAAGGATATATTGAAAAATCTTTACAACAAGTAGAACGTATGAAGCGTATGGAAAGTAAAAAGATTCCGGTTGATATTGATTACGATGCAATTTCTGGAATAGCTTCTGAAGCACGTCAAAAATTAAAAGATGTCCGTCCGCTATCTATGGGGCAAGCATCTCGTATTTCTGGGGTAAATCCAGCTGATATTTCCATTTTACTTGTGTATATAGAACAAGGAAAAATTGCACGAGTATCGAACCAATAAATAGTTAGGAGATATAGCGAGATGAATATAGAACAATTTCAATCTATGCTAGTAGAAAGAGGAATTACTCTTTCTACTAGGCAGTTAGAACAATTTGAAATCTATTTTGAGACATTAGTTGAATGGAACGAAAAAATGAACTTAACTGCAATTACAGAGAAAGAAGACGTGTATTTAAAACACTTTTTTGATTCTATTACAGCTGCTTTTTATCATGATTTTTCAAAGCCATTTTCTATTTGTGATGTTGGTGCAGGAGCGGGGTTCCCTAGCATTCCATTAAAAATATGTTTTCCAAATTTAAAAATTACAATTGTCGATTCTTTGCAAAAACGTATTACGTTTTTAAATCATTTAGCAACAAAATTGGAATTACAAGACGTAGCATTTTGTCATGATCGTGCTGAAACATTTGGACAAAAAGAAGGAGTACGTGAATCTTTTGATATTGTAATGGCACGCGCTGTTGCCCGCCTTTCTGTCTTAAGTGAATTATGTTTACCGCTTGTGAAAGTAGGGGGAACATTTATTGCAATGAAAGGTGCAGCTGCAAGCGAAGAGATTGAAAATGGTAAGTATGCTCTGCAAGTGCTCGGTGGTGAACTAAAAGGGATGTCTACGTTTCAATTACCATTCGAGGAAAGCGAACGTAACATTTTATTGATTGAGAAAAAGAGAAAAACGCCAAAGAAATATCCGCGTAAGCCAGGAACACCGAATAAATTACCTATTGAAAAATAAATCTTATTAGACGTAAGATTAAGTTATATATCAGTAAGCTAGTTTATTAGCACTGATGGTTAGTTGAACGAATCGAGCTTTTACAGGCAGTTATCCACCACCTATCTTTTTAGATTTCTTACAATGTTGAGGCGTGGGCTTACTGCCCGTTAGAGCGGAAGAAATAAGGTGAAACTTTGATTGGTAGGGAGGCTGCACATCTCGCTAATCGCTAGTTCAACAAATTGGGCTTTTGCGGACAGCTTATCTCTACCTGCCTGCTTTATGTATGGAAAAATGTTGAGATGGGGATATTACTGCCCACGAATAGCGGGATAAAAACGTAAATGTTTCACATGGAACATTTTTGTATAGAGTATTCAATAGGATTCAAGGTGGTGGAATATGTATGAAAAACACATTTTCTCGTTTATTTGGCTTTGGAGATAAAGAGGCGGAATTAGCACTACAAGAAGAAAGCCATGAAGAAATCAAACAAATTTCGTTAGCAAATATCGTTCCAAATCGTTATCAGCCACGGACAATTTTTGATGATGCTCGTATTGAAGAGCTTGCTCTTACAATTCATACACATGGATTAATTCAACCGATTGTTGTCCGACAGTATGAAGAGAATAAATATGAGATTATCGCTGGTGAAAGACGTTTTCGAGCCGCTACAAAATTAGGTTGGGAAACTGTTCCGGCTATTATAAAAAATTTGAACGATACTGAGACTGCTTCTGTTGCTTTAATTGAAAACTTGCAACGAGAAGAACTTACGGCAATTGAAGAAGCTGTTGCTTATCAAAAGTTAATTGAATTACATAATTTAACACAAGAAGCATTAGCGCAGCGACTAGGTAAAGGGCAATCTACAATTGCGAACAAGTTGAGACTATTAAAGTTACCTGAGGAGATTAAACAAGCACTATTAGAGAAGAGTATTACAGAACGTCATGCTCGTGCTCTTATTCCACTTAAAAATGAAGAGATTCAATTAAAGGTTTTACAAGAAATCCTTGAAAAGCAATTGAATGTAAAGCAAACAGAAGATAGAATTGTTAAATTGTTAGAAGAAACGAAACCGAAACGAAAAGCAAAACAAAAAGCGGTAAGCCGCGATATGCGTATTGCAATGAATACCATTCGTCAATCTTTACAAATGGTCGCGAATAGTGGCTTAAATGTGAATTCAGAAGAAGAAGAATTTGATGAATACTATCAAATTACAATTAAAATTCCCAAAAAGAAGTAAGAAAATAGAAAGACCTCAACCACTGTCGGTAGGGGTCTTTTTGTTTTGTTACGCATTAAAAACGATATAAATCCAAATTAAAAAATGACAAAAACCCCCTCTTTTTAGATGGACGAGAGCATCTGGCCATGCATAGAAGCGGTCAGGATCTTTTCCTTCCACATGCGAAGTTCAAACAATGGGAGAAGTGAGCGGAAGCTCCTTTTTTTCTGCATAGCAGTAATCTATATGTTGAAAAATCAAAATGAATTTATATAGTAAGGCCTTACTGGTGAAAGTTTCACTTTACCCCGCTACTAAGGGACAGTAATATCCCTCACCTTGAGATTTTAAGGAACGCAAAGAAGTAAGATGAGGTATAACTGCCCCTAAGAGCCCGATTGGTTCAACTAACTATCAGCGGGGAAAAGCATACCACTGATAGAAGTTTCACTTTATAAGTACTATATTTTCTTTTAAAATTAAGAAGGAGTTTGTAAATAAATTTTGAAGTTTAATATACAGAAGCAAATGAAGCGTGATTGTTTCATGTTAAAATGAAAATAATCATTTGTAGAATAAGATATAAAGGTTGAAAGTAGGTGACATCATGGGGAAAATCATTGCCATTGCTAATCAAAAAGGTGGGGTTGGAAAGACAACAACATCGGTAAATTTAGGAGCCGGATTGGCACAAGTAGGAAAAAAAGTACTTCTTGTTGATATTGATGCACAAGGAAATGCAACGACAGGAGTCGGAATTGAAAAGTCAGATTTAAATGAATGTATTTATAATGTGCTTGTAGAAGACATGGATGTTCGTGTTGTTATACAGCGAACCGCAACTGAAAATTTAGATGTACTCCCTGCTACCATTCAACTAGCAGGAGCCGAGATAGAACTTGTACCGACAATTTCCCGGGAAGTTCGCCTGCAGCGTGCGCTGCAACCAATTCGTGATGAATATGATTATATTATTATTGATTGTCCCCCATCTTTAGGTTTATTAACTATTAATGCATTAACTGCTGCAGATTCTGTTATTATTCCTGTTCAATGTGAGTATTATGCCCTAGAGGGGTTAAGTCAATTATTAAATACCGTTCGCCTTGTGCAAAAGCATTTAAATAAAAACTTAGCAATTCAAGGTGTTTTACTAACAATGTTGGACGCTCGTACAAATTTAGGATTACAAGTAATTGATGAAGTGAAGAAATACTTCCGAGATAAAGTATATAGATCCATTATTCCGCGTAATGTACGTTTAAGTGAAGCACCGAGTCATGGAAAACCAATTATGATGTATGATGCTAAGTCAAGGGGGGCAGAAGTGTATTTAGATTTAGCGAAGGAAGTGATTGCAGGTGGCTAAAGGACTAGGAAGAGGAATTAATGCGTTTTTTCCAGATTTAGATGTGAAAGAGGGAGAAACAATTCAAGAATTGCAAGTAAATCAATTACGTCCTAACCCATATCAGCCGCGTAAATATTTTCATAATGAAGCAATTCAAGAATTAGCGTTATCTATTAAAGAACACGGGATTTTACAACCTCTTATTGTTCGGAAAAGTATTAAAGGATATGAAATCGTTGCAGGAGAACGGAGATTTCGTGCTGCAAAAGAAGCGAAACTTAAAACAGTTCCTGCCGTTGTTCGAGAGTTAAATGATCAACAAATGATGGAGTTTGCGCTACTAGAGAATTTGCAACGTGAAGATTTAACGCCTATTGAAGAAGCATTAGCTTATCAAATGCTCATGGAAGAGCTTAAGGTAACGCAAGAACAGTTAGCAAAGCGGCTTGGAAAAAGTAGACCGCATATTGCAAATCACATTCGTTTACTTTCTCTACCACCTTTCATACAAGACATGATTGCAAATGGAAGCATTTCTATGGGACATGGACGAACACTACTTGCATTAAAAGATAAAACAAAAATTAATAATTTATTACAACGAATTAAAGAAGAAGGATTAAATGTCCGTCAGTTGGAACAAATTATTCAACATATGAATGAAAATGTTTCACGTGAAACAAAGAAACAAAAACCACAAAAAAATATCTTTTTTGAGGAACAAGAAACGGTGTTACGAGAACGATTTGGAACATCTGTGAAAATTAAAGAAACAAAACAAGAAAAAGGAAAAATTGAAATTCAATTTTTCAATAAAGATGATTTGCAACGCATTTTAGAGCTTTTAGCGGGAGAATGATAAAAAATAAACCATCTTCAGTTATAGATGGTTTATTTTTTTCATTACAGCAATTTTTTTATCAGTTTCAATGATACTTTCTGCAATACCAGTAGCCATTTTCATAACAAGATTTAGTCTTGTATTTTGTAGTACAAAAAACTCCATAAATCCATTTAAATTTACAATACCATGAATATGCATATCACCAATCGCGGGAAGATTTTTATTCATAGCTGCTCCAGGTTTACTAGGACCTTTTCCAACTGTAATTGAGCCAATATTCTGTGATTTACCTAAACAAGCATCAATTGCAATAATAAAGGGATTCATAAATGATTTGTGTATTTTTGTAATAGTTTCTTCCAAGTTTAAAGCATGGACGGGTGATTCTAGTGTTCCGTATAAATGAAAATTTTGAATGTTATAATCCTGTAGTTTTGAGCCAACAAGAGGTCCTAATGCATCACCAGTTGAGCGATCCGTTCCAATACACAGTATAATAAGTGGAGAGTTTTGTTCGATTGGGAGATGAGAAAGTAGAAAGCTACTAATTGTTTGATTGCAATTTACATCATGATACATAATCTGCTGTGAATCTTTTTCAAAAAAAGGTAAACGAAAACTTCCGATATTCACGAAGCATCCATCCTTTAATAGAATTTAGTTATAAACTTGATTTTTACATATTGTATATTTCTCTTAAGGTAAGAACTATTTTGCTTTTAGTTTAGGGGAAACTTCATTTGATGTTAGGTAATTTCGGGTATTCCTGCTGCGTAGATGTCACTTTCTTATGGGATAAGAGTGTTATAAAAGATATGATATGAGCAGAAGAAGAGGGCACTCTTGTATATGGATTTATAAAGTATAAAAAGAATGAAGCGTACCGTGTAGTCTGTAGAATACTAGTACTAGTATATAAAAAAATGTGTCATTTTATACCTCATGGAGTGCGAAAATAAAAGTGTATGAAAGAACTTTTTTCGTAAAATATAGGAGAAATTCTGTTACAATAAATAATGAATATGAGATAGAAAGGTAGGTCGCGATGAAAGGACTTCACGACTTATATACAGACTTTACAAATTGGTTATTAAATGCAGGATTATGGGAGAATATCGGTCTTGGTTTAGTGAAAATCATACTTATTTTGTTTATTTCGAGTGTAGTTATTCGAATCGGCAGAGTGATTATCCGTAATGCATTCAAAATGAAGGCCAAATCACCAATTCAAATTTCTGAAAGACGAACGATGACAGTAGCAAAATTGTTAGAAAATATTTTAACATATGTTATCTTTTTCATTGTAATAATTGCGATTTTAGGGGTATTTGGAATTGATACAAAAGGATTATTAGCTGGTGCAGGGGTTGTTGGTTTGGCGGTTGGTTTTGGTGCACAAAACTTAGTCAAAGACGTTATCACTGGGTTCTTTATTTTATTAGAGGATCAATTTTCAGTAGGAGACTATGTACGCTTAGGTCAATTTGAAGGAGTTATCGAAGAAATTGGCTTACGCACAACAAAAATGAAGAAATGGACAGGAGAAATTCACATTATTCCAAATGGGAGTATTAAGGAAGTAACAAATTTCTCTGTTAGTAATAGCGTTGCCTTTGTAGATGTATCGATTTCGTATGAAAGCGATATTGAACATGCAGAACAAGTTCTTGAAAAGTTATTAGATGAATTACCAACAAGGTATGAGCAAATGATTGGTCGCCCGCAATTATTAGGTGTCCAGAGTTTAGCGGCATCAGAGGTTGTGTTGAGGGTTACAGCTGAAGTAGAACCGATGCAACATTTTGCAGTGGCGAGAGCGCTGCGTAAAGAAATTAAAAATCGTCTAGATTTACACGGGATTGAAATTCCATATCCGCGTATGGTTCTATACAACCGTGAAGAGCTGATGAATGAAAAAGTAAATTAGCAGTGAGAGGAGTTTAAAGAATGGAGCAAAAACAATATAACTTGCATGACGTAGTGGAAATGAAGAAAGCTCACCCATGTGGCGAAAATCGTTGGAAGATTATCCGTATGGGAATGGACATCCGTATTAAGTGCGAGGGGTGTAACCATTCAGTATTAATTCCTCGAAAAGAATTTGATCGTAAGGTGAAAAAAGTACTTGTAAAGCATGAAGAATAGATGAAATAGGAAACAGCGGCATTGTTGCTGCTGTTTTTTTATTTAGCAATTAATGGGCAGTAAGATTCCTGCTTCAAAGTTGTAAGAAATCCGCAGAAGATAGAAGGAGAGAAATGTTCTGTAAAAGATTATTTGTTTCATTTGATAAATTTGGATGAAGCTTGTCATTTTATTCGTTACTATCTATAATGATGGAAGATTGAGTCATAGGAGTGGATTATATGGGATTAACGGCTGGTATCGTTGGATTACCGAACGTAGGTAAGTCAACACTATTTAATGCAATTACACAAGCAGGAGCAGAATCTGCGAACTACCCATTCTGTACAATAGATCCAAACGTTGGGATCGTAGAAGTTCCAGATCATCGTTTAAATAAATTAACTGAGCTTGTAGAACCGAAGAAAACTGTGCCAACTGTCTTTGAATTTACAGATATCGCAGGTATTGTAAAAGGTGCGAGTAAAGGAGAAGGGTTAGGAAATAAATTCTTATCTCATATTCGTCAAGTAGATGCAATTTGCCAAGTAGTTCGTTGTTTTGAAGATGAGAATATTACGCACGTAGCAGGAAAAGTAGATCCAATTGCAGATATTGAAACAATTAATTTAGAGCTTATTTTAGCGGATTTAGAATCTGTTGATAAGCGTCTTGAACGCGTTACAAAATTAGCGAAACAAAAAGATAAAGATGCTGTATTTGAACATGAAATTTTAGTTCGCTTAAAAGAAGCGTTTGAAGAAGGACAACCAGCTCGTACAGTTGAATTTACTGAAGAACAAATGAAAGTAGTAAAAGGTCTTCACTTATTAACAATAAAAGAAATGCTATATGTAGCAAACGTTTCTGAAGATGACGTAATGGATCCATCTGGAAACGAATATGTACAAATTGTAAAAGAATTTGCTGCAAAAGAAAACTCGCAAGTAATTGTTGTTTGCGCAAAAATCGAATCAGAAATTGCTGAGTTAGATGAAGAAGAAAAGAGAGTCTTCCTGGAAGAACTAGGCATTGAAGAATCTGGTCTCGATCAATTAATTCGAGCAGCTTATGATTTATTAGGGTTAGCTACTTATTTCACAGCGGGTGTACAAGAAGTACGTGCTTGGACATTTAAAACGGGAATGAAAGCACCACAGTGTGCTGGAATCATTCATACGGATTTTGAACGTGGATTTATTCGTGCAGAAACAGTATCTTATGATGATTTAGTAGCAAATGGCTCTATGACAGCTGCTAAAGAAGCTGGAAAAGTACGTTTAGAAGGAAAAGAGTACATTATGAAAGACGGAGATGTTGTGCACTTCCGCTTTAATGTATAATTTTTTATTTCCTAGGAAAAAAATAAAGTATTTAACTTGGCAAATTCATTGGATTTGCCAAGTTTTTTTATGCTTTCGTGAGTTGCTTACTCTAACTTACTATGATATAATCTAAACTCGTGAGTAATTACTATAAATTAATTGCTCCTTGCCCCGTGTGGGCCGTTTAGACCAAAAGGAGGTGAAAGTGTAATGAAAAAGTACGAAATCATGTACATCATTCGTCCAAACATGGAAGAAGAAGCTCAAAAAGCTTTAGTTGAACGTTTTGCAGGCGTTTTAACTGACAATGGTGCAGAAATCATTAACACAAAAGATTGGGGTAAGCGTCGTTTAGCTTACGAAATCAACGACTTACGTGACGGTTTCTACATGATCTTAAACGTAAATTCTAACTCAGAAGCAGTTAAAGAATTTGATCGTTTAGCTAAGATCAGCGAAGATATCATTCGTCACATCGTTGTTAAAGACGAAGAATAATCATTAAGATATATAGGGAGAGTGGTTCGATTGATGAATCGTGTTATACTCGTTGGTCGTTTAACTAAGGACCCTGACTTACGTTACACGCCCAATGGTGTTGCAGTAGCTACTTTCACGTTAGCTGTGAATCGCGCATTTACGAATCAGCAAGGTGAGCGTGAAGCTGACTTTATTAACTGTGTAATATGGCGTAAACAAGCAGAGAACGTAGCAAACTTTTTGAAAAAAGGTAGCTTAGCAGGCGTAGATGGACGTCTTCAAACTCGTAATTACGATGGACAAGATGGTAAGCGTGTATATGTAACAGAAGTTCTAGCGGAGAACGTACAATTTTTAGAACCGCGTAATAGCGGTGGTGAGCAACGCGGTTCATTCAATCAGCAACCATCGGGAGCAGGATTCGGAAACCAAGGCTCTCAAAATCCGTTTGGTCAATCTGGTAACAATGGCAATAATGCTGGGTTTACTAAAAATGACGATCCATTTGCAAATGTAGGTCAACCGATTGATATTTCAGACGATGACTTACCTTTCTAATGGTATAGACGGAACATTTTAACACGAAATGGAGGGAAATGAACATGGCAGGAGGACGCAAAGGTGGACGTGCGAAACGCCGTAAAGTGTGTTTCTTTACATCTAACGGTATCACTCGCATCGACTATAAAGATGTTGATTTATTAAAACGCTTTGTTTCTGAGCGTGGTAAAATTTTACCACGTCGTGTAACAGGTACTAGCGCAAAATACCAACGCAAACTAACAGTTGCAATTAAACGTGCTCGTCAAATGGCACTTTTACCATATGTTGGTGAATAATAACGTATGAAATGCACAGTAGAGTATCACTCTACTGTGCATTTTGCTATTCTCTTCTTTTTGTTAACCATGATAGAAGTTTCATTTTATAGAAAGAGGGTGTGAAGGATGAAACCCACACGACTCATTACAGAAGGAGCGGTATTACTTGCTTTATATGCTGTCTTGCTTTTGGCTTCTCTGTATATGCCGGTTTTAGGTGCTATAGTTATATTTGCACTGCCGTTGCCATTTCTTATTTTTTCAATCAGATACCAGTTAAGTAGTGCTTGTATGTTATTAGGAGCGGCAATTCTTGTAACACTTATTGTGAGTTCGCCTCTTAGTATTGCGAATACACTTATGTTCGGAATAACAGGAATTATATTAGGACACATGTATAAAAAGAAAAAAAGTATTATTGAAATTTTATTGGTAGGGACACTTGTATATCTTGTGAGTTTTGTAGTGCTGTATATTGTTAGCGTGCAGTTTTTTAATATAGATATTGTGAAACAGATGCAAGATATGTTCAAACAATCAATGGAACAAAGCGAGAAATTTATGAAGATGGCGGGTGCATCTGTAAATGAAGGGCAGCTAGCTGAATTGAAAAAAGCGGTTAATACAATTGGGATGCTTTTACCAACCGTACTTGCTATGGCTTCGCTATTCTCTTCTTGGATTACTATTTTAATTGCTAATCGTGTTTTAAAACGATTAAAGTACACGGCGGTATCTTGGCCGAAATTTCGTGATATACAAATTCCTAAGAGCATTGTTTGGTTGTATGTCGTGATTATTTTGCTTGCTTCTTTTGCAAAAATAGAAGCAGGGTCATATGTTGAAATGGTGTTCTTAAATTTATCAACAATTTTTACTTTTTTACTGTTGTTTCAAGGGTTTTCATTCCTTGCTTTTTTTACAAATGCAAAAGGATATATTAAAGTTGTTCCAATCTTAACCTTTGTTGTAGGGTTGTTTGTGCCAGTTTTGTTTCCTCTTATGACAATCTTAGGTATAATTGATTTAGGTTTTTCGTTACGATCGAAAGTACAGGTGAAATAAGTATTTGAAACAAAGTACTTTTTATGAGCCTTTTGTAACGAACCATAGAAATCAAAGCTTTTATCCTACGCTTAATAGAACGATTAGACTTTGTAAGCGAGGAATAAGTGTAGTTGACTCAATTAAATATCGGTCGAGGATAAGGATTTAATTAATGGATGGTTTATTTTATCCCGCTCTGAATAGGCAGTAGGACTCCCGCTTCAAAAATTTGAGAAGTCAAAGAAGAGATTGGTTGAGGATAACTGCTAGCATGTGCCCGATTAGTTCAACTAACTATCAGTGGAGATGCAAAAAACTCTCTGATGGAAGTTTCACTTTATAGGAGTTGTATATATGCCTGAATTTTATAAGAAACAGCGGTTTCTATATCCTGTTTATGTATTGGCGTTTTTAGCACTTTTGCTCATTACTATTCTCGTTTATTTTCATTGGATGACGGGGATGATTTCCTTTGTTGTTTTTTGTATTGTCTTATTTTTCGTTATTAAATTTGAACTTGCATTTCAAAGAAGCGTTGAAAAGTATACGAATGATACGATTACAAGGGTAAAAAAGGTAAGTAATGAGGCTTTCAATCAAATGCCGATTGGAATTTTACTATATAATAAGGATTATGGGATCGACTGGGCAAATCCATATCTATCTTCTTGTTTAGGACAACATTCTTTAGCTGGATGGCACTTGTATGATTTATCAGAAACCCTACTTTTATTTACAAAAGGGGAAACAGCTAATGATATTGTATCTTTAAACAATCGAAAATTTCGTGTGTTTGCGAGGAAAGAAGAGAAATTAATCTATTTCTTTGATGTGACAGAACAAACAGAAATTGAGAAAATGTATGAAGATCAAAGAACAGTACTCGCTGTTATCTATTTAGATAATTACGATGAAGTAACACAAGGATTAGATGATCAATTGCGTACAAATATTACAAGCCATGTTACATCTTTACTAAATGAATGGGCTGTAAAGCATGGAGCTTATTTGAAGCGTGCTTCATCAGAACGATTTTTTGTTGTGTTAAATGAAAGTGTTTTAACGCAAATGGAGAAAGGGAAATTTGATATTTTAGATCAAGTTCGTGAAGAAACGTCTAAACGAAATATTCCCCTTACTCTTAGTATTGGTGTTGGTTCTGGTGATTTATCACTAGTAGAACTTGGAGCTATGGCGCAATCTGGTCTCGATTTAGCACTTGGTCGTGGTGGAGATCAAGTGGCTATTAAACAAGCGACAGGCAAAGTAAAGTTTTATGGCGGGAAAACGAATCCTGTAGAAAAACGTACTCGTGTACGTGCACGTGTGATTTCTCACGCTTTAAAAGATCTTGTGTTAGAAAGTAGCAATATCATTATTATGGGACACCGAGCACCGGATATGGATGCAATCGGAGCTGCAATTGGGATTTTAAAGGTAGCACAGCTGAATGAGCGCGAAGGATATATTGTATTAGATGAAAATGATTCTGATAAAGGGATTAAGCGTTTAATGGACGAAGTTAAGCAGCACGAGGAATTATGGTCGCGCTTTATTACACCGCAGCAGGCCCTTGAATTTGCGAATGATGATTCACTTCTTGTTGTAGTAGATACACATAAACCATCTATGGTTATGGAAAGAAAGTTACTTGATAAGATTGAAAATGTTGTTGTAATTGATCATCATCGCCGCGGTGAGGACTTTATTGAAGATCCGTTGCTTGTTTATATGGAGCCATACGCATCATCTACAGCAGAACTTGTAACAGAGCTGTTGGAATATCAGCCTAAGCGTTTGAAAATGAATATGCTAGAGGCAACAGCTTTACTGGCAGGTATTATAGTGGATACGAAGAGTTTTACATTCCGCACCGGAGCACGTACGTTTGATGCGGCTTCCTATCTTCGTTCTCATGGCGCAGATACGATATTAGTACAAAAGTTATTAAAAGAAGATATGGCCCATTATTTACAAATTGCAAAAACAATTCGAAATGCGTACATTTATAAAAATGGGATTGCAATTGCAAAGGTAGATGGTGATGGGTTTTATGATCAAGTATTAATTGCCCAATCAGCTGATACATTACTCACAATGACAGGAGTGATTGCCTCTTTCGTAATTGCACAGCGCAGTGAAAGTGTGATTGGAATTAGCGGGCGCTCTTTAGGGGAAGTAAATGTACAACTTATTATGGAGAATTTAGGCGGAGGCGGTCATTTAACAAATGCTGCAACGCAAATACAAGACATATCAATTGATGAAGCAGAAGCAAACTTACAAGCTGTTATAAATGAGTATTTAGAGGGAGGAATACAATCATGAAAGTAATCTTTTTAAAAGACGTAAAAGGTAAAGGGAAAAAAGGGGAAGTAAAAAACGTACCAGACGGTTATGCGAATAACTTTTTATTAAAACAAGGACTTGCAATTGAAGCGACAAATGCAAATGTGAAAACATTAGATGCGAAAAAGCGTAAAGAAGAAAAAGATGCAGAATTAGAGCTTGAAAAATGCAAGGAATTAAAAGAAACTCTAGAAAAGTTAACGGTAGAATTAAAAGCAAAATCGGGTGAAGGTGGCCGTTTATTCGGTTCTATTACAAGTAAACAAATTGTAGATGGCTTACAAAAAACTCATAATATTAAACTTGATAAACGTAAATTTGAAATGGACGATGCAATTCGTGCATTAGGATATACGAACGTTACTGTGAAATTACATCCACAAGTAACAGCAACAGTAAAAGTACATGTTACTGAGCAATAAACAAACGATTGAAGAGGAGGTTTGCGCATGAGTGACGTATTTGCTGATCGTACCCCTCCGCATAATATTGAGGCTGAACAAGCCGTATTAGGAGCTATTTTTCTCGATCAAGAAGCGTTAACATCAGCTTCGGAAATGCTAATGCCAGAAGACTTCTATCGAACGGCACATCAAAAAATTTATCAAATGATGCTCGATCTTTCTGATAAAGGAGAGCCTATTGATTTAGTTACCGCAACAGCAGCGCTTGCTGATCAAAATTTATTAGAAGAAATTGGCGGTGTTTCTTATTTAGCTGAACTAGCGGAAGCTGTACCGACAGCTGCCAATGTAGGATATTATGCACGTATTATCGCAGAAAAATCGATTTTGCGTCGGCTTATTCGGACAGCAACGCATATTGTGTCGGATGGTTATGAACGAGAAGATGATGTCGAGAGTCTATTAAATGAAGCTGAGAAAAAAATATTAGAAGTATCCCAGCGTACGAATACAAAAGGTTTTCAAAATATTAAAGATGTTCTTGTAGCAGCTTACGATAAAATTGAGTTACTGCATAATCAAAAAGGTGAAATTACAGGAATCCCAACTGGTTTTACCGAGTTAGATCGTATGACAGCAGGTTTCCAGCGCAATGATTTAATTATTGTAGCGGCGCGTCCATCTGTAGGGAAAACAGCATTTTCTTTAAATATTGCTCAAAACGTTGCGACGAAAACGGACGAAAACGTTGCGATTTTTAGTTTAGAGATGGGGTCCGACCAGCTCGTTATGCGTATGCTTTGTGCAGAAGGAAATATTGATGCACAGCGTCTTCGTACAGGAACTTTAACTTCAGACGACTGGGCGAAATTAACGATGGCAATGGGAAGTCTCTCAAATGCAGGTATTTTTATTGATGATACGCCAGGTATTCGTGTTAGTGAAATTCGAGCGAAGTGCAGACGTTTAAAACAAGAACATGGTCTTGGAATGATTCTAATTGATTATTTGCAGCTTATTCAAGGTAGCGGGAAATCTGGTGAAAACCGCCAGCAAGAAGTATCGGAGATTTCTCGTACACTAAAAGGGCTCGCACGTGAACTAGAAGTTCCAGTTATTGCTTTATCTCAGCTTTCTCGTGGTGTAGAATCTCGTCAAGATAAGCGTCCGATGATGTCGGACATTCGTGAATCAGGAAGTATTGAGCAGGATGCTGATATAGTAGCATTCTTATATCGTGAAGATTACTATGACCGAGAAACAGAAAATAAAAATACAATTGAAATTATTATTGCTAAGCAGCGTAATGGTCCAGTAGGTTCAGTTGAACTGGCGTTTGTGAAGGAATTTAACAAATTCGTAAACTTAGAACGGCGCTTTGATGATGGGCATGCACCGCCAGCATAGTGAGAGTATAAAAAAGAAGCACATTTCTTATAATAAAATGTGCTTCTTTTTTTGGTTGTAAAAAATAATGCTTTACATAAGTAAGAAGGAATTCTTACGAACGAAAAAGATAAAAGATAAAAAAATGTTCGTTTTTAAATTGACTTCTCTTTGCATTTTGGTACAATTATATTGTTTGAAAAGTTCGTTTGAAAATTTCGGAGGTGCTTGAATAATGTCTTCAGTAGTAGTTGTAGGAACACAGTGGGGCGATGAAGGAAAAGGTAAAATTACTGATTTCCTTTCTGAACATGCGGAAGTAGTTGCGCGCTATCAAGGCGGAAATAACGCAGGACATACAATTGTTTTTAACGGTGTTAAATATAAATTACATTTAATTCCATCTGGTATTTTCTATAAAGAAAAAATTTGTGTTATCGGAAACGGTATGGTAGTAGATCCAAAAGCTTTGCTTGAGGAATTAAAATACTTACATGATCGTGGCGTAAGCACTGATAATTTACGTATTAGTAACCGTGCGCACGTTATCTTACCTTATCACTTAAAGCAAGACGAGTTAGAAGAAGAGCGTAAAGGTGATAATAAAATTGGTACAACGAAAAAAGGTATTGGTCCTGCATACATGGACAAAGCTGCTCGCACAGGTATTCGTATGGCAGACCTTTTAGATCGTGAGGCATTTAAAGAAAAGCTTGAGCGTACCCTAGCGGAAAAAAATCGTTTATTCGAAAAAATGTATGATGCAGAAGGATTCAGTGCAGAAGAAATTTTCGAAGAGTATTTTGAATATGGTCAACAAATTGCACACTACGTATGTGACACATCTGTTGTATTAAATGATGCATTAGATGAAGGACGCCGCGTATTATTTGAAGGTGCACAAGGTGTTATGCTTGATATCGATCAAGGTACGTACCCATTCGTTACATCTTCTAACCCAGTTGCTGGTGGTGTAACAATCGGTTCTGGTGTAGGACCTTCTAAAATTAAACGCGTAGTAGGTGTATGTAAAGCATATACAAGCCGTGTAGGTGACGGTCCATTCCCAACTGAGCTTCATGATGAAATCGGTAATCAAATTCGTGAAGTTGGTCGCGAATATGGTACAACAACAGGTCGTCCGCGTCGTGTAGGTTGGTTTGATAGTGTTGTTGTAAGACATGCTCGTCGCGTTAGTGGGCTTACAGATTTGTCTTTAAACTCTATCGACGTATTAACAGGCATTTCGACTTTGAAAATTTGTATTGCATACAAATATAACGGTGAAATTATTGATGAAGTTCCAGCAAACTTAAATATTTTAGCGAAATGTGAGCCGGTATACGAAGAGCTTCCAGGTTGGACAGAAGATATTACAGGCGTAAAAACGTTAGCTGAACTTCCTGAAAATGCAAGACATTATGTAGAACGTGTGTCTCAATTAACAGGTATTTCATTAGCTATGTTCTCTGTTGGTCCAGACCGTAGCCAAACAAATATTGTTCGTAACGTATACGGTATCTAATCTTGTTTTTTTCTTAAGAATACGGTATATTAAAAAAGAGCCCAAGTTAAATGGGTTCTTTTTTCATGTTTTTATAAAAAAATATAAAAAAAGTATTGCAAAAAGAAAACATTTCATGATATTATAAATCCTGTCGTCACGAAAACATGACATTGGTGAACATGAGCCATTAGCTCAGTTGGTAGAGCATCTGACTTTTAATCAGAGGGTCGAAGGTTCGAGTCCTTCATGGCTCACCATTTTATTTTCGTGGCCCGTTGGTCAAGTGGTTAAGACACCGCCCTTTCACGGCGGTAACACGGGTTCGAATCCCGTACGGGTCACTTTTTTTTTATATATTATGTTTTGGTCCCGTGGTGTAGTGGTTAACATGCCTGCCTGTCACGCAGGAGATCGCCGGTTCGACCCCGGTCGGGACCGCCACTTTTGTTTAATACCACAATTAGTGGTTTTATATATATGTTTTGGCTCGGTAGCTCAGTCGGTAGAGCAGAGGACTGAAAATCCTCGTGTCGGCGGTTCGATTCCGTCCCGAGCCACTTCCAAGGATATTAAGTGGGCCCGCTTAATATCCTTTTTATATTGTACAATTTTACAAATGAGATTAGTTCTTTTAAAATAGAATGAAGGGAAGCCTCTAGCAGTTGAAGCTAGAGGTTTTTCTGTAAGGAAGGCAGTAAACGTTTAGGAGGAAACTAAAATGATGGGAAAGAAAATTTTAGTCGTCGATGATGAAAAACCAATTGCAGATATTTTAAAGTTTAATTTAGAAAAAGAAGGTTTTGAAATTGTAATGGCTCATGATGGTGATGAAGCCATTGAAAAGGCAAATGAAGAACAACCCGATATGGTTTTATTAGATATTATGTTACCAGGAAAAGATGGTTTAGAAGTTTGTCGTGAAATACGAAAAAACCATGAAATGCCAATTATTATGCTAACAGCAAAAGACTCTGAAATTGATAAAGTTCTTGGATTAGAACTGGGGGCAGATGACTATGTAACAAAGCCGTTTAGTACACGTGAGCTATTAGCACGCGTAAAAGCGAATCTACGTCGTCATCAACAAGGAGGAGCAGCTGAAAAAGAAGAAAATGCAGAGATGGTTATTGGTCCGATTGTGATTAATCCTAATGCATATAGTGTAACAAAGCGTGAAGAAAATATTGAGTTAACACATCGCGAATTTGAATTACTTCATTACTTAGCGAAGCATTTAGGACAAGTTATGACGCGTGAACATTTATTACAAACCGTTTGGGGTTATGATTATTTTGGTGATGTGCGTACAGTAGATGTAACAGTTCGTCGTTTACGTGAAAAAATTGAAGATAATCCAAGTCATCCGACTTTAATTGTAACAAGACGTGGTGTGGGATATTACTTACGCGATCCAGAGCAGGAGTAGTATATGAAGAAAGTTGGTTTTTTTCAGTCTATTCACTTAAAGTTTGTATTAATTTACATGCTATTAATTTTAATGGCGATGCAAATTATTGGTGTCTATTTCGTTCGGGAGTTAGAGAAGAATCTTGTGAAGAGTTTTAAAGAATCATTAACGCAACGAACGAACTTGCTTGCTTACAATTTAAAGCAGGAATTTGCAAAAGAAAGAGATAAAAAAGATCCTACCCTTGAAGAGGCACTTAAAACGAGCATAGAAGATTTTGCCTCTGATCGAAAAGCTGATATTCAAGAGGTTCGTATCATTGATGAGAGTAGTCGTGTATTAGCAACATCACATCAATATAATCAAGGTATTGTCGGAAAAAAAACAACAGATTTATTGGTAAAACGAGCCTTGGTGCAAAAAAACCCTGTTGAAAAAGTGGAAATAGACCGCGATACAGGAAATCGTGTGCAAGTTGTTGCTACTCCTATTCAAGTAACTCAACTAAATAATAAGAAACCTTGTGTAATCTATATTGTTGCTTCTATGGAAGATGTTTATAAACAAATGAAGCTCATTAATCAAATCTTTGCAACGGGAACGGTTATCGCATTATTAGTAACAGCTGTGTTAGGTATTTTATTAGCGCAAACTATTACAAGACCAATTTCAGATATGAGAAAGCAAGCCATTGAAATGGCAAAGGGAAATTACTCTCGTAAGGTAAAAGTACATGGTCATGACGAAATTGGTCAATTAGCGTTGGCATTTAATAATTTATCGAAGAAGTTGCAGCAAGCGCGTTCTTCTACGGAGAGTGAGAGAAGGAAGCTTTCGTCTGTATTATCTCATATGACAGATGGAGTAATTGCAACGGATCGAAAAGGAGATATTATCTTATTAAATGATCCGGCAGAAAAAATGCTTAACGTTTCACGTGAAACAGCATTAGATCAATCGATTTTAGAAATATTAGGCATACAAGAAGAGTACACATTAGATAATTTATATGAAGAACCAGACTCTGTTATATTGGATTTTAGTACAAGAGATGAGCCGTATATTTTACGAGCTAGCTTTTCTATTATTCAAAAAGATAATGGAAAGGTAAATGGTTTCATCGCTGTATTATATGATGTAACGGAACAGGAGCGAATTGAGGGGGAACGCCGTGAATTTGTGGCAAACGTTTCTCATGAACTTCGTACACCATTAACAACGATGCGAAGCTATTTAGAGGCATTGGGTGAAGGAGCGTGGCAAGATCCGAATATCGCGCCGCAGTTCTTACAAGTAACACAAGAAGAAACGGAGCGAATGATTCGACTTGTGAATGCGCTGCTACAACTTTCAAAATTAGACAGTACAGAATATCGTTTAATGAAAGAATGGGTAGACTTTACACAATTCTTTAGTAATATCATTGATCGTTTTGAAATGTCAAAAGAGCAGAATGTATCTTTTAAACGTTCATTTTCTAAGAGAACACGTTTTATTGAGATCGATGAAGATAAAATTACACAAGTTCTTTATAACATTATTTCAAACGCATTAAAGTATTCTCCAGAAGGTGGAACAATAACATATCGTTTACGGGAAAGAGAAGATATGTTAGAAATAAGCATTAGCGACCAAGGAATGGGAATTCCGAAAGAGAACGTTGATAAGATTTTTGAACGTTTCTATCGCGTTGATAAAGCTCGTTCACGTAAATTGGGTGGAACAGGATTAGGTCTAGCAATTGCCAAGGAAATGATTCAAGCTCATGGCGGTTCGATTTGGGCAAAAAGCGAAGAAGGAAAAGGGACGACCATTTATTTTACGCTTCCAATGGAAAAGGAAGAAGAGGATGACTGGGAATGAATATTGAGAACTTAAAATCAGTCTTGCTAATTAACTTGGTTGTTATTAGTGTATTTCTTACTTTTAATTTATGGACCTATGTACCTGATTCTAGTAAATTGCAAAATGCGAAATATTTACAAGACAATGCAGAGGGAGAACAGAAGAGCCTTGCGAATGTAATTTTGCCTTCCCTAGTTCTTTTTCATAAAGAGAATACGCATCTTGGAAGCGAAAATATAGATAGTATTGACCCATTATATAAATTACTTGAAAGAGGAGAATTATCCGATTTTAAAGATATATCAAATGATATCCCAAAACAGCAATTCTTCTCCTTTGTTCGTGGTAAAAACAAGATTGAAATGATTTTTCCTACACATATGCCATTGGATTCTATGAGAGGCGTTTTTACAATTAAAGAAAAAATCTCAGAGACATATAGCTTTAATCGTATAATGATTGATTTACAAAAAAGTCGCGATGGTAATATTCCTGTATATTTTATTTCGTATGAAAATCGCAAGGTATATTATATGGTATTAAAAGGAATTCCGCTTCGAGATCTTGAAACGGCACGTGATCAATTTGCAGCTAGCGCGAGGGACTACTCTCAATACACATTAAGTGATACGAGAGAGATATTTTTACCAGATACGAAAACAAATGTGCAAAATATGGGTTATATAGTAAATAACATATCCGAGGATAGATTCATAAATGCATTATTTACAGACCCTCGTTATGTAAAAAAAGTATCTGATGAACGTGAAAACACATATACAGATGGAATTCGCCTCATGCAAGTATTAAAGAAAAAGCAAATGCTGCAGTACACAAATTCAGCTGTATCAGATCAAAAACACACATTATATGGAAATACACTTGCTCAACGCAGTTTCGATTTTATTAATGGTCATGGTGGTTTAACAGATTCTTATCGTTTTGATTATATGAACTCTAAAAAAGGACAAACAACATATCGGTTATATGTTGATAGCTTACCTGTATTTAATGAAAGTGGTATGGCAACGTTAGAAGAAGTATGGGGAGCGGAAGAATTAATTTCCTATAAGCGTCCATTATTTAATCTATCAATAAAGTATGGTGATGACCAAACAATCTCTCTTGCGGATGGTAAGACAGTTATACAATCTTTAGAGAAAAATGTGGATATGAAATTAATTCAGGATATTCGATTAGGATATAAGCTTACACCAGAGTCAGGGACAGATGGGAAAAATATTGCTGCAGTAAATTTAAAACCTATTTGGTATGTTGTGTACGGTGAAGACAATAAAGTTCTAGAGTGGAGCGAAGAGAAAGGGGGAGAGCTCATTGGATTGGAATAGGATTAAAACAATTTTTATTGTTACCTTTTTCATTTTAGATCTCTTCCTTGTCTTTCAGTTCGTGCAAAAACAAGATAGTAATCAACTTGAGTATACGACAGAAACAAATATTGAAGAACAAATGAAAGCAGACAAAATTACATCTGATAATTTTCCGAAAGAACCGACGAAAGATACGTATATTATGGCGAAAAATAAAGTTTTTTCCGATGAAGATATACATTCTTTAAAAAATCAAACGGTGTCTTTACAAGAACCAAGTACACTTGTAAGTAAACTTAAAGAACCATTTTGGAATGCAAAAGCAACAACAAGTGATAATTATAGTGAATTTCTACGTTCTTATGTAATTGATGGACAAAAATACAGTGCTACAGGAAAAGTAGAAGGGTCGAAAGTTTATTTTTTTCAAAAATATAAAGATAAACCACTTTTCTATAATCAACATGGGATGATTGTTGCTGAGTTAAATGAAAAGAAGGAAGTTATATCGTATACACAAACAATGCTGTATGAATTTAAAGAGATGGGAGAACGGAATAAAGAATTGGATATTATTTCTGCCCGAAATGCACTAGAAACGTTGTATACGAAAAATGAATTAAAGCAAGGAAGCTATATAAAAGGGGCAAAATTAGGATATGCAACAGTGGTAGCTCCTTCTTCTTCGAATGTACAAGTTCTTGTTCCAACATGGAATTTGTATACAGACAAAATAGATTACTTTGTAAATGCGGTAGAAGGACAAATTATTCAATTAGGTAAGGACAACAAGGAAACTGAGCAATGGAGTGAGGCTAAATGAGTTTGCATTTTAGTGTACTTGCAAGCGGCAGTACGGGAAATGCACTGTATGTAGGAACAGAGCGTGAAAAGTTATTAGTAGACGCGGGGTTGAGTGGAAAAGCAATGGAAGCTTTGTTTCAGCAAGCTGAATTAGATATCAATAGTATATCTGGTATTCTTGTCACACATGAACATAGTGATCATATTAAAGGGCTAGGCGTGTTAGCCCGTAAGTATCATTTACCCATTTATGCAAATGAGAAAACATGGAATGCAATGGAACATTTAGTTGGTAATATTCCAACGGACCAAAAGTTTGTTTTTTCGATTGGAGAAGTGAAAACATTTGGAGATATTGAAGTGGAATCATTCGGCGTTTCACATGATGCTGCGGAGCCAATGTTTTATGCGTTTCATCATAATGGAAGAAAGTTAGCGCTTATTACAGATACGGGATATGTTAGTGACCGAATGAAAGGCGTTATTAAGGGAGCCAATGCTTTTGTGTTTGAAAGTAATCACGACGTTGAAATGCTCCGAATGGGACGTTATCCATGGAGTGTTAAACGAAGAATTTTAAGTGATGTAGGGCATGTTTGTAATGAAGATGCAGCTTTGGCGATGACTGATGTAATTACAGATGAAACAAAGCATATATATTTGGCTCATCTTAGTTTAGATAACAATATGAAAGAACTTGCTCGTATGTCTGTTGCGCAAGTGCTTGAAGAAAGAGGACTTGCTGTAGGAGAAGCGTTCCGATTGCACGATACTGACCCAAAAACGCCAACTAAAATTCAATACGTATAATTCTTCATTTTGGTAAACAATAAAGGGGAATACAAATGCTTTCGGAAGGCTAGGTGAGCATAAATGTCCTTTATTGATGAAGAAGATGTTCAGATGAAACGAAAAAGAAAGCAAAAGCATAAACATATTCTTATTTCTGTTGTAGCAGGAACTTTCATTGGTGCTACATTATTTGCTTTTGCTATTCCTACGTTTTCAAAATTAGGTTGGACTACAATAAGAGAAACAGAAGCAAGTGAAGAGAAACAGTATATAGCACAGTCTACTCCTCAAGTTGTGAATACAGGAGATGGATTTGTTAAGGCTGTTGACCGCGCTTCAGAAGCAGTGGTTGGTATTATTAACATTCAGCGTGATAATTTTTCAGAAGCAGATTCAGAAGCAGGAACAGGATCTGGTGTAATTTACAAGAAGGAAAAAGGAAACGCATATATTGTAACAAATAATCATGTTGTAGCAGGAGCAAATCGCATTGAAGTAAGTTTGAGTGATGGAAAAAAAGTTCCTGGAAAGATTTTAGGAACCGATGTTGTGACAGATTTAGCTGTCGTACAAATTGAAGAAAAATATGCGAAAAAGGTCATTGAACTTGGTGATTCTACGAAAGTAAAACGTGGTGAAGCTGCACTTGCAATCGGAAATCCACTTGGTTTACAATTTTCAGGTACTGTAACGCAAGGGATTATCTCAGCAAATGAACGCATTGTACCGGTTGATTTAGATCAAGATGGACATTATGATTGGCAAGTAGAAGTATTGCAGACAGATGCTGCTATTAATCCTGGTAATAGTGGAGGAGCTCTTGTAAACGAAGCAGGACAACTTATTGGCATCAACTCCATGAAAATTGCTGCAAAAGAGGTAGAGGGAATTGGACTTGCAATTCCTGTTGCAAGAGCTGTCCCTGTGATGAATGAGATCGAAAAGTATGGGAAAGTAAGACGACCTTATGTTGGGGTTGAGCTTAGATCTTTAAATGAAATTCCTACTTATTATTGGGAGAAAACATTGCATCTACCAGCCAATGTAACGGAAGGTGTATGTATTTTAGATATAAAAAGTCCATCGCCAGGTAGTGATGCAGGTTTACATGAATATGATGTCATTGTAGCGGTTGATGGAAAAACAGTTCAGGATATTATTGCATTCCGAAAAGTCCTATATAATAAGAAAATTGACGATAAAATGACGATTACATATTATCGTGGGACAAAACGAGTAACAACAACTGTAAAATTAGGCAGTCAGCAGTATTAAAACAGGAGGCGGCCCCTCCTGTTTTCTACTGTGGATAAGTGAGGTGAAATTATGAAGTTACCTTGTTGTTTAGAACATGTAGAGTTAGCGCTAGATATCATTGTGGATGAATGTGAAGTAGCTCCAGTTATCCACAGTGTGGATAACAGAGAAGATGAGAAAAAAACATGTGAATTTTGTCAAAATAAGGCGATATATGTTGTGTCGAACACAGATTCCCACACAATATGCGGATGATATATGTGGATATGTGGATAACTTCTGTGGATAACGTGTTTGTAAGGTGGGGAGTACATGTGAATATCTTAATTGTCTCAATCGGAAAGTTAAAAGAAAAATATTTAAAACAGGGTATTGAAGAATACTTAAAACGATTATCTTCTTACGCGAAAGTGGAAGTTGTTGAATTACCAGATGAAAAAGCACCAGAAAATTTAAGTGAAGCAGAAATGCAAATGGTAAAAGAAAAAGAAGGAATTCGTATTTTAGATAGAATTTCTGATGATATGCATGTCATTGCATTAGCAATTGAAGGAAAACAAAAATCATCAGAAGAATTCGCTGCAAACTTAGACCGTCTTGCTACATATGGAAAGAGCAAAGTGGCATTTGTTATTGGTGGATCGCTTGGATTAAGTAAAGAAGTGATGAAACGCTCCAATGAGTCATTGTCGTTCTCGAAAATGACGTTGCCTCATCAGTTGATGCGTTTGGTACTGTTAGAACAGGTGTATAGAGCATTTCGAATTAATCGTAATGAACCGTATCATAAGTAAATGAGGTTTTATCCCGCACTAACGGACAGTAAGAGCCCGATTGGTCGGGATTTCCATCAGTTGGGGATGAAGAAAACCCCCACTGACGGAAGTTTCATTTTATTGTTTGAGAGAGAAGTTGAAGCAATATCTAATAATAATTTTAATGTGAAAGTCAATGGGTTTTATTACATTTTATAACTAGATATGTTAAAATAATTGGGGCATTACTGAAGTTAAAAATTTTTAAGATATATGAAATAGAGTTTTTTGAAAATTAAGGAGTGGAAAAATGGCGCGCAATGTACCTTTATTGACGATTGTTGTTCCTTGCTATAATGAAGAAGCTACATTAGAAGAAACAACAAAAGAACTGACAAGGGTTATGGACGATTTAGTTGCAAATCACAAAATAAGTGATGAAAGTATCATTTTTTATGTAGATGATGGAAGTGCTGATAATACTTGGGGCATAATTGAAGAGAAAACAGCAACAAATCCGTATGTTCAAGGATTAAAATTAAGTAGAAATTTTGGCCATCAAGGAGCATTAATCGCTGGTCTGGAATCGGCAAGAGAATTTTCAGATTGTGTAGTTTCAATAGATGCTGATCTTCAAGATGATGTCAATGTTATCTATCAATTTATTGATAAATATCAAGAAGGTTATGAGATTGTATACGGAGTTCGAGACAAGAGAGATACTGACACTAAATTTAAAAGAAACACTGCTTTATGGTTTTACAGTTTAATGGGAAAAATGGGTGTTAAGTTAGTACCCAACCATGCAGATTATCGTTTAATGAGCAAAAGAGCATTAGATGAATTTATAAAATATCAAGAAGAAAACTTATTTATTCGTGGAATTGTTCCCCTATTAGGCTTTAAATCTACTAATGTTTATTATGACCGTAAAGAAAGATTTGCTGGCGAATCAAAGTACCCATTAAAGAAAATGATTGCCTTCGCTTTTGACGGACTTACTTCATTTAGCGTTGCACCAATAAGATTTGTTTCATATTTAGGATTTTTGATGGTACTTATCGGGATAGGAATTGCTCTTTATGCATTATTTGCAAAAGTTTTTTCATATACAACTAGTGGTTGGACTTCATTGATGTTATCCATTTGGATTGTTGGAGGCGTACAGTTGCTGGCAATTGGAATTATTGGTGAATATATAGGAAAAATCTTTAAAGAAACAAAAGGGCGTCCAAGATATACAATTGAAAAGAATAGTGTTCTTGAAAAACAAAAAGAATACGTATCAGAATTGATTAAAAAGTAAATAGAAAGTAAGGGAATCCATCCGCACTTAAGAGTATTTCGAGGTGAGAATTTGTAAAAAATGCTATTAATCTAGTATTAGTTCTTCGTTGACTGTATAACTAAGGAGAATTCCATAGCAAATCATTCTTATATAAGAAGTTGCAGGTTTCTACAAATATTTACGAAACGAAATAAACTCTTAGGATGGACAAATCTTTTAAGTATTTACTAAGAATTATTTTAGGCAGTGTCTAATCAAAATCATCCCCATCTTACTGCTGGGTTATTGCCTAGTACGTGTCTGAAGATGGGGATGAATTTTTAGGATAGGTATTACATTGGCATGGCATTTAAAGCTAGCTATCAAATGTTGCCTGCCTTAATTAAATGAATGAGAGGAAGACTTAAAAGAAATGAAAAAGTCAGTTAGGTTTAATGATCTCAGGATAAATACATTATCATTTGAAAAACTAAATATCTTTTTATTTTTTTATTCCTTTTTTATTATGTTGTTTTTTACACAGACATCTCCATTCTTCACGCTAAGTGAGTGGGTAGATTCTAATGCCTTTTTTACAGTTGGAAAAGGTATGGCTAATGGGGTAGTCCCTTACCAAGATATTTTTGAACAAAAGGGTCCTTTGTTATATGGTTTGCATGCATTAGCTTATTCGTTTTCTCATACTACTTTCGTTGGAGTATACATACTGGAAAGTCTTGCGATGTTTGTTAACGTTGTTTTAGCATTCAAGATTTCCCGCCTTTATTTGAATTGGATGCCTTCTGCACTTATATCTATTTTTTTCCCAGTATTAGTATTAAATCAAAATGCATTTCGTTTTGGGGATAGTGCTGAAGAGTTTTCAATTCCTTTCATAATGACACTTCTTTATATGATATTTAAATATTATAAGTATGGCTCTGACTCTCTATTTAAACGGGGAATTTTTCTTCTAAATGGGATTATGATTGCCTGCGTGTTTTGGATTAAATTTACCCTTGTTGGGGCTTGGATCGGATTCTACCTTGCAATTTTATTTATTTGTATAGGAGAAAAAAGATGGAAGGACTTAGCGAACGCAATTGTTTTCACGTTTGCGGGGCTAGTTCTTGCAAGTATTCCATGGTTTATCTATTTTGGTATGAATCATGCAATTCAAGATTTGATAGATGTGTATTTAAAATTTAATCTTGGTACTTATTCATCACAAGTTGGTACAGTTGAAAAACTAGCCAATTTTGCGTTTACTTTTGGAGATGCATTTAATGGTAATTTCGAAAGTAAAGTGTTAATTCTTGTTGGTTTAATTGATTTTATGTTTACATGGAAGTATTTTAAAGATAGAAGTCAAAAATGGATGCTTTTAAGTACTATTATTTTCTTAATAGTAGGGGTATATATTGGAGGAAGAGGCTATCCATACTACTTCCTTATTATAACTCCTTTAGGGCTATTTGGATTGATAGCAATCGCTCATTTTATTCAAAATGCTAACATAAAGTCGCAAATTACTCTTGGTAAGAGTAATTGGTTTGCTCTATCAATGATGGCATTGGCAACAATTTTCTTTTGCTTCGGTTATAATTCCAACATGAAGGCTTCAAAGTTCTATCAGAAGGCGCCTCTTGCACAAGAAACATTTGCAGAAATCATGCAACAAGAACCGAACCCAACGTTATTAAATTATGGTTCTTTAGACGGTGGATTTTATTTAGCGGCAGATATTGTACCGAATATCCGCTATTTTGAAAGACAAAACATTGGTTATGATGAATATCCTGAAAATATGGATGAACAACATCGTTATATAAAAGAGAAAAAAGTTAAATTTGTTGTATTAAGGGTTGATCCAAAAACGAGTCCAAGTGAGGTTGATGTTCCTTACCTTCGCGAAAATTATCGTTTAGTTGCTGAGCAAAAGCAATTTGTGGAAGGAGCAGAAACGAAATTCTTGCTCTATAAAGATAAAAGCTTGTAAAACTTGTTGTTTGCTATGTTAACAGAACAACGGGAAATGTTGCTTTACTCTTTAGTAAAGAAATGAAAGTGAAATAGAAGAAAATAGAGTCTATGACTAAAAACCTCATCTATAGTTAAAGCGGATGAGGTTTTTTTCTATCTATTTAAATTTTTCTATAAGTCACTGTGGCATGTACTGGTTTTCTTAAACCTTGTACCTAACTGTTTATATGTCGGTTTTTAACGCCTCATAATAAAACTTTTTATTTAGTTTATAATAATACGTTCTGAAAGTATCATTTATATTGTAAAATGAAATTAAGATAAAAATGAATGGACAGGAGAGATCACGCTTCGATTATGCAAATAAAAAACCTGTTTCAAAGCAAAGGATTTCAGAGATTAGTCGTATTAGGGTTACTTGTGCTCATCTTATATGGGATGAAAAGCATGTTTAATCTAATTTTGATTACATTTATTCTTACGTATTTAATGGATAGATTTCAAAAATTTATTTCTCGTAAATTGGAGCATTTTTTACCGATTAACAGAAAAATAATTATTGCATTTTTATATACAGCATTGATTAGTGGAATCGTTATTACATTGTACAAATATGTACCAGTTTTACTGGTACAAATTACGCAACTTGTATATCAGTTCAATATATTTGTACGAAATCCACCTGATAATGAGGTAATTAGATATCTAGTTTCTGCAATTGACCACGTGGAATTATCGAAGTATGTGAATCAAGGCGTTGATATTATTTATAATTCGCTAGCAAATGTTTGGAAAGTAAGTTTGCAAATTTTACTTTCCCTTATTTTAAGCTTATTTTTCTTACTAGAAAAGTCTAGAATTGTTATGTTTACAGCGAAGTTCAAAGAAAGTAAACTAGCCGTTTTCTATAATGAAATTGAGTATTTTGGAAGAAAATTTGCTCGCTCATTCGGAAAAGTGATTGAGGCGCAATTTTTTATCGCGATTGTAAATTGTGTGTTATCAACTATTGCACTTTGGATTTTAGGTTTCCCGCAGTTGCTTGGACTAGCTTTAATGATCTTCTTGCTTGGTCTTATTCCAGTCGCAGGTGTAATTATTTCGTTGTTTCCGCTTTGTATAATTGCTTATAATACCGGTGGTATGGTGTATATTTTATACGTTTTAATTATTGTGGCAGTCATTCATGCGATTGAAAGTTACTTCTTAAATCCAAAGTTTATGTCAGAAAAAACAAATTTACCTATATTTTATACATTTATGATTTTAATTTTCTCTGAACACTTTTTAGGTGTATGGGGATTGATTATAGGGATTCCAATTTTTATGTTTTTACTCGATGTGTTAGAGGTAATAAGTGACGAAAAAGAAGAAACAGTAAATAAGAAATAAAAAGCATCTATTTTGATGCTTTTTTATTTATAACTTATATTTTCGTATGCCATACTGTAAGAAAAGATAATGGGGTGAAGAAGTGGTTGTAAACGAAAAATATGAATTTGCAACATTTGCTGGAGGCTGTTTTTGGTGCATGGTGTCGCCATTTGAGGAAATGGATGGCGTTATAAAGATTGTATCTGGATATACAGGTGGACATAAGGAAAATCCAACATACAAAGAAGTTTGTTCAGAGACAACTGGGCATTATGAAGCGGTACAAATTACTTTTGACCCAGAGCGTATGCCGTATGAGCAATTGCTTCACTTATATTGGCAACAAATTGATCCAACTGATGCTGGAGGTCAATTTCATGATCGCGGACAATCATATGAAACAGTCATTTTCTATCATAGTGAAGAGCAGCGTAAAGCCGCAGAAGTATCTAAACGTGAGCTAGAAGAAAGTGGACGTTTTTCGAAGCCAATTGTCACAAAAATTATACCGGCTGCAACATTTTATTCTGCGGAAGAGTATCATCAAGGCTATCATAAGAAAAATCAATTTCGATACGCGTTATATCGCCAAGGATCAGGGCGTGATGCGTTTATCAAAAATTATTGGCCAAAGGATAATACTCATTTAAAGGAAAAGCTTACTGATATGCAATTTTATGTTACACAAGAAAATGGAACAGAACCACCTTTTCAAAATGAATATTGGGGCCATAAAGAAGAAGGTATTTATGTTGATATCGTATCAGGAGAGCCTTTATTTAGTTCGTTAGATAAATTTGATAGCGGTTGTGGGTGGCCTAGTTTTACGAAACCGATGCTATCAGCAAGTATAAAAGAAAAAATGGATGTTAGTCATAATATGACGAGAACGGAAGTACGCAGTAAAGAAGCAGATTCTCATTTGGGGCACGTATTTCCAGATGGGCCAGGACCGAATGGTTTGCGCTATTGTATTAACTCTGCAGCATTGCGCTTTATCCCTAAAGAAGATTTAGAGAAAGAAGGATATGGGGATTTTCTCATCTTGTTTAGACGCTAAAAAGGATAACAGCCTGTTCCACTTATTTCATTTTTGGAACAGGCTGTTGTTATATTGGAACACATCCGGTACGATCAATGATTCGAAAATCTCAAGTATCTTTTTGAATGTGAACATTTTATATGTCATTTTTTCAACTTGTATTTATATGGGAATGGTAATTATATAGTTTTTTTTCTCATATATTGATGAATTACATAGATTCCATAGCTTTGAATAATGAAGAAGCTAGGAATGATAAAATATCGATACCTTGTCTGTATCTCTATTAAAAAATGAACAGATATATATCCGATAATAAGTAAGAGAAATAATGTATAATGAAGGTTTTTCTGTCTTGTGAAAAGAAGGGATAATAGTCCAATCACACCAAATAACATAGTTGCCATATACACATATTTTTCATATTTCATGGATGTATCAATTAATTCTTTTTTATTTAATTGATTTAAGCTCCAGTAACCAGCGGAGTCAATATCACCCCACATAGAGGAGAATTTATCTCCAAAGAGCGTGAATAGCTTTTCTTTATCTGCAATTCGTTCTTTAATGAGTTTTATTTCTAACGCTTTTCGTTCTTCACCTATTTCCAGACTCAAGATTTGTTCTGCATCTGATGTTGAATATGATCCTGCTGTTTCGTGGTTAAGCCCTATGGCAAATTTCCAAAGAGGGTCACGATTAGATAAAGGATATATTGTAACTCCTGTAGCAATAAACAGAGAGCTTACAATATAATGGACAGCGTAAAAGACAACAAGAATACCAATAAGTTTCTTTGTTGTAGTGAACATTGTTTTTTTATCTTTTCCAAGAAATCCATGAAGGAATAGGTAAATGATAACTGCTAATAAAATGAGACTTCCTAGAGGGCGCATTATATCACCCAACGCTAGCGTAATGCCTACAAATATCCAAGTATATTTACTGTGGAGCCCTTTTGTTACTAGTAAATAAAATCCTAAATAAAATAAAAATGTTGCAAGGTGTTCATTGGTTAAGACAGAACTCATCATAATGCTTGAAATATAAAAAGCATATAGTAATCCAGCTATGCGTCCAGTCCACTCATTGAAAATTTTGCTTGTAATGCCATATACACATAGTGTAGTTCCTGTACAATAAAGGACATTTAACAACTTTAAAATGAATATATGGTTACCAAATAATTTGATGACGAAAGCTTGATACATCGTAAATCCCAGTTGATACACCCATGTTGTGTAGTATGGAGAACTTGAAAAACTATAGTTGCCGTGAGCAGCTTGTACAGCACTCTCATACATTAATGCAAAGTCAGATTCAACTGGTGTTGGGATTTTTAGAATCCAAATGAATCGAGTGGCAAACGCACAAAGTGTTAATAAAATAATAAATGTAGTTTTTGAAAAGTATGTATTACAAAGATAAGTTAGTAGTATAAGCAAAAGCATGGTGATAATTATAACGGGAGCACTAATAAGTGTTCGAACGAATAGAGTTTCTTTAACAGTTACATAAGAATTCCAAATAGAAAAAGCAAAGATAAGTAAGCATAAAAATGTGAGGCACTTTGCTAACAATGAACTGAGACGATTCCATTGTATGGTTAACATGATTGGATACACCCCTTGTTGCATATAATGATTTATACAGGAATAAAGCATACTATTTATCGCGCTTAAGAACTAGAAGTTTTACCTTATAAGAATACAATTTTTTTCAACAAGGTAAAATGTTTTTCAGGAAGAAAAAATAATAAAATATGCCCCTTGTTTAGACAAGAGGCATATTTTTATCCCGCTATTTGTGAACAGTAAGACCTCAATTGGTTAACCATCACCGCTAAGGGAATCTTCACTTTATTGTTGAGCTGCTTTCTCTGCCCATTCTTCTACGTTCCAAACTTTTGTAATCCAACCTTCATAAAAATCTGGTTCGTGACAAACAAGAACGATTGTACCTTTATATGCTTTCATAGCACGCTGTAATTCTTCTTTTGCTGTTACGTCGAGATGGTTTGTTGGCTCGTCAAATAATAGCCAGTTACTTTCGGTTGCCATTAATTTACATAAGCGGACTTTTGCTTGTTCACCACCACTTAATTGGCTCAGTGGACGAGAAATATGTTCATTTTTCAAGCCGCATTTCGCAAGCATTGCACGTACTTGATGTTGATCTAAGTGCGGGAACGCATTCCATACATCATCAATTGGTGTAATATTTTCAGCCTTAACCTCTTGTTCAAAATAAGCGGGCTCTAAGAAATCACCAAGACTAATTTTCCCGTTTAGCGGTTTAATTTTTCCAAGAATCGTTTTGAGTAATGTTGATTTTCCGACCCCGTTACATCCAACAATGGCAATTTTTTCACCGCGTTCAATTGTCATTGTTAACTTCGGTAATAGGGGATGTGTGTAGCCGATTTCTACATCTTCTCCTTCAAAGACAAAACGACTGCTTGCACGGCATTCTTTAAAAGAAAACTCCGGTTTCATAGCAGTTTCTGGACGATCAATACGTTCCATACGATTAAGTTGTTTTTGACGGCTTTTTGCACGTCCAGTTGTTGAGTAACGCGCTTTATTTCGCGCAATAAAATCTTCTTGCTGTTTAATGAATTCTTGTTGTTTTTGATATGCTTGTAAATGTTGATTTTTGTTAATTTCTGCTAGTTCTAAGAACTTTTCATATGTTGCTGTATAACGTGACATTTTTGAAAATTCAAGATGAAAAATAACATTTACACATTTGTTCATAAACTCTGTATCATGGGAAATTAAAAGGAACGCATAAGGATATTCCTTTAAATAGTTTGTTAACCATTGAATATGTTCAACGTCTAAATAGTTCGTTGGCTCATCGAGTAATAGTACTTCAGGCTGCTCAAGTAATAGCTTCGCAAGCAATACCTTTGTACGTTGTCCACCACTTAACGCCGAAACATCACGATCTAGTCCAATTGCATCAATTCCAAGACCGCGTGCCGCTTCTTCAATTTTAATATCTAATAAATAGAAGCCGCCTGCTTCAAGTGCATCTTGCACTCCTGCCATTTTTTCAAGTAGTTCTTCTAATTCTTCTGGCGATGCTGTTGCCATGTTTTCAGCAATTGTATTTAACTCTTTTTCTTTTTCAAATAAAGGTAAGAATGCGTCCGTTAATACATCACGAATCGTTCGTCCAGGTGTTAAAATTGTGTGTTGATCTAAATATCCATAGTGTGTGCCTGGTGTCCATTCTACACGACCTTGATCATGAATCAGTTGCCCTGTAATAATATTCATAAATGTTGATTTACCAACACCATTTGCACCGACTAATCCGACATGTTCTCCTGCTAATAAACGCATTGATACATCTTTAAATAGTGTACGGTCACCAAAAGTATGACCTAGATTTTCAACTGTTAATAAGCTCATAGTGTCCTCCGCCCTGTTTGAAATATATAAATTCATTTTAATCTTTTAATATAAAAGGCGCTGCTACGCAGCATAAAAAATGACCTCATTCGCTTTCTCCCTTTGTTTTCATCCTTATGTTCAGATGCTCTTGCAAAAAGAAAGAGATTTTAGGTCGGTTTTTCAATTTATAGTAGTATCTTGAATCATGATACTAAATTCTTAAATATAATGCTATCTTTTATCTTTGAATGATTGTGTATTTCTTATGGAAATAAACTGTAACTTTATGGGATTTTTTATTACAATAATGTCAGTTTTATTACAACAATGTAATGTTCTTGTAAGCTAAATCGATAGTGGAGTTCTTTTATATATTATAAAATTTAGTCAGTAAGGTGGTACAAACACTGTAAAGATGAATAAACATAATGATAAAAAATACGAGAATGTGTGCTGTATACCAATATGATAAATAGTCATTAGTGTATTCGTCTTATCTTGTTTAGAGATTATAAAAACCCCCTTGTTTTTACGAAAAGACCCCTTGTATAAAGAGAAACTGTTCCTGCCTGGGACAGTTTCTCTTTTTTTCTCCTGCTTATTCGAGATCAGTTGATGAAAGTTGTAATTGATCGTTCTATTTTCCAGCAGTAAGCCCCCTACCTCAATATTGTGGGTGGGGGGCTTACTACTGGTATGAACTTATTTAAAGTATCCTCTAACAATCCCTTTTAAGCGATTTGTATGGAATTTTCGTTTATCATTAGAGATGTTTTGCATTGCACGGAATAAAGCAGCTGCAATGGCGCGTAAAAAGTAAGGGAATCCATAATGTAAGCGAATGACTCTTCCGAAACCGCCGGCATAGGAAATAGCTCTTTTTAATGATTGCTCATTAATAATCTCTTCTTTTACTGGATGATATACGAAAAGATCTTTCTTAAATAAACCTGTATATCCATTTTTCATCCCGCGAAGTACAAAGTCAGTTTCTTCACCAGCTCCGTAAATTGTTCCCGCTCCAACTCCTAAGTCTTCATCAAAAGTGCCTACATCTTGTACAAATTGTTTCGTGAAGAAGAGAGCAAAGGAAGGGCCCATGAATCCATATTTATTATTTAAAATAATATCTGTATTAGGAGCGTGTATTAAAGAGCCTGTCCCTTCTACATTTGTTGTATTGGTAGAAATAAAATGAATATTTTTATTTTGTTTAAACGTTTCTTGAATGTTTTCTAACACATTTGTTTCATAAATACAGTCGTCATCTGGGAAAGCGATAATATCACCATCAGCTACTTTTAAACCTGTGTTTCGCGCACGGGAGAGCCCTTTGATTGGTGTGTATATATAATTGATTGGGAATTTTTCTTTATAGTCATTAAATAAGTCAGCGATTGGTGTATCGTTTTGGTCGACTACAATTAGTTCAAAGCCTTTATATGTTTGTTTTTCTAACGATTTTAGTAAATCTATAATATCATCACGTCTGCCGCAAGTCGCCATGATTAAAGAGAATTTCAATCGGAACAGCTCCTTTAAAGAAGTTTCATTCGCTTAAACATGCAAGATGGTGTTTTGTTACTTACATCATTTTTTCTTCAGTTTTCCTTTAATTTTATCTAAAAACGTAAACAATATCTCATCTTTTGTTATTAATAAAATTAAGGCATATACACATCCGCATGTGATGATGATAACCAAAACAGAAAGGATTTTTCCTGATATTGTTATATGGATGAGATATGATAACGGTACAAATGTAAGTGAATAGAAGAGATATTTTAGTTTCGACATATCGAATAATGTGTAATTTACTTTCAGTTTCTTTTTTATGTATATATATTCCAGTACAATTAGCAAGCAGGTCGCAATAGTAGTTGTGAAAATTGCTGTTGTCGGTGTGAATACATGAAAAACGATAAGAGAGATATTTAAAATAAGGTTTACAAAACCACCAATGAATAAGAAACGTACTAAAATGCTTTCTTTCTTTTTTACGTAAATAATTTGATTCGATAAGATGGATTCGATCCCTATTGAAATCATGTATAATGCAAAAGCAACTAATGTATCACCAGCGTTAGCAAATTCATTTCCTCCATAAATAATAACAGCCCCATGAGCGATAAGCATTAAGCCAATAGCGGCTGGAAATAGCGTAATAAAGTACACTTTTGAGATTTTATTTAATAGTGCTTCATACTCTTTTTCGTCTGCATTTCCTGATAAATAAGAGAGTCGTGGAACTGTAACTTGAATTACACTTAACATAAGTGTATTAATAATCGTCATAATTTGAAAAGCCATGACATAGTAAGCAAGTTCGGATTTACCAGCATACTCGCCTAATAATAGTCGGTCTAATTGTGTATACAGGATACTTGCATTTGAAAAGATAACAACTAAAACTAACGGTTTTAAATGTGGAACAATGGTTATGTTGGAAAAATCAAACTTAACTTGACGTTTTACATATATAAAACTGATAAAATGGTTTAAAAATGTTGATAAAACTAATAAACCTGCAAATTGTTTGTAATCATTTGCCCCATGAACGAAAATGAATAAAAGGACAACATAAATGAGACGAACAATAACTGTTTTTTTTGCAATGAAATCATAATTTTCATGTGCTTCATTGTACCATTCCACATAAAATAAACTCGAAATAAAGTTGAATCCAAAAATAAGGAGGACAGGAAATACATCTTTATTTCCATAGCCAATGTAACTAAAAAGTAAAAATGCAATTAAAGCAAGAATGCTAGTTGTAAAGTTAATAAAGTATAAACTTGTAAACAATTGTGAAGTTTTTTTCTTATCGTTTTTCACTAAGCTAATTTCACGTAGGCCATATTGATACACACCAAATGTAGCAAAAACAAAGAAATAATTAAAAATTGTTTCGCTAAAGTTAACTGTTCCCATTGAATGCGAACCAAGCATTCGATATGCATATGGGCCTACTAGAAGCGGAAGGATAATATTAAAGGTGTTGAGCAATAATTTATAAAAAATATTTGAAACAATTGATTTTTGCATAATTTCACCTTTCATTGATAGTTCTTGAGATAAATGCTTTTGTGAGTTTTATTGAAAGGAATTCAATATTGGAAGTATAATTTGCATTTTTAATCCTAAAATTTTGACTGTTATGATCTGCACTCGCTTTCTGCTTTTGTTGTAAGCCTTGCATGTTGACCGCACCTAGATACTCTCACCCTCTCTAAAAAGGGGTGAGTGATATTCACGGAATGTTCCTTTGGCTAATAAGTTATGTAATTGATTTAATTATAAGTAATTACGGATATAAGTTTACCGCAGATAAACTTTGTAAAGCAACAGTAGATTCTTTTCTTAATTGCATTAAAAATAGCATACAATGTATGAAAATAGCCTTAGTATTTCTTCATAAATTTAAAAAACTTGGCGAATACATTCGCCAAGTAGAGGGTGTAGAATTATACATTCCACGGTTTTTGAATTGTTAGTACTTCTGCCATTTCCTTACTTTTTAATCGGTTCATTTTTCGTTTTTCTGCACGTTCCCCGCCTGTATTGTATAACCAGAGCTCTTCCTCTGTTTCAGCGATCACACCTGGTACAGAAGCTGGTTTTCCATCTTTTAATGCGACGAAAGTGATGAAGCAAGTAGCAGCAATGCGGCGTTCCCCGCCTAGTAAATCCTCTGCAACGATTTTTACGAATACTTCCATAGAAGATCTTCCTGTATAACAAACGAATGCTTCATAGCAAACAGAATCGGTTTGATGAATTGGTGTTAAGAAATCAACAGAATCGATAGAAGCAGTTACACAATGCTCACGGCTATGGCGCGCAGCAGCGATAGATGCGATGCTATCAATTTCTGCTAATAATTTCCCGCCAAATAATGTTTGATGGTTGTTTAGATCATTGGGAAAAACACGTGTTGTTTTTATCGCTCTTGACTCTCTCATAAATTTCTTTTCCATATTATCTACTCCTGTTTTGTTTGTTCTAATGATATTCATCAGAACTTAATTTATTTCGTCCATCATTCATTATAAATAGTGGATGAAAGTTTCTCTGTATATAGATTGTAGTGTAAAAGAGATTTCGCTTACATTGCAAGGAGAATATATGATGTTACTAACTTTGTCATAGAAATAGGGTACCGGTATTCTCTTTATTCGTGATAAAATCGTTTTGTTACAAATATGAAGTTAAGGGTATAGATACCTATTAACAAGAGAAAAAAGAGGTGCGATAGAATAAAGTTATGGGCAAGGTACAGATAGGTTTTTCAGCTTTTTTTAACAAGGTAGTAGTTGGACTCATGTTCCTCTTTTTTGCATATTCCTTTTGGTATTCTTTTGGAGAGGTAAAAACTGTTTTTGGCGTAAACTCTTCTAGTTTAGCGATTGTATTAGGTGTTTGTATCATTTTACTTTTGCTGACTACCTCTATTTTACAATATCGATTTACGAATAAACAATTTATTATTTTTCTTATTTCAGGTACTGTGTTACTCCGATTTCTATCCATTGTGTTAATAAAAGTTCCAATCGATAGTGACATGAATGTGATGTATGAAGCTGCTAAGCAAGTTGCACAAGGAAATACTATTTTTAGCAGTCTAGAAGCTGTGGTTCAATCTCCTTTTATTATGTACGAGTCCTTTTTTATTCGTTTTTTTGGAGATGCGACGTTTGTCTTAAAGGTATGTAATGCTTTATATTGCGGGGCTACCGCTTATTTTATTTATCAGCTTGCTTCAAAGTTGTTTCATGAAGAATGTGGCCGAATTGCAGCGATATTATACGCTTTGTATATTCCTAATATCATGCTTTGTTCTACGTTAACGAATGAACATTTGGCAACATGTTTATTTTATTTTGCCTGTTACTTATTTATACATAAAGGCTTAAGTCATTCGTATATGTGGGGAATCGCCGCTGCTTTATTTGCTTTCAGTAATATGATTCGCCCATTAGGTGTATTTTTGATTACCGTTCTTGTTCTGTATCTTGTATTGGTAGAAGTTTTACAAAGTCCAGATAGAAAAAGAATGTTGATTAGAATAGTAGGTGTATGTGTTATATTTTATGGTGTTCATTATGCAGTAAGTTATGCATTGGGAACATCAGGTAACTCGCGATACACCTTTACAAACGATCGATATATTCAATCTGTCTTAGTAGGAAAAAATGAAAAAACAACAGAACAAGAGAAAAAAGAATATAATATGGATTTTATAAACAAAAAGTTGAATGAAATAGAGAAGGATCGTTTTTCTTCTGTTCAAATGAGTTTAGGAAAGCTAGAGAAACAAGAAATGAAAAACACCTTTATAAAAGGTGGATATTTTATATACATGATGATTACGATATTTGCAGCAATTTCTATGTTACATCTTCTAGTTCAAAAACAGGAAAATAGAAATTATATGCTATTTCTACTTATTATTGCGGGCTATTTATGTACAAGGTTTATGAATATGCATATTGTATATGAGGGTGTATTAGTTCCAAGTCTATTGATATTACAAAGCTATGGGATATATGTGATAAATCAGTATTGTCAAAAACTATTTTTTAAAAAGTAAAACTCCTATGAGTGTGGATGTGTTTCTTCCTTACTCATAGGAGTTTTGTTTTATCCCGCTATTCGTGGGCAGTAAGACTCCCAATGACGGAAATTTTACTTTATCGATTTAACTCCGACATTAAACTATCAGCTGTTCGGGACATGTTTGTAGAAGCCTCTTCGATTGATTTTATAACATGTGTAATGAATTCAAGTTCACTTTCAATTTTTTGAGTTTGTTCTTTTGAATTAGACATATCTTTTACAATTTCTTCAAAGTAACTATCAGTTTCATTCATGCTATTTGTTCCGTCAGAGACAAGATTATTAATTTGTTCAACAGAAGATGAAACATGCGTAATTTGTTCATTGGTTTTTTCAACAAGCTTCGTTACGTTTGAAATAGACTCTTTTGTTTGCTCTGATAATTTACGAATTTCTCCTGCTACAACTGCAAATCCTTTTCCGAACTCACCAGCACGTGCAGATTCAATCGCTGCATTTAAGGCAAGTAAGTTTGTTTGATCAGCAATCGATTTGACAATATCGATAATTTCATTAATTTTTTTGGAAATGACAAGTAGCTCTTGTGTATCTTGAATAATAGTTTGCATGCTGCCCTTTATACTTTCCATTCGCTGATTTTGAATATGAAGCTGCTGTTTTCCTTGATTTGCTTTTTGCTCTGATTGTATTGCTAGTGATGTACCCGTTTTTGCAATGTCGATCATGTTCTCTGATTGCTGTGTTAATTGATGAATAGAGGCATTTGTTTTCTCTGATACAACAGCAAGCTCTTGAGCAATATGGCTAATTGTCATTTGAGCAATTTCTTTTTCTTGCTCATGTTCTTTACGAATTGCCTCATATTCTTGTTCGTATGCTGTTAACACAAGCTCCTGCTCAAGCGTAAAGAGCTTGTTTAGTACATGTACAGCGCAAGCAAAATCTTCAATTTTTGTGAAGTGCTCTTTGAAAATTTTAATGATAGAACGGAATAATTCTTGATATGCAGATGTATACCATTTTCTATGTAAACCAATTTTTACGTGTCTTCGTGCAATTTGAACACGGCGTTGAATAAAGTCCTCATCAATGTCACCGCTAAATAGCTGTTCAATATGTTTCTTTAGTGTTGTTTGTAATTTTTGAACGGAACTATATTTTTCAATGATCTGTATAAGGTGTGGTTGCTTTGTAATATTTTTATAGAATTTTTTTGTAATCCAATCCAATTGTTCATAAATAAAAGGTTGTAGCACTTTTACAACCTGTAAGTCTTCTTTTGTTACGTGTAACATGTTCATTTGTGCAGATAAATCGGAATCCTTGGGTACAAGAAATGTTACGGTCTTATCTTTACTTTGTTCTCTTATACTTCTTTCATTTGTTTGATTACTTTCCCTTTTAAATAGACTTAGCATAATCGTTCCCCCTGTATATATGTCTTTCTCTACTTGTAAAAAACCCCTCGTTAAAGCGTTTCCAATATTGTCGCCTTGTTTATTATATCTATTATTTTACATTTTCTCTATATTGTTATATAAAATTAACAGAATTTATGTGATATAAAAAAAGAGAATCCATGAAAGAATTCTCTTTTTATAAAATAGATCAATGACCTTTATGAACTTTTGCATGTGTTTTAAAAAAGACTGGGAAATGTACATTATAGATAAAAGTTACGACACGTATAACAAATGTAACGAGTAAACAAATGTAGAAAGCTAATATGTGTGATCCCATCTCATAAGTAATAAGAAAGCTAATTGCACCTAGAATGGAGGCAATTGCATAAATTTCTTTACGAAAGACATATGGGATATCTTGCGCGCACATATCACGTAAAATTCCACCGCCAATACCTGTAATGACTCCCATAGAAACAACTAAGAAAGAAGCATTCATATGATGAGTAATGGCTGCATTTGCACCGATAGCAGTAAATACACCTAAACCGACAGCGTCTGAGAGCATAATAACAACTTGTAATTTATGAATTCGTTCAAAAAACATACAAGTAAATAATGCTGCTAAAATACTAATGAAAAAGTAAATTGGTTGAACAAATGCAACTGGAGGTAAGTTTCCAATCATAACATCCCGAATTATTCCGCCGCCAAGTGCTGTTGCTACAGACAAACAAAGGACACCAAATAAATCGAGTTCTTTTTTTAAACCTACTAATGTACCAGAAATAGCAGCTGCGATAATGCCGAGAAACGTAAATACATCAATTAAAAACATCGCTCCGATCCCTTCCTTCTAAAGATGTTCCAAGGAAAGAATATACACTAAAGTTATCAAAATAACAATTACTGTTTCGCTACATGTAAAAAAAGTAAAAGAATAAGGAAAGAAAGCGTTTGAAAATGCTTGGATAAGCAAGAGCGAGCACAGGGAAGGCTTTGTTTTGCAGAGCAGCAATTTCTATATTTATAAGTAGATAAGGAAGAAGTAAAAATGCTGTTTCCCGAGATTTTAGGATTCAATGAAAATACCATCTAGTCAATTGAAAACTTATGCTATAATAGGTATTTGGAACGACGCAACAATATTTATAGGGGGTAAAGATGTTAAATCACAATAGTTTAAGTTATAAATTTGAACAATTTCTATTGATTTTTATTATATTACAACCAATTATAGATTTACTTACATCGTTTTGTATTTTAGAGCTTAAAATCGATGCAACGGTTGGAGTGATAACACGTTTATTTGTTATGGCTCTTGGTGGCATTTATATTCTTACGCAAGCTCGTGTGAAAGAAAATCGAAAATACATTATATATTTACTTGGATTAGGAATTGTCCTTGGATTAGGATTTTTAAATAATAAAATGATTAAACATCCGATGCTACAAATGGAAGATCTTAAGTTTATAGCGAAGGCGCTATATCCATTTGTGATGATAAGTTGCTATATTCTCGTATTCAAGTCATTAAAGATGAAAGAAACAATGCATACAAAGATGAGAAATTATATAGCATATGCAGCTTTAATTATAAATGTAACGATGGTTGCCGCTATCGCAACTGGAACAGATTATAATAGTTATGACTATTTTAAAGAAGGTTCTCGCGGCTGGTTTTTTGCAGGAAATGAACTTGGATCCATTTTAGCGATTATATGTCCAGTTGTTGTTTTGTATTCTATTGAGAAAACAACAAGCTTCGCAAAAAGTTATTTTTGGATTCCGTCTCTTTTAATCATATTTTCATTATTTGCGATTGGAACGAAAGTAGGAGCCGGAGCTATTGTTTGTACATTTGTTATTGCTATTTTTATGTGCTTTATACAAGCGTTTTTACAACGGAAAGAACGTAATAAAAAGCCATATTTGTTAAATGGTTTAATTGCAACAGTTATATTTGCAGGAGTAGCAGGATATTTTCCGTTCTCGCCAATATATAATAATACGGGTATTCATCATCAAGTATTTGAAAAAGTACAAGAGGAAAAAAAGCAACATCAACAACAAGATCATGTTAAACAAGAGGATACTGTAAAAGAGAAAGAAGAAGAGAAAAAGGCTGAGACACAAGCCCTCATTTTCAGTGGACGTGAATTGTTTATGAAAACGTATGAAGACTTTTATAAGCAAGCACCTATGTCTCAGAAATTACTTGGTATGGGGTATGGTGGTAACTTTAAAGATGCCCCAAAATTAATTGAGAGAGATTTCCATGATTGGTTTTATACTTTTGGAATTATCGGTTTCATTTTTCTTATGATTCCGTTTGTGTATTATGGTTTGAGAATCCTAATGGTGTTAATAACAAGGTTCCGTGAAGTATTTACGGTCAAGTACGCATTGTTAGCTGCTGGTCTTGGGTTAGCATTAGGAATTGCTTTTACAGCAGGTCATGTGTTAACGGCACCAGGAGTAAGTATTTACTTTGTCGTATTATTAGCATATTTAATCGTTGATTTAGAAATAGAATAATGGAAAAATAAAAGCTAGCATGATGTTAGCTTTTATTTTTTGCTATAGTAAAAAAATGAGAAAATATATTTAGTGGAGGAAAAAAGATGAAAGTGCTACATATGAATGCTGGAGCAGAAACAGGCGGCGGAAAAACGCATATTATTTCACTTTTGTCGCAATTCCCAAAGGATGTAGTAGAATTAGCGGTATTTGAAGAAGGAGCGATAGCAAGCGAGGCGAGAGCATTAGGGATAAAAGTACACGTTTTTTCACAATCATCTCGTTATGATATATCCATTCTTTCAAAAATACGTTCTTTTATTAATAAAGAAGGTTTTGATATTGTTCATACACACGGGGCAAGAGCTAACTTTTATCTTTCTTTATTAAGAAGAAAGGTAAATGCCAAATGGGTTACAACTGTTCACAGTGATCCAACGCTGGATTTTATGAAACGTGGTTTAAAAGGTTGGATTTTTACAAAGTTAAATTTACGTTCGTTTCAGAAAGTTGATTTATTTTTTGCTATTACAGAACGTTTTAAGATGAATACGGTAACACTAGGTGTACCAGAAGAGAAAATTTGTACAGTTTATAACGGAATTGAATATGATCGTACGCCAGCAAAGCCTTATGATTTAAAAGAGAGTTTTGATATACAAGAAGATGTATTTACAGCGATTCAAGTAGCACGTTTACATCCTGTTAAAGGGCATGAAATATTATTTGAAGCGTTGCAAAACACAACAATTCCCAAAATTAAAGTGCTGTTACTTGGTGATGGACCGATTGAGAATGAGTTAAAAGAAACAGTGAAACAAAAAGGATTAGAAGATAAAGTTCTATTTTTAGGACATCGTGAAGATGCAAAGAATTTATATGCCGCAGCGCATATAAATTTATTAACATCGTATAGTGAAAGTTTCCCCCTTGTTTTATTAGAAGGGGCAAATCAACGTTTAACCTCTATTGCTACAGATGTTGGTGATATGTCACAACTTATTGTTGATGGCGCATATGGCTGGATTATTCCAATTGGTGATGCGACGGCGCTTACTCGTGCGTTAGAAGAGGCATATGAAAAGTGGGAAAATGGTGAATTAGTAGAGATGGGTGAGCGTTTGTATACCCATGCGTCTTCTCATTTTTCGTTACGGAATTTATATGAAAATACGTATGAAGCGTATGAGAAGGTTTTGTCTGGCAGTAACGAGTATGTAAAAGTAAGAGGTTAGAATAATTAGTAGTGGAAAAAGATATTTGAAATAGAGAGGATTGTAAATATGGCAGTGCAAACAGTTGATATTTTAGGCGTGCCCTTCTCAACGATGACAATGGAAGAAACAGTTCGTTATGTAATGCAGCAGCTGGAAAAGAAACAAGAGAATACGTTTCAAGTTGTAACAGCCAATCCTGAAATTGTGATGTGTGCCAAAAAGGATGCTGCGTTTCAGCAAACGCTTCTTCAGGTAGATCTTATTACACCAGACGGGATTGGTGTTGTAAAGGCAAGCGGTATGCTAGGAACACCGTTAAAAGAACGTGTGGCAGGTTTTGATTTAATGTGTAATTTGTTTGAAACATTATCACAAGAAAAGAAGGCTGTATCTGTCTTTTTACTTGGAGCAAAGCCGCACGTTATCGAAAGAGCTGCTCAAACTTTAACAGAAAGATATTCAGCTGTATCTATTGTTGGAACACAAGATGGATATTTTAAACAAGAGAAAGAAGAAGAAATTATCGAACGTATTCAAGAAGTGAAGCCGGACATCTTACTGGTTGCACTTGGATTTCCGAGACAGGAAAACTTTATTCAAAATAATAAACATCGTTTACATACAAAAGTAGCTGTTGGCGTTGGTGGTAGCTTTGATGTTTGGGCTGGAGAAGTAAAGCGTGCCCCGAAATGGATTCAAGCTATTCATTTAGAGTGGTTTTACCGTTTGTGCAGTAATCCAACGCGCTGGCGTCGTCAACTTGTATTAGTTGAATTTTTAAAAGAGGTTGTTCGGTCGAAAAAGTAGCCAAATATCGCTGCTTTTTCTTTTTTAAACAGCTATTTGTAGGAGCGCTTTTTTACAGGGGAATTCGTCTATTCATTCTATGTATGAGGCGTTTTTTTGTGGAAATGATAAGAATCATATGAGCTATGATTATGTTTACATATAAATTGTTTTACTTATATGATATACATATGTAAAATATGATGTAAAGACACCTGTATTGAGGAGGGCCTGTAGTGGGAAAAATTAAAGAAATCTCAAATCGAAAGCTTCTCGGAATTGCTGGTCTTGGTTGGCTATTTGATGCAATGGATGTTGGGATTCTTTCATTTATTATTGCCGCTTTGCAAAAAGAATGGCAGCTTAGTGCACAGCAGATGGGCTGGATCGGTAGTATTAACTCCATCGGAATGGCAGTTGGAGCGCTCGTATTTGGGATATTAGCAGATAAAATCGGCCGAAAATCTGTTTTTATTATTACATTATTATTATTTTCTGTTGGAAGCGGGTTAAGTGCTTTATCAACAACATTAACTGTATTTCTTATCTTTCGTTTTTGTATTGGGATGGGTCTTGGAGGAGAGTTGCCTGTTGCATCAACACTTGTATCTGAAAGTGTTGCGGCGCATGAACGTGGTAAAATCGTCGTTTTATTAGAAAGCTTTTGGGCTGGTGGTTGGTTAATTGCTGCTCTCATCTCATATTTTATTATTCCAACATACGGTTGGCAAACAGCGATGGTTTTAAGTGCAATTCCAGCTTTTTATGCATTATATTTACGATGGAGTTTACCTGATTCACCGCAATTTCAAAAAGTAAAACAAAAGCAATCTGTATTTGCAAACATAAAGGCCGTTTGGTCAGGAGAGTACAGACGAGCGACGGTTATGCTTTGGATTTTATGGTTTTGTGTTGTGTTTTCTTATTATGGAATGTTTCTTTGGCTTCCAAGTGTATTAGTGCTAAAAGGATTTAGTTTAATTAAAAGTTTTCAATATGTGTTGATTATGACATTTGCACAGCTTCCCGGTTATTTTACAGCCGCTTGGTTTATTGAACGTTTTGGCCGGAAGTTTGTGTTAATCACATACTTATTTGGAACGGCATGTAGTGCATATTTCTTTGGAGCGGCAGATTCAGTGATCACGCTAATGATTGCAGGTATGTTGCTTTCATTCTTTAATTTAGGAGCTTGGGGAGCATTATATGCGTATACACCGGAGCAGTATCCAACCGTTATTCGTGGTACAGGGGCTGGGATGGCAGCAGCATTTGGACGCATCGGGGGTATTTTAGGACCGTTATTAGTTGGTTATCTCGTAGCCACACATGCTTCGCTCTCTTATATTTTTGCAATCTTTTGTACGGCCATTATAATTGGTGTTCTTGCTGTCCTTGTGCTTGGTCAGGAAACAAAACAACGAGAATTAGTATAATGAAAAAGGAAGCTGTGTATAGCTTCCTTTTTCATTGTTTTCTGACAAAAGTATGATATATTTGATAGAAAAATGGCTTGTAAAAAGGGATTATTTCTAAAAAAGCGAATGTATACAACAAGGCGTATGGACAAAAGGATTAGGTGGTTGGGCAGACATGAAAATTTTAATTGTAAATGAAAGAGAAGAAAACAGGGGTCAATTAATAGATTTTTTCACAGAACATGTAAATAATTTGGAATGCTTTGAAGCAAAAACGGGAATGGAATCACTGCAACTAGCGAAAAAGCATACGCCAGATTTTATTTTTCTAGATACATATTTACCAGACGGAACAGGGTTTGAAGTTGCAGGATTGCTGCGCCAATTAACATTAAGCACAAAATTTATATTCACAGGGAATGATATAAAAGACGCTATTATATCATTTCGTTTCAATGCTTTCTATTATTTGTTGCAACCATTTGAGCAGGAAGATTTGCAATTTTTACTGCATAGTATTGAGCAAGAAAAAATAAAACAAAGAAAGAATCGATTGCAAAAGCTTCCAATCGAGAGTCATGAAGGAATTACATATATTTTTCCAGATGATATTGTATACATAAGCAAGAATAAAGAAAATAAAACCGTTTCTATTTATACAAATAATAATCAATATATTTCCACATATACATTACAAGAATTAGAAGGTAAACTAGCGGCATATGATTTTTTGCGTGTGCATAAAAGTTATCTTATTAATGTTATGTATGTGAGAGAATTAAAACCTTATTATAATGGGACGTATAATTTATATTTAGAAAAGTATGATAATCAGTCAATTCCTGTTAGCCGAAATTATGTAAAACGACTCCGAAATAAAATTGAGTTGTAGCAGTTTGTGGCAGAATTTGGACATGTTAAATTAGGAAACACTCATCATAAGGAATGTTGTTTCTAACTATTCTGAAAATTTAGTACAATTCCCTCTAAGATACAACATAGGAGGGGATTATGTTGAAAGTATGGAAATCTATTTTACTTTGGGGTGTGATTACGGCTTTAGGAGCAGCGGGATTTGCTGTGTTAGCATTATCTCGCGGTGAAACAATTAATGCGGTTTGGTTACTTGTTGCTGCTGTTTCTGTCTATGCTGTTGCGTATCGGTTTTATAGTAAATTTATTGCTAGAAAAGTGTTTGAATTGGATGATAATCGAAAAACACCAGCAGAGCTTTTAAATGATGGAAAAGATTATGTTCCGACCAATAAATGGGTCTTATTCGGACACCATTTTGCTGCAATTGCTGGAGCTGGTCCGTTAGTTGGTCCCATTTTAGCTGCACAAATGGGATATTTACCAGGAATACTTTGGATTATTGTTGGCGTTGTGTTAGCCGGAGCTGTTCAAGACTTCGTGATTTTGTTTGCATCTATGCGTCGCAACGGAAAATCACTTGGTGAAATGATTAAAGCAGAGATTGGTCCTATAACAGGTTTTATTGCAATGATTGGTATTTTGGGCATTATGATTATTTTATTAGCGGTATTAGCTCTTGTTGTGGTAAAAGCACTTGTAGGAAGTCCGTGGGGAATGTTTACAATTGCAGCAACCATTCCAATTGCTATTTTAATGGGTGTATATATGCGCTACATTCGTCCAGGGCGTGTTGGAGAAGGTTCAGTTATCGGCATTATTTTACTTCTTTTATCGATTGTAGCAGGTCAATATGTAGCAGAAAATCCAACGCTTGCGACTATGTTTACATTTAAAGGTGAAACAATTGCTATTATGCTAATTATTTATGGATTTATTGCTTCTGCATTACCTGTTTGGCTATTACTTGCACCGCGTGATTATTTAAGTACGTTTTTAAAGATTGGAACAATTGTTGGTTTAGCGCTCGGTATCATCATTGTTGCACCAGATTTACAAATGCCGGCAGTTTCAAAATTTATTGATGGAACGGGTCCGGTATTCGCGGGGAATTTATTTCCATTTTTATTTATTACAATTGCTTGCGGAGCTGTATCTGGTTTCCATGCGCTTGTTTCTTCTGGTACAACTCCAAAAATGATAGAGCGAGAAGGACATGCACAGCCAATTGGTTACGGTGCTATGCTGATGGAATCATTCGTTGCAGCAATGGCGATGATTGCAGCTTGTGTACTAACGCCAGGTACATACTTTGCAATAAATAGTCCGCCAGCAGTTATTGGAACGGATGTAACACAGGCAGCACAAGTAATTAGTTCTTGGGGATTTACTATAACGCCAAATGAATTGAAAGAGTTAGCTGCAAACGTTGGAGAACAAACGATATTATCTCGTACAGGCGGAGCGCCGTCGTTCGCGATTGGGATGGCTCATATTTTTTCTCAAGTCATTGGCGGAAAAGCATTAATGGCATTTTGGTATCACTTTGCAATTTTATTTGAAGCGCTCTTTATCTTAACAACGATTGATGCAGGAACGCGTGTTGGTCGGTTTATGATTCAAGATATTTTAGGGCACGTTTATAAACCATTTGCAAAAACAGATTCAATACTTTCTAATATTGTTGCAACAACACTTTGTGTACTAGGATGGGGATATTTCTTATACCAAGGGGTAATTGATCCGCTTGGCGGTATTAATACATTATGGCCGCTCTTTGGAATTGCCAATCAAATGTTAGCTGGGATTGCATTATTACTTGGAACGACTGTGTTGTTTAAAATGGGAAAAAAGGCATACGTCTGGGTGACGCTCGTTCCGACAACGTGGTTACTGATTGTTACGATGACGGCCGGCTATCAAAAGTTATTTCATGAAAATCCGAAAATTGGATTCCTGTCTCATGCAAAAGTGTTCCAAAGTGAACTAGATAAAGGGAAACTATTAGCACCAGCGAAAAATGTAGGACAGATGAAACAAATTATTCTTAATGATTATATTGATGCAGCGCTTTGTGGAATTTTTATGCTTGTTGTAATCGCGGTATTGATATCGTCTATTAGAATATGGGTACAAGTATTGAATAATAAAGCAACGCCTTTAAAAGAAGCAGCGTATGTTCCGCGTGATGAAAGCGAGGTACAACATTATGTTTAAAACGGTAATTAGCATATGGAAATATCGAAAACAATTTATTAGTTTGCTTGTTGGTGTACCAAGTTATGAAAAGTATGTTGCGCATATGAAACAACACCATCCAAATGAGCAAGTATTATCTCGAAAACAATTTTTTGCTGAAGCGCAAGAAGCAAGATTTAATGCAAAGGGCGGTAAAGTTTCGAGATGTTGTTAGTGAGGTTATAGTAAAAAAAGGGCGGGATTACGCTCTTTTTTTGTTTAAAAGTTTCACGTGAAACATCTAGAAAAAATGTTTGGGAGTTATAGGGATATAATATACAATAATAAGTAGGAAAGGGACGAGTTTTTTTGTAAAGGTTAGATTGTAGAAAGGCCAGGTATATGTTTATGCTAGACGATCTATTTATTAATACAACTATTATTCTTTCCTTTATTTTTGTTGGAGGTCAACTTTTAAAAAATATTTCATTAAAAGAGCCATTATCCTTTGAAGTGAAATGTTTTGTTGGTATTGTAACGGGTGCTTTAGGTGCTCTGCTTATAAAGTTTGGTGTTCAAATTGAGGATGTAATGTTAGATTTACGATATCTTGCGGTTATATTAGCTGCTATTATTGGTGGACCTATTGCAAGTTTACTATCCGCTAGCATTCTCTTAATTGCACGTTTGTTGTTTACAGATTATTCAATGGTTCCATCTGTATATGTTCTTGTACTAACGGGTATAGGATGTGCTCTTATTTCAACATTTCGCATGCCGATGTTGAAAAAATGGGTATGGTTACATGTGTATTGCTTAACAATTTCATCGATTGCGATTTATTTTGTTTTCCAAGATGTTTTTGTATTAAACCTATACTTACTTATTAGCATCATGATAGGATATATTACTTTCTTAAGCGCACATTATGTTTTGCAATCAAACGAGTTGTTTCATGTAATGAAACAGCAAGCAACGATAGATGCATTAACAGGTCTCGGGAATGTTCGTAAGTTTGATACAGAATTGAATAGACATATTGAAGATAAGAAAAGCGATGAAAGGTCGCTCTGTTTATTGTTAGTAGATATTGATTATTTCAAGCGTGTAAATGATAAGCATGGACATCCTGCTGGTGATGAAGTTTTACAGCAAGTAGGAGCAATTTTGAAGAATAGTTCTCCATTTCCATATTTAGTGTTCCGAAAAGGTGGGGAAGAATTTGCTTTATTGTTACCAAATTCAACATTACAGTTCGCTGTAGGTATAGGGGAAAAAATTCGGACAGATGTAGAGAAGCATGTGTTTCGATTGCAAAATAATAGTTGTATACATATCACGATTTCAGTAGGTACTTCCATTTATAAAGATTCACCACAAGAGTTTATTCAACTTGCAGATGATGCATTGTATTCTTCTAAACGAAATGGTAGAAATCGTGTCTCATAAAAAAAAGTCGTCACTAATGACGACTTTTTTTATACAAGTTCTTTTCCAGCACCAAATCTACGATATGCACCGTGATGTGTTGGTCCTACATATTCATTTAATTTGAAAGAATGAAGAATCGCAGCTGTAATAAATTCTTTTGCTACTTGAACTGCTTCTTTTACAGATTTTCCTTTTGCTAATTCTGCTGTAATTGCAGCAGCATATGTACAACCTGCGCCATGTGTATATGTTGTTTCAATTTTTTCAGATTCTAAAATATCAAATGTTTCTCCATCGTATAATAAATCAATTGCTTTTTCTGTTCCTAGTTTGCTGCCGCCTTTAATCAGTACATATTTTGCCCCTAAAGCATGGATTTTTTCAGCAGCTTGCTTTATATCTTCAAGCGAGTTAATTTTGACACCGCTTAGTTGATACGCTTCAAATAAGTTTGGTGTTACAATTAAAGCTTTTGGAACGAGTTTGTCACGCAAGCAGTCATTTGTTTCTGGATGAAGTGCTTCATCAGCGCCCTTGCATACCATAACTGGGTCTATTACTACGTTTTGTAGATTATGCTTCTCAATTGTTTCAGCAACAAGCTCAATAATTTCAACAGAGCCAAGCATACCTGTTTTTAATGCATCAACGCCAACGCCTTCAATTGTTGTTTCTAATTGTGGTTTTAATGTAGACGCTGGAATTGGGAACACGTTATGTGCCCAACCGTTATGTGGATCCATCGTTACGATTGTTGTAAGAGCTGTCATACCGTATACACCAAGCTCTTGAAATGTTTTTAAGTCTGCTTGCATACCAGCGCCGCCGCTTGTATCCGATCCAGCGATTGTAAGTGCTTTATTTAATGACATTGTGAAAGCCCCCTCGGGTAATAGAATGAAAGTTACATTTTTAATTATTATATCAATGATATGAGGAAGTACAAAGTGAAAAAATTACTCGCATGTTTTAGAAGAGATTGAATTTGGTACAATGAAAATATTGTATGTGGGAGACACCTTATGTTTCAAGAAAATCGTACAAGTGAATTAGTTATATTTAAAAAAATTGCAGAAACGTTGAATACATTTAATGATACTCATTATGTTTTGCAAACAGGATAGCAAAGGAAAGCGATTTGGTGGATAGTGGTGTCAATAACATAATTAGGGGTATCGCCAGCATTTTGGAAATGATTATTTGAATTCTAATGTTTATGCTGTAAAAGTCTCTTGAATATGAGAGTGCATAGGTTTGTACTCTAAGGGAACCATGGAATAAAAAGTGAGGACGGGCTTGAAAGTAGGTTTAAATGATAAAAAACCTTTACTTGAAAAATAAGTAAAGGTTTTTTGGTTGTTAATTATTTAAAGCTTTTTGTTTCGTCGTATTCATAATCGATATTAGCTGTAACATTTTTCATTGTAGATCCTACTGGAGACATTACATGATATTTAAAGTTCCATACACGTGCAACTTCTAGATTATCTTGTAATGAAATTTTAAAACAACCTTCTACAGCGGCTGTATACCATACTTGATTTGCATTAGACATTATTTTATGGACAACATTACCTTGACTTGGTAATTGATTACCTTTTGTTGTAATACGTTTAACAATGGCACCTTTAGGTATTGAAGTATCTTGTGTTAAATCTGCAGTGATAACTGATGAATCTCTGCCTTGTAAGTTTACAGGACCATTACCAACAACAGCTGTACTGTTAAATTTAACTTCTTTACTACCCGATTTTATACGATCGCTTACACGTGATGGAGTGAAATACATATCTTTAGTATATGCTGGGTCACGAGTTACTTTTATATAAACGATTTCTGATGATTCTTTTCCGTCAATGTTAATATAAATAAATGGATATGAAGTGTTTGAATTCATCACTTTATCATTTGTTTGTATTGGATTATGATATTTATCGTATAAAGTTACAGTCATATGTCCATATGCTTTTTCAACTGGAAATGATACGTATACTTTATCTCCTGGCATAGTCGTATATTTATAATAGGCTTCATTATATCCGGGTTCTAATATTGTAGTGTCAACACTAGAATATTTACTTAAATTTATAGCTGTGTTAAAACTATTGTTACCTGTATTGGGAAACGGTTTTTCAGCACTTGCAGAAAGAGGATTCAAAATAGGTATAAAGAGTAGTACTAAGGCTAATGATAACAAAAATTTCAATTTTGATTTCACTTATATTTCTCCTTTTTTAGTAAATTTTGGTGAACAGACTGTCTCATTATAACATCTTTGTATATTTTTTCAACAAAATATTGTGTTTTTAGGATATAATAGAGGGATATTATGTAAAGAAAGGGGATATTCCTGGTGAAAATTACAAATAATACATCATCATATATCAATAATAATAAATTTAATGAGGTTGAGAAAAAGGATCAATCTACTGTAGAAATTAAACATAATAATAAATATGAGAGTGAATCAGACAAGAGAATGAAGTTAATGCAAGAGAAGTATAGTAAGATTAATGAAGAAAATAAGTTCTATGCAAATCCTGAGCAACATATTAGTGATAAATATTCTAATCACTACTCAAAAGAATTTCGTCATGATTTAAGTCCAGAAGAGAGAGAGGTTGCATGGCGAGCAGAAATGAGTATATTGCAAGATGGTAGAGTTGGTTTTTACGATGTTCGGGATTCCTTATTTAGAAACTCAGATATTATTAATGGTGAGGTTGAAAATCATAAAGAGAAAGCTTTTCAGCGTGAACAAGTAAATCGTCAGATTCAAGATTTATTTACTCAAAAAAATATTGATACCCCAGATGATGAGAACTTAACTTTTAGTGTTGATCCGAATAATTTTCAAGTTACGGTGAAAGGTAGTAAGAATATACAATTGCTACAACAAATTGAAAAAGTTTTAAATGATAAAAATAATGGTAAGGAATTGTTTTCGCATATTTTTCAAAGTAGTGATTTTAAATCTGAACAAATGAAGCCGGAGGCAATACATAAATACGGTTTGATTTCTACACTTAGATCAGGAACAGGATACAATTTACGTGATTTAGAGCGTAAAGATGGTAAGTTTTTAACTCCCGATGGTCAAGATGTATTTGAACTCTATTTGAATCGTATGCGTCAAAATCCGTATGAACGTAATTATGTGAGTCTTGCGGCATCAGTATATGGTCCAAGGTATCATGAATTAGCGGAAAATGGTTTTGATGCAATGCCTGATTTAATATTATCTATTAATTATAGTAATAATAAGTTACAAGATATTGGTCAAAAAGAAAATTATAGTGATCTTCATTGGCTTGCTGATTTAGAGAGAAATGTAGAAGGTGAAAATAAAAAAGAATAGAGCTAGTTATACGTTTTGAGGTTTCGTTGGCAAAATGTTAGCTTTTAATATTTGTGATAAGTGTGTTTATGTTAATGTTGAACAAGAAAACCTTCCGATAATGGAAGGTTTTCTCGATTTTACCGTTTTTTATCTTTATACTAGTCCCTCTTGTTTATTTTCATTATGATTAGGAAGTGGAAATAGATTACCAATCATTGCAGCTCCAATCATTGGTATCAATAAATTAATTGGGAAGAACATAAGTAATAATAATGTAATAGCAATTGGTTTTCGTACTGCATAGCTTGAAATGGCTGTAGTGACAATGGCTACACAAGCAACTGGATCTAACGGTATGACAGTAGCGACAGCATATCCAATACTTGCACCAGCAAATACAATTGGAAAAATATGTCCACCACGCCAACCTGTACTTAAACAAACTGCCGTTACACATAATTTTAAAACTCCTGAAAGAAGCAGCATCCCAAATGATAATGCTGTCCACTCATGGACTAAGTCTTTTAATTGATGTTCTCCTGAAAACATTGTATAGGGTAGTAAAGTTCCTGCAATCCCTAAAAGAATACCGCCTATAACTCCTAACGTGACTTTATATTCTTGGAAAGGATGGACTATTTTTTCCAATATATATTCTACCTTGAAATAAAAATAGCCGACACCAGCTCCTATACAAATCAGAGGTAAAAAGGCAAGCCATTCATGTAATGAAAAAGATCCTTTCCCAAAATCAACAATAAAAGATCCTCGATTATCAAACTTACTAAGTAATAAATAAACAGAAAAACCAGCAAAAGTAGTAGCGAGATATACAATAGTCTTTTTTCCTTTGGAAATGTCGTCAATTGGTTTATTCTCATTTTCACTTGGAGCTAAATAACCGAATAATGGTGCATTAAAAATAACACTTAAAGTAGCACCAATCCCAATTTCTGTTAGTCCCTTCATTCCTTTTAAAGTGAAATGAAAACGATCTCCAACCCACGTACAAAGTCCACCGATAATGCCAACAAGTGCTGCTTCCGGTCCTAAACTTGCACCAAATATTAAAACAATAATAGCTGTTAATGTAGATTGATGCACAAAACGATACTCAATCCTACCTGTATTCTTATATTCACCCATTACTTCTGGCATTAAACGCGGGTATGTACCGAAGTATTTCTGTGACAACCCAACAAGAACACCGCCAATCATTGTTACACAAATTGTGTAATAAGGTGGTAATGAAAATTCTTTAGGTAAATATCCCCAAATAAAATGAATTCCAGCATTTGTGGTAACTAAAAATAACCAGACTGTAGCACCAACTATAGAACCTAGAAACATACCGTACATGATAAGTAAAGAATGCATGCCTCTCCTAATCGTCATTTTTTATGCCTCCTTTATGTTACATTCCGTTATGACAAAATTCGAGATTTTGATACGAAAATAATTATACTTATATATGTTATAACAGTTATTTTTCCATTTTTATAAAAAACTTATTGAAGAGTAATTGGTATAAAAGATAGAGAATTACCTATAGTGTTTAATATTAAAGGGTTTATATGAATTTTATTTGAAATTCATATAAAAAATGTGCAGGAGCACAGTAATATACCAATCAACTTAAGTTTTGAAAGCATCCCTATAAAGAAAAAAGATCACTTTATAATAAGTGATGTAGAAACATTTATATAAAGTATAACATTGTTACAAATAGTATTTTCATGGTTACCATAATGAATGAAATATAACTCTTTAATTTTACATAGTAAGTAAGGTTTTTAAAATGTATTTTTTATCTTAAAATAGAACATTTCCTGTATTTTTTCAAATTTAAAGCCCTATTTCATTCTATTCATATAATAAATTCGTGTATATATGCTATTTGTGTATTTGGAAAGTGGTAGGTGGTAAAAGCACATTTTACGGTTTAGAGAAAAGTACAGAAGATAGGCGGGGCAGGTTTTCTGTCAGTGGGGGATGAAGGATCCCCCACTGATGGAGGTTTCATTTAATATTGACGAATAATCCCTTTAAAAGATCCTTCCAACACTTTTTTACCATTTTGATTAAAGCATTCTGCCTTTGAAACAGCGACGATTCGATCTGCTTGTTTTTCATGATGAGTAAGTGTGACTTCACATCGAACAGTATCTCCAGTAAAAACCGGACGTAAGAAAGTGAGCTCCACATCTCTTGCGATAAAATTTAAATCGCCGCCAATTTTTGTAGGTAATGTTGCAACTAATAATCCTTGTACCATTACGCGTCCATGTTCATCTGGAACGACATGGTGCTCACCAGCATCACCAGAAATTTTACTAAATAGCTCTACATCTTCTCTCGTAAATGATTTTTCAAAAGTTAATATTTCCCCGACTTTCATGTAGTTATCGCCTCCTATTGGTTTATGAATGAGTTATCATTCATACTTTGTATTTTACAGAATATTCTTTATTCGGTAAAGTTCGGCGACAGATATGGTAAAGAGGTTAATAAAAAATTTCATGAACATTCAGAAAAAATATTGACAATAGGAAATAGTTTCTATAAAATCATCGGTAATTGCATAAGTCTTATCAAGAATAGGTGGAGGGAACGGGCCCTATGAAACCTTGGCAACAGCCGTAAATCGGAATTGTGCTAAATCCTGCAGGTATTTCCTGAAAGATAAGAAAGGCTACATGGCGAGCGTTTGTCTAAACTGCTTCTTTCTTATTTAGGAAAGAAGCAGTTTTTTATTTTTTATAAAAGAAAGGAGATTGAGGAATGGGAGAATCATGGGGAAAAGGAACGATTTGTGTGCAAGGTGGCTATACGCCGAAAAATGGTGAGCCGCGTGTTTTGCCGCTTTATCAAAGCACGACGTATAAATACGATACTTCTGATGATTTAGCAGCCCTCTTTAATTTGGAGGCAGAAGGATATATTTATACGCGTATTGGGAATCCGACGCTTGCGGCTTTTGAGCAAAAGCTGACAGAGTTAGAAGGCGGCGTTGGTGCGGTTGCAACGGCATCAGGGCAAGCAGCAATTATGTTAGCGGTATTAAATATTTGTGGTAGCGGTGATCACCTGCTCTGCTCATCAACCGTATACGGCGGTACATTTAATTTATTTGCAGTTAGTCTTAAGAAGCTTGGGGTTGAGGTCACGTTCTTTAATCCAAACTTATCTGCTGATGAAATTGTTGCCCTCGCAAATGAGAAAACAAAGCTTGTGTATGCGGAATCGCTTGGAAACCCAGCGATGAATGTACTGAATTTTAAAGAGTTTTCTGATGCGGCAAAAGAGCTTGGAGTGCCGTTTATTGTGGATAATACATTGGCGACGCCGTATTTATGCCATGCATTTGAACATGGTGCGAACATTGTTGTTCACTCTACAACGAAATATATTGATGGCCATGCAAGCTCACTAGGCGGCATTGTGATTGATGGAGGGAATTTCGATTGGAGTAAATTTCCTGAATTTATTGAACCAGATCCAAGCTATCATGGTGTAAGTTATGTGGAAAAGTTCGGGGCAGCGGCATACATTGCGAAAGCACGCGTACAGTTATTAAGGGACTATGGAAACTGTATGAGTCCATTCAATGCGTACGTAAGCAATATTGGCTTAGAAACATTGCATCTTCGTATGGAGCGTCATAGTCAAAATGCACTAGCTGTTGCGCAGTGGTTATCACAGCATGAACGCGTTGAGTGGGTCAATTATCCTGGACTTCAAAATAATGAAAGTTATGCATTGTCACAAAAATATTTACCGAAAGGTGCGAGTGGTGTTTTAACGTTTGGAGTAAAAGGAGGTCTTGAATCTGCTAAACAGTTTATTGATGATGTGAAGCTTGCCGCATTGGTGACACATGTTGCAGATGCAAGAACTTGTGTCATTCATCCTGCAAGCACAACGCATCGTCAGCTCACAGAGGAGCAACAGCGTTTGGCGGGTGTAACGCCTGATTTAATTCGGTTATCGGTTGGTATTGAAGATGCGGCGGATATTATTGCTGATTTAGGGGCAGCACTTTCTGGAGGAAAACAGTATGCCGATCATCATTGCTAAAGACTTACCAGCTTGTAAAGTATTGCAAAATGAAAATATTTTTGTGATGACGAAAGAACGAGCAGAAACGCAAGATATTCGTGCTTTGAAGATTGCTATTTTAAATTTAATGCCAACAAAACAAGAAACAGAAACACAGTTGCTTCGTTTAATAGGAAATACACCGCTTCAACTCGATGTCCATTTACTTCATATGGAGTCTCATACAGCAAGAAATGTAGCGCAGGAGCATTTAACAAGCTTTTATAAGACATTTCGTGATATTGAAGGAGAAAAATTTGACGGGCTCATCATTACTGGTGCTCCGGTTGAAACACTTCCTTTCGAGGAAGTAGATTATTGGGAAGAACTGAAGCGAATTATGGATTATTCGAAGACACATGTTACATCAACGCTTCATATTTGCTGGGGGGCGCAAGCAGGATTGTATTATCACTACGGCGTTCCAAAATATCCGCTAGAGAAAAAGATGTTTGGTGTGTTTGAGCATGAAGTGCAGCAGGAGCATGTGAAATTATTACGCGGTTTTGATGAAAGCTTTTTTGCACCGCATTCTCGTCATACAGAAGTACGAGGATCTGATATTCAAAGCGTACAGGAGCTCGATGTGCTAGCGACATCTGAAGAAGCCGGTGTTCATCTCGTTATGAGTAAAGATGGAAAGCATATTTTCGTTCTTGGTCATAGTGAATACAGCTGCGAGACGTTAAAGCAAGAATATGAGCGCGATCAGCAAAGAGGATTGGATATTGCTATTCCGAAAAACTATTTTAAACATGACAATCCTTTGGAAAATCCAGTAGTAAAGTGGCGTAGTCACGGAAATTTACTATTCTCAAATTGGTTGAATTACTATGTGTATCAGGAAACTCCTTATATGTTGTAAAGGAAGTTGCGTATAACATGTGGTAGCGTTTTCTTTGCAAAGAACGGCCTTTATTATTCGGAATGTTCTAAATATATTGTTTTTTGTAGTTGTACCTTATATAATGGCACCTAAATACAATTTTTAGAGGGGTGGACAGTACTATGAACGAAATTCAAGTTGGCCTATTAGGTCTCGGAACTGTAGGAAGCGGTGTGGTGCGCATTATTGAAGATCATCAAGATCGTTTAGCACACCAAATCGGTTGTCCTGTCAAAGTAGCAAAAGTATTAGTACAAAACTTAGAAAAAGAACGTGAGGTCCAAGTAACCCCTACATTATTAACGAAAAATCCAGATGAAATTATAGATAATCCAGATGTTGATGTTGTAATTGAAGTGATGGGCGGTATAGAAGACGCAAAAGCATATATTTTACAATCGCTTCAAAACGGTAAGCAAGTAGTTACAGCGAATAAAGATTTAATGGCACTTCACGGTGCAGAACTTCTTACTGTAGCAAAAGAAAATCAAGCGGATTTGTTTTATGAAGCGAGTGTAGCAGGTGGTATTCCGATTCTACGAAGTATTGTAGAAGGTCTTTCTTCTGATCGGATTACGAAAATGATGGGTATTGTGAACGGAACAACGAATTTTATTTTGACAAAAATGTCTGACGAAGGGAGAGCGTATGACGACGTGTTAAATGAAGCGCAGCAGCTTGGATTTGCAGAAGCAGATCCAACATCAGATGTTGAAGGTTTAGATGCGGCACGAAAGATGACAATCTTAGCGACACTTGGATTTTCTACAAATGTAGAACTTCATGATGTGAATGTAAAAGGAATTACATCTATTACAGAGGAGGACATTGCGTATAGTAAGAGTCTAGGCTATACAATTAAGTTAATTGGTGTAGCGAAGCGTGATGGCGAAAAATTAGAGGTAACAGTAGAACCAACATTGTTACCAAATACACACCCGCTTGCAGCTGTTCAAAACGAATATAATGCAGTATATGTATATGGCGAAGCGGTAGGAGAAACAATGTTTTACGGACCAGGTGCGGGAAGTTTGCCAACAGCAACAGCTGTTGTATCTGATTTAGTGGCGGTTATGAAAAATGTACGCCTTGGTGTAACTGGAAATAGTGCAGTAACGCCGCAATATGAGAAAGTATTAAAAGCAGAAGACGAAATTTATGTGAAGAAGTTTCTACGCCTTCACGTGAAGGATGAAGTAGGTGTGTTTGCGAAAATTACATCGCTATTCTCTGAACGCGGCGTAAGCTTTGAAAAGATTATTCAAATGCCATTACAAAAGAAAGGAGCAGCAGAAATTGTTATTGTTACACACCGTGCATCCCTTGCAGATTATACATACATTCTAGAAACACTAGAGACGTATGAAGAAGTAGATTGTGTGAAAGCAAACTACCGTATTGAAGGAGATGCTCGCTAATGTGGAACGGATTACTTGCTGCTTATAAAGAATATTTATCGATTACTGAGCAAACACCGTCGCTTTCACTATCAGAAGGAAATACGCCGCTTATTTTATTAGAAAATCTTTCAGAAAAATGGGGTGTTTCTGTTTATGCGAAAGTAGAAGGGGCAAATCCGACGGGTTCTTTTAAAGATCGCGGGATGGTTATGGCTGTAGCAAAGGCAAAGGAAGCTGGCAGCAAAACGGTTATTTGCGCTTCAACAGGAAATACATCTGCGTCGGCAGCTGCTTATGCAGCGCGCGCAGGTTTATCTTGTATTGTTATGATTCCAAATGGAAAGATCGCATATGGCAAGTTAGCGCAGGCAGTCATGTACGGAGCCGAAATTATTAGTATTGATGGAAACTTTGACCATGCTCTGCAAATGGTACGAAAGCTTAGCGATTCATCACCGATTGCACTTGTGAATTCAGTGAATCCATATCGCATTGAAGGGCAAAAAACGGCCGCATTTGAAATTTGTGATGCACTTGGAAAAGCGCCAGATATTTTAGCTATTCCAGTTGGCAATGCAGGGAATATTACAGCGTATTGGAAAGGCTTTAAGGAGTATAACGAAAAGCGCGGCACAGGTTTACCGGAGATGCGCGGCTTTGAAGCAGAAGGATCGGCGGCGATTGTGCGCGGATATAAAATTGAGGAACCGGAAACAGTTGCGACTGCAATACGTATCGGGAACCCCGCAAGCTGGGATAAAGCTGTCGCTGCTGCTCATGATTCAAATGGAAAAATCGATGAGGTAACAGACGCAGAAATTCTTAGGGCATATGAATGGCTTGCTAAGTATGAAGGGATTTTTGCGGAGCCTGCTTCTTGTGCATCGCTTGCCGGGATTTACAAGCAAGTACAAACAGGAGAAATAGCAAAAGGAAGCAACATCGTCGCTGTTTTAACAGGAAACGGTTTAAAGGACCCCAATATTGCGATTGATACAAAAAAAATTCAACCGCTTGTGCTGCCAAATGATGAAAAGGTTGTGTTTGAACATATTCAAGGAGTTGTCCTTCGATGAAGGCGGCTCCTATGTTTACAATTCGTGTGCCGGCTAGTACAGCAAATCTTGGGCCAGGCTTTGATTCAATTGGTCTTGCAGTAAGCAAATATTTAACGGTAGATGTATTTTCACATTCTAGCTGGGAGTGCACGGCGAAAACAACAATTCTTCAAGGGATTCCAAAAGGTGAGAATAATTTACTCATTCAGACGGCGCGCATGGTAGCTGCTCGTTATAATAAGGAGCTTCCCTATTGTCATCTTCATCTAGACAGTGATATTCCATTAGCGCGCGGACTTGGAAGCAGCGCTTCGGCAATTATTGCGGGCATTGAACTTGCTAATCAGCTTTGCGAATTACACCTATCTAGAAGAGAAAAGCTATTGATTGCAACGGAAATGGAAGGACATATCGATAACGTTGGAGCGGCCTTATATGGCGGACTTATGATAGGAACATATGATGGAAAAGATATTTCATTTTTGTCTCAATCTATTTATGATATAGAACTTGTCGCGGTTATTCCTTCATATGAACTAAAAACAGTTCATTCGAGAGATGTGCTTCCGAGTACGTTACAGTATATGGATGGCATTCGCGGCAGCGGTGTTGCCAATGTACTTGTCGCGGCCCTATGTAAGGAAGACTGGGTGCTCGCTGGAGAAATGATGAAACAGGATATGTTTCATGAACCATACCGGAAAGAGCTCGTACCTGAATTACAAAAGCTTCAAGAATTAGAACATGAAAATGTATATGGTGTTTCTTTAAGCGGCGCTGGACCAACAGTGCTTTGTTATGTGAAAAAAGGAAGTGCTGAAGAAGTAAAGATATGGCTGCAATCGCTTTTCGGCCATTGCGTGGTAGAAACACTTCAAGTTGTGAACGAAGGGGTTCATATTATATTTGAACAACAAAGGCCCATTGAAAGTATATAACTTTCAATGGGCTTCTTGCGTACGACAACTTTGTAATACTTTTGTACCGACTTGAATAAATGTTTGAATGAGCCAGCCTGTCGTAAAAGATAGAATAATGGTGCCGAAATAAATAGGACCATTTAGTATGAAACTAGCAGTTAGAAATAGACAAGCTAGAGAAATTTCTGTTCTTTGAAAGGACCACTTTGTTTTTTCTGAGATTGTTAAAACAAATGCTTCTTGCGGTGCAGTCCCAAGCTGTGATGAAACATAGATACCGATACCTGCGCCGACAGATACATTTCCGAATATGAGTGTTATATATTTTGGAAGAGAGCGAATGCCATCCATTATAACTGCAACTGAGCCAATCATATCAACAAACACAGAGATGAGCACCATCGTCACGATTGTACCAATTGTAATACGCTTTCGATTCATACACAGTACGATAAGAGTAAAAATAAAATTAATAATAAACATCCAAGAGCCGATGCTTAAACCAAAGTTTTGATATAAAGCAATGAAAAGGGAATCATATGGGCTAAGGCCAAATGAAGTAATGGTTGTCATCATATTGATTCCGAGAGAAAGTAAAAGTAATCCACCTAGGAAAAAGATATGCTCTAATTTTAAGGTCATAATAAAATATCAATCCTTTCTTATTTATCCCGCATTAACGGGCAGTAATACTCCCACCTCAAAATTCGGCGAAAGCAAAGAAGTTAGGTGGGAGATAAACTGCCCGTAAAAGCCCGATTGGTTCAACTAATAATCAGTGGGGGATGAAGAACCCCCCCACTGATTAAAGTTTCACTTTATATCTACAAGTTAAAAAACGACATAAAATCCCCTTTCTTTTTAGGCGGACGAGAGTATCTGGCCGCGCATAGAAACGTTGAGGGCCTTTTCCTACCACATGTAAGGTTTAAAACAAAAGGAGAAAGCAAGTAGCGGTCATGTTGTATTCTGCATAGCAGCGACTTGTATGTCGAAAAGTTAAAATGGATATATAGTCTGCTAGCACAGGATATAATGTGGAAAGCTTACCAGGTCAAGGGGCATTTCTAAATTTTTTTGTATGCGGTAATATGGGAGAAGGAGGTGTTATGATGCCAAATATAAAAAAAATCGCAGAAATGGCAGGGGTCTCGATTTCTACTGTTTCTCGCGTTTTAAATAATCATCCATATGTAAATGAACAGAAACGAAAAGAGATATTAGCCATTATTGAAAAGTTAAATTACACGCAAAATTCGAATGCAATTCATTTAGTACGTGGAAGAACTAATGCGATTGGTGTGCTTCTCCCGTTCGTCAATAATCAGTATTACAGCGCCATTATAGAAGGTATTTCAAGAGAGGCTGCAAAGCATAATTACAATATGATGCTCTGTCAAACGGGTTATAACGCTGATAAAGAGATAGAAGTTTTGAATATGTTAAAGATGAAAAAATTGGACGGGGTTATTATATGTTCGAAAATAAATGCTTGTGAGGAGATTGAAAAGTACGCAACATTTGGCCCAATTGTGACGTGCGAAGATACGATATCTAATACAATTTCTAGTATTCATATTGATCACTATAAAACGTTTGCTTTAGGAATGGAATATTTAATAGAAAAGGGACATACACAAATCGGTTACTGCATTGGACGAAGTGATAGTTTTAATAGCCAAAATCGAAAAAGAGCTTACGCAGATGCTTTATCATCTATTCACGTTACGCCGCGAGAAGAGTGGCAATTTGTAGACTGTTTCACAGTAGAAGATGGGACTCGTATTGTTCAATCACTACTTCATATGAAAGAGCGTCCAACAGCTCTTCTTGTATCTTGTAATCATATTGCAGCTGGGATTGTAACAGCTGCTCAAAAAAGCGGTCTTTCCATTCCAGGGGATCTCACAATTATTGGGTGCGATGATCAGCAGGTTGCAGAAATATTAGATATTACAACCATTGCCCATTCGAGTGTGGAAGTTGGTGCAGGTGCATTTACCATTTTGCACGACCAAATTATGAATAAGGAAGCAGAAGTAAAACGAATTGAGTTATTTGCGAAGTTAACGGAAAGACTGACAACGTGAACGAAAAAGCACAATCTTGATTAAGGTGATTGTGCTTTTTTATAAGAGGAGGAAAATCGCTTTTCAAAATCCTGTTTGGTATAATATGGTCAATCTATAAGGGGGGATAGCATGGGATCGAAATTTGTGAAAGTTATTTTATTCGTTGCACTAGCGTCTTTTTGTTTATTTGCATACGGATTTATTACTAGTGTGAGTGATGTTCTAAATCCGAAAACTTCTAAGCTAACTCCTACCGTGCAAAAAGAAGCTAAAGGGAAACAACAAAAGGAAACATTGCAAATTGTTAGCTTAGGTGATTCGTTAACACGCGGTGTTGGAGATAAAGAAGGTATTGGATATATTGGACGGATGAAGAATGAACTGCAAACAAAATACAAACAAAAGGTAGCGCTCACAAACTTGGCGGTGAGCGGTGCGAAAATGCCAGATTTATTAAAACAAATGGAAAGCAGCGGTGCCGGGTATGCAATTAAGCAAGCCGATGTGCTTGTTTTGACAATTGGCGGAAATGATTTATTTCCAGGATGGGAATCACTTGGAAACCTTAATTTAACGACATATCGTCCGGATACCGCAACATTTCAAGCTAATGCAAAGAAAATTTTGGAACAATTAAGAAGTTTAAATCCAAACAGTCCGATTTTTTGGATTGGCTTGTACAATCCATTTGAAGATGTAGAAGAGTTAAAAGGCTCGTCTCCAATTGTTGTCGATTGGAATGGATCATTAGAAAAGCTTGCGCTTAGTTATTCAAACGTATATGTTGTCCCAACATTTGATATGTTCCAAAACCGTGGTAAGGATTTATTATATTCTGATCACTTCCACCCGAATGAAACCGGTTATACATTGATAGCAGATCGTTTATTACAAAATGTTGTTAGTCAGTTAGAACTAGCTGGAGGTGAGAAAAAATGACGACAGTTCTATCTGTCCGGAATTTAAAGAAGGTTATTAAGAAAAAAACGCTCGTTGAAGATGTATCATTTGATATACAGCAAGGAGAAGTATTTGGATTTTTAGGCCCAAACGGTGCGGGGAAGACAACGACGATTCGGATGCTTGTTGGTCTCATTGCAGCAACAGAGGGAACCATTTCAATTGGTGGTTATGACATAAAAGAAAATTTTCGCGGTGCGATGCGGCAAATTGGCAGCATTGTTGAAAACCCTGAATTGTATACATATTTAACGGGATTTGAAAATTTAAAACAATTTGCTCGTATGCTAGGCGGGATTTCCGATGAGCGAATTATGGGAATTGCCAAAATGGTACATCTTGATGAACGTATTCACGATAAAGTGAAAACATACTCACTTGGGATGAAGCAACGCCTTGGGATTGCACAAGCTCTTCTTGGCAGCCCAAAACTTCTTATATTAGATGAACCGACAAATGGCCTCGACCCGGCTGGTATTCGAGAACTTCGTGAATTTGTACATACACTTGTGAAAGAAGAAAACATGAGCGTATTCATTTCTAGTCATTTATTAAGCGAAGTACAAATGATTTGTGACCGCGTTGCGATTATTAATAAAGGAAAAGTAATTACGGTCGCAAGAGTTGAAGAGTTAGTGAAACAGGCAAGCGACCGCGTGGAGTGGGTTGTGACGCCGCTAGATAAAGCAAAAGCGTTGTTTGAAGAGTCGAGTGAAGTGACAGAACTTGTCGTAGAAGAAGGACGACTATTATGCCGCATGAGTCAAGAGCGAGTAAGTTTTTATAATAAGCAGTTAGTTGAGCGCGATGTAGAGGTTCATAGTGTAAAACAAATTGTATTTACATTGGAAGATCTATTTATGGAACTGACAAAGGGGGAGCAACATGCGTGAATTTGCGAACCTCGTCTATAATGAGGCAGAGAAAATATATCGAAAGAAACGTATTGTAGTAGTCATGCTCATTTTGGCGATTTTAATTCCGATTTTTGTTTATGCACAGTACCGAGAAGTGCAGACGACTGTAAAGCGTCTTGGAACGAACGATTGGAAGGTATCGTTACAGCAGCAAATCGTTGATACACAAAACCGTTTAAATAATTCGCGCCTTCCCGAAGAATGGAAATCATGGTTAAAGGTAAGAGTGCAGCAGCAACAATATTATTTAGATCATAATATTAATCCAAGTGCGCCGGGCGCACCGACATTTGTACGTATGTTTATTGAACAAGGAATTACGCTATTTATCCCGCTTCTTATTATGATTGTAGCAATTGATATCGTCTCGGGAGAACGGAGCGATGGAACGATGAAAATGCTCCTTACGCGGCCGATTCGGCGTTGGAAAATTCTTTTAAGCAAATATGTAACGATGGTATTGTTTATTTCACTCATTTTGTTGCTTGTTGGGGTTCTTTCTTATATGTTTTCAGGCATTGTGTTTGGTTACGCTGGATGGGATTTGCCGGTGCTGACAGGTTTTGTAACCGAGAAAGATACGTTAAATACAAGTTTTGTTCATCTTATTCCGCAGTGGCAATACATTGTTATGGCTTACGGGCTTGCCTGGTTTGTAGCAATTGTTGTTGGTACCATCTCATTTATGGTTTCCGTATTGATTCGCAATACACCAGCTGGTATGGGAATTATGTTAGCAGCGTTAATTGCTGGAGGTATCTTAAATAATTTTGCAACGTCCTGGGAAGGTGCAAAATATATTTTTAGTGTCAATTTATCATTAACGGATTATTTATCAGGACAGTTACCAGCGTTGCAAGGATTATCGATGAGTTTTTCATTACTCAATCTCACGATATGGGCAGTTGTATCGCTCATGATCGCTTTTGTAGTATTTACAAAACAAGACATGGTGAATTAATACGATAGGAAGTGACAGAATGGAACAAATACTAAAGAATGATTGGGCGCCGCTACTAGCACCTGAATTTGAAAAAACATACTACCAACAATTACAATCATTTTTAACAGAGGAGTATCGTACACATGTTGTGTATCCAAAGCAGGAGGATGTTTTTAATGCTTTGGGTTATACAAGCTATCAAGATACGAAGGTCCTTATTTTAGGACAAGATCCATATCACGGGCCAAATCAAGCGCATGGGTTAAGTTTTTCCGTGCAACCTGGCGTACGTACGCCGCCGTCACTGCAAAACATGTATAAAGAGCTGCGGGATGATCTTGGCTATCCAATTCCGAATAACGGCTATTTAGTCAAATGGGCAGAGCAAGGTGTACTTTTACTAAACACTGTATTAACGGTGCGGCAAGGAGAGGCTAATTCTCACAAAGGAAAAGGGTGGGAAGTTTTCACGGATCGTATTATTGAGTTGTTAAATGAACGGGAAAAACCAGTTATCTTTGTATTATGGGGACGCCCTGCACAGACGAAGAAAAAACTTATTACAAATCCTAATCATCATATTATTGAATCTGTTCATCCAAGTCCATTATCAGCACGCCGAGGATTCTTTGGCAGCAAACCATTTTCAAAAATAAATCATTTCTTGGTGAATAATGGAGAACCAGAAATTGATTGGCAAATTCCGAATCTATGAATTGTATGCAAAAAACAGACCACTACGGATGTAGCGGCCTGTTTTTTTATTTGTTTTCTTCTTGTTTTAATTTTGCATCTAGTACGAACGTACCAAATGGAATAACAGATGCAACAAGTGCACCAAACGCCCATGATTTTGACTTATTATGAATCGTCGTTACTTGAATAACGGCGAAGATGAATAGTATAAACAGGACACCGTGTGCCATGCCTGCTACAGTAACGGCTTTCGCAAAACCTGCAAAATATTTTAGCGGCATTGCGATGAATAGAAGGATTAGAAAAGAAATCCCTTCCAGTAATCCAATGACTCTTAAGCGTCCAATCGGTGTTGATAACATAAAATGGCCTCCTTCATTATGTAAGCTTGTATATGGTAAATTTGTATTCTTTTAGTGAATAAAATAGCCTAGTTTATTTCATTATAATCAAAAATCAACTTTACACTATGAGAATAGTGCAAAGTTCAAAATATCTTCACAAGCTCATACATATAAATAATAAATTGCGCCTAAGTATTTGACTCGGGCGCGATTTTATGAATGATTGATTCTCTTCAATGTGAAAACTGTTCTATACTAGTACTTCGCTGTTCAAAACAAATTGTTCTACGACTTTTGCAACGCCATCATTCATGTTTGTGTCTGTTACATGATTTGCAATGGCTTTAATGTCGTCCGGTGCATTGCCCATTGCAACGCCAAGGCCAGCAAATTCAATCATAGCCTGGTCATTATAGCTATCGCCCATCGCAATCACTTCTTCACGTGTAATACCGAGTTTTTGGATAAGTTGGTGTAAACTTGTTCCTTTTGTTACACCATACTCTGTAAATTCTAAGAAGAACGGCTTAGAGCGCATAACACTTAATTGCCCTTCAAATTCTTGTTGTAATTTCTTTTCAACTTCTGCAAGACGTTCAGGTGCTTTCATCATTAATACTTTCACAACAGGTTCTTTCACTGCACTTACAAACTTATTAACCTCTATAACTGGCATACCTGTAATATAAGCTTCAACTTCTGTATATTCATTATTTTCCTCTGTCACAATCTCATCGCCAATGTACGTATGAATCCAAACATCTTCGTTTTGGCTTGTTTTATATAAATTATGAACAATTTCAGGTGATAATGTGCTGCTAAATAACTCTTCGTTTGTTTTACAGTTAATAATTTTTGCGCCGTTAAACGATAAAATGAAGCTGCCGTATTCTTCTAACTTTAGTTCTTTTGCAATTGGCCACATCGCAAATGTTGGACGACCAGAGGCTAGCACAACTTTTACACCGCGCTCTTGGGCGTTCATTAGGGCTTCTTTCGTACGCGGTGAAATCGTATGGTCATCGCGCAGTAATGTATCATCTAAATCTAGTACAATCATTTTATAAGACATTTGAATAATCCTTCCTATTATGAAATAAATCGTAAGACATCGAACCTCTTTGAAGATGGAATCGATTCTACATGAATGTATATATGAGCAAGCATATTTTGCTTGCCCATATATGTTTCTATTATCGTAACAATTCTTAAAATAGACTGCAACGCTTGAAGTTTGCAATTTTGTTTACGTTTTGTGTCGATTGGATGGGCGAACCTCTTGTTTGTCTGTTGAACGAGAGAATAATATTTCTAGTATAATTGCCATTACAGAGCCGAGTACAAGGCCGTTGCTTAAGAAAGATGCTAGGAATGGCGGCAGTGAAGAAAAGGCCTCTGATGGGATGAACATGACGCCAATTCCGGTAAAGAGAGCGAGGCCTGCAACTTTAAATAAGCGTTCTTTATCTTTCACAGTTTCATATTCTCGAAAAGCCAGCCCAATCATACTGGCGAAGACCGGATAAATCGCTGCATAGCCGACAGCTACTGGAATGGCTGCGATGAATGAAGTAACCTTTGGAAATAAGCTCATAAGAATAATAAAGGATGAACCAAGAATAAACGGTAATCGTTTGTAAATATTCGTTGTCGCAATGAAACCTGCTGATCCAGAAATAGCGACAGGTCCAATTGCTGAAAACAGACCGCCAAGAAGTTGATTAATGCCGGTTATAATTCCTGCTTGCTTAAATCGATTTTGCACGGCAGTTGTTTCGTATTTCGAAACTACTTGTTGAACAACGCGAATACTTGCTAACATGTTAGTTAGTAGTAATAACGTAACAAAGAGAACGGTAATAACCATATTCCATTCTAAGCGAGGTGTACCAAATACGAAGATGGATGGCATTCGGATAATGTCTGATACAGGTGTGATGGGATTTGATAGACCGAAACATGCAAATAAAATCCACCCAATTACAATACTGCACAGTACAGAATATTGACCAATCACAGGTAATTTCGTAACAAAGAAAGATAGAAAAATGATGATAAGAGAAAGAATAAAAACTTTCCCTTGAACAGCTGTATGCTGTCCGTTAAGTCCAAACATGCCTTTTAAAAATGATCCGCTTAGCTGTGCAACGAGTAAAAATAGGTAGGTTCCAATAACAGTTGGTGTAAAATAGCGGACAAGTTTATCAATAAGTCCAAATATACTAAGAAGAATGCAGATGAGACCACTTAATAAGAAGGAATATTGGAGTACGCGAAGCGTTTCGCTGCTTGAGCCAAATAATACAACGCCTAGGTTTGCATACAAGGAAAAGATACCCCACCAAAGTCCAGCAGGCCCTTCTTGAATGGGTAAGCGATGGCCAAAAGAGGCTTGTAAAATACCTGCAAATCCAAGAACAAATAATGTTCGTTGGACAAAAGCGATCGCTTCTGAACCTTCTAACCCATAGTTAGCGGCGACACTAATTGGAACGATTAGGCTGCCAGCCAAAATAAATAATGCCCATTGCAGGGCAGAAAGAAATGTTTTCATTATATATCAACCTCTTTCTTGTATTCCACTTCTAGTATATATGTATTTGATTTGTTGTGGCAAAGATTGAATAGAGAGAAAAGAGCTGAAAGAATATCATGAGTGCGCGTAAACAATTGATTATTGCAATTATATGTATGTGTTTTATAGTAATAATCGGAACAATCGGGTTTATGATGATAGAAGAGATTAGTCTGTTTCAAGCATTTTGGATGACGATGATTACTGTATTAACAGTTGGGTATGGAGATGCAGTTCTGTTAACGAAGGCAGGAAAGATTTTTGCGCTTTTAATCATTCCAATCGGTGTTGGTATTGTGACGTACGCGATTGGGGTAGTAGCGGCTATGATTATTAAAGGAAATTTATTTCAAGCCATGCGGAGGAAGAAGATGGAGAAACAAATTGCTGAAATGAAAGATTATATTATTGTGTGTGGATGCGGCAGGGGTGGTTTGCAGGTTGTGCAGGAATTACGGAAAAAAAACATGCCTTTTATTGTGATTGATAGAGAAGAGTCTGTATTAGCGGGGCAAAAGCTTTTATATATACATGGAGATGCGACAGACGATGAAGTGTTACATAAAGCTGGTATTACGAGAGCAGCTGGTTTAGTGGCGATTGTTGCGAGTGATGCAGAAAATGTGTTTATCACATTAACTGCAAGAGGGTTAAACCCGAATATCAAAATTATAGCTCGGGCAGAAAAACAAGAGTCGGAAGAGAAATTGCGCCGCGCTGGTGCGAATAAAGTTATTAACCCATCTAGTATGGCGGGAATTCATATTGCAAAAGGAATTGCGAATCCGTTCACTGTTCATTATATTGATACAGTGTTATATGGAACAGAACAAAATTTTGCTATTGAAGAGATTGAAATAGCTGCAGGATCATCTTTAATTGGAAAAACGTTAATGGAAGAAGATGTAAGAAATCGTTTTGATGTTACGATCTTAGCGATTTTGCGAGATGGGTATATTATTCATAATCCAACAGGAGCGGAAAAATTTGCAGAACATGATATGATAATAGTATTTGGTCCGGTAGAGAAATTGGAGCAATTTGAGAAAGAATTACAATAGATGAGGTGAGAAAGCATGCAAATATCTAGCGATAAGATTTTAAATAAAATGGCAAGTGAAATTGCAAAAGCGAAGGGGAGTGAATCACATAAAGCAAAAGAACATCTTTTAGTTGTTCGTGCGTTATGTGATCTATTACTTGAAGAACAGCCAGAAGCTTCTGTATATGTTGAACCAAAATTACAAGCAAACGTTATAGCGCCGCAAATGCCTGTTCAACCAATTGCTTCGTTTTCAGGAGAGCCCGTATATGTGAAAGAAGATGATGCAAACGGAAGCTCTCTTTTGGATTTTTAGACGCTAAATAGTTGGATTGTGCGCAGAAATTTTTTATTATTAAATAAAAAGGGGAATTCCAATGAAAATTTTCTTCTTATTAGGTTGTATTGTAGCAGCATTAGCTGTTGCACTTGGAGCATTTGGAGCACATGGGCTTGAAGGGAAAATCTCAGCGAAAATGTTAGATGTGTGGAAAACAGGTGTTACGTATCAAATGTTCCATGCAGGTGGATTGTTTGTTGTTGCCTTATTAATGGATAAGATTCAATCTTCTCTTGTAAGCGCAGCAGGTTGGTGTATGGTAGCAGGTATTGTGATGTTCTCTGGAAGTCTATACGCATTAAGTACAACAGGTATAAAATTTTTTGGTCCAATCACTCCGCTTGGCGGCGTAGCATTTATTGTAGGCTGGATTTTACTGGGAACTGCGGTTGTAAAAGGTTTATAAAGTGAAACTTCCTCTTGGGAAACGCTTTTTTTCCAAAAGGTTAGTTGAACCAATCGGGCTCTTACAGATGGTTTGTACCTTACTTCTTTGCTTAACCTCTTACCAGCTGTTTGGGAGGGGTAAAAATAAAACAAAAGCTGGCATTTGCCAGCTTTTTTATCATCTTGGAGGGTAAGTTGCTGGTTGTTGTGTGGGGAAGTAGATGATTTCTCCTGGAAATTCCACATAATCAAGATAAATCATAAGCAGTAAATAACGTTTTCCGGACTTAGGTTCACTTAGAATGATATGATCGCGTCCTGCAGCTTCAATGACACCTGTATAGGATTGTGTACCAAGTGTGCTGCCGCGCTCATATGTCATGAATATAGTCGCTGTTTTGCCTTTGTTTAAACGAAGGATATTTTCAATATATGATTGCTCAAGTGGAAGCATCCCTTGAGAAACGGCAAGTTGTGCTTGCGCAGCTTGTGGCGTTGGCATTTGTTGTCCTTGTTGTCCTGGCTGCGGTTGCATATATCCGCCAGATGGTTGATAAAACCCTCCTCCATAGTATGGGTTTTGTTGCTGTGCCATACGAAATCCCTCCTCTTTTCAGTTCACTAATACACACTTGGACAGTCTCCAGCACTTGGTTGGAAAAAGCAATGGTTTTTAAAGCGACCAGAGTTTTCTTGATTAAACCAAGTTGGCGGACATTCACCTCCTGGCCTAAAAAACCATAACGAAAAATTAGCGGGCCAGAATCGTTCCCCTTGAATCGTACGTCTTGCCAGAGCGATATCACTTTCACGGGCACGCTGATAGAAGTAACCTTTTTGTGTAGCCTCAAATCCACCAGGACTTTGAAATACCATTTGACGAAGGTTTCGGATCTTTTTAAAGTCTAAGCAATTCCCCTTTACGCGATTGACGCCGACATTTCCAACCATCAGCATTCCTTGAGGTCCTTCTCCTTCTGCTTCTGCCCGCATTAACCTGGCAAGTAGTTTTACATGTTCTTCTGTATAGGGAATAACAGCCATCTGTTTCACCTCTTTTATTACTCTGCTAGAGAAAAGGAAGTGTAGAACAATTACTAATTCATAAGTATGAAAAAAAAGGGGCAGATATGACAACCAAACCATGTTTTAATATTTATCCCGCTATTCGTGGGCAGTAATACTCCCACCTCAAAATTGAGAGAGAATCGTTGTCCAGTTCCAGTGGCTAGAATGTTCGGTGGCTTCGCTTTTTCCTACGAGGTGAAAAACACCTCTACGTCAGANNGCTAGCTTTTTATTATCCAAATAATTTATCCCACATATTAGAGAAGAAGTCTCCAATGGATCGTATCGTTAATACGAACCAATTTGCTTTGTCTACTTCCTGCGTTGTTTTCACATCGAATTTCATTTGTTTACTTCCATCAAGGAAACCATATTGATCAGTAGATTCTAAAACAAGTGAGCCTACTTTGGCATCCTTTTTCACAGGTGCAACTAAGCTTCCATCTTCGGACATTGATTTGTTTGCTTCATAGGAAATTTTGTAAGGAGGTTTACTTCCTTTTTTTGTGACTACCGTTATCTCTTTTTCAGGTGTCACAGCTACCGTATCTTCTTTTCCTTTTACGACAGGAATCGTATTATTTTTATCTATTTTCAACTTCTGTTTTTCAAAGTTCTTAAAACCATACTCCATTAATGCGCGAGATTCTATAAAACGCTCATCCATTGATTTTGTTTTAATAATAACGGAGATTAGGCGTAAATCACCGCGTTTGGCTGTAATGGTAAAGCAATATCCAGCTGAATCAGAACTTCCTGTTTTTAAGCCGTCTGTTCCTTCATATGCAAATGCAGCGCCTGGTAACATCCAGTTCCAGTTTTCCATACGAATTGGGCGCGGATGATTATCTGGGAAGTTTCTGAATCTTTGTTTTGTATCTTCCAATATTTCTGGATATTCTGTCATAATTGTTCTAGATAAGATTGCCATGTCTCTAGCTGATAAAGAGTTTTCACCATTCGGATCTGTTCCTTCTGGATGCTTTCCTTTTAAATCGGCATTATTTAACCCTGTAGCATTTACAAATTTATATTTTTTCAACCCTAATTTTTTTGCATGTTCATTTGCGAGATTTAAGAAATTCTTTTCACTTCCGGCAAGAAGTTCAGCAAGTGCAACACTTGACCCGTTTGCTGAGAAGACAATAATAGAATGATATAATTCTTTAACTGTATATTGTCGTCCCTTTTCAAATGGAACATTGGAAAATTCGTTGTTACGGGAAATCTCGTAAGCATAATCAGAGATATTCACTTTTGTATCCCAGGTGATTTTTCCTTCTTTAATGGCTTCTAAAACGGAGTATATAACCATGAGTTTTGACATACTAGCAATTGCAAGTAATTCATCGGGGTTTTGCTCGTGTAGTATTTTTCCTGTATCTGCATCAAACAGAATAGCAGCAGCGGCTTCAATATGTATGTCTTCTTTCGCATAAGAGGGAGTTGCTCCTATGAAAGAAAACATGAGTGTAAGCCCTAATAAAATAGATAATATTTTCCTCATAATAAATTATCACCTTCGCATCGTTATTAGCATGTAGCTTGTACTATTCTAACATGAGTTTGAATATGGAAAGATTACAATTTTGTAAGTATTTTGGAAAAAAATCCCTATTTTCAGGTTCTTACTTATATAAAAGAAAAAAGGGCAATTTTTGCCCTTTTTTTCTTTTATACGTGTAAAAATTTTGCGATTTTTTCGCTTGGTAAAATGTTTCCAACAAAGAATGTTCCAAACTCACCGTAGCGTGCACTTACTTCATCAAAGCGCATTTCGTATATAAGTTTCTTAAATTGAAGAACATCATCGGCAAATAATGTTACGCCCCATTCATAATCGTCAAAGCCAACAGAACCAGTAATGATTTGACGTACTTTTCCTGCATATTGACGACCAATTTTTCCATGGCTATACATTAATTTTTTGCGGTCTTCCATCGGTAACATGTACCAGTTGTCTTCGCCTTGACGACGTTTGTCCATTGGATAGAAACAAACGTGGTTTGCTTTTGGCAGCGTTGGGTATAGACGCGCAAGAATTTGTGGATTTTGATATGGATCTTCTTCAGCAGGAAGATAGTTACTTAGCTCCACAACAGATACGTAAGAGTATGCAGGAAGCATATACTCTGCTAATGTTGTTTTATTGAATTCGGCTTCAATTTCATTTAATTCTTCCATTGTTGGACGTAAAATCATGAACATAATATCAGCCTTTTGTCCAACGATTGTATATAGGGCATGGCTACCTTGTTTTGCAGTTTCTGTTTTATTCCATTTTTCAACGATGTTTAAAAATTCGAACATTGCTTGCTGACGTTCATCACTAGACAATGTTTTCCATGCTGCCCAGTCCATAGAACGGAAATCGTGTAAACAATACCAACCATCTAACGTTTTTGCTGCTTCACTCATTAGATTCACCTCGAATAGTCAAGTTTTACACGTTAACTATATCATATATAGATGAAAAAGCATGTACCTTAGTCTTGGGCGCACAAAATTGTCACATTTTCTGGCGGAATTTTGGGAAAATATAATCATTTTTATTTTATCAATTTTTTAGAAGCAATAAGTTTAAAATAGAGATAAAAAGCGGTATTCTTAAATATGGATTTGAATTCGTAGGAGGGTTATTGGTGAGCGATTTATTTACAACAGTAAAAGCAAAAGTTCAAGGTAAAGGCATTTCTATCGTACTTCCTGAAGGTACTGATGAAAGAATTTTAGGCGCTGCAGAGCGTTTAGCAAAAGAAGAATTAGTAAAACCAATCTTAGTTGGTAATAAGGAAGAAATTAGCGCGAAAGCTGCTAGCATGAACTTAACATTAGCAGGTGTTGATATTTATGACCCAGCTACATACGAAGAAATGGATGCAATGGTAGCATCTTTCGTTGAACGCCGTAAAGGTAAAGCAACAGAAGAAGCTGCTCGTGAAATTTTAAAAGACGAAAACTATTTCGGTACTATGCTTGTATACATGGGAAAAGCACAAGGCTTAGTAAGCGGTGCAGCTCATTCTACAGCTGATACAGTTCGTCCAGCACTTCAAATCATTAAAACAAAACCAGGCGTTACAAAAACTTCTGGCGTATTTATCATGGTACGTGGCGATGAGAAGTACGTATTTGCTGACTGCGCAATCAACATTGCACCAAACAGCCAAGATTTAGCTGAAATTGGTATTGAAAGTGCAAAAACTGCTGAATTATTCGGTATCGACCCACGTGTTGCAATGTTAAGCTTCTCTACAAAGGGTTCTGCGAAATCTCCAGAAACAGAGAAAGTTGTAGAAGCAACTCGCATTGCAAAAGAAATGGCTCCTGAATTAACATTAGACGGTGAGTTCCAATTTGACGCTGCATTTGTACCATCTGTAGCAGAAAAGAAAGCACCAGGTTCTGTTATTAAAGGTGACGCTAACGTATTCGTATTCCCAAGCTTAGAAGCTGGTAATATCGGCTACAAAATTGCACAACGCTTAGGTAACTTCGAAGCGGTGGGACCAATCTTACAAGGCTTAAACATGCCAGTAAATGATTTATCTCGCGGTTGTAACGAAGAAGAAGTGTACAAGCTTGCTTTAATTACAGCAGCACAAGCACTATAATCATGAGAAAAATCCCCGCAAATGATGCGGGGATTTTTTAACTTTCTAACCCAAGCGCTTTATTATTGCGATCAATCATGCGCTGTAAGTGATGTTCATATAGCGGTACCTCATCTACTGTAAGCTGTGATGGTGTTAATTTTGGTGCAAAATGCTGTAATGTTTGTAAAAGGCGCATCATTAAATCTTGTACAGTAATTGTTTCACCAAGCAGTTCAGATAGTGAAGCCATTGTACTTGGGACAATTTCAGGATAGGTAAATCTAGTTTCTTCACCTTGAATGGCTAGGTTGTAAAAATCACGAACAAGCGCTGCACGTGCAGAGCCGCTTTCTGCGAGGCATAAATAAATTTGCACAGCTACGCCTCCACGAATGCGGCGCTGTGAAATACCAGCAAATTTTTTATCGTTAATACTTAAGTCATAGCTGCCAGGACAGTAAGAACCAACGATTTCTTTTGCTTCAATAGTAACATTGTAATCTTTTAACATTTCCTTAATTAAATGCCACATTGTATCATAGCCAAGATCGATATCGATACCTTTATCTGTTTCCTGGAATAGAAGAGAGACGTTTAGAACTCCCTCATCTAATACAACGGCAAGTCCGCCTGAATTGCGGACGATAACCTGGAAGTCTTTCTTTTTCAAGAATTCAATTCCCTGTTTTAAATAAGGTAATCGTGTATCTTGAATGCCAAGAACAATTGTATTGTGATGAACCCAAGAGCGCATTGTTGCGGCAGATGTACCGTTCCCAACAGTTGTACATAACGTATCATCCATTGCGAAAGACTGCAGCGCATGAAATTGTGGGCCTAAGCTTGATTGATCAACAACGCGCCACTCTGGCTGAGATAAAATCGAACGAGAATCGCTCATGTAAATAACCCCTTATCTATAAAATGACAATATTTATTATAGCAAAAAAGAGTGAGTCTATATAAATACAAGTTGAAAACGGACATAAAAGCCCTTTTCTTTTGGGAGGGCGAGAGGAACTGGCCGTGTATAGGAGCGGTCAGTGCCCTTTTCTGCCACATGCCAGGATTAAAACAAAGATAGAAAGTGAGTGGGGGCGCTTTTTATTTTGGTTAGCGGTGGCTTATACGTTGAAAAGTCAAAATAAAAAGGATGCTATGATAGCATCCTTTTTATTCTGCAATCTTTTCTAAATTTCCGTTTCGATCCATGCGAAATGAGGTTTGTGTACGCTCTTCATCGTCCATTAATGCCAATTTACGTGCACGGTTCATAATTTTCATGAGCGTCTCGTAATCTTCTTGAACGGTTGTTGATTGCTGTTCTAATTTTTCTACTTTCTTTTCTAGTTCAGCATTTCTTCGCATATACTCAGCAATGTCTTGTTTCAATCTCTCATTCTCTCTTTCGAGTGCGGATACTTTTACATTAGAAGTTCCGAGAGATTGTAGAAAATGGATAACGTCATGCATCGCAATGGAAGAATTTGTTGGCATTGCTTGCGTAGTCTGAATAGGTTGAATAGGTTGCTCAATCTCGATACTAATATTTTCGTCAACTGATGCAGTAGATGAAATTGGCGGTGTATATAAAAGACGTTTTTTTGTTTGCTCGCCCCCATTTGCACGCATTTTATCTTTGCGATGTTTTTTCGCAAGTTGTAATGCTTGATCGTAACTATAGCGTACGACAGCATTCCAGCGGAAACCGCAAGCTGCTGAGGTGCGATTTAATTTATCACCAACTTCTTCAAAGGCATTTAATTGTGTACTTCCTTCGCGGACGTGACGTAAAACGGTTTCAGCAAGAAGTAAATCATCTTCTTCAGTCCAAGCATCTTGTCTTACTTTCATAGATTCATCTCCCTTTCTTTTTATCAATATCTTATTTTTAGAATGGACAAAATGAATTACTTTTATACAAAGCTGCCAAAATTATGGTAGATTTTGAGTGGAAATATGTTTATATGCCACTTGTTTCTTGCAGGAAGAAAACTTGCATCACATCGAAAAGAAAGGTAAAATACCATTTAGTGTTTATTGTTATATGTACTTGAGAAAAGTTTCAAATAGAGGAAGTGTTATATACAATGGGAAACGAATTTCGTGTGTGTGATGATTGTCAGGCAACGAATATTAAGACGTTAGTACCGCGTTTAAAGAAAATAGATGAATGTGCAGATATTCAAATTGGTTGTCAATCATATTGCGGTCCTGGTCGTAAAAAATCATTTGCATTTGTAAATAATCGTCCAGTTGCAGCGCCAAATGAAGATGAGCTAATTAAAAAAATTGAAGAAAAGTTAAACAAGTAAAAAGATGCGGTGTCGTATCTTTTTTTGTTTTGTGAAATGTAACAAAGTTTCATATAACAAAATCAGTGGTTGACAAATTTCAGTTTACGTTTGTAGAATAAAAGAGAATGATATTGAGAATCATTATCAAAATCAAGTTATATTCTTGGTTTTCTTTTTTTTTTTTTTGCTTCTTAATGAGAATGAATTTCATTTTCTTGTTATACATATTGAAAGTTAGGATGTTGTAGATGGAAGTGAGTATGAGAAAGGTTTACGAAGAAGAATTGGTAGACAGAAAAGAGATAAAAAGCCGCCCGCTTATCGCCTTGCTGATTTTAATCGTTGGAACTGCTTTATTAGCTTTAAGTATGGCAGTTTCTATTTCATTTGGTGCTGCTGATATTAGTTTGAAAACAGTATGGCAAGCTGTATTTCAGTTTGAGGCATCTACTACATATCATAGTGTGATTCAAGAATTGCGTCTTCCAAGGGCAATTGGAGGAGCAGCTGTAGGGGCGTTTTTAGCAGTATCTGGTGCAATTATGCAGGGGATGACGCGAAATCCACTTGCATCTCCATCACTTATGGGGATTACAGATGGAGCGGTATTTGGCATTGCAATCATGTTTGCATTCTTTCCGAACTCGCCATATGTAATATTTGTAATTGCTTCTTTTATCGGTGCAGCATTTGGTGCAAGTATTGTATACGGAATTGGAGCAGCGTCTCCGGGCGGATTAACACCAATTAAGTTAGCGTTATCTGGAGCAGCAATTAGTGCCTTACTAGGCGCAATTTCATCTGGGATTGCCTTATATTTTAATCTAGCGCAAGAAGTTAGTATGTGGCATGCAGGCGGCGTTGCTGGTGTGAAATGGACGAGTTTAAACATGTTACTTCCAGTGGGTCTTGTTTGTCTTATTATTGCGATTATGCTAGCGAGGTACATTACGATTTTGAGTTTTGGTGAAGAAATTGCCATTGGCCTTGGACAAAATACGAAGCTCATTAAGTTTATTGGAACAATTCTTGTACTTGTGCTAACAGGTAGTGCTGTTTCCATAGCTGGGTCTGTTGGATTTGTTGGTCTTGTTATTCCGCATTTAACACGTTTTCTTGTGGGGGCAGATTATCGCTGGGTAATCCCATGCTCTGCAGTTTTAGGAGGATTACTTATTGAGTGTGCTGATATGATCTCACGTATCATTAATCCGCCGTTTGAAACGCCAATTGGCGCTGTAACAGCGATGGTTGGTGTACCATTCTTCCTCTACTTAGCACGTAAAGAAGGGAGAAGGAAAATGTGAGGCAAGGAATGTTAACGAGAAAAAACATCTCAGTTTTATTTAGTATTGGTCTGTTAATTTGCATCGTATGTTTAATTAGCTTACATACAGGTACGTTTAAAATTTCACCAGTTGAGGTGCTGAAAACGCTCGTTGGTCTTGGAGCAGAAAATCAAACAACGATTTTATTTGATTTTCGGATGCCGCGAATGATTGTTGCTCTTTTAGTCGGATCAGCTTTAGCGGTATCCGGTGCAATTATGCAAGGATTATCACGAAATCCACTTGCCGACCCAGGGATTATTGGCATTAATGCCGGAGCGGGATTGTCAGTTGTCATCTTTGTTTATTTCTTCTTTGGAAAAGTAACGATGACTTCGTTTTTATCTGTATTTATTCTGCCGTTTTTTTCCTTAATTGGTGCAATAGTAGCGGCGGTCATCATCTATGCACTTGCTTGGAAAGACGGTGTTTCGCCGGTTCGGTTAGTTCTCGTTGGGATTGCAGTGGCAGCTGGGTTCAGTGCTGTGAGCTTAGTGTTCTCGATGAAAATGACAGCAAATGATTTCCGTTTTGCTACGATTTGGTTATCGGGAAGCTTATGGGGGACAGATTGGAAGTTCGTATTAAGTGTGCTGCCGTGGATGCTTATTTTCTTACCAATTGCTTTTATGAAAGCGCACGTTTTAAATGTAATGAATTTAGGAGATGCGGCGGCAACGGGGCTCGGTCTGAACGTTGAGAAAGAACGCCGTAAGCTATTATTTATCGCTGTTTGCTTAGCTGGTGCATCTGTTGCAGTTGCAGGAGGGATCAGTTTTATTGGATTAATGGCACCACATCTTGCCCGCCGTTTAGTAGGCGGAAAATATCAAATTATGCTGCCAACCGCTGCGCTAATCGGAACATTATTGCTATTGTTTTCTGACCTTCTTTCACGCAGTTTACTTACAACATCAGAAATACCGGTCGGTCTTGTGATTTCAGTAATTGGCGCGCCGTATTTCATTTATTTACTTATAAAGTGAAACTTTAATCAGCGGGGGCTTCATCCCCCACTGATTATTAGTTGAACCAATCGGGCTTTTACGGGCAGTTTACCTCCCACCTAACTTCCTTGTATTTTTCGAGTTTTGAGGTGGGAGTATTACTGCCCGTTAATGCGGGATAAAAACAAGATAAGGGAGACGAGTCTGTATGCCATCTTTATCAGTTGAGTCGATATCTGTTGGATATAGTGAAAATTTAATTATTGATGGGTTATCTGTTGAAATACCGGAAGGGAAAATTACGACCATCATTGGTCCTAATGGATGCGGGAAATCTACGCTTCTGAAAACAGCGTCGCGTATTTTAAAAGCAAAACGAGGTACTGTTTATTTGGACGGAAAAGCAATTGAGAAACAGCCGACGAAGGAAATTGCGAAAAAGATGGCAATTTTGCCACAAACAGCAGAAGTGCCAACAGGTCTTAACGTATTTGAACTTGTTTCATATGGGCGTTTCCCACATCAAAAAGGGTTCGGCACGTTATCAGAAGAAGACTATCGTTACATTCGCTGGGCGCTTGATGTGACTGGTATGAATGAATTTGCTAATCGTCCAGCGGAGGCACTGTCAGGCGGGCAGCGCCAACGTGTTTGGATCGCGATGGCACTAGCACAAGGAACGGACTTGCTTGTACTAGATGAGCCAACAACATACCTTGATATGGCACATCAACTTGAAGTGCTGAACTTATTAAAAAAATTAAATGAAGAAGAAGGAAGAACAATTGTGATGGTTATTCATGATCTAAATCACGCTTCTCGTTTTTCTGATCATATGATTGCGTTAAAAGATGGCAATTTAATGAAGAAAGGAACGCCAGATGAAGTCATGACATCTGAAACGCTTCGCGAAGTGTTTGAAATCGAAGCGCAAATGGTTCCGTGTCCTGTTGGTGGCAAACCAATTTGTCTTACTTACGATTTAATGACAAGTGCGTAGACGGGCTTAATGTTGTTCTAGCGGGCAGTAAATTGCTGACGATAAAGCCTAAGGTTTACTGCCCGCTAGAACGGGGGGAATTTAAAATTCTATAAATTTTTATATATGGTTGTTTTGTCGAGAGAGCTCTTGCAGCACTTTCACTACAACGGATAAGGAGAGGAAAATATGAAGAAATTCAAAGCTATCCTACTAGTTTTCGTATTAGCGATTACTTCTGTATTATTTGCTGCATGTTCTTCTGATAAGAAAGAAGAAAAGAAAGCAGACGCAAAAAGTGAAGAGCGTGTTGTCAAACATGCAAAAGGGGAAATGAAAATCCCTGCAAATCCGAAGAAAATTGCGGACTTAAGTGGGTCAACAGAAGAGTTATTAATTTTAGGTATGAAGCCGGTTATTACGGCAAATACGACGCAAGAAAAAATTGATTCACATATTGCAGGTAAATTAAAAGGCGTACAGCCAGTTGGTTCTGCTTGGGGAGATAAAATTAACATCGAAGCAGTAGCCGCTGCAAAACCGGATTTAATTTTAGTAAACAATCGTCAAGAAAAAATTTATGATCAGTTATCTAAAATTGCACCAACAGTTATGTTAAGTACTCCATTAGATCAATGGCGTCCGAAATTTGCAGAAGTAGGTAAAATCTTTGATAAAGAACAAGAAACAGCTGCATGGTTAAAGAAATACGATGAAAAGGCAAACAAGTTACATGACCAAATCGTTGCCAAAACTGGCGATGCAAAATTCATGGTAATGGCTGCATATCCGAATGCATTCCGTGTGTACGGTGACTATGGATACGGTAGTGTTCTATTTAAAGATTTAAAATTACCAGCAGTTAATGGTACACCAGTAGATAAGCCGTTAGTACAATTACAAAAAGAAGCATTGATTGATTACAATCCGGATTTCTTATTGGTATTCACAACAGGTGACGGTAACCAGCGTCTAAAAGAATTCCAACAGGAAACCATCTGGAAGAATATGAACGCTGTAAAAAACAACCGCGTGTATATGATTAAAAATGAAGGTTTAAATAAAGGATATTTCCCGCTTGGTAAAGAGATGTTGTTGGACGAACTATCTACGTTTATTTTAGGAAAATAATAATGAGAGAGAAAATCACCTTCGTTTTTTGATGGTGATTTTCTTTTTATACAGTAATATACAGTCTTTCATTTCTTTCTGTTTCGCCTTTCGTTTATAATAGGAGTAAGAACGTATAATGGAGGGCGGTGAATTTTAATGGCATATGTAAGCGATAAATTAAATGAAACGAAAGTGTTTAAAGACCCAGTGCATAAATATGTGCATGTGCGCGATCGCGTAATTTGGGATTTAATCGGCACGAAAGAGTTTCAACGTCTGCGTCGCATTAAGCAGCTAGGGACGACATTTTTTACATTTCACGGTGCGGAGCATAGTCGCTTTACTCATTCACTAGGTGTCTATGAAATTATTCGCCGCATGATTGATGATGTGTTTGATGGAAGACCGGATTGGAATGCCGAAGATCGTTTGTTGTGCTTATGCGCAGCACTTCTTCACGATGTAGGGCACGGTCCTTTTTCTCATTCATTTGAAAAAGTCTTTGAATTGAACCATGAAAAATTTACACAAGCAATTATTGTCGGCGACACAGAAATTCACGAGGTGTTAAGCCGCGTTGATCGTGAGTTTCCGCAAAAAGTAGCGGATGTCATTGCGAAAACTTCTACTAACAAATTAGCGATTAGTATGATTTCTAGCCAAATTGACGCAGATCGTATGGACTATTTATTACGAGATGCGTATTTCACAGGTGTGAAATATGGGAACTTTGATATGGAACGAATATTACGGGTAATGCGTCCATTTAATAATCAAGTTGTGATTAAATATAGCGGGATGCATGCTGTTGAGCATTATATTATGAGCCGTTATCAAATGTACTGGCAAGTATATTTTCATCCAGTCACGCGTAGTGCTGAAGTGATTTTAACGAAAATTTTGCACAGGGCGAAAGCGTTGCATGAACAGTACTATACATTTAAATATCATCCCGTTCATTTCTATTCTTTATTTGAAGGAGAAGTAACGGTAGAGGATTATTTAAAGTTAGACGAGAATGTCATGTATTATTACTTCCAAGTATGGCAAGAAGAAGAGGATGCTATTTTAAGTGATTTATGCCGCCGTTTTATGAACCGTAACTTGTTCAAATGCGTTGATTTTACGGAAAAGCATGGATTAAACAATTGGGTAGAATTAAATAGTTTATTTAAGAAGATTGGGCTTGATCCAGAATATTATTTAGTAGTAGATTCTACGTCGGATTTGCCGTATGATTTTTACCGTGCAGGTGAAGAGGAAGAACGCTTGCCGATTTTACTGCTTATGCCAAATGGAGAGCTGCGCGAGTTGTCTCGTGAGTCGGACATTGTGGAAGCAATTACAGGTAAAAAGAGAACAGATCAGAAGCTATTCTATCCGCATGATTTACTGTATGAAGATGGACGAAAAGGAAAAGTAAAAGAAAAAATTATTCGTTTATTAGAAGGAAAAGAGTAAGAGAAGCAGCTGTGCTGCGTCTCTTATAGCAATGATTACTCTTGGTCGCTTAAGCGTTTTCCACCAATTGCGTAATGATTTTTAGACATTTCTTCAATGAATACAACGATTTTTTCTTCTGGAGCACCAGTAGTTTCACTTACTGCAGCTGTTACTTTTTCAGCAAGGGCTTTCTTTTGCTCTTCTGTGCGGCCTTCTAACATTTTCACTGTTACGTATGGCATATGTATCGCTCCTTTTATGTAGATTACAGTACTATTATAACGGATTCTTGAAAAGAACAATCAGAAAATGAAAGATTTTTTGTTTGCATAATTAAGAAGGAGATGAAGTATGGATAATTTCTTTAGATACCCATTGCATGAGTTGCCGTTGTTAGCTCTTGCAGTTGCAATGGCACTCTCTGTACATGAGTTTGCCCATGCATATGTTGCTTATAAGTTTGGAGATTTAACGGCGAAAAACCAGGGGCGTTTAACGATATCACCCCTTTCTCATATCGATCCGATTGGTGCGATCGCATTCTTGTTTATTGGTTTTGGATGGGCGCGCCCTGTACCGGTAAATCCGTATAACTTTAAGCGCCCGCGCCTTGCGGGGATTTGCGTTTCGATTGCGGGACCGATTAGTAATTTATTATTAGGGGCTTTCGGACTTGCTGCCTGGTATGGCTTGCTAAAATTTGGAGTGATTGAGGAAGTGCCAGTAGCAGTAGGGGAGACACTATTTCAGTTCTTTCAAATTTTTATCGGGATTAATATCGTTCTATTTGTTTTTAATTTAATACCAATCCCGCCGCTAGACGGTTATCGTGTTTTGGAGGATTTAGCGCCAAGCAATATACGTGCAAAAATGACTCAATATGAGAAATACGGTGCGATTCTTTTATTAATTCTTGTTATTACACCGTTAGATCGCTATACGATTCAACCAATATTTCAAGTTGTCATTCCGAACGTTTTAAGTATGTTGCATAGTATAATTGGACCATTATTTGGATTGTATTAGAAGGGGAGGTTTTCCTATGACAGAGAAAAAGAAACAAATCGGTTTTAATATTATTAAAAATGACTCTACAGATGGACACGGCGGCTTTGGGGTTGGTGCATTAAGTCTTGAAAATATTTCTCCTGTTATTATTGATGTAACAGAAGGAACGGCAGTTGTGGACGTCGGAGCTATGCATGCCCGCAGTGCTGTTGAAAAAGGAATTAAATTTTTAATCAATAAAGAAGAAGTACCAAATGCAAAACCATACTGGCTCGTTTGGGTAACAATTGAGCGCACAGCAAAAGGCGCATATTATGCAGGTGTAACTGCATGTGAAATGACAGTAGACCGTGAAATTCGCCGCGGCTATAAATCACTTCCTGAACATGTAAATAAAATGGATAAATCATTAAAGCGTCACATTATGGTTGATCATATGGATGACTCTTCTAAAAAAGTGCTCGGAACATTCTTGAAAGAGCATAATGAAGAGCTATGGAATTCCTCTAGTGAGAAATTACGTAGTGAATTGTTAGGAGAATGATAGAAACCCCTTTCTTGTTGAAAGGGGTTTTTGTTTGTTTGAAAACATGTTTTTCATTGAATGTTGCAGGAAAATGCTGATATTTGTCAGAAATATGTATTTAAATGGAAATTCAAGAAGTTAGAGGGTGGAAATATGAGAATGCGCGGTGAGTCTATTTTTGTAAAAAGTTTAGAAGAATGTGATGCAGAAGCTATGGTGCATTTGGAATCGAAAAACCGAGATTTTTTTCAACTGTATACAGCATTACGAGAGGATGATTTTTATACGTTAGAGGGTCAAAAGGAGCGTATTAGAAAAGGGCATGAAAAGCAGGAGCTTGATGAGCAGTATTCATTTGGTATTTATCTAAATGAAACAGAAGAATTAATTGGGTCTGTTACATTGTCTGAAGTACTACGCGGCCCTTTGCAATGCTGTTTTATTGGATATACCTTAGACAAACATCATAATGGGAAAGGATATATGACGGAATCTGTTAAGCTAGTCGTGTCTTACGCGTTTGATGAATTAAAGCTTCATCGGATTGAGGCGGGCGTTATGCCGCATAATACCGGATCAATAAAAGTTTTAGAGAAATCAGGATTTCATAAAGAGGGAATTGCAAGGGAAAATGTAAAGATAAATGGAAGATGGGAAGACCATCAAGTATTAGCGATTATAAATGATAAGGATGCATAGAAAGAAAGGAAAGGGAGCGGTAGAATACGCTCCCTTTTTCGTTACCACGGAAAATACTTCTTCCACCAGCTTTGTTTATTTTTGTCCTTCTCTTTTAGCACTGCCTCAAATTCATCCTTCTCATCAATATGATCCATGCAGTACTCCGTTGGTTCGGTCCCTTTTACAAAATACATTTTGACAGAAACAGGGCACCCTTTCGTGGCGATTTTCCCGTTTTCAGGGTTAATGGTTAACGCGACTACATTGGCCGGTTTTTTAAAGTCTTGTTTTGGGGTTTCTTCTAACCCTTGCTCCATAATCGTAGCCCACATATTTTTTGCATAGACTTGCTCAGCTGGGTTAGAGATTGTTTTTTGTTTATCATAGCCGACCCAAACACCTGTTACGAGCTCTGGTGTAAAGCCGATCATCCAGCTATCTGTCTCGGTTGAACCGGACTTTCCAGCGTACGTGCGTGATAACTTTGGAACCAGGTTTTGCCCGGTAACGGAGGTGTAGCTACTTAGCTTTTTATTAAACATGCCCGTCATCATTTCTTCCATTACAAAGGCATTGTTCTCATCAAGAATTTGCTTATTTTCTAAATGAGCATCATACAAAATGTTGCCGTCATGATCGACCACGCGCCGAATAAATGTTGGCTTTACTTGTTTGCCGCCGTTAGCAAGCATGCCATAAGCGTTTACCATTTCAAGAGGCTTTACAGGAGATGTTCCAAGAGCAAGCGATGGGACATCTTTTAATGAACTTGTAATTCCAAATTGCTGTGCTGTTTTTACGAGTGATTCTTCTCCTAAGAAAAGGTGTGTTTTTACAGCGTATACATTGTCGGAAACAGCTAGTGCTTGCATCATTGTAATGAAGCCATCGGCGTAATAGTTTTTATAATTAGTCGGATTATATTTTGAAACACCGTCACCTAAAGTGAACACGGTATATTCACTTTTTAAGCGGGTTGCTGGTGTAAAGCCTTGCTCAAGAGCGGCGTAATATAAAAAGGGTTTAAATGTCGAACCTGGTTGCCGGTATGCCTGTGTCGCCCGGTTGAATTGGCTTTTTTTATAATCACGTCCACCGACAAGGGACATGACTTCGCCCGTTTTTGGATTCATGGATACAATAGCTGTTTCTATCTCCGTCGTACTTGGAATGGTTTCGTTTACTGTACGTTCGGAAATTTTTTGTAACTTTGGATCTAGCGTTGTGTATACGCGCAGGCCGCCGCGTGCTACCGTTTGCTCATCAAGACCAGCATCATTGATGAGAGAAGCTTGCACGGCATCTTGAAAATAAGGTGCAATTTCTGCTACTTCTTCTTTTTCAAGCGGAGCGAAGCTGAGTTGTCCTTGTTTTGCCGCTGCTGCTTCTTTCTTTGTGATATATCCTTGCTCTACCATCTCATTTAAAATGATAGCTTGTCTTTCTTTTGCCCTGCTTTTATGCAAATAGGGAGAATACAAACTTGGTCCTTTTGGAATACCTGCAAGCATACTTGCCTCTGCTAAGTTTAAATCTTTCGCATTTTTGTTAAAGTAAAGACGTGCCGCTGCCTCGATTCCATAGGCACCGTGCCCGTAATAAATGGTGTTTAAATATCCTTGTAAAATATCGTTTTTATTGTAATTCACTTCTAGGCGAACGGTGTACATTGCTTCTAACAGCTTTCGCTTCCATGTTTTATCGTGATCCAAATATAAATTACGCGCATATTGCTGCGTAATTGTACTCGCACCCTGTACTTTTCCCATCGCTTTAATGTCGGCAATCACTGCTCCGCCTATGCGCTTTAAATCAAAACCATGATGTTTATAAAAGCGCTGATCTTCAATAGAAAGTGTTGCTTCTCTTACGTAAGGTGAAATATGATCGAGTGACACGTTATAGCGTTTCTGCGTTCCGTGACTTTGCCCCATAACAGAGTCGTCATTTGCATAAAAGATAGTTGTTTGCGGAACTGCAACAGGTGGTGGTCCTAAAATTTTCGCAACAAGTAACACAATGAAAATAGTAAAAACAAAGAAAAGGACACATGATAGCAGTGCAGTAAGGAAAAAGCGTCTATATTTCGCTTGTTTCTCATTTGTCGTAAGTTCCATTTCTTTTGTCACCCCTCATAGCATACTTTTATCCCGGATCAACTGGCAGTAACCCCTCGCTTCAAGATGTAGAGAGAAGCGGTGTCCAGCTCTAGCGGCTAGAATCTCCGGTCGTTTCGCCCCCTCGAACGAGGCAAAAAGCGCCTCTCTGTCGCGGGCGCGGGCGTCCTGCGATTCTGAGCGAGCCGCTTCCGCTTTTCTAAAGAAGATAGGTGGGGGGAACTGCCCGTAAAAGCCCGATTGGTTCAACTAACCTTTCATGGGGAAATCATCCATGAAAGGAAGTTTCACTTTACTAGTATTGAGGTTTTTGGTTGTTTTTAAACTAAAAAAAGAGCTTCTTATTTAAGAAAGAAGCTCGAAGGCACGTAATGGCCAGTCGGTAATGATGACATCAACACCGTAATCTATCATCTTTTGTAAATCTTCGTATTCATTAATTGTATAAGGACGGAATATATATCCTTGTTGCTGGGCTGTTTGTACAAACTCCTTTGTGAGTAATTCGAAGTTTGGATGGAGGCCATTAGCCTGTCTTTTCTTTGCTTCAGCAATTGGATCTGCGAGCGGTTCATCGTATAAAATCGCACGGGGAATCTCTGGTGCTAAAGCTGCAAGTAGAGCAACGGATTCATGGTTAAACGAAGAAAATATAATTCGATTAGTAAGATGAAATTCGCGAACAAGATCTACGACTTTCTCTTCTATCCCAGGGTAACGAATGACATCTGTTTTTAATTCAATATTTAATTGCAGTGTTGTTGTAGAAAGCCAAATAAGCACTTCGCGGAGCGTTGGAATTTTCGCTTCATGAAAAGAAGAATCCCTACCGGCATCGAGTGCTTGTAATTGCTCGGCAGTTTGTTCACAGACGAGTCCTGCTCCATTTGTTGTTCGGTCCACAGTTTCATCGTGAATCACAACAAGTTCGCCATCTTGTGATACATGTACATCAAGCTCAATGCCATGCGCACCAACGCGCTCTGCTTCCTGAAAAGCAATCATTGTATTTTCGGGATGTGTACTTCTCACACCGCGATGCGCAAAAATAAGTGGTTGTTTCATAATGAGTTCTCCTTCTCATTTATTTTAATTCAATTATGGGATTGTACGATTTAAAAGACAACCTTTGTAGAAAAAATTTACAAAGGTATAATAGTTGCGTAAAAGTTAACGTTAACGTAAAATGTAATGGTATTAAGGGGGAATGGACGTGTATAAAATTGAGGAAGTTACAAAACAAACGGGTTTAACAAAGCGGACTCTTCGTTATTATGAGGAAATTGGTTTAATTCATCCACCAGAGCGCAGCGAAGGAAATATTCGCTTATATACGGACGAAGATGTGGAGCGAATTAAAAAAATTGTAGAAGCGAAAGAAGTATTAGGGATTACGCTTCAAGAAATGCAGTATTTCTTATCGCTTAAAGAACGGATGGAGCAAAGAAGAAATAGCGATAACCCGCAAGGCCGAGAAGTCATTCAAGAAATAGCAAATATGCTGACCAGTCAAATCGAGACGTTAGACAAGAAAATGTTACAAATGAAGCGTGTGAAAGAAGAATTAGAAGATAGCTTGGAAAGAGCAACGAAGTTTTTAGAAAAAGGAGAATGATTCATATGGAGAGTAAACAACGACTTGGAAGACTTATTACAGTAGTCGCCACGTTTCTTGCCTTTTCAGGAATTGGAGTAGTCGATCCGATTTTGCCAATCATCGCAGAGAAAATTGGGGCAACGCATTGGCAAGTAGAAATGTTATTTACAGCTTATATTTTAACGATGGCTATTATGATGCTGCCATCTGGTCTTCTTGCGGCAAGGTTTGGTGATAAGCGTATGATGACAATTGGCCTTGCGATTGTAACCGTATTTGCGTGTATTTGCGGATTATCACAAACAATTGCGCAGTTATCCATTTTTCGTGCAGGCTGGGGTTTAGGAAATGCGATGTTTTTTGCAACGGCGATGACATTATTAATTGCGCTGAGCAAAGAAGTGCATGAAGCAGTGGGGTTGTATGAGGCTGCGATTGGTTTAGGGATGGCGGGAGGTCCGTTGTTAGGTGGTTTATTAGGTGGACACTCTTGGCGTTATCCGTTTTTTGCGACAAGTGTTTTAATTGGTTTAGCATTTATTCTCGTTTTCTTTTTTGTAAAAGAACCAGAGCGCAAAGTGAAACGTCAATCAGCTGGCTTGAAAGAATTACTTAACTTAGTGAAATATAAACCTTTTATACAAGGTGCCATTTCCGGGATGTTCTATTACTATGCTTTCTTTGTCGTCTTAGCGTATTCGCCGCTCATTTTACATTTATCTGCTATTCAGCTTGGGTTCGTTTTTTGCGGATGGGGCCTTGCGTTAGCGTATGGTTCTGCTAAACTTGCTCATCGATTAGAAGCGAAATATGAGCCGAAAATGTTACTGCGTTATAGTTTACTTGTGTTTGCTGGCTTTTTAATTTTATTATTCTTCGTACAAGTAATGTGGTTACAAATTGCACTGATTATTTTATCAGGATTAGCGTCGGGTCTTAATAATGCATTATTTACAAGTTACGTAATGGACATTTCACCTTATGAAAGATCTATCACATCGGGTGTATATAACTTTGTTCGTTGGTTAGGCGGAGCAATTGCACCGATTCTATCTGGAATTCTCGGTCACGTGATTTCACCACAAAGTCCGTTTTTAGTAGGCGGAATTGTGGCGCTAGTTGGATGTGTGATGATTTGCATACCAGTTCGTGAAAATGAGAGCAAAACCCTTTCCTAGGAAAGGGTTTTCTTACTGTTTTATACATAACTGACTAAATATACGAACAAAAACAATTTGTTTCAAATATATTTACGGTATTTTTATATTTTTAACTATACATTTTATATGTTTTGTTTTATTTTTGTTAGGGGACATTAATGGTGTGTCCACATTATAAATTGCAATGAAAGGCGTGATCGCACAATGGAATTATGGTTCACGGAAAAACAAACAAAGCATTTTGGAATTACAGCGCGTATTAACCGCACTTTACATACGGAGCAAACAGAATTTCAAAAGCTTGATATGGTTGAAACTGAAGAATTTGGTAACATGCTTATTTTAGATGGCATGGTTATGACAACACAAAAGGATGAGTTCGTATATCACGAAATGGTAGCGCACGTACCATTATTTACACATCCAAACCCTGAAAACGTTCTAGTTGTTGGCGGCGGTGATGGCGGTGTTATTCGTGAAGTATTAAAACACCCAAGCGTGAAAAAAGCGACACTTGTTGAAATCGATGGAAAAGTAATCGAGTACTCTAAAAAGTACTTACCAGAAATTGCTGGTGAATTAGAAAACCCACGCGTAGATGTAAAAGTAGGCGATGGCTTCCTGCACATTGCTGAAAGTGAAAATGAGTATGACGTAATTATGGTTGATTCTACAGAGCCAGTAGGCCCAGCTGTAAACCTATTTACAAAAGGATTCTATGCTGGAATCTCTAAAGCGTTAAAAGAAGACGGTATTTTCGTAGCGCAAACGGACAATCCTTGGTTTACACCGGAATTAATTTCAACCGTGTTTAAAGACGTAAAAGAAATTTTCCCAATTACGCGTCTATACACAGCTAACATTCCAACATACCCAAGTGGACTTTGGACATTCACAATCGGATCTAAAAAGCATGATCCATTAGAAGTAAGTGAAGAGCGTTTCCACGAAATCGAAACGAAATATTATACAAAAGAGCTTCACAAAGCAGCATTTGCATTACCGAAGTTCGTTGGCGATTTAATTAAGTAAGAAAAGCGGAAGCGGCTCGATCAGAATCGCAGGACGTTGGAGCTCCCGACAGAGAGGTGCTTTTTGCCTCGTCCGAGGGGGGCGAAACGACCGGAGATTCTAGCCGCTGGAGCTAGACAGTAAGAAAAGCGGAAGTGGCTTGCTCAGAATGAGAGAAAGCCGACTAAGGTTCTTTCCCGCAGAAGGAGCTTCTTCCTTCTTGTGGGAAAGAATATGGTAAATCGATAAAGAGGAGCAAATAGCTCCAAATTTGAGACAAAATGAAAGGTTGGGATACCTTAAGTTCCAGATAGGAGGAAAAGAATATGCGTTTTGATGAAGCTTATTCAGGTAAAGTGTTTATTAATAGTCATCCAAGTTTTGAAGATGCTGAAGTAGTTATTTACGGGATGCCAATGGATTGGACAGTAAGTTATCGTCCTGGCTCTCGTTTTGGCCCAGCACGTATTCGTGAAGTATCAATTGGATTAGAAGAATATAGTCCATATTTAGATCGTGAACTAGAGGAAGTTAAATATTTTGATGCAGGTGATATTCCGCTTCCTTTCGGTAATGCACAGCGTAGCTTAGACATGATTGAAGAATATGTAACAAAACTATTAGATGCTGGTAAGTTTCCGCTAGGTCTTGGTGGTGAGCACTTAGTGTCTTGGCCAATTTTTAAGGCGATGGCCAAAAAATATCCAGATTTAGCGATCATCCATATGGATGCTCATACAGATTTACGTGAATCTTATGAAGGTGAGCCTTTATCTCACTCTACACCAATTCGTAAAGTGTGCGATTTAATTGGCCCAGAAAACGTATATTCTTTCGGGATTCGTTCTGGTATGAAAGAAGAATTCGAGTGGGTAAAAGAAGTTGGTATGAACTTATACAAATTTGATGTATTAGAACCATTGAAGAAAGTATTACCAACACTTGCAGGACGCCCAGTCTATGTCACAATTGACATCGACGTATTAGACCCAGCTCATGCTCCTGGTACAGGAACGTTAGAAGCTGGCGGTATTACATCAAAAGAACTATTAGATTCCATTGTTGCAATTGCAAATTCAAATATAAACGTAGTTGGAGCAGACTTAGTTGAAGTAGCTCCTGTATACGATCACAGTGATCAAACACCAATCGCAGCAAGTAAATTTGTGCGCGAAATGTTACTTGGATGGGTGCAAAAATAAAAGCTAAGCCGACTGTTAAGGTTCTTAGACTCGAGGGCCTAGGAGGCGTAGCTGGATAAAATAAAAGCGAAGGCTATTTCGAATCAATTCGAAATAGCCTTTTTCTTATGTTGTTTTTATGAAAAAATGCATGATGTAACTTTCCTTACAATGATGTAAGAAAAGTGTAAGGAAAATCGATAGAGATTACCTTTTGTAAATTTTATACTGAAGATAATAATAAGGAAGCGTTATGTAAGAGGTGAAAAGCTTTATGCGTATGATATTAAAAGTTGGAGCGGTATTTGCTATTTTATGCGGGGCAGGAGCCTTTTATTTACAAACGAAAACAGAAGGTGTGCAAGCTTTTGTAGATAACTTTGTTTCAAGTAAGGAAGTAAAGGCATGTTATGCTGTGACAAATCAAGGTGAGAAAAAAGGAGATTGGTATTTGTATGCCTTTACTGCTTATGATAGAGAAGGAAATAAGCAAGTTGTAAAAAAAATGATAAACCGTGAACTGCGACGTGGAGAATATTTGAAAATCTATGCAAAAGGTAGTCAAGGTCAAGGATGGGCTGAATTGAAAGAGAATGAAGTGCCGGCAAATGTGCTAGAAAAATTGAAAAAATAATGGAAAACCGAGTTTATAATAGGTTTCCTGTTATTTCACAAGGTTGATGGTTAATTAGGAAAGAAAAATTTATAAATTGTGTTTGCAAATACAGCTTTCAGCAGACAGACACCACTGTTTTTTGATATGATAGAAAGAGTGTTTTATTTTTAGGAAAGCGGAAGTGGCTTGCTTAGAATGAGCGGAGAAGGAAGGCGAAAAGCCGCCAAACATTCTAGTCACTGGAGCTAGAAAACGCAATACCTATAACATTTTGAAAGGTGTGCAAGACGTGGAGAAGCAACTTGCAGGCTTACCAGTACAGGTTCACTTTGTAACGGAAATTCGTGAAGGAACGCGAAAGGAAACTATTGCTTTTGATGCAAATGGTCTATACTATGTAAAGGGTCAAAGTACATATGTAACGTTTCAAGAACTGAACGAACAAGGCGAAGTGAAGACAATTATTAAAATCCAAGATGATCAAGTTCTCATTATGCGTTCCGGTGCTGTTTCGATGCGCCAAACTCATAAAAAAGGTGAGTGGACAACAGGAACGTATACCAGTGAACTTGGAACGTTTGCATTGCAAACGAAAACGGATAACGTCCTTTTTAAATGGTCGGAAGAAAAGAAAAAGGGACAACTCTTTCTAACGTATGCATTGCTTCTAAGTGAACAAGAAGCAGGCCGATATACAATTACCATCAATCTTAAGGAGGCACAATAATGAACTCTTTAGAACAAGTAAAAGAACTCATTAAAGAGGAAATTAAAGCTGCTGTAGTAAAAGCAGAATTAGCGTCAGAAGAACAAATTACAAACGTTATATTAGAAACACCGAAAGATAAAGCAAATGGTGACTTCTCTACAAACACGGCGATGCAACTTGCACGTGTAGCGAAAAAAGCACCTCGTATGATTGCAGAAGAATTAGTTGCAAATTTTGATAAAGCAAAGGCTTCTATTGAAAAAATCGAAATTGCTGGCCCTGGTTTCATTAACTTCTATATGGATAACAGCTATTTAACAGATTTAATTCCTACAATTATTACAGCTGGCGAAGCATATGGTGAAACAAACACAGGTAAGAGCAAAAAAGTACAAGTTGAGTTCGTCTCTGCAAATCCAACGGGTGACCTGCACTTAGGTCATGCACGTGGTGCAGCAGTTGGTGATACGCTATGTAACGTATTAGCAAAAGCGGGCTACGATGTATCTCGTGAATATTATATTAACGATGCAGGTAATCAAATTCATAACTTAGCGCTTTCTGTTGAAGCTCGTTACATGCAAGCGTTAGGTTTAGAAAAAGAAATGCCAGAAGACGGTTACCACGGTGCTGATATTATAGGAATTGGTAAGCATCTTGCAGAAGAATTCGGTGATCGTTACGTGCATGTAGATGCAGCAGAAAGCTATGAGTTCTATCGTCAGTACGGTTTAAAATATGAATTAGAAAAGCTTCAAAAGGACTTAGAAAGTTTCCGTGTAAATTTTGACGTTTGGTATTCTGAAACATCATTATATAAAAACGGTAAAATTGATGAAGCTCTTGCAGTATTAAAAGAGCGCGGTGAAGTGTTTGAAGAAGAGGGCGCAACATGGTTCCGTTCTACAACTTACGGCGATGATAAAGACCGTGTATTAATTAAAAACGATGGTTCTTACACATACTTAACGCCAGATATTGCGTATCACCGTGATAAATTAGAGCGCGGTTTTGATAAATTAATCAACATTTGGGGTGCTGACCACCACGGTTACATTCCTCGTATGAAAGCAGCAATTCAAGCGCTTGGATACGAAAAAGATACATTAGAAGTAGAAATCATCCAAATGGTACAACTATACCAAAACGGTGAAAAAGTGAAAATGAGTAAACGTACAGGTAAAGCTGTTACACTTCGTGAGCTTATGGAAGAAGTAGGAGTGGATGCAATGCGTTACTTCTTTGCAATGCGCAGCGGTGACTCTCATTTAGACTTTGATATGGATTTAGCGGTATCAAAATCAAATGAAAACCCAGTATACTATGCACAATACGCACATGCACGCGTATGCAGTATTCTTCGTCAAGGTGAAGAACTTGGTTTAGCTGCAGGCAGCGATGTGAACTACAAACTAGTTGCTTCTGAGAAAGAAGTAGACTTGTTAAAGAAACTTGGTGAATTCCCAGCAGCAGTTGCAGAAGCAGCACAAAAACGCCTGCCGCACCGTATTACAAGCTATGCATTTGATTTAGCAGCAGCGCTTCATAGCTTCTACAATGCAGAAAAAGTATTAAACCAAGATAATGTAGAATTAAGTAAAGCTCGTTACGATTTAATGCGTGCAGTACGCATTACCCTTCAAAATGCATTAGCATTAGTTGGAGTATCTGCACCAGAAAAGATGTAATGAAGAAAAATATCTACTTTATTTAGAAGTGATATAAAAATATCTGATCAGTCTATAGACTGATCAGATATTAAAAATAAGAAATTTGAAAGGTCAAGAAGAAACATCGCACATACAGTTTGATGTTGGAAAACCATCCCTAAGAAATCGTTTTCAGTTTTTTGTTCTAAATATATATGTGTCAAAAATGTGTTATATTGTTGACGCAAAAAATAGAAAATATTGCTTTTTTGTAATCATTTTAGAATAATAGGCTTGGGAAATAATTTCTGTTTAAGGGGGATAGTTAAATCGTTGTAAATACTGTTGTTACATTTAAGAAAATATGTCAAATAACACTTCATCTAACCAAGTGTCTAAACGATTAGTAAGCACCTTTAAAAATTACATAAGACCCCTCTTTCTGTTTAGATAAGCGAGGGCATTTAATCATGCATAAAGGTGGTCAAGGCTTTTTTTGCCACATGTAAGGGTGAGAATAAAGGTAGAAAGCGCGAATGCAACTCATGTTTTATTCTGCATAATAACGAATTATATGTTGATAAATCAAAATGAATTTATATAGTACGTGCGGTACAATTTAATTTTTCATAATTTGATAAGAGTAGTGAAAGGATATAAATCTTTCAATTTCGATATTACCATTAATCATCAAGATATGTCAATATCTCGATTATTAGATTTGGTTCCTCTTTAGAAAAATTAACGTATATAATTTCACTTTCATTCTTCGACATAGAACCTAGTAGGCGAAGTCCTTTTTCGTAATACACATTTATATACTCCAAAAATAAAAAGACTGACTGATGTATTTCTGCATAATGCATATAAATTCGGTTGACAATTATACTTTTTTATTACCTCAAGTTTGTACTGTATTCAGATTTGGAGAATATGATTATTTATCCGTATAGACAAATAACAAAAACTTTGTCCGAAGCGTTTTTAATCATATAGCGCTGAGGTTGAAATACTTCTTGTTTCTCTTACCAGTTTGTTTCGGTGTGTAGGTCGGTTTTGTATCTCTAAATTTAGCATATGACCGATTTCACTTCGATTCATGGTCACAGAAAACTTATCTTCAATGACATTCTTTAGAATACGAGTATACTAGCATGCTTCGAAGCTGTTTTTTTTCGACTTGTGTCATACGCTGTACTTCTTGTTCTTCATCTGGAGAATCATTAAGTAAGGTGGCTAGATGCATATTTGTTACGAAATGGATCGTCTATATTGCCCACATTAGAGTTTTTGCGTACTTAGCATTTTGCGATGGATATGAAGAAGTTTTGCAATCTCTACCACATAATACCCTTGCATAACAAGACGAATGATTATTGTAGATCCTTTTAAAAGTTGTTCTATCGTTCGTCCATTCCTTTATTTGGTCTTGTTAAATAGTACAAATCAATAATTTTACTGTTTAGACATATTGAAAAAAATTAGATGAGTTTATATAGAAGTAACATTTCGAGTTTCTAAGTAATAGAAGGGGTGAAGAAAGAGAAAAAGATAACAATGGTTATTCAATATATAATGAAATAATTCAATGACATTGAGTAATAGAATCTTTGTTATAGCCTCTTTGCTCCGAAAATTACTTAATTTGTAATTTAAAGGGGGATTTACACAAGGCATGCATTTAAAAAGAATTACTTCGATTTTTTCAATTATAATGATTTTTATGTTTACTATAGGCCAGAGTTTAATGCCTATAATCGCAAATGCACAAGAGTTAAATACAGCGGGACTTGTGGATAGTTTTACGATTAAGCAAGGTCTACAGAGCAGGGAACAGACGAAAGTAACTGTAAACTTTAGTGAAAAAAATGGACTTAGGCTGAAGCCTGGAGACACACTAACATTAACACTGCCTGAAGAATTAAAAGGATTAAATACAACATTTCCTTTAGATGATTATGGTACTTGTACAGTCACTTCAGGTACTGTGGTATGTACATTTAATGATAAAGTGAGCACACATCAAAATATTAAAGGGTATTTAAACTTTAGAGTGCAAGCTGCTGATGTAGGAACGGACCAAAAGAAAGAGATTGAAACAAATTTTGGTACAACTGTAGATAAGCAAGCTATAACAATTACCGGTCCAACTAGTGGTGGTGGTACAGATCCTGGAAAGAAACCGTTTTTTTATAAAACTGGTGATATGAACTCAGGTAAGGATAATGAAGTACGTTGGTTCTTGAATATAAACTTAAATAGAGAAGAGTTAAGTCGCGATATTGTTGTGACTGATAATTTACAAGAAGGTCAAACACTTAATAAGGATAGTTTCAATATACATGTTATTGATTATCTAGGTGATCGATACTTAAAGCTGTCAGATTTTGAACAGCAACGTTACGGAAAGATCACCTTTACTGGTGACAAATCATTTGAAGTTGTGCTGTATAGGGATAAAGCACGTCTTGCCTCTTTTGAGATTGGTTATACATCTATAATAACGGAAGCTGGAAAGAAGCAAGATTATTTTAAGAATGATTATACGATTGATTACCAAGTTTATAATAAACAGCCAGTTTCTGACTCGGGTACTTATCCAGTCGAAAATATGTCAGCTGGTGGTGGAGCTAGCGGGGACTTACCTTCAAAAGGAACGCTAAAAATTGTTAAGCACCTTGAAGGGAGCGAAGAAAAGGTAATACCGAATGTTTCATTTAAGTTGTATAAAGATCCCGGCGAACAAGTTGGCGGTCAATATACAACAGATGAAAAAGGTATTATCGAAATCAAGGATTTAACACCAGGAAAATATTATGTACAAGAAGTTTCAGCTCCAAATTATATTGATTTTGACCCGCAGGCAAAAGTAGAGTTTGAAGTAAAATCAGATGCTGTAAAGGGCATTAAATTACCGATTTCGAATAAAGTGAAAACTACATCCATTACAGGAACGAAGACTTGGAAAGACGACAATCAAAATCGTCCGACAATGATCAAAGTAGATTTATTCCAAAATGGTCAAAAGATTGATACGAAAGAAGTAAGTGAAGCAACAGGTTGGAAATATGAATTTAAAAATCTAGCAGTCTACGATACAGACGGTAAAGAGTATAAGTATGAAGTGAAAGAACAACCAGTAGATGGATATCAATCCGAAGTGAATGGTTATGACATCACAAATATAAAAGTAGGAAAGACAAAAGTAGAAGGAACAAAGACTTGGAAGGATAACGACGCGACAGATCGTCCAAGCTCAATCCAAGTAGAGTTATTCCGAAACGGTGAAAAGATTGACACGAAAGAAGTAACAGCAACAAACAATTGGAAGTACACATTTGACAATCTAGAAGCGTACGATGCGAATGGAGTCGCATACAAGTATGAAGTGAAAGAACAACCAGTAGATGGATACAAATCCGAAGTAAAAGGTTATGACATCACAAATACAAAAGTAGGAAAGACAAAAGTAGAAGGAACAAAAACTTGGAAGGATAACAATGCAGCAAGTCGTCCAAGTGCAATCAAAGTCAATTTACTACAAAACGGTACGGTAATTGACACGAAAGAAGTAACAGCAGCAAACAGTTGGAAGTACATGTTTGACAATCTAGAAGCCTACGATGCAGAAGGCAAAGCATATAAGTATGAAGTGAAAGAAGAACCAGTAGACGGATATCAATCCGAAGTGAAAGGTTATGACATCACAAATACAAAAGTAGGAAAGACAAAAGTAGAAGGAATAAAAACTTGGAATGACAACAATGCAACAGATCGTCCAAGTGCAATCCAAGTAGATTTATACCAAAATGGTACTGTAATTCAAACGCAAGAAGTAACAGTAGCAGGTAATTGGAAGTACACGTTTGACAATCTGCAAGCGTACGATACGAATGGAGTCGCATACAAGTATGAAGTGAAAGAACAACCAGTACCAGGTTATCAATCTGAAGTAAACGGTTATGATATCACGAATACAAAAGTAGGAAAAATAAACGTAGAAGGAACAAAAACTTGGAAGGATAACAATGCAATCGATCGCCCAAGTTCAATTAAGGTAGACTTATACCAAAATGGCACGTTCCTACTTACACAATATGTAACGGCAGCGAATGATTGGAAGTACACATTTGCAGATTTACCAGCCTATGACGCAAATGGAGTAGCGTACACGTACGAAGTGAAAGAAAAGCCAGTACCAGGATATGAATCCAAAATAAACGGTTATGACATCACAAATACAAAGGTAGGCAAGACAAAAGTAGAAGGAACGAAAATTTGGAACGATAACAACGCAACAGATCGTCCAAGCTCAATTCAAGTGGAGTTACACCGAAATGGTGAAAAGATTGACACGAAAGAAGTAACAGCAGCAGATGGCTGGAAATACACATTCGACAATCTAGAAGCGTACGATGCAGAAGGAAAAGCGTACAAGTATGAAGTGAAAGAAAAGCCAGTAGCGGGATATGAATCCAAAGTAAACGGTTATGACATCACAAATACAAAGGTAGGCAAGACAAAAGTAGACGGAACGAAAATTTGGAACGATAACAACGCAACAAATCGTCCAAGCTCAATTCAAGTGGAGTTACACCGAAATGGTGAAAAGATTGACACGAAAGAAGTAACAGCGTCAAACAACTGGAAATATACATTTGCAGATTTAGAAGCATATGACGCAAATGGAGTAGCATACAAGTATGAAGTGAAAGAACAACCAGTAGCGGGATATGAATCCAAAGTAAACGGTTATGACATTACAAATACAAAAGTAGGAAAGACAGCGGTAGAAGGAACAAAGATTTGGAATGATGATAATGCAACAAATCGTCCAAGTGCAATTAAAGTAGACTTATACCAAAACGGTAAATGGATTGACACGAAAGAAGTAAGCGCAGCAACAAATTGGAAGTACACGTTTGAAAATCTACAAGCCTACGATGCAATTGGAGTAGCGTACAAGTATGAAGTGAAAGAACAACCAGTAGCAGGATATGAATCCAAAGTGAATGGTTATGACATCACAAATACAAAAGTAGGAAAGACAAAAGTAGAAGGAACAAAGACTTGGAATGATAACAACGCAACAGATCGTCCAAGTACAATCAAGGTAGACTTATATCAAAATGGTACGTTCTTACTTACACAATATGTGACAGCAGCGAATGGTTGGAATTACACATTTGCAGATTTACCAGCTTATGATGCGAATGGAGTAGCATATAAGTATGAAGTGAAAGAACAACCAGTGGCAGGATATCAATCCGAGGTACACGGTTACGACATTACAAATACAAAAGTAGGCAAGACAAAAGTAGAAGGAACGAAGACATGGAAAGACGACAATGCGAAAGATCGTCCAAGCTCGATTAAAGTCGAGCTACTACAAAACGGTCAAGTAATTGACACGAAAGAAGTAAGCGCGGCAACAAATTGGAAGTACACGTTTGACAATTTACAAGCGTACGATGCGAATGGAGTAGCATATAAGTATGAAGTGAAAGAACAGCCAGTAGATGGATATAAAACAGAAATCAACGGCTATGACATCACAAATACAAAAGTGGGCAAAACAGCAGTAGAAGGAACGAAGACATGGAAAGACGACAATGCGAAAGATCGTCCGACAATGATCAAGGTAGACTTACTACAAAACGGCCAAGTAATCGCAACACAAGAAGTAACAGCGGAAAAAGGCTGGAAATACGAATTTAAAGATTTAGCAGCATATGATGCAGAAGGTAAGGCATACAAGTATGAAGTGAAAGAACAACCAGTAGACGGATACAAATCCGAAGTAAACGGTTATGACATCACAAATACAAAAGTAGGAAAAACAGCAGTAGAAGGAACGAAAACATGGAAAGACGACAATGCAAAAGATCGTCCGACAATGATCAAAGTTCATCTACTACAAAATGGCAAAGTAATCGCAACACAAGAAGTAACAGCGGAAAAAGGCTGGAAATATGCGTTTACAGATTTAGCAACATATGATGCAGACGGTAAAGCATATAAGTATGAAGTAAAAGAACAACCAGTAGATGGATATCAATCCGAAGTAAACGGTTATGACATTACAAATACAAAGATTCAGGAATGGACAGATGAAGATCCAAAAGATCCGAACACGAGTACTGAGATAAATAAGGATCCAAAAGATCTAAACTCAAATAGCAATCCCAAGGTTCCATCTAATAAAGAAAACGATAAGTCGACAATATTACTTCCTAAAACAGGAGGAGCACCAGCGGAAATGATTTCAATTGTTGGAGGAATGGTATTGTTCGTTTTAGGTGGAATTCTATTCGCTCGTCAACGAATTAAACAATAAAAAGTTTTAGAGTATGATTTATAGCTCCTTTAGGTAATCATTCAAAAACTTCATGGACAGGTGAAGAAAAGAATGAAACCTAAAGGTTTTTTTTCTATGTTGAAAACGGAAAGTTTTTTAAATGAAATCAGCGCGCCCCGATTGAGTATGGGACGCGCTGATTTTGTTTTTTATGACAGGGATTAGATTTCTGTAATCCCTGTGTGTTTTCTTTATAGCGCTGTTAAAATAATCGGTTCACCGCGAGTTACAACGATTGTATGCTCGCACTGTGCAACTAGGCTTTTATCTGGTGTGACAAATGTCCAGCCATCATCGCCGCGTTCGATAATATGATCTGCCCCCATAGATACGAATGGTTCTACTGCTATGACAAGTCCGTCTTTTAAGAGAGCGTTATCCATTGGATCGAAATAGCTTAAAATATGATTTGGTGCTTCGTGTAAGCTAAGGCCGATGCCGTGTCCTGTTAAGTTTTCAATGACTTTATAGCCATTTTTACGAGCATCATTGTTAACCGCACGACCAATTTGGTTTTGTTTTGCACCAGCTTTTACTTTTTTCATAGCTGCCCAAAATGCACTTTCAGCAGCAGCGCAAAGTTTTTCTTTTGCTTCGTCTTGCCCGAGAACAAATGAAATACCTGTATCTGCATAGTAACCATCAAGTGCCGCAGATACGTCGACGTTTACTAAGTCGCCCTCTTTTAGAACACGGTCTCCTGGGATGCCGTGTGCAACCTCTTCGTTGACGCAAATGCAAGTTGTACCTGGAAAATTATATTCTTTTTCAGGTGCAGAAATCGCACCGTGCTCATCTAATACTTTCTTACCGATTAAATCAAGTTCTTTCGTTGTCATGCCTGGCTTTGCTTGTTTTTTCATTTCCTCGCGAGCAAGCGCAACGATGCGGCCGATTTTCCGTAAGCCTTCTAAATCTTGTTCATTGCGAATAATCATGAAAACCACTGTCCTTCCTCGAATGTACATCTTACATGATTGTATCATGTTTATTTTTGTCCTGCTACTGGCCTAGGAAGTCACTCATTTCAAGATTTCCTGACATTTGTCATATTCATGTCATGACGTCTCGTACTGTTTTCCATCCCTTCCAATTTATACAATATAAATATAAGAACGACGGAGGTGGAGAAATGAAACAAATAATTGAAGTAAATGGTGTTTCAAAAACATTTAAACATAAAAAAGCAGTAAATAACGTTTCATTTACAGTAGCGAAAGGGGAAATCGTTGCATTACTTGGACCGAACGGAGCTGGTAAAACGACAACCATTTCGATGATGCTCGGATTAAGGGATCCCTCAGAAGGGAAAGTTTCAATCTTCGGTAAGAGCCCAAAACACCGAGATGTTCGCAATCGCCTTGGAGCAATGCTGCAAGAAGTGAGCGTCATTGATAGTGTATCAGTAGAAGAAGCAATTGACTTGTTTCGTAGTTATTATACGAATCCAATTGCAAAAGAAACATTACTTCAGCTATCCAATTTAGCATCAGAAAGAAAGCAAAGGTGCGAAAAGTTGTCTGGTGGTCAAAAAAGACGTTTAAATTTTGCGCTTGCGCTTGCTGGGAATCCTGATTTGCTTTTCTTAGATGAACCAACAGTAGGGATGGACATTACGTCTAGAAAAAGCTTTTGGGATACAATTCGAAAATTAGCGGATGAAGGAAAAACAATCATTTTAACAACACATTATTTAGAAGAAGCAGATGCATTAGCAAATCGAATTTTATTATTTGGTAACGGCAAAATCATTGCCGATGGAACGCCAGATGAAATGAAAGCGACGATTTCTCAAAAAACAATTTCATTTTATGCAAAAGAGGAACTGCCGACGAGCATGCTTCGCAGCTTACCTCATGTTACAAGTGTTCAGTGGCATGAAAACCGTGTGGTGCTGACAACGGATGATACGGATGCTACGCTTCGAGAAATTTTTCATAAAAACTTACCTGTTATGGATATTGCTGTTGAACGCGGCAGTTTGGATGAAGCCTTTGAACAGTTTGTCGCAAAGCAGAAGGAGGAAATCGCATGAGAGCATTTTGGATGCAATGTAAAATAGAAATATTACGTACGTTTCGCAATAAATTATTTATCTTTTTCTCATTATTAATGCCGGTTATGTTTTACTATATTTTCACAAATGTCGTATCATCACCAGGAAACGGTGATGCATGGAAAGCGCACTATTTAATTTCGATGGCTACGTTTAGTATTGTAGGATCAGCACTCTTTGGCTTTGGTGGTCGCTTATCACAAGAAAAAGGGCAGGGCTGGACACAGCTTTTACAAGTTACACCGCTGCCAGAAGGCGTGTATTTATTTGCAAAAATTGTTGCTCAAACGGTTGTAAATGCTTTTTCAATTGCAGTTATTTTTATCGCAGGTATATTAATAAATCATGTAGATTTAACGATTGGACAGTGGATTGGCGCTGGATTATGGTTATTAATTGGTGTTACACCATTTCTAGCAATTGGAACGATTATCGGTGCTATTAAGAAGACCGATGCTGCTATGGGACTTGCGAATATGTTAAATATGTGTTTGGCGATTTTAGGCGGCTTGTGGATGCCAATTGAAATACTTCCAAAGACGTTAAGAAGCATTGGAGAATGGACGCCGACGTATCATTTCGGAAGCGGGGCTTGGGACATTGTTGCTGGTAAAGCAATTAGTTTGGAAAATGCCGTGGTGTTAGGAGGCTATTTTATCGCTTTTGTTGTACTATCAATATATATAAGAAAAAGACAGGAAGCGGTATAAAATGACTGAAAAGAAGCAGTTTGAACTCTTTCCAAAACAGATGGGTTTTTTCCCTTATATATGGCTCGTATACTTGTTGTATCCTCTTTACTACTTGACGGGGCAATCAGGGTGGAAATTGATATTAGGAGGCGGGATGCTTGTACTCTTTGTTATTGCATACCGCCAGCTTTATTTTGTGCCAAAGAATTTTGTTATGTGGGCCTGTATTCAACTTGTAATTGCATTCTTATTTAGTACGTTTTATGACCCATCTATGATTTTCTTTGGATTCTATACAGCATATGCAATGGGATTTGCACCGACAAAAAAACAATTTCGATTGTTGTTTTTCCTTTTAATCGTAATGATTGGTTCTTTTATGTTGGTGAACATGCGCGAGTTTACAAACACGTCTGCTATAACCGCAATCCCGATGTTTATTTTAATGGTTGTTACACCTTTTGGTATGCGGAATTTTAATCAGAAAAAAATATTAAGAACACAATTGAGTGAAGCAAATGAACAAATTCGTGATTTAGTGAAGCGCGAAGAACGGCAACGTATTGCAAGAGATTTACATGATACGTTAGGACATACGTTATCGCTTATTACATTAAAAAGCCAGCTTGTTGAGAAACTTATTGTGAAAAATCCGGAACGCGCTTGTCTAGAGGCGAAGGAAATTACGCAAACATCAAGAACAGCGTTAAAACAATTGCGAGAATTAATTTCTGATATGCGGATGATTACTGTAGAAGAAGAGATAGAGCAAGTGAAGGTGATTCTTCAAGCTGCTAGTATATCGTTAGAGGTGCAACAGGAGACAAGTACGGATGTATTATCGCCGCTAGAACAAAATATTATAGGAATGTGTATACGTGAAGCGGTGACAAATGTGGTGAAGCATAGTAAGGCAACAGGGTGCACGATCACTTTATTTGAAGAACAAGGGAAATTGATCGTACAAGTAAAGGATAATGGCATTGGATTACAAAAAAATCATGATGGGAATGGTATTCTTGGCATGAGGGAGCGCTTGGCTCTTATTGATGGAGTGCTTCAATTAGGTGATGTTCATAATGGAACGATGTTAACGATACATGTTCCAATTGTCATAAGAACAGGGAAAGAAGGTGCGCGTGCATGATTCGAATCATCATTGCAGAAGATCAGCGTATGCTTCGCGGAGCGTTAGGAGCTTTGCTGGATTTAGAAGATGATATTAAAGTTGTTGGGCAAGCGGAAAACGGAGAAGAGGCTTTAAAGCTAATTGAAACATTACAGCCGGATATTAGTATTATGGACATTGAAATGCCGATTCAAAGCGGGTTGGATGTTGCTGAAACATTACGGAAACAGCAATCACAGTGCAAAGTTATGATTTTAACAACATTTGCTCGTCCTGGTTATTTCGAGCGGGCAATGAAAGCAAATGTACAGGGATATTTATTAAAAGATAGTCCGAGTGAAGATCTTGCAGCGGCAATTCGTAATGTTATGAATGGAAAACGAGAAATTTCTCCTGAGCTTATGTTTGGACTTTGGCAAGAACAAAATCCATTAACAGATAGGGAAAAAGAAGTTCTTCTATTAGCGAAAGAAGGAAAAACGACAAATGAAATCGCCAAAACACTATACCTTTCATCTGGGACCGTTCGAAATTATATTTCGGATGTTTTAACGAAGCTAGATGCAAAAAATCGGATTGAGGCGATTGGGATTGCCGAAGAAAAAGGCTGGATATGAAAAAAGATGTTTACCAATGTGAATCGGTAAACATCTTTTTTTATTATTGTATTTCAATTACTTTATTCACTTGTGGTAACGCTTCGTAACCATGAGCTACGAATGCTTTCTCCACTTCTGCCCCCACTGCGTTACCATATAAATCTTTTGCAGCTTGTACAATGTGAGAGTGAAGAGATTCGAAATCTTCTGCGGATGTTGCATAGTTTTGCAGGGCGCGCATAACGATTTTGCTTACTTTCTCGTTACCTTGTTTTGCAACTGTTACACCATTATATGGTTTTCCTTCTGTCAATTGATAAAGAACGTGGCTAATAATCCCTGAATTTACGTGAGATTCTTGGTTATTTCCATCATTATAGAAATCCTGTAAATTTGTATATAGTTTTTTACCACCGTCACCAATTTCGTTTGGAATGTCACGAATTGTTAGGCTGTCTAATGTGTCACCCATAATCCAGTTTCCTTTGTCTTTCTTTACGTAAAACTCGATTTGTGTTCCCCAGAAGTCTGCAAGTCCTTCGTTTAATGCAGTTGTTTCGGCGCTTGGGTATCTTACAACTTTATTTTTTGTTGTTCCGCTAAATACAGCGTGTCCAAATTCATGTGCGGTTACATCAATAGCAGATGTTAATTTTCCATCTAAGCCATCACCAAACACCATTTGGTTCCAAGCTGGATGCCAAAAGGCGTTTTCATAGTTTGTTTTTACACCGGCACTTACTTGAGTAGAATCGAATCCGTGTACACTTGCGACAATTTTTGCATTTTTATTATCATAGCTTTTTAGATTGTGCTTTGTTTTAAAGTAATCATAAATAGCACTCATATTTTTCATAACACCAGCAGCTTCTTTGTCTGCAAATGTAGTTGTCGTACTAGAAACGAGTGTGCCAGGATAGCCAGCTTGACTATACCCGCCTTTTGAATCTGCATAGTTTGCATCATAAATATAAATACCGTTCCCACGCGTTAAATCAGCTAAATAAAATTTTCCATCAGATCCTTTTGAGATATTGAATAATACCTTTTCTAGTAGTGCATTTACACCATTTCCTTGTTCTTTTGCTGAAGATAACTGCGGAAGCACAGCTTTTTGAACAGGTTGCTTTTCTTTATTTTTTACCATTTTTTCTTGGAATAATATTTCACCATTGATTAAATCAATGATTGCGTGACCGCTAACAATTTGATCGTTATTTTCATATGTGAATGTAATAATATCAGCATATGTGTAGCTGCCGTCTGCCTTTTTATAAATGACAGTTTCACTAGTAAATTCTTTTTCTAATGCATCCTTTGAAATTTGAAGAGCGCTTCGTAATGAAGTTTTTACTTCATTTTTCGACAAAAAATTTGTTATAGTAAGATTAGGTTGTTGTGCTAAATTTTGGACAACCTTACCGCTGACAGTTGTAATTACTCCATTTTTATCTACTTTTACAATTAAGTCTTGGCCGTATACTTTGTAGCTTTTATAAGTTTGGGTAAGACGTACTTCTGTTTGGTTTTCTTTTGTTTCTTTATTTGTCAGTTGGAAATCAACATTTTTTTCAGTGGTAACTTGTTCTTGTTGTGCTTTTGCCCCTTGTACTTCACCTTTTAAATATTTTTTCGCGATAGTTTCTTTCGTGTCGCTTTGGGGCTCTGTTAATTTGCCGATGGTTAGACCAGGCTGAGCAACTTCGACTTGTACTTGTACTTGGTTTTTATCAATTTCTTGTGCATAAATTGCTTCAGCTGATAAAGGAAGGAGCAGACCGAAAGCAAGAAGGGTACTAGTCATTTTTTTATAATTCATCTCTAACACTCCTAATCTAGTAATTGTATGAGATGAATTGTAAGAGGAAATTGCTGAATTTTATATAAATTATGCAATATTTCATATCGAAAATTGTCGAAATGGCATTATTGTAGTGGTATGACCATTTTTAAAACTAAATTGCTATAAATGGGATGGTGGACGAATATGCACGCGCAAAAACTAGGAGCCGAAATTAAAAAAATTAGAGCAATGAGAGGTTTAACACAAAAGCAGTTATCTGATAATATATGTCATCAATCTGAGGTAAGTAGAATTGAATCAGGAGTAGTATATCCGAGTATGGACATATTGCAAGGTATTGCTGCAAAGTTACAAGTACCGATCATTCATTTTTATGAAGTACTCGCTTATTCTGATATTGAACGAAAAAAACAATTTAAAGATCATATTCAATCACTATGTAAACAAAAGAGATATGAAGAAATTTATAAAAAGGTATGGGATGAATTAAAGAAAGAAGAAGATCATCCGGAGTTTCAACAGTTTCTTCTTTGGCATCATCACTTATCAGCGTATGTATTGAAAAAAGTGAATTATGAATACTGCATTTTGGAATTGAAAAAATTAATAAATCATCAATCAGTAGGTATTGATGTATTTCAAAATTTATATATTGAAAATTCAATTGCAAATATTTATGCGGAAAATGAATGTATTCAAAAAAGCATTGAACTTTATCAAGATATTTTAAAACAGCTGGAATCATTACATAGTAACGAGGAGTTTGCGATAAAGGTTGGCTATAATTATGCAAAGGCATTGTATTTAGATGAACAGTATGAAGAAGCTTTTTATCACGTTGAAAAAGCAATCGAAACATCATGCCGCATTAGTAACATGACACTCATTGGGCAGTTATTTTATCAAAAAGGAGAATGTCTTGAAAAGCTAGGGCGTTCAGAAGGTGATATTAGAATTGCTTATGAGAAAGCGCTTTTCTTCTTTGAACTATTAGACCTACATTCTTATAAAAATACGCTTTTAAGCAAAATGAAAATTTAAATAGGTAAAAAATGGGTATGCATAATTGCATGTTTTATGGATAAAATTTCATGTTATATTATAAAAAAAGACGTGGGGGAATGGAATATGAAGAAACTTCTTGTTGGTAGTTTATTGACATTAGCAATGTTAGCAGGTATTTCATTTGGCGGTACGCTAGTAGAGCAAAATCAAGCAGTAACAAATCATAGTGATGTAGTACAATTAGCTTCAGATTTACCATTTGAGCACTAAGATATAAAAACAACCGTCTAATCAAGGCGGTTGTTTCTTTTTTAGGTCTTATTTCCTTCCGTAATAATCTTCAGCATAAGTTTACCGTTCAAGGATACTACTGCTTCGGCGTTATATTCCCCGAATAGAATCTGCTACTCATTGAAAGAGTGCTAAATCTTGATTCAATTGTTTCCATCTTGTAAAGGTCATTGTTTTTGCAGGAGAACAGTCCACAATGTAAGTTTCACTTTATAGAAAAAAAGAAAGTAACGTTCCAATCCATTCTTTTCCTTTATCCAAAAGGAATAAAGAAGAAACGTCGTCCAAAGAAAGTAAAACGGATGCTTCTAAGTCTTGGTCAATTTCTTTTTTCACTTGTTCTAAAAATGGTGAGCCATATAATATACAATTAATTTCATGATTAATATATAAGCTTCGTTTATCAAAATTTGCCGTTCCAATATCACAAATACAGCCATCTACCATTATAATTTTCGCGTGAAAAAATCCATCTAGAAATTCATAAATATGGCAGCCTGCTTCAATAAGCTTCCGGCAATATGGGAGTTTCGCTTCGCGAACAAATGGATGATCTGCTTTTTTAGGTACGAGTATCGTGATATGAACGCCTCTTTTTTGAGCGCGCAGCAATGCGTTCATTAGTTTTTTGCTAGGGATAAAATAGGGTGTACCAATATACAGCTCTTTTGTTGCCTTTTCAATGAGATCGAGAAAAGTTTGTTGTAAATATGCGCCGTCAGTTGGTATAAACTGATGAGAAGTTTCACCTCTTTTTAGTATTGGAAAATAATAATTTTCGTGCAATAAGTCTTCATTTGTATCATCGCGCCAATCGTGTAGAAACTGCGTTTGCAAATCTTGCACACCTTCTTCGGTAAGGCGAAGATGATAGTCACGCCAAGGCCCTAGTTCTTTGTTGTGTCCTAAATATTCCTCCCCGATGTTGAAGCCCCCAATGTATCCAATTTTCCCATCAATAATTGTAATTTTTCTATGGTTTCTTTGATTAACAGAGAAAAAGAGAAAGGGAAGGCGGATTTTATGACAAAATGAAAAATGCACACCGCGCTCCTTTAATTTATGAATCATTTGTTTTGGCAAATGATGACTGCCGATTCGATCAAGAAGAAGGCGAACTTCAATACCTTGCTCTGCTTTTTCCATTAAAAGCTGTAAAAAGGTATGACTAATCTCATCATTTTTTACGATAAAAAACAAAATATGTATATGATGTTTAGCGTGTTGTATATCAGTAAATAGTTCCTTATATAATGTTTGCCCATATGTATACAGTTTAAAATTACTATGGCGTACAGGAAAGGAACGTGGTTTAAGGTTGTTTAAATGGATTTTTCTTCCGCACATAAAGTCGAAAGTTGCCCACAGTAAGAGAAAGATAAGGACGAGAAATAAATAGTTCATGTAGTCATTCCCCCCTCTATATTCATTTTTATCCCGCTATTCGAAGGCAGTAATCTCCACCCCTGAATATGCAGAGACTGCTAAGTGGTTCGACTCATCATCAACGGGGAATGAAAAACCCTACTGATGGAAGTGTCGTTTTATAGTTTCACTGTCGGACGACACTAATTTGGGTAGTAAAATCTTCACCTCGATATAATGTTTTCGGGATGTTTAATTATACAACTTGCTAAATTTGTGTCGCATTATTAAGACATAAATTTGGTAGGTTGGCCACGATACGACACAATATTGGTAAGATACCCACGAGGAAGCGTTATTTTTATTTATATAACAATGCTTATAGTTTAAACAGAAGTATGTAAGGTAATTCAATATTAAATACGGTTCCTTAGATTATTTAAATTGTTTTTTTATTGCAAGGTTTATTCAGGATATATAGGTTCAAATAATTGATAAACTATCTAATAA
>NZ_NVOY01000030.1 GCF_002551005.1 Bacillus pseudomycoides
GTTTTTCAACAGTATGAAAAACGCAAGGACATCATCCTTGCGTTTTGTTATATACGTTTAAATCGTCCGACTACTTCTACTGTTTCTGTAATGTTAATAAAAGCATGACGATCAACGTGCCTTATCAGACGTTTAATTTCTCCTAGTTCATAGCGCGTAACAACTGTGTAAATCATTTTTTTCTTATGATTTGTATATCCGCCGACAGCGTCAACCATTGTTACACCGCGAATTCCGTTTTGGAGCAGAGCTCTTTTCACGATATCTCCTTTTTCTGTAACGGTCATCACTGTTAATTTAATGTGCTTAGTATGAATGGAATCGATTACTTTACTTGCCACAAATCGGCTGATCAGTGTGTAAAGTGTAATATCCCACCCGAAAATAAAACCAGCGATTACAAGTAGAATAAGGTTAAAGGCAAAAATAATAGAACCAATTGAAATATCTCTATGTTTTGCAACAATTAACCCAATAATATCGAATCCACCCGTCGAAGAAGCAAATCGGAAAATGATTCCTGTTGCAGCCCCGCACAGCACGCCGCCAAAGACAGCAGATAATAAAATATCATCTGAGATTTTATGAACGGGAATAACGTTCATCGCAAGCGTCGATACAGTAACGAAATATGCTGTTAAAAAAGTTGTTTTCTTTCCTAAGTAAAAATAGCTAAGAAAGAGAAGTGGAATGTTTAATAAAAAGATGAGTGCACCAATGTTGTAGTGCATTAAATAACCGATAATCATCCCAACGCCAGTAAAGCCGCCACTAATCATGTGATGTGGAATAAAAAACATATTCATTGAAATCGCATAAAAAATTGAAGCAACTAAAATAACAATCAGTTGAATTACGAATTCTAAATGCCATGTTTTTGCAGCTTGGAATGATAAAAAGGCGGTATCGGGAACGTAATCGGCGTCTCCTAGTTGGCCCATGTCTGTTTTCATCTCCATATTCGTTTTTGATTACAAGAAGAGAATAATGCTTTTTTTAACAACTGACAATAGTTTTATTAGTATGCAAAAATTTTATAAAATTTTTACAACTTAAACGCATGTATAAAAACATGGATATGTCAAATATAAGGAATTTACATGTTGAATTAGTATGATATAATCCTGTCATAAGGATGTGAAGAGATGGAATTTCTGTTGCAAGATGCAATGTTATATATATCTGTTGTAACAACAGCACTTTGTTTATTAGAAGTTTTGTTTCTCACTAATGTTTCGCGTTTTGTACGCCAACAAACATATAGAGGGAGACAGAAAGCTTTCGCATGTGTTGAAACGTGCGATAAGCATATAGGGAATATTTCGTTTTTCTCTGTCTTTTATAAACATGGAATGGCCCGCTCAATCCGCAGGCAAGAAGCAAGTGGAGAGAGTGATGATGTAGGTCCGTATATACCAATGTTTCGCTAACGAATTATGAAACATTGGAGGAATATATATATGTTTAAATCATACCGAGCTTGGCTCGTAAGTTTATCATTATTACTTGTTGTTGTTTTATCGGGATGTGGTAATGCAAATGCGAATGCAAGTGCAGCACCAATTGATGCGAGTAGTCCTGGATTTTGGAATCACTATATTGTATATCCAATTTCTGTTATGTTGCAGTTTGTGGCGCACCATTTGCCGAATCATAGCTTTGGGATTGCCATTATCATTATTACGATTGTAGTTCGTACGATTTTACTGCCACTGACGATTACGCAATATCGCAGCCAATTAAAAACAAAGAAAATACAGCCGGAACTTCAGAAATTGAAGGAAAAGTATGGAGATGTTACGAAAAATCCGGAGAAACAAAAGCAATATCAACAAGAAACGATGATTTTAATGAGAACGAACGGTGTGAACCCAATGATGGGATGTTTACCACTCTTGCTGCAAATGCCGGTTTTCTCAGCATTGTACTATGCTATTAGTCATACAGAAGAGATTCGTACAGCTTCTTTCTTATGGGTAAATTTAGGGCATCCAGATCCTTATCACATTTTACCTGTCCTTGCTGCTCTGTCAACATTTCTGCAGATGAAAGTATTTCAATCTAATATGACAGGAGAACAAAGCCAAGTATTGAAAGTTCAGCAGTTTATGATGCCGGCAATGATTTTATTTATGGGATCTGCTGCACCGTCAGGACTCGTCTTGTACTGGATTACAAGTAACTTATTTACTGTCATTCAAACTGTGCTACTAAAGAAAGTAATGGACCGTGAAGATGGACAACTGCAAGAGGCATAAGAGAAGATCGTTGTTATGATATAAAGAAGGAGTTAACCTAAAATACTGCTTTAGCAGGATTTTGGTTAACTCTTTTTCTTTATAAATACAAAATGAAAGAGCGCCTTTTTTAGGTGAGTGAGAGCAACTGGCCATGTGTGGAAGCGGTCAGGGCCTTTTTCTGCCACGGCAAGGTTTAAAACAAAGGACCGCTAATAGTAGTTTCGTTTGATATAACTGTTATACTATACTGAAATAATTCTACTACGTACTATAAAACACACTTGCTTTTTTTAAAAAATTCAATATAATGAACATTAATAATAAAATCCGACATTATAAAAGTATTGATAAGGACATGATCTATTTTTTACGATTTTCAGAGAGGGAAGCCTTAGGCTGTGAGTTTCCTAATACGAAAGAATAGTTTACCACCTTTGAACTGCAGCAGTGAACGAATATCTAGTAATTGTTGCCGGCAATCGCCGTTATCTGAAACTTGAGCAATTGGTGATTTGTGTCTTCATGCCAATTGGAACAAGGGTGGAACCACGAATATAACACTCGTCCCTTTTATTAGGGATGAGTGTTTTTTATTTAAATCAAACTAGGGTTAGAGGGAGGACACACAGTTATGCATCACGATGACAAAAACAAAATTGGCCTAACGGTCGCGTTATCAATCGTTGTTGGAACAATTATCGGGTCTGGCGTATTTATGAAGCCAGGTAAGGTACTGGATTACGCCGGTAGTTCTAACATGGCAATCTTTGCTTGGGTAGTAGGGGGTATTTTAACCTTAGCAAGTGGCTTAACAGTTGCAGAAATCGGAGCGCAAATTCCGAAAAATGGTGGTTTGTATACGTATCTAGAAGAGATTTATGGTAAGTTTTGGGGTTATTTATCTGGATGGATGCAAACACTTGTATATGGACCAGCAATTATTGGGACATTGGGATTGTACTTTAGTTCGTTGCTTTTAAACTTTTTCCATATTGATAAAGTGTGGAATTTACCAATTGCGATTGGAACAGTTGTATTTCTTGGGGTTATAAATAGTATAGGAACAAAATATGGGGGCATTGTTCAAACGGTAACAACAATTGGGAAAATGATTCCGATTGTGCTTATTATTGTGATGGGATTTTGGAAAGGGAATAGCGATGTATTTAACGTTGTTGTACCAGAGTCTGCAAATCAAAGTATAGGGATGGCAATTTTAGCAACATTATTTGCATATGATGGCTGGATTCTACTCGCATCTATCGGCGGTGAAATGAAAAATCCAACAAAGCTATTACCAAAAGCATTGACAGTTGGGATTCTTGTTGTAACAGCGGCATATGTGTTAATTAATATGGCATTATTAAACGTTTTACCAGCACCGCAAATTGTTACTCTTAGTGAGAATGCAACAGCAACAGCAGCTGATATGTTATTAGGCCAATATGGCGGGAAATTGATTAGTATAGGTGTTATTGTTTCAATATTCGGATGTTTAAATGGAAAAATTTTAACATTCCCACGTATCCCAGTATCAATGGCAGAGCGTGGTCAACTTCCGTTCTCAAAATTTATTTCAAAAATTAACGATAAGTTTCAAACGCCAGCAAACGCAATCTTTGTTGAAATTCTACTTGGTATTATTTTAATGCTGATTAGTGATCCAAATGAACTGTCTGAGATTTCCGTATTTATTATTTATATTTTCTATGTTATGACATTTATCGGGGTGTTCATTTTAAGAAAGCGTAATGCAGGACAAAAACGTGAATATAGTGTACCTTTATATCCAATCGTACCAGCATTAGCGATTTTAGGATCACTATTTGTAATCGGAAGTGCAATTATTAATGATCCAATTAGTTGTTTCTTGTCAATTGGTATCGTGTTAACAGGATTACCGGTGTATTGGTATTTAAATAAGAAGTAAGTGAATAGAGATTTTGGAAATGTATAAACGCAAAAACTCTTTCTTTTTGGGAAGGACGAGAGCCCCTGGCCGTGCATAGAAGCGGTCAGGGCCTTTTTTTGCCACGCGCGAGGTTTCAAACAAAGGGAGAAAGCGGGTGCAGGTTATGTTGTATTCTGCATAGCAGCGGCTTATATGTTGAAAAATCAAAATGAATTTAAATAGGTATCTTTTGAAGATGTCTATTTTTTTGTGCAAGGATATGGAGAGGTAATATGGAATATTTTGTTAAAAGGAGGTGGTTCCAGTATTAACATCTACGATTGGTTTTCTAATTATGATACTTCCTGTTTTGGTGCTTGTCTTTGTTTTTCGCTGGATTCGGCTTATGTATATAAATTCAGAAGAACAACTGAAACAGAATGAGCAAATCATTTCATTATTATCGGATATAAAGAAGAAAAATGAAGAACGGACATGAGTAGGAATCCATGTCCGTTTTTTAATAGCGCAGTTTCATTAAGAGGTTGCGGATTTCTTCATCATTCATAAATAAATCATGATGTTTCTCGGTAATTTTTGCAAGGGCAACGTCATGATAGAAAAATTCTGTGAAAAATTTAACGAATGGCTGGGACATTGTTTTCATTGCTTGCCATGCGTTTTGCTCAGCGCCTGCAAATAAAATTTCACGATCATCAATAATAATGAGTAAAAAGCGCTCAAGTGCATGGTGCTCTTCTGTTGGGATGAGAAGATGGATTTTTTCTAATGTTGTATCAAGGCTTCCGACAACAAGTGCTTCTATCTCTACGCCTTGTTTTTTCTTTTCTTCTAGAAGCGGCATATACTCTAGAAATGTATCATTCCATGCAGACATACGAATGGATTTCTTCGCGCTTTGCACAAGTTGTTTACTTTGCGCGTGAATAGAAGATTGTACTTTTAAACTCCATACACGGTCATCTGTAAACATCCTTTTCGATATGTTGTTTTGTAACTTTTCAATATTTTCTTGGAATTCTGCTGTTAATTTTTCAATAGCGAGCTGCAGCGGCAGAGCTGTATATAGCTTTTTCTTTTCCGAAACAGAATCCATCACCATACCTTTGTCGACAAGGCGTACTAATATTTCATATATCTTTGCTTTCGGAACACCAGAATACTTTACAATGCTCGTTGCATCAAGCGGATCTTCGCTTGAAACGAGAACTTCGTATGCTTGACTTTCATATTGTGAAAAACCGAATCTTTGTAACATAATTCCTCCCGAACAAAAAATTCTTGTGTCTTAAGAATAAAGAACTCTTCTCTGGAATACAAGTACAGTTATTGTAATGGGGCATGATTATATGGAAATTTTAACAAAAAGGAAGATTTAAAGTTTTACAAACATCACTTATACTTAATATAATGATATAGATAAGTGTGCGGAATGAATGAAGAAGGGGTTAGGGGGAGCAAGAGCTATGAGAAGTTTACGTTGGAAAGTAACACTTGTATTTTCAGTACTTATTTCGATGATGTTTGCTATTTTAGGGACAACTGTATATCAGTTAGAAAAAGAGAAAGAGTCTCGTGTCCTCGATCAATATTCTCATAACACGATGGACTTGTTAATAGAACAAATGAATGCATTTATTAATGGTATTGGGGAGGATATGAAATATTATTCTAGCAGCGATACAATTGTTAAAATGCTACAAGACGGAGTTACACCAGAAGAAGAAGCGGTGATGACGAAAGAGTTTTTAGCGTTTAAAAATAATCACCCTGATATTTTAGACCTTTATATCGGCACGAAAGATAAAAAGACATTAAGTGCGAATCTTGCGGATGGTGGAAAAATACCAGAAGGATATGATCCAACAACAAGAGCATGGTATAAGACTGCTTTAAGTGATACGAAAAACGTACATTGGGGACAGCCACAATATGAAATTACAACAGGAAAATTAAGTGTTGGTGTTTCGAAAGCACTTTTATCTCCGGATGGTTCAGAAGTACTTGGTGTTGTAGCGATGGATGTGTCCTTAGGCACAATTCAAAAGTTACTTCATAACATCCAGTACAACTATGGCGGAGAAATGTTTATTGTAAATGACAAAAACATGGGAATAGTGTATCCAGATAAAGTTGGAAAAGATGTTTCAAAAGAACCACTGATTCAAAGTTTAAAACAAGATAAAAATGATTTTGTTGTTACGAAGTTAAAAGGAAAAGACGTTATTGCATATAGTCAGCCAATGAAATCTATGCCATGGAAAATCGGAATTGTCTATCAGAAAGAAGAAGTGGATAGTTTACTAGCAACGCTAAGAAATATGTTTATAGGATTAGCGTGTGCAGGTGTACTTGTCGCAATTGTTGTATCCTATTTCTTTGCAAGAAGATTAACAAGACCACTTCAATCATTAACGAATCAAGTACAAAAAGTGGCGGAAGGAGATTTAACGCTACAAATGAAAGTGCAAACGAACGATGAAGTGGGTGTACTTACAAAGCATTTTAACGATATGGTTGGACAAATGAATGAAATGGTTAGCCGTATTAAATATAACGTATCATCAGTTCAACAATCGGCAGATAACTTGCATTATTTAACAAACGAGACCGTTGCTTCAAGTAAGGAAGTTTCCAGTGCGATGGATGATGTGACGGGCGGTGCGTCAACACTAGCGAATAGTGTGGAGGAAATTTCAGCACAGCTAGAAAATATGGAACAGTCTGTAGGTCAAGTGAATGACTCAGTAATTTCTATTAAAGATGTAACGAATCAAGCAGACGAAGCGTCACAAAGCGGCTTGAAAACGATGCAACGTTTAGTGAATACAAGGGAGGAATCTTCTTCCGTTGTATTTGAAACAGAAACCGCAGCTGAAAAACTTGATCATAGTGTACAGTCTATTCAAAATGTCGTTGAGCTCATTAAAGGAATTTCTGATCAAACAAATTTATTAGCATTAAATGCTTCCATTGAAGCAGCACGTGCAGGGGAACAAGGAAAAGGTTTTGCTGTTGTTGCGGAAGAAGTGCGAAAATTAGCAGAACAGTCAAAAGAAGCAACTGGAGATATTGCCTCTATTATTGCAGAAGTGCAACAAGAAGTAGCTCGTGTCGTAGAAGTGATTGGGAATTTAAAAGACATTGCTAACGTGCAAGATCATGTAACGAAAGATGCGGAACAATCATTCCGAATTGTTATTTCTGTTGTAAATACAATTATTACTTCCGTTGAAAGAATTTCTACAGAAGTACAAAAGATTGGACATGAACAGAAAGATATTACACAAGTTATGCAAACCATTGCTGAAACGAGTCAGGAGAGTGCAGCTGTATCAGAAGAAGTGAATGCAGCGACAGAAACGCAAGTAGCTCATCTAGAAAAAGTATCAGGAACGATGAAGCAATTAACAGTGGAAATGAACGATCTAGAAAAGGTAGTAGAACAATTTAAAATAGACAAATAGAGATTTAGGCTGTCGGGATTTTTCCGGCAGCCTTTTTTTGTCGTATATTGTCGGATGGTCTTTATCTTGTGTCGAAGCGCCGATATATTTTAGTTATGAACAGCCTGGAATGTGAGAGAACCGTTATTTTCTGTTACTGTCAATGTACCGCCAATAGCTTGTATTGTATATTGATGAGATGTACGATCAGTTAATCCAAGTTGTTCTAAAATATACATAACACCTTGTTGACCGAGAGAAGGATCTAAACTCAAAATAACAAGACCTACTGTTGCATAAAAGGTCGAAGTATCTTGTTCGGAAGCATCTGAACCGACAACAGCAACACCACCAATATTGCCACTAGATTTATAAACTGTCATGCCAAATCCTAAACCATTACTGAATGTTCCATTGTACGTAACAGTTGCTTGATCTTCTTTGTATAGCTTCACATTTCCTAAGCTATATTTGGATGGCTTTCCGAGACGGTTAAAAGTGGAAACAAATTCTTGGACCGTTCGAGTTGTCTCAACTTGTGCTGGTTGAGGAGCAGGTTGTGGAATAGGGGTTGGTTGTTGTTCTGGTGGAATTGGATTTTCAACTGGAGGAGAAGAGGGCGGTTTGTCTTTCTCTTTCCCGCACGCTGTTGTTGCTAGCAGAAGGCTTCCTGCTAATAATGAGGTAATAAATAAACGTTTCATGGGTCACTCCCTTTCAAAGTTGCGAAAATACAATTTCTTGCAGAAGTGATATCAATATATGCAAGGCGGGCAGAAAAGAGTTACGGTAGATAAGCATATTCAGAGAAGATAAATTAATGTATCGCGCTATTCGTGGGTAGTAAGACCCCCACTGATGGAAGTTTCACTTTATATTGTGTCGAAGCGCCGATATATTTTTAAAGAGGAAGAAAATTTTGTACAATAGTAAAGAATCTATAGAAGAGGTGAACAGAAATGGCAATTGTTGATGTTACCATTATTCCAGTTGGAACAGGTACTACGAGTGTAAGTGAGTATGTAGCAGAAATACAAAAAGTACTTGAGAAAAATGCAGATCGCGTGAAGTATCAATTAACACCAATGAATACAATTATTGAAGGAGAACTTCCGGTATTATTTGAAGTGATTCAACAAATGCATGAAGTTCCGTTTTCTAAAGGTGCAGGCCGCGTAGCAACAAATATTCGCGTTGATGATCGCCGTGATAAAGTTAGCTCAATGGAGAAAAAGTTACAATCTGTACAATCGAAGTTATAAAGTGAAACTTTAATCAGTGGGGGGGCTTTATCCCCCACCGAACATTCTAGCCACTGGAACTGGACAGTGCTTTCGCAGAATTTTGAGGTGGGAGTATTACTGCCCGTTAATGCGGGATAAGGTGTAAGGGAAGCAGCTACATTAGGCTGCTTCTTTTTTGACGAAGGATAAGGTATTTGTTTATTATCGATTGTAAAGAAATACGAAGGAGGAATGAGAGGAATGGGCGAAAAATTTCAAGAACAGTTTGATGGTTTGTTAGAGAAGTATACAGAGCTCTTATTAGGAGAGAGCAATGAAGAATATAAGCAAAAGGTTGAGAAATGGGCGTTATATTCGTATGTCGCTAAAACGATGCCAGCTCTTGTCAAGCATTGGAATGAAACGTATCCAGATGCGAAAGAAGAGATGATCCAGTTAGTTGCAGAAATTAAGAGGTTGAATGACGGGCATAGACAAAAGAAGTAAGAAAGAAAAACGGTAACTACTCAGTTACTTTAAGAAAAACCGACAGAAAAGCATTTTTTTAAACGGGCGAGAGGGACTGGCGATGCATAGGAGCGTTCAGGGCCTTTTCCTGCCACGTGCAAGGTTTGAAAACAAAAGTAGACAATAAGAGCAGGCTCCTGCCCTGTTTGCATGACAGCAGTCTATATACCAAAAAATGAATTTATAAGTAATAGAGAGACACATCTTCACTAGAATCATACCCTTTTCTAAATTTCTAAAAGGTATAGCTGAGTAGTTACAAATTTTCTTCTTGGATGGAGCATCTGGCCGTGCGGAGAAGCGGTCAGAGCTTTTTTTTGTCCTATGCAGGGAGAGGGAAAGTAGTACTGCCCATGAATTATTTTTATATAATGTTCATTTGTCATATGAAATCGAAGTGGTACTTTCGTCTTGGAGGTAGGATAGGAGACTTAAACCATTTGTCGAATTTACTGTTGAGGGATGTAATTGGCTATTCACCTCTTAATATTTCTAGATGTCGAAAAATTTTTTTATATGATTTTTCCTTTTTCAATTTGGATATGCAAACATTCCCCTATTATTATGTTAATTATCTAAATAATTATTTGTATCAAATAATTTTAAACAGTGATATAATTTAGAAGAGGGGTAAAAAACAGACAAAGTACAGTCATATAGGGGTGAAAGACATGGAACAATTAATGCGTAATTCTTTCCTGTTTTTATCAAAAAATAAAGCGCTAACAAAACTAGCGAAAAAGTACGGCTTACGCTTTGGAGCGGGGCGCTTTGTTGCGGGAGAAACAATCGACTTAGCAGTAGCTGCCATTAAAGATTTAAACAGACAAAACCTTTGTGTTACGATCGACTATTTGGGGGAATTTGTTGATAATGAAGCAGAGGCAAATGAGATGGCAGATGAATCGATTGAAGCGATTCGTGCGATCGGTCGTGAAAAGCTAGATTCTCAGCTTTCATTAAAAATGACATCTATGGGTCTAGACATTTCAGAAAATTTAGTTATGAATAATATGCGCCGTATTTTAGACGCGGCGAAAGAAAACGGTGTGTTTGTAACAATTGATATGGAAGACTATTCACGTTGTGGAAAAACAATTGACATCTTCAAGAAGTTAAAAGAAGAATATGACAATGTTGGTACAGTAATTCAAGCATATTTATATCGAACTGAAAAAGATATAGATGATTTGAATGCATATACACCAAATTTACGTCTTGTAAAAGGGGCGTATAAAGAGTCTGAGGAAGTTGCATTCCCAGAAAAGAAAGATGTAGATGAAAATTATAAAAAAATTATTAAAACGCACTTATTAAATGGCAATTATACAGCAGTCGCTTCACATGATGATGCAATTATTGAATATACAAAAAAACTTGCTGAAGAATACAACATTCCGCGTGATCAATTTGAATTTCAAATGTTATACGGCATTCGCACAGAGCGTCAACTTGAGCTTGTGAAAGAAGGATATAAAATGCGCGTGTATGTACCATATGGAAACGACTGGTACGGTTATTTCATGCGCCGCTTAGCAGAACGTCCAGCTAACGTAGCGTTCGTATTAAAAGGAATGGTTAAAAAATAACCAAGGAAGTTTAAACTTCCTTGGTTATTTTAATTGTTCAAAAGCATAATCTGCCATCTTTTTGGCATCAGGATACACTGTTTTGCGGCCAGTAGAGAGGACGACGCTAATTACTCTTTTCCCGTCTTTTTCATCTATTGTAACGACTGTATATTCTGCTAATGCAGAAAGACCGCTCTTACTTCCAATCGCATGTGGATCAGCGTACAATTCTTCACGTCCATAGTTTGCAATCTTTTTCGTTTGCATAGATGTGTGCACTGTTGTGTGAATCGTATTCATATCTTGCAAGACGATTGGATGCTTTAATACTTCTTTTGTAATAAGTGCCAAATCATATGGTGAAAGTTTATTTCCAAGTGCATCAGCCCCACTGGCATTTTTAAATGTTGTATGTGCCGCTCCGAGTTGTTTTGCACGTTCGTTCATCATTTTTGCAAACTTTTCTTTGGAACCGGCGATATGTTCTGCGATTGATTCGGCAATTGGATCGGCGCTAATGACAAGCATGAGCTTTAACGCCTCATCGCGCTTTAACTTTTCTCCGGCATGTAGTGTAATTTTCTTACTTTGGCTTTCTGTTTTTATCGCATGTTCTGTCACGGTAATCTCTTCATCTTCTTTTACATTCTCCAGCAAAAGAAGGGCAGTCATCATTTTCGCTACACTCGCCGGATAGGAACGTTCATGTACATGTTTTCCGTATAAAATTTCTCCTGTTTTTGCATCAATCGTCACGCCATATTTTCCAGATATATCAGGCTGATTAGCTTTTACTTTTTGTCTATTCGCATATAAAGAAAAAATCATTGCAATAAATAACGTAGCTGTAATAACAAGTAGTGTAATCGTTCGTTTCATTATGTACCCTCTTTTATGTATGAAATAGGCAGCGATATAGCCCATTTTTCATTATGCCATGTTCGCTGCCTATATTTGTACTATTATTTTTCACCCATGTTTTGTTTCTTATATTGCTGATTATTTCCTTGGCGGCCTTTTTCGATACCGCGATCAACTGGACCAGCATTTCCTGTTACGCTTGTTGAACTAATACCTGCTTTTGATGGATTTTTCTTTATTTTAGCCATAAGTGATGCCTCCGTTTGATCAAGTGTTTTAAGAAAGGAAGTTCACTACATATCATGTCCAAAATGTAAAAAAATAAATAAGTTCAGAAAATTTTATTTTTAAATATATTGCGAAAATTTAAACGTTAGCATATATTTATTAGTAGAGGCTCACTCATTGATTGCGACGTTTGTCGAAAAATTGAATGAGCATTCATTCAAGAATAAGGGGGAGAATTGGATGTTCCAAATTAAAAAGGCTGCAGTTCTTGGTTCTGGTGTAATGGGTTCTGGAATTGCTGCACATTTAGCTAACATCGGTATACCGACATTATTGCTTGATATTGTACCACCATCGCTTACGAAAGAGGAAGAAGCGAAGGGACTTACATTAGAACATAAAAGTGTACGAAATCGTTTCAGTAACGGAGCGCTGCAAAAGTTGTTAAAGCAAAAACCAGCTCCTCTTACTGTAAAAGGAAACTTAGCGTTAATTGAAGCGGGAAATATGGAAGATGATATGGAACGCCTTGCTGATGTTGATTGGATTATTGAAGTTGTTGTTGAAAATTTAGATATTAAAAAGAAAGTATTTGAAAAGGTAGAAGCTGTTCGGAAACCAGGTTCTATTGTGAGCTCAAATACATCGGGCATTTCCGTTGAAAAGATGATCGAAGGGCGTTCAGATGACTTCAAAAAACACTTCCTAGGAACGCACTTTTTTAACCCACCACGTTATTTAAAACTTCTTGAGATTATACCAACAAAAGATACAGATCCACATGTGTTAGACTTTATGAAACTGTTTGGCGAAGATGTACTTGGAAAAGGTGTTGTTGTTGCAAAAGACACACCAAACTTTATTGGAAACCGTATCGGTACGTACGGACTGCTTGTGACGCTGCAAGAAATGGTAAAACGCGGCTACAGCGTTGGAGAAGTAGATTCTGTAACAGGTCCGTTAATTGGCCGTCCGAAAAGCGCAACGTTCCGCACATTAGATGTTGTCGGATTAGATACATTCGTTCACGTTGCAAATAACGTATATGAAAATGTACAAGAAGAAGAAGAGCGCGAAGTTTTCAAAGTACCAGCTTTCATGCACGATATGTTAGAAAGAAAATGGCTTGGAAGTAAAACAGGTCAAGGCTTCTTCTTAAAACAAGGAAAAGAGATTTTAGAGTTAAATGCTGAAACGATGGAATACGAAGCGCGTAAAAAATTGAAAGCAGCTTCTGTTGAATTAAGTAAACAAGAAAAAGGATTAGCGAATAAATTGAAAGCGCTTGTATACGCAAAAGACCGCGCTGGTGAATTGCTGTGGAACATTATAACACCAACTCTTCTATATGCAGCAAAGCTTACGAAAGAAATTGCTGATGATATTGTCGCAATTGATAATGCGATGAAGTGGGGCTTCGGCTGGGAGCAAGGGCCATTTGAAATTTGGGACGCAATTGGCGTTGAAAAATCCATTCAGAAGATGGAAGAGAACGGTCAAGTTGTTCCAGCTTGGGTAAAAGAAATGATTGAGAAAGGTGTTACGTCGTTCTATAAACATGATAATGGCGAGAGCTATTACTATGATAACGGTGAATACAAACAAATCATTCGTAATAAAAAGGCAATTTCTCTAAAACAATTGAAAGAGAAAAATGGCGTACTAAAGAAAAATAGCGGGGCAAGCCTAATTGATTTAGGAGACGGCATTCTTTGCTTAGAATTCCATTCTAAGAGCAATGCAATTGGCATGGATATTACGCAAATGATTAACTACGCTGTTGATGAAGTAGAAAAGAATTATAAAGGACTTGTTATTGGAAACCAATCGAAGAATTTCTGCGTTGGTGCGAACCTTGCAATGATTTTAATGGAAGCGCAAGATGACAACTACTTTGAAATTGAGTGGGTTGTGAAAAGCTTCCAAGATGCAATGATGAAAATTAAATACTGCTCAAAACCAGTTGTGGCAGCGCCTTACGGTATGACACTTGGCGGCGGTACAGAAGTTTGCTTACCAGCAGCTAGCATTCAAGCTTCTAGTGAAACGTATATGGGACTAGTAGAAGTTGGTGTTGGTTTAATCCCTGGCGGAGGCGGTAACAAAGAGCTATACATTAAGCATTTGAACAAAATGGCAAATGGTGTTGAGTTTGATCTGCAAAAAGTCGCAAATAAAGTGTTTGAATCAGTAGCGATGGCGAAAGTTTCAACATCTGCGCAAGAAGCAGTTTCTCATAACTTCTTAGGCGATAAAGATGGCATTAGCGTCAATGGTGATCACTTACTATACGATGCAAAACAAAAAGCACTTACTTTATATGAAGCAGGCTATAAAGCACCGATTCGTAAAAAGATTCCAGTTGTTGGGGAAACAGGATATGCAACGCTTGCGCTTGGAGCAGAAGCAATGCATTTATCTGGCTACATTTCCGAGTATGATCTGCACATTGCGAAAAAACTCGCATATGTCATTGCTGGTGGAAAAGTCCCATACGGAACAGAAGTGGATGAGCAATATTTATTAGATGTGGAACGCGGGGCGTTTATTAGTTTAGTGAGCGAAATGAAATCACAAGCAAGAATGCAGCACATGCTTGTAAAAGGAAAACCATTACGTAACTAAGGAGGAAGATTGTTCATGAGAGAAGCTGTTATTGTTGCAGGGGCAAGAACGCCTGTCGGGAAAGCGAAGAGAGGATCATTAAATACAGTGCGTCCTGATGACTTAGGGGCATTAGTTGTAAAAGAAACGTTAAAACGTGCAAATAACTATGACGGTCCAATTGACGATTTAATTTTTGGCTGTGCGATGCCAGAAGCAGAGCAAGGCTTAAATATGGCACGTAATATCGGCGGGCTAGCAGGACTTTCTTATGACGTTCCGGCTATTACTATTAACCGCTACTGTTCTTCAGGATTACAAAGTATCGCTTACGGTGCAGAGCGCATTATGCTTGGGCATTCAGAGGCAGTATTATCCGGCGGCGCAGAATCGATGAGTTTAGTGCCAATGATGGGGCACGTTGTTCGTCCGAATAGCCGCCTTGTTGAAGCGGCTCCGGAATATTATATGGGCATGGGACATACTGCTGAACAAGTCGCTGTAAAATATGGCATTTCCCGCGAGGAGCAAGATGCATTTGCGGTAAGAAGCCATCAGCGTGCAGCAAAAGCATTAGCAGAAGGAAAGTATGCAGATGAAACAGTGTCTGTTGATGTAACGCTTCGCACTGTTGGAGCAAATAATAAGCTGCAAGAAGAAATGATTGTGTTCTCGCAAGATGAAGGCGTAAGAGCAGATACGACGTTAGATGTACTTGGGAAACTGCGCCCAGCATTTAACGTACGCGGCACTGTAACTGCTGGTAACTCTTCACAAATGAGTGACGGCGCAGCAGCAGTACTACTGATGGATCGTGAAAAAGCAGTAAGCGACGGATTACAGCCGCTCGCGAAATTCCGCTCCTTTGCAGTAGCTGGTGTACCGCCAGAAGTAATGGGAATTGGTCCAATTGCAGCGATTCCGAAAGCATTAAAATTAGCAGGCTTAGAATTATCTGATATCGGCTTATTTGAACTAAATGAAGCATTTGCATCGCAATCTATCCAAGTTATTCGCGAACTTGGACTAGATGAAGAAAAAGTAAATGTAAACGGCGGAGCGATTGCCCTTGGACATCCACTTGGCTGTACAGGATCAAAATTAACATTATCTCTTATTCACGAGATGAAACGCCGCAATGAGCAATTCGGTATTGTAACAATGTGTATCGGCGGCGGAATGGGTGCTGCTGGAGTATTTGAATTACTTTAAAAGCGGAGTCGACTGTTCTAGCCGCTGGAACTGGATAATGTAAAAGCGGAAGCGGCTCGCTCAGAACAAGAGGGTATGCAAAAAAAAGAAGGGCTAGCTTCTCTTACGGTGAGAGAAGCGGCCTATGAAAATATGAAGGAGGAATTTTTTATGGAAAAAACAGTAGGAAGTGCAGTAAAAGGCGGTAGCTTTTTAATTGATGATATTACAATCGAGCAAGTGTTTACGCCGGAAGATTATAGCGATGAGCATAAATTAATTGCGAAAACGACAGAAGATTTTATCGTAAATGAAGTATTACCAGAACTTGAATATTTAGAGCAACATGAGTTTGATCGCTCTGTTCGCTTATTAAAAGAAGCTGGCGAGCTTGGCTTATTAGGTGCTGATGTGCCAGAAGAGTACGGCGGTATTGGTCTTGATAAAGTTAGTTCTGCATTAATTGCAGAGAAATTCTCTCGTGCAGGCGGCTTTGCAATTACGCACGGTGCACACGTTGGGATTGGATCGTTACCGATCGTATTATTTGGTAACGAAGAGCAAAAGCAAAAATATTTACCAGCGTTAGCAACAGGAGAAAAATTAGCTGCATACGCATTAACAGAGCCAGGTTCTGGATCTGATGCATTAGGTGCAAGAACAACGGCTCGCTTAAATGCAGAAGGTACACACTACGTATTAAACGGTGAAAAACAATGGATTACAAACTCTGCTTTCGCTGATGTATTCGTTGTATATACAAAAGTAGATGGCGAACATTTCACAGCGTTTATCGTAGAAAAAGAATACCCAGGCGTATCGACAGGCCCAGAAGAAAAGAAAATGGGTATTAAATGTTCTTCTACTCGTACATTAATTTTAGAAGATGCATTAGTACCGAAAGAAAATGTACTTGGTGAAATTGGAAAAGGTCATGTCATTGCCTTTAACATTTTAAATATCGGCCGCTATAAATTAGGTGTTGGTACAGTTGGTTCTTCGAAACGTGCGTTAGAAATTTCAGCGCAATATGCAAATCAACGTCAACAGTTTAAACAACCAATTGCTCGCTTCCCATTAATTCAAGAGAAACTTGCAAATATGGCAGCGAAAATTTATGCAGCAGAAAGCTCTGTATATCGTACAGTTGGTTTATTTGAAAGCCGCATGAGCACATTATCCGAAGAAGAAGTAAAAGACGGAAAAGCTGTTGCAGCTTCTATTGCTGAATATGCAATTGAGTGCTCTTTAAACAAAGTATTCGGTTCTGAAGTATTAGATTACGTAGTGGATGAAGGTGTCCAAATCCACGGTGGTTACGGATTTATGGCAGAATACGAGATTGAAAGAATGTACCGCGACTCTCGTATTAACCGTATTTTCGAAGGTACGAACGAAATTAACCGCTTAATCGTACCAGGCACGTTCCTACGTAAAGCAATGAAAGGCGAATTACCACTTTTACAAGAAGCACAAAAATTACAAGAACAGTTAATGATGATGATGCCAGAAGAAGTAGGCGATGAGCCATTAGCACTTCAAAAACATTTAGTGAAAAATGCGAAGAAAATCGGCTTAATGGTAGCTGGTTTAGCTGCTCAAAAATACGGTAAAGGCTTAGACAAAGAACAAGAAGTTCTTGTGAACATTGCAGATATCGTAAATAACTTATACGCAATGGAATCAGCTCTTCTTCGTACAGAAAAAGCAATCAAAGTAACTGGCCTTGAGAAGAACAAACAAAAAGTTCTTTACACAGAAGTATTCTGCCAAGAAGCGTTTAACCAAATCGAAGCAGATGCAAAAGAAACAATTATCGCTGTTGAAAATGGTGACATGCTGCGCATGATGTTATCTGCACTTCGTAAGCTAACACGTCACACACCAATTAACGTTATTCCGAAGAAACGTGAAATTGCAGCGAAAGTATTAGAGGATGAGCGTTATACAGTTTAATAAAGTGAAACTTCCATCAGTGACGTTTTTTCACTGATGGAAAGCCCGCCCAATCGGGCTTTTACGGGCAGTTTTCTTCCCCGTGTTTCCCCGGCTTATACTGCCCGTTAATGCGGGATAGAAACGAAGGAGCTGCCACGGAGGGCAGCTCTTTCTTTCGCGTTTGACAATATATTGGCGCTTCGACATGGAAAGGGGTTATCTGAAAATTAAGTCAATAACCTCTGTATGTGTGTTATTCTATAAAAAATGGAAAAGAAAAGTCGGAACTATGTACCACTATATTACGGATATATAACGTCTTATTCGACCGCCACCTTTACGTTGGTTATGTATACATATTAAACAATGTAAAGGAGCGGAAATAGATATGATGAATAGAAATATACTTACGTTACTTTTTATACGAATTGTTTCCAATTTTTCAGATAGTCTGTATTACATGGCAACGATATGGTTTGTAAAAGAAACGATGAATTCTAATACGTGGATTGGGATTGCTAGTTTCGTGCTGTTGTTACCTGTTGCACTGCAAATTTTTTACGGACCAATTATTGATAAATATTCAAAAAAGACGCTGTTGTTAATGGCAATGGGAATACAAGCTGTCATTTTGACACTATTAGTATTTCTATACTACGTCAATCAATTGCATCCTATCGTATTGCTCGTGCTTATATTTATTGCAACACTAGCAGCAGAGCTTGGTTATCCAACTGAAAGTGCGCTGATCCCATCTTTAGTAGAAAAAGAGCAGTTAGGTAAAGTGAATTCTGTTTTTTCTTTCACTTACAGAAGTTTAGATATTATTTGTAATGCAGTTTCCGGTCTGCTTATAGCTACAATTGGAATCGGAATGGTGTATTTCTTTAACTTGATTACGTATGTGATTCTCCTTTTTGTTCTATGGATACTATTGAAATTGCCACGAATGAAACAAAACGAATCGAATAAGAAAGTTGCGTATAAAAAAGAATTTTTGCAAGGCCTACGTTATTTTTAGAAGCTCGGTGAACTGCGCACATTTATTTGTGCTTTTACGATTATTAATATGCTCATGTGCATTCTAATCGGGCTTATGCCAATATTGGCACATACAGAGAAAGAATATGGAATGTGGATGACAGCTATATCGATTGGAACAGTATTTGGGAGTATGTTGTCCGGAAAGTTGTTTCGTTATCGTTTGAAAAGTATTTTTGTTACCGTTAATTTCATAGGTGGAATTGCTTGGTTTCTATCGTATTTATTTTTATCAAGCTCTTTACTTCCAGCACTTGTTTTGTTTGCTGTGTCGTGGATGATGATGGGTGTAATGGGTGTGCAATTTCAAACTATACTGCAAACAAGTATTGATGAGGAGTATTTAGGAAGAGCATTAACAGTTGTGTATGCGATTCAAGGTGCATTGGCTCCCGTAGGATACTTACTTGGCGGAGTATTAGCTGATTATGTACCGTCATCTCAATTGTATTTAATCGGGTCAATTACTTTATTGTTAGCAGGAATGTACTTTACACAAAGCTCATTTTTATATAGCTCGATGAAGAAGCAGCAGCAATGTGTACGGAAGATGGCGATATATTGATTAGTGTTGCTCCTAAAGTTATTAATGATTCAACTGAATTATGCATGGAAACAGGAGCAATATGTGAGGCGCATAAGTTAAATAAGAGAATCACGCATAGCATTTGTGTAGCAAGAGATGACAAATATGCCGAATTTAAAGTATTGACCCCATGCGGTATTTGCCAAGAACGTTTATTTTACTTCGGATCAGATGTGAAAGCGGCAATTTATTCTCGAGAAGGAAAACTCATTTTCAAAACGTTACAAGAGATACAACCGTATCATTGGTCCGAGGCATACAAAGATTGCACGGAGTAATTTTAATAGGTAGGTGAAAAAAGTAGTCATGTAAAACGACTACTTCTTTTTTTGCACAAAAATGGAATTTTCAGTGATGAAAACTAATGCCATTAGTATAATAAAATTAACACCATTAGTTTTATGGGAAGGGAGCTGGAAATATGAGAATGATGCACGAAAAAACAGTATATCAATTGTCATTTTTACCAAGTGTGTTTCCTGTAAATTGTTATTTTGTAGAGGAAGAAGACGGTTTAACTTTAATTGATGCAGCTTTGCCATATAGCGCGAAAGGCATCTTGCAAGCGGCTGAAAAAATAGGGAAACCAATTACTAATATTGTATTAACGCATGCACATGATGATCACATCGGTGCGCTAGACGCATTAAAGGAAGTACTTCCTGATGTCCCTGTTTATATTTCTAAGCGGGATGCACGTTTGTTAGAAGGAGATACGACATTACAAAGGGATGAACCAAATACGCCAATAATAGGCGGTGTACCAAAAAAAGTGAAGACGAGACCGGATGTTTTATTAGAGAATGGAGATCGAATTGGTTCGCTTCTTGCGATAATGACGCCGGGACATACGCCAGGTTCCATGTCGTTTCTTGATACGCGAAATAAAGCTCTTATTGCCGGGGATGCATTTCAAACAAGAGGGGGCATGGCTGTTTCGGGACAAATGAAATTTTGGTTTCCGTTTCCTGCAATGGCAACGTGGAGTAAAGAAGTAGCATTGCAGAGTGCAGAAAAGCTAAAACAATATGAACCTTCTTTGCTAGCGGCAGGGCATGGGAACATGATAATGAATCCAAGTGCTGCAATAGAGCTTGCTATTGAGGAAGCAAAACGTAATTTAGAACATATGAAGGAGGGAAAATAGATGTCACCGAGAATCGGACTTACATTACAAAAGATCGTAGACACAGCAGCAGAAATCGCCGATATAAACGGAGTACAAGAAGTAACACTTGCATCATTATCGAAACGGCTTGAGGTACGTTCTCCCTCTCTATATAATCATGTGAAAGGGTTACAAGATGTACGGAAAAATCTTGGTATTTACGGAATAGAACAGCTGCATGAGGCGCTGAAAGAGGCGGTAGAGGGTAAAAGTATGGACGGGGCAATTCATGCATTAGGAGAAGCGTACGTGGCGTTTGTCCGAAAACATCCTGGATTGTATGAAGCAACTTTTTTACGAGATGAAGAAGTGCAACGAACAGGGGACGGAATTGTAGAGCTTTGCCTTCGTATTTTACAGCAATACGGCTTAGAAGGAGAGAATGCACTTCATGCGACGCGCGGATTCAGAAGTATTTGTCATGGATTTGCATCGATTGAACAGCAAGGTGGATTTGGGTTGCCGCTGGATTTAGATACAAGTTTACATGTATTATTGGAAACGTTTATTAAAGGACTACACGTTACGAGAGTATAAAACCTTAGAAGCCAGTCTAAGGTTTTTTTGATGCATACAATTTGAAAATAAATAAATACTAAATGTTGAATGAACCAAGAAAGGAAGGCCGTTACGATGCAAAATTTAAATGAACTTGAAGTGGAAAATTTACGTCATCTTATTGGCGGGCATGCAACAGTTATTCACAAATTACAAGAGTATGCACAGGCATGTACAGATCCGCAGCTGAAGCAGATGCTGCAAAAAGATGTGCAAGATGCACAAAATACGAAACAACAATTAATGTCTTTTCTAGGATAGGGGTGTAAAGAACATGAATGAAAAAGATATGGTAAATGATTATTTAGCTGAATTAAATGCAAGTTTAACAGGCTATGCAAATTACATTGCTCAAACGAATAACGAGCAATTATATCAAACGTTAATTCAAATTCGTAATCAAGACGAAGCGCGTCAGCGTAATTTGTATGAATACGCGAAGCAAAAGAATTATTACCAACCAGCAGCTCCGGCAAATCCAACGATTGTTCAGCAATTGAAGAGTCAATTAAGTGCGCAATAAAGTGAAACTTCTATCAGTGATGCTTTTCTCACTGATGGTTAGTTGAACCAATCGGGCTTTTAAGGAAAGTTATCCCCCACCTATCTTCTTCGCTTCTCTCT
>NZ_NVOY01000031.1 GCF_002551005.1 Bacillus pseudomycoides
AAAAAGCGTAAGCGGCTTGCACAGCTCTGACTGGCTAAGGTTCTCTCGCACAAAAGATGCTTTTTATCTTTTCGTGCGGGAGGTTCTTAGACGCGAAGAGCTAGCCGCTGAAGCTAGATTACAAAAAGCGTAAGCGGCTCTCCGCTATTACTATAAAAACGTTTTGTTGTTCAAGCGTCCTCCTACACCGAAACAACAAAAAAACCTTTCTGCTTTAAAATGAGCAGAAAGGTTTTTATACATAAATTACCATTATCCTTTCCTCTCATCTCTCAAAGCATTCGCTTTGCAGGAATTGGCACCATTTCAACATAAGTTGACGGTTGCCGGGTTTCACAGGGCACAGTCCCTCCACCTCTCTTGATAAGAGAAAATCAGATATAAATTTCGTCTGATTTTATCGTTATGAAGTTTTCGTTATTTTATGTTTTGAATTGTATCAACGCATGAAATAGATGTCAACAGAAATTTTTAGCAAAAAATAAACTTTCTGAAAGTTAAGCACCTACTCTTAACGGTTTGCAAATATGAAATACAGATTCTAATAATAACATCGTTCGATATGTCCCTCTATATGTAATCGCATTTCGGCGCAATAGCGACTGCAAGCGAACTTGTCCTGTAATCAACAACCGCAAATCTGTTTCTTGAAAACAAACAAGCTCTTCTGTTCCCACCGCACCATTTATAAGTTCAATTTTCTCTCTTGAAATATGCAATGAATAACATTCATCTTGGAAAGTAAAACAAACAACCTTTTCGAATTGTGGTAATAGTGGTTCTAAGTGATATTGCGTATTGGCATATGTTACAAATGATTGAAGCAGTGAATACAATTTCATCTTTATCACACTCCCCATATCACGTTTTACATATTACCATTCCATTTTTATCACGCACTCTCCTGTATCATTCTCTCGACAAAAGCTGTACGAAAAACCATTTATTTCTTACTATTTCCCAAGAAATATGTCGAGGCGGCAAAAATTTTGCCGCCTATTGTAACTCCATATATAAATATTCCACAGATTGAAATGCATATATTTTCTTTACAAGTTGGTTCTTCTCAAATATAAGTAAACACGGAACACTTTCAATTTGATACTCCCGCGCAAAATGCGGTGCATAATTTACATTTAGCATTCCAATTTCTAAATGAGGCAACGCTGCCTCAACAACCGTTAGCATTTTTTTTGCAAGCTGACACGTACCGCACATAAGCGTATATACGTATAACACCGTTTTTTCTTGGTCTCTAACTGCAACTTCTGCTTCATATCCTGTCCAATCGATCATCGTACCCTTCCTTACCGTAAAAATTCTGTATAGACGTCAATGTCAGCTCCCCATAAAACGTTCGCTAAATGAGATGACGGTGCAGTCGCAACCTCTCGATACGAACGATCAATGTAAATATGTTCAGCATGTGGAAATTCTCGGCGAAACTGTTTGCGTAATTTCTCTCCTGCATCATCTGCATCCACAAGAACATACACTTCTTTATCATACAGCTGGTCAATGAGTTCATCCATTTTCGACAAACCAATTGTACCATTTGTACAAACAATTTCCACCGGTTCTCTAATAATCGTTTCGATCTTTCTCTTATCTGACTTACCTTCAACAATAATTACTTTTTCCACATAGACCACTTGGCATCACCCGATCAGCATATACTATGATACAACCTTGCCTTTAGTATATAGTATATTCGATATTTTAATGTTGTTTCCTGTTTATTTTTGTGAAGAAAAGCGGAAGCGGCTTGGTCAGAATTAGAGGGTGTTAAAACTTCCAATTTGTTTCTAAAATATAAAAAAGACAGCTCACGGCTGTCTTTTCCAAATTAGTCTTGATTAATCATTTCTTCATATTGCTCTGCAGTTAATAATTTCTCCACTTGGCCTGCATCTTCAAGCTCAACTTTAACCATCCATGCACCTTCGTATGGAGATTCGTTAACAAGCTCTGGCTTGTCATTTAAGTCTTCGTTTACTGCTACAACTTTACCTGCTACAGGTGCGTATAGTTCAGAAACTGTTTTAACAGACTCTACGCTTCCGAATGGCTCGTCAGCTTCAATTGTTGCACCAACTTCAGGAAGTTCCACGAATACGATATCTCCTAATTCGTGTTGTGCGAAATCTGTAATACCGATGATAACTTGGTTGCCTTCAACTTGTACCCATTCGTGCTCTTCAGAGTAACGTAATTGTTTTGGAATGCTCATGTCTGTACCTCCAATGAATGTATTAATTATGTAAAAGCACCTTATTGGTACTTTTTCCACACGCTTTCAAATTGCTCTTCATTAAAGCCAACCGTTACATCATTACCGCCTGTTACAATTGGTCGTTTGATTAACATGCCATCAGAAGCGAGCATGTCTAACATTTCCTCTTCACTTGCATCTTTTAGCTTGTCCTTTAATCCAAGATCGCGGTAACGCATTCCACTTGTGTTAAAGAATTTTTTTAATGGTAATTCACTTTTTTCATATATACTACGAAGTTCCTCCTTAGAAGGCGGATTTTCGACAATATGAACCATTTCATACGCTACATCATTTGTTTCTAACCATTTTTTTGCCTTTTGACATGTTCCACATTTTGGGTATGAATAAAATGTTATTGACATACATTCACCTACTTTTCATTAACCTTTACCCTTATCATATAAAAAATATTTTTTCATTTCAAACTTTAACTTATTTCGCTAAAAATTTCTTTTATCCTGCAAAATTTTTATTTTTTTACAGATTCTTAAAAACATTTTACTACCGAAAAAAAATTATCTCAATAGAATATACTAAAATATTAATATATAGTTTTTAAAATACTGAATGTTATATTAATTTATATTGTTTTTTAATAAGTCATCATGTATTCTCTTTAAGGTACAATAAAAATTCTTAACCTTATGTATTACTTGAAACTTTTATATTAATTCTTTTGTTCTATACGTTATAGTACATAAAGAAAAGGAGATCATTTATTATATGGAGCTACAAATTCAATCAGTAATCCAAGAACAAATTCACGAATTCACAGATCAAACTATAATTCAGTTGCAACTTGAAGAGCTTGATCAGTTCACAGACACAAAGTTAAAAACAACAACATTGTCCATTACGATAAACAAGGAAATTCTCCAGTTTCAAATTACAGCTCAAAGTGGAATACAAAACAATAGGTACTGTAAAACGTATGTCATTCCTGTAAAAGCATTTCACTACATCCTTGTATCAACACAAGAAGATTCAGAGCAAGTAAACGCGAATATGCAAGTATTTGGACATCAAGGTGAATTTCTCTTACATGAGAAGCTTTCTTTACATCATGTAAATAGCATTCGCGTAACATATCCAGAATTTACAGAGTTTTTTGTGACATTAAATGAAAAGGTTACAAAATATATCAATCAATATAGACAATCTCTTTAAACTCTCACATACTATTTTATCAATATAATAATTGTAAGATAAAATGCAAAAAAGAGACGACTGTCAACTCCCCACTACTTAAACGCTCATACCTTTTAAAGTTGGGGCTTTTTCATTAGCCGTCTCTTATATAAATCCATTTTGACTTTTCAACATATAGATTGCTGCTATGTAGAAAAAAAGATTCTGCTACTTTCTTTCTCTCTTTGTTTGAACTTCGCATGTGGCAGAAAAAAGCCCTGACCACTTCCACGCATGGCCAGACGCTCTCGCCCACCTAAAAAGAAAAGGGGTTTGTGTAAGTTTTTTAATTTGGATTTATATATTTTTTATTCTTCAATCTTAAATTGGGAAATCAATCCTTCTAATTCTTCGATTTTTTTCTTTATTTGCATGGATTGATTTGTTATTTCTGTAATTGATGATGCTTGTGTTTGAATTGCTTGTACAGTCTGATTCGTATCTTTCGCTACTTTTGTAGAAGTTTCTGATACTCCCGATAATGAAGCGTTAATTTCTTCGGTTCCGGCGGACATTTCTTCTGTTGTAGCTGATACTTCTTGAATTTGATGTGATATTTTATGGATGTCTTTCATAATAATTGAAAACGCTTGGTCTGCTTCATTAGCAGCATTTCTTCCTTGTGTTGCTTCTTCTTGTCCTTTTTTCATGATTTGAACAGTATCTTTTGTATCTTGTTGGATGGACTTAATTAAATCATTAATTTCATTTGCAGATTGCTTTGACTGTTCAGCTAAATCTCTCACTTCAGCTGCAACAACTGCAAAACCTTTGCCATTTTCTCCTGCACGCGCTGCCTCAATTGCAGCATTTAAAGCAAGCAGGTTTGTTTGTTCCGCAATATTCGTAATCGCATTTAAAGCTTTATCTATGTCTTGCGTACGCATAACAAGGCGTTCTATCACCGTAGATGTTTCCTCAACAACTTTATGAACATTATTCATTTGCGTAATAGATTGCTTAATAACTTCACTTCCACTATTCACACGATCTGTTGTAACAACAGCAACTTCAGCAACAGTTGATGCTGATTCCGCTACCGTTTGAACCCCATCAGCTACGTCATTCATTGCTGTGGAACTTTCCTGAATACTAGTAACTTGTCCTTCTATTTGTTTATTTATTTCATGAATTGTTTGAACAGCCTCGTCAGAGATTTGAGATGCCTGTTTTGTATTTTGCAGCATACTTTCAGTAGAGGTGGTAACCTCGTGTGCCATCACCTTTACTTTTCCCATTAGTTGCTGCAAGTTGTCTAGCATATGATTAAAAGAAGTAACAATATTCCCTAATTCATCATCTGCTTGATAAGAAGTACGTATGACTAAATTTCCGTCTGCTACTTCTTTCATATCATGCTGTAATAAAGTAATTGGACGTTGAATAGCTGTTTTAATGATATATCCAATAAGCACAATAACCGCAATCGCTATAACTGAAATAATAATAAACATCATTATTGTAGTTTCCGCACTGCTGGCATTGCTTTTCTGTAATTTTTCTGCATTATTACTATTATATTTAATAAGCTCGTCAATACTCTTACTTGTTTTTTGCATATCGGGCTCAACTTCTTTTAAATAATAAATATAAGCCTCTTCGTTTTTATTTTGCATTGCTAAATTTTTTGATTCATTTATGTGCAGCCTTAATCCTTCAAGATTTTTTTGAAAATCTTCATATAATTGTTTTTCTTCTTGTTCGTCTATCTTAGACTCATATTCTTTTAATAATTGATTGTTATCGCTCTGCAATTGATCCATTCTATTTGCTAATTCTTTATTTCTGTTTTCATCAGTTGTGACCATAAGTTCCACAAGACTCTTAATAGAATAATTAAAATTAGATTCTACAGACTCTATCCAATAAATTGGAAGTAATCTTTCTTCATACATGCTTGCAGAAGCATCGCCTGTCTTTATTAACCCCCTATATCCTATAACTGATAAGAGAATACACGCAATACTAGCTATAATCATTAATGCATTTAATTTCGTGCCGATTTTACTATTTTTTAACAATGACATTACAACACACCTTTCCTTAATCTTTATATTACGTTATATAGTTTAAAACAAAAAACGACAAAAAACGATANNTATCGTTTTTTGTCGTTTTTATTTCAAATGAAAGTTCATCACCAAATTTTGTGATTGAAGCATAAAAAAGAAAACATTTATGTAATCCTGGCAATAATGTTAGCGATCAAACAAACATTAGGAGCGTTCATAAATGCTTTCTGTACCACTAGATTTTCCAGATTTTAAAGTTTCCAATGGCAGCTATTGTGGTTGACAGTATCATGCCGTTCAAAAGGTAACACAGGCTTTAGATCAAGTAAGAAAGACATATTCTAAACTAAAAAATGCTCGGTTCCTTTTACTTAAAGGTAATGAAAAATTAAGAGATACTCAGCGAATAAAACTAGATACAATCCTTGAAGAACATCCTAATCTCGCCTTAGCTTATTATCTAAAAGAAACCTTTAGAGACTTTTATAAGTTAAACAACTTTGACGATGCTTTAGAATCTTTGGAAGAATGGATTCAACTCGCTTGGAGTAGTCCATATCCGTCCTTTCATGAAGTTGCAAAAACACTTACACACTGGAAGGCAGAAATCCTTCAATACTTTTTATCTCCCTATACAAATGGTAGAACTGAAGGAACGAATCATAAAATAAAGAACATAAAAAGAAGAGCTTACGGCTACCGCAATTTAGAACGATTTAGGCTGCGTGTATTTCTAGAATGTATAGGTAATACTTATAAAAGTCATGTAGCGTAAATTTCTATTTCTTCAGCTATAACGATGGTAGTTGATAGACGAGAAGCCGTCTCTTACATTTATAAATTATTTTTATTTTCCAATTTTAAATTGTGAAAGCAATCCTTCTAATTCTTCAATTTGTTTCTTTACTTGCATAGATTGATTCGTTATTTCTGTAATGGATGATGCCTGCGTTTGAATTGCTTGTACAGTCACATCCGTATCTTTTTCTACTTTTGTAGAAGTTTCTGATACTACTGATAATGAAGCGTTAATTTCTTCCGTTCCAGCAGCCATTTCTTCTGTTGTAGCTGAGACTTCTTGAATTTGCTGCGTTATCTTATGAACGTCTGTCATGATTGTTGAAAATGCTTGGTCTGCTTCATTAGCAGCGTTGCTTCCTTGTTTTGCTTTTTCTTGCCCTTTTTTCATAATTTGAACAGTATCTTTTGTATCTTGCTGGATGGATTTAATTAAATCATTAATTTCATTTGCAGATTGCTTTGATTGTTCAGCTAAATCTCTCACTTCAGCTGCAACAACGGCAAACCCTTTTCCATTATCTCCTGCGCGTGCTGCTTCAATTGCAGCGTTTAGAGCAAGCAGGTTTGTTTGTTCCGCAATATTTGTAATGGCATTTAAGGCTTTATCTATCTCTTGCGTCCGCATAACAAGGCGTTCTATCACTGTAGATGTTTCTTCAACAGTTTTGTGCACGTTATTCATTTGCGTGATAGATTGCTTGATTATTTTACTTCCACTTTCTATGCGATCTGTTGTAACAACAGATACTTCCGCAACAGCTGATGCGGATTCAGCTACTGTTTGAACCCCATTTGTTACGTCATTCATCGCGATTGAACTTTCTTGAATACTCGTAACTTGTCCTACTATTTGTTTGTTCACTTCATGAATTGTTTGCACAGCTTCATTAGAGATTTGAGATGCCTGCTTTGTATTTTGCAACATGCTATCAGTAGAGGTAGTAACCTCTTGTGCCGTTATTTTTATTTTTCCCATTAGTTGTTGTAAGTTATCTAACATATGATTAAAGGAAGTAACGATATTCCCTAATTCATCATCTGCTTGATAAGAAGTACGTATGACTAAATTTCCGTCTGCTACTTCTTTCATATCATGCTGTAATAAAGTAATTGGACGTTGAATAGCTGTTTTAATGATATATCCAATAAACACAATAACTGCAATCGCTATAACTGAAATAACAATAAAGATTAGCACCATATTATTCATGTTGCTAACATTATCTTTCTGTAATTGTTCTGCTTGATTACTATTATACTTAATGATTTCTTGAATACTCTTAATTGATTTTTGTATAGCAGACTCAACTTCTTTTAAATAATAAGCATAAGCCTCTTCGTTTTTATTTTGCACTGCTAAATTTTGTGCTTCATTTATTTTCGTTCTGAACTCTTGGTAATTTTTCTGAAAATCTGCGTATAATTGTTTTTCTTCTTGTGAAGCAATCTTAGATTCATATTTTTTTAATAGTTGCTGATTCTCGTTCTTTAATTGATCCATTCTACTTACTAATTCTTTGTTTCTATTGTCATCATTTGTAAGCATAAGTTCCATAAGGTTTTTAGCACCATAATGAAAATTAGATTCTACAGACTCTATCCAGTAAATTGGCAGCAATCTTTCTTCATACATACTTCCAGAAGCTTCACCTGTCTTCATCAATCCCTTATATCCTATAACCGATAAGAGAATACATGCAATACTAGTTATAACCATTATTATATTTAATTTTGTGCCAATTTTACTATTTTTTAACAACGACATCATAACACTTCCTTTGTTAAATCTTTATATTACGTTATATAGTTTATAACAAAAAATGACAAAAAACGATATATTATTTAAAAACTATCATTTTTTATTATTTTATTTCAAATTCATAACTCCTGTATGTAAACGTGACAATCTCTATTTCTAGTCTTTTAAACAAACGTTTGATTAATACTGCAAAACAGAACATACATGTTAAACAAACGTTTGATTAATGCTGAAAAACAGAACGTATATGTAAATCAAAGGTTTGTTTAAGAATAGTTTCACCCCTATCGACACCTCACAATATGATACATATGAACCGCTTCTACGCACAGCCAGATGCTTTTTCCACCCAAAAGAAAAAGGGGTTTATATCAGTCTTTCAGTTTGAATCGTGACAAAACTGTAAGGTTATTTGTAAAAAATGTTAGAAAAATCGATGGTTCATTTCCATTTTTTATATTATAATTTTTCAAGTTCCAAGTTATTACATTACAAACAGGAGAATTACTATGAAAAATAATAAGTTTTCAGCCTTTATTCCATTATCTTATCTACTCCTACTCGTACTTGTAAGTCCTCTTTATGACGTACTCAATCACTCAACAGTAGGCGCTGTAAATGTAACAACAAAAATAGATGAACAGATTCCATTTACAAAGGAATTTATCGTCCCCTATTTACTTTGGTTTCCTTATTTGTATGGCGCTCTTATTTATTACTGCTTTGCTGATCGAAAGCTCTATTACGTTACATTAAGTAGTGTACTACTAGGTAAACTCACTTCTTTTAGCGTCTATTATATGTGGCAAACAACAGTAATACGCCCCGAAGTAATTGGCAATGATGTGTTTGCTAATTTAGTGCGCTATATTTATAGTATCGATCAACCTGTGAATTGTTTCCCTAGCATTCACGTACTCACAACATTTGTCATTATGATTACAGCCTATAAACGGAAAGAACAAAATAAATGGGTATACGGCCTGCTAACATTTGTTGGTGTACTCATTATTTTATCTACTTTATTTACAAAGCAGCATGCCTTTGTAGATGCGGTAGCAGGTGTCGTACTAGGAAGCTTCCTTTATGCCGCTATGCACTATGTATTTGAATCACGTGAACAAAAAGTTACTGTGCAAGCCGGAGTATAATCTATAACAAAAAAGCAGACTGTGGCTTCTTCAGTCTGCTTTTCTCTATAGTAAGAGGAGATTTTCAAATTGGCATATTTTTAACGCTCTTACTAGTCTTTATGATTGTGGCACAGTCATATCACCTGGTTTAATGCGACCTGCCTTTTTCAACATGATATACAGTATATAAGAAACAGCTACTGGAATTACGATATAAGTAATCACTATCGCTGGAACTACGCTAAGTCCTTGATTAGAAATTAAATTAATTGGTGCGATAAGGGAACTAAGCCCAAGACCGGCAATTTCTTTCCCTGCTGTAAGGTGGAATCCAAGTGCCGATACAGGCCCTACAATTGCACTCGCAACAACAGTTGGTACAAGAATCATTGGATTTTTAGTAATATTCGGAAGTTGTACTTTTGGTGTACAAAGAGCTTGTGCTAATATACCACCTAAATTATTCTCCTTTGCAGAGATAACAGCGAATCCGATAAACTGAGCGACGCATCCCGCTAGTGCAGCACCACCTGCCACGCCGTCTAAGCTAAGTGCAATTGCTAAAGCTGCTGATGATGCTGGAGAAATTAATAACAATCCCCAAACAACTGCAAGTACAATAGAAGCGATAAATGGACTACCAGCTGAGCTATCTTTAATAAATGCGCCAACTGTATTTAAGACTGGGCTAATGTTTTGAGATAGCCAAATACCGACTAAACCTGAACCTAATATTGCCGCAAACGGAACGAGCATCATATCTAAAGCTGTTTTTCCGCTCAATCGTTTACCAATATAAACCGCTAAAGTCGCTGTTAATAACGCACCGATTGGTTCACCAGTTTTAATCATCAAACCGGCTGCAGTAATTGAAATCGATCCAGCTCCAATTGCTCCAGCAACCATCGCTGAGAAAATGACAAGTCCATTTGCTCCGAGCATAAAAGCAATTCCTGCCCCAATTGCCGGCGCCATAAGTGATTTTGCAACAACTCCGACTGTAATTAACATCGGAATATCAGCAATTCTTCCTATATTCTCAATAAGTAGACCAATTCCAAGAGATACGAAAATACCTTGTGCAATTCCTGCAGATCCTTTGAATACACGAGACATGATATATTCCTTCATCTATTTCACCTTCTTCTAGTTTAGTAACCGATTGTTTTCATGTAGTCACGTAACATATCATTTGATTTTGCAAATTGGCTTTCTTCAGCTTCTGTTAAATTCAGTTCAACAATTTCTTTTATGCCATCTCTTGTAATGATAGCTGGGACACCTGTACAAATTTCATATTCACCATATTCACCATCTAAAATTGCTGATACCGCAATAACACGATAATCATCATTAAAAATAGAATGTGCAATATACGCTAAGGAGTTCCCAATACCGTAGTATGTAGTTCCTTTTCGTTTATAAATTTCCCAACCTGCTTTTGCTGTTTGTTCGACAATTGCATCTAAATCAATATCCGCAAATCGTTCTTTTTGCTCTTCTAAAATTTGCAGAATCGGTTTCCCGCCGATTGTTACGTGAGACCAAGCAATCATTTGTGAATCACCATGTTCTCCTAACGCGTAACCGTGAATGCTACGCGGATCAACTTCAAATATTTCAGATAAAATTGTTCGTAAGCGAGAAGAATCTAAAGATGTTCCAGTACCAATCACGTGGTTTCTCGGAAGACCAGATAACTTCCAAACTTGGTAAGTAATAATATCAACTGGATTAGAGGCAATTAAGAAAATACCTTGAAAGCCGCTTTCCATAACCCCTGATACGACACTTTCCATAATTTTTGCACTTGCCCCTAACGTATCAAGGCGGCTTTGTCCCGGCTTTGGTGCAGGTCCGGCTGTAATAATGACAATGTCCATATCCTTGCAGTCTTCATAAGTTCCTGCATATACTTTTGTTCTTGTATTTGTAAAATTAACGCAGTGCGATAAATCCATCGCTTCGCCAACTGCTCGTTCATGATTAATATCGATTAACGCTAACTCTTCACAGACTCCTTGATTCACAATAGAATACGCACAACTAGATCCAACTAACCCAGTACCAATAATTGCGATTTTTCTTGTATTTCTATTCATGACAATCTCACCTGCTTCTCAGTGTAGTCTTCTTTGTTTTATGTACTCTATACTTTTTATTATAGAAGTTTTCACCATAGAAACCATGTACAACTTGTGAAATATATCACAAATAATATGGACATTTTATGACCCTTTGCACATATTTTCGACAAAGTTCCGAATGTTTCATTTTCACACAAAAAAACGAGTAACGTCTCGACTACGTCACCCGTTTGTTAATTCTGTTCTTATCCCGCATTAACGGGCAGTAAGACCCCCACCTCACGCTTGAGAGAGAAACGAAGAAGATAGGTGAGGGATAACTGCCCATAAAAGCCCGATTGGTTCAACTAACCATCAGTGGGAGATGAAAAAACTCTCCACTGATGGAAGTTTCACTTTATTACATTGGTAATAACATTGTGACCGAAAAACCATTTGTACCATCTACAATTATCGTCCCGTTAATAGAAGCTGTCCGTTCTTCCATACCGATAATGCCGAGCCCTTTTTTCACTTGCGGTACACCTTTTCCATTGTCTTTCACTTGCACCTTTACGACAGTATTAAGTACGTGAATATCAATCGAAATAGCCGTTGCCTCCGCATATTTCATCGCATTCGTTAACGCTTCCGTTACATTTTCTCCAATGATTTTCCATTGTATTGGAGAAATAATATCCAAATTCCCTTTGTATAGAAACGAAATTTTCATATCATGTTTCGCCGCAAATTCATCTATGAATAATTTCATACGATGAATACCAATTTGTTCAGTTGGTGGTTTCATATTCTTTAACGTTATTCTAATGCTTTCAATTCCATCTTTAGAAATATAAATAGCATTTTGAAGCAACTCTGCCGCTTTCTCTTTATCGGTACCAATCAACCTTTTTGCTGCTTCCATTTGAATTAACGCACCTGTCATAGAATGACCGATTTTATCATGAATTTCTTGGGATAATCGATTTCGTTCTTCTAGTTTAAATGTGTATTCTGATTGCCTAATGTATGCTTTATTTTCATTCAAGTTTTTGGTGAGCCTTTGCATATCTTTTCGCATCAGGTCATTTTCTGCTTCAAACTTGAATAACCTTTCTGTATATAGCTTGGCCATTGTAAAAATAACAAAACTAAATACAGTGATTAAACCGTACGTCATTCGCATATTTTCCTCTATAAACATAACGGGAAGAAGCATAATAAAAAGAATCATCCAACTTTTCTGTATGTAATAAGAAGTAAACTCATATAAATTCAGCGGTAAAAATAAAAGTAATAACGGATGAATCTGTTCATGCGAAACAGCTATCATCACAATTGATACAAATATGATCACTTTTTTCACTGCATCTTTTTTGAAAATATAAATCGCAACATTTATACAAAAATATAGAAGTAAAGTAAATACAATCCATGGTAAATTTGTCACACTAGAATTGGCATAACTGAATACGATGTATAAGAAAACGATCAGCTTACTAATAATCATCCAAAATTCCATTTTTCTAATCCACAGTTCCTGTTAAATAGTAAATTGCAATTTGCGTGCGATGCTCGAGTCCCGTTTTATTAAGAATTGACGTAATATAGTTCGCAATCGTCCCTTCTGATATAAAAAGCTGTTTTGAAATCTCTTTATTCGAAAAACCTTTCGCAATAAGAGCAATAATACTAAGCTCTCTTTCTGTGAACAGACTCTTATCTATTTTCAGCTCTTCTTTATTTTCTTGTAAGTTTGATTTAATTTTATCAAGGACTACATCTTGCATCACTGTATGTCCGTGATAGACGCTTTTTAGCGCATCTCGAATGCGCTCTGGATCATTATTTTTTAGTAAATAACCCTTTGCCCCATTTTTCACTGCATCTAAAATATATTCGTCATCATCAAATGTCGTTAAAATAAGCGGCTTTGTTTTTGTTTGTTCACAAATTAATTTCGTTGCTTCCACGCCGTTCATATTCGGCATACGCACATCTAAAAGCGCAATATCTACATCATATTTTTTGCAATACTCTAGAGCCTCTTGTCCATCATTTACTGTTTCTAACACTTCAAATTCTTCGTATGTACTTAAAATAATCTTCATGCCTTCTCTAATAAAAGAATTGTCATCAGCGATTATCACTTTGATTTTCATAGTTGTTAGTAAGTGTTACCTTACTTACATTCACATCCTTCCCCCATATAACTTTTCTTCTCGCTCATTATATAATTGCTTTTAAACCTTCCAAAACTAACCCAATCATAAAACCACAAACAGCACCATTTACACGAATCCACTGCAAATCTTTCCCTACATTATTTTCAATCATTTCAATCAACGTTTGATCATCTAGCTTATCAAGATTTTCTTGTACAAGCTTTCCGATTTTAGAATGATTGTTTTCGACAAATGTTACAATTTGCTTTTGCAACCAATCTTCCATTTTTTGAATCGTTACGGGATCTTCTTTTACTTTATTCATTTGCGTTATTAAAAATGAAAGAAGATATTTATCTGTAAACTCTTCTTTTTTAATAAAAGCAACTGCTCTTTCCTGTGCTTGTCCTAACAATTCTGTTATTTTTTCATTAGCTTTCCAGTTTACAATCAAACTTTCTTTCCAGTTCTCTAATTCCTGTAATACTGCTTCATTTTCCTTAACATGAATAAGTTCTTGGCGAATCTTCTTTAATATAAGTTGTCTTGTGCTATTATCATGATTTTGTAAACTACTAATATTACTAATCACAAACTTCTGCAAAATGTTTCCGATTTTTTCTTCATCGACAATATTCATAAAGGATTTAAGCGTAAACTGTAAAAATCCATCTACTTTTATATTTTCCATCGCTTTCATGCCTAAACTTCCAAGCTGATAACGTGCTTCGTCTTGAGCTGTCCACTCTTTTGCTTTCACTAACATATAATCAAGTGTTTTTTCATCATATTCTTGTACAACTAATTGATCAATAAGGACTTGCAGTATATTTTCTGTGTTAATCGTATGCAAATACGTTTTTAATTCTTTTTCAATTACAGTAGCTAATTTTTCAGTATTAATTTGAAGGATTGCTTTTTCAGCAATTGTAACAATCCCTTTTTTCACGCTATCCGATTGTAACTCTCTTTCTGCAATTTGTAATACTACTTGTGCTAACTGCATCTCTTTTACTTTATTTGTTATACTTTCTTTCGTCAGCCAATCATTTTCCAGTGTGGAAACAAGTCCTTTCGTAATTCGTTTCCGATTTTTTGGTAGTAGTGCTGTATGTGGAATTGGGATTCCCATCGGATGACGAAACAGTGCCGTAACTGCAAACCAATCAGCAAGCCCGCCTACTAAACCAGCTTCAAATCCACCTTGTATAATTCCACCTGCTACTGTTCCTTGAAATGGGAGTGTTGCGGCAAACCCCACTCCCATTACTCCAAGTGAAATTCCCGCTATATATTTTGATTGTAATGACATTCCATTTGCACATCCTTCTTTATGTAGAGTAAACTTTTCAATCTATAAAGCAATTACATCCTTCAACAAAAGCATATATCTATACTATAATGAATGCCATTAGAAACAACAAAGAATTCATTATAAAAACGAGAGGCCTTTGCACCCCTCGTCTTTATAATTTTATGATATTGTTAAAAATTCGGCAATTGGTCCAAGCACAAGCACCGGTAAAAACGTTAAAGCACCTACGATGAATATCGTACCAAGTAAAATCCCGCCAAACAAACGACTGTCGGTATGGAACGTACCAATCATTTCAGGTACAATTTTTTTCTTTTTGAGTCCAACTGCAACAGCAAGCATCGTAATGATACTAAAATAACGGCCAATATACATAACGAGACCTGTTGAAATATTCCAAAACGGTGTATTATCATTTAATCCTTCAAACCCGGAGCCATTATTCACAGCAGACGATGTATATTCGTATATAACTTGTGTTAAACCGTGAAAACCAGGATTCGAAATGCTATCTGTTCCGAAATGTGTTGAAAAGGCAATTGCTGCAGCGCCAAGAATAAGTAATGGCTGAGACACAATGGTAATAGCGATTAATTTCATTTCTTTTCCTTCTAATTTTTTATTAAGAAACTCTGGCGTACGTCCTACCATTAATCCAGCCAAAAATACGGCAATCATTGCATACATGATCACGTTCATGAATCCAACTCCGATCCCGCCAAATACAGTTCCTAAAAGCATATTTACGAGCGGGACCATTCCTCCAATTGGTGTTAACGTATCATGTGTAGTATTCACGCCCCCTGTCCCCGAAGCGCTTGTAACAGTTGCATATAAAGCAGAAGATATAACGCCAAGACGCATTTCTTTCCCTTCCATATTCCCTTGTGAACTTTCTATACCAATTTGATTTAACAGCGGATTTCCTTTCCATTCAGATATGGCAAGTATCGAAAATCCAACGATAAACAAAATGAGCATCGATACAAAAAACATTCTTCCTTGTTTACGATTTCCAACCATTCTTCCGTATACAAACGGAAATGCCATTGGAATTAACATTTGCAGCATCATTTGCAGCACATTACTAATCATATTTGGATTTTCAAAAGGATGTGCTGAAACTGTCCCAAAAAAACCGCCGCCATTATCTCCAAGTTCTTTAATAGCTAGTAAAGACGCTACTGGACCGCGGGGAATTACCTGTTCCGTCCCTTCTAACGTTTTTGCGATAATTGTAAAATCTAACGTCTGTGGTGTTCCTAATGCTAGAAAAACGAGCGAAGCTACAAATGAAATTGGTAACAATACCCTTATAATAGATTGAGAAAAATCAACAAAGAAGTTCCCAATTTTTTTACCTGCTAGCACACGAATAAACGTAATCCCAATCGCCATTGAAGTTGCAGGTGCTGCAAACATCATAAACGTTATCCCAGCCATTTGAGAGAAATAAGATAAATTACTTTCGCCCCCATAATGTTGTAAATTCGCATTTGTCATAAACGTGATGGCTGTATGAAACGCTAACGTCGGCTCCATTCCCGGAAAACGATTTGGATTTAACGGGAAGATGCCTTGTAATCGAAATATAGAATACACAACAAGTATAAAAAATAGATTCGTTATAATTAAACAAAACAAATAACGCTTCCAGCTTTGACTAAAGCCCTTAATGCCCGCGATTTTAAACAAAATTTTTTCTAGGGGGCCAAATATCTTTTGAAATGGTCCCTTTTGCTGAAAAACATTATATATATAATCTCCCATTGGTTTTGCGACAACTACAAATAGACAAATTGTAATTAGACTTGTAAGCCAGCTCACTCTTTTCCTCTCCTCTGTTATCTCTACATTTTTTCTCCATTCAATATAGAAATAAGTTATAGTGTAATTTTTTACCATAAGAAGAATAAAAGAAAACACTAGGCCGCACCTAGTGTTTTTTACACACAAGTCCCCCCTCTCAAAACGCTGACGAGGTTAGCTGTCGGATTCGGACCTTGAGAGTAGCCCTACCTAAAAAGGATTCACCCCGAGTGACAATGCACAAAATTGGTTCCCCCGCTCCTAAGTGGATTAAGCGATATTCGGCTGTAAAATTTTCCATTTGTCTGTTAATATACTCTTCTAAACTCTTATTGTAAAGAGAGAAAATACAAAAAAGAAAACCTCCCTGAATGAAAGTTTTCCTTCCACATATTAATAACGATAAACTACCACTACAAAAATTAGTGCGATATACAAACAAAGCGGACTGTATAACCACGAATCATACATCGAAAATTTTGTCCCCTTTACTTTCTTAAAAAAACCAACATATTTCATATCACCAACTGCACGTAAAAAGAAAATTCCAGCTAAAGCGATACATCCCCATTTTGTATAACGACTCGGATTCCAAAAAGACAAATATCCACTTTGTGCTAAAAGGATCATAGCAAAACATAGAATGGCAAGTGCCACTGCAAAAGTCCCTATTTTCCGCGGAACAAAAGCATATTCGCCACTGTCTTTTTTCATCGGAAGAACAACCTTACTCCCCCAAGATCCACCACATCCCAGTACATATGAATGAGACTGATGAACACAAGTATGCTTGCACCTACAATGATTAAAAATGCTGCCATTGTATCTTCCTCCTACTTGTACATATGAAAAATCAAATTTTCTCCTTCATAGTTTCGCCTACTTTTAGTAACTTTCTTTCATATATAACCTATATAAGGAAATCATCTATTCATTCATTTTTATTTTCCAACCTATAAATCGCTGCCATGTAATATACAATATGACCTGTATCCACTTTCTTCCTTTATTTTAAACCTCGCATGTGGCAGAAAGAGGCCCTGACCGTTTCTATGCGCGGCCAGATACTCTCGTCATTCTAAAAAAAGGGGCCTTTATATCGTTTTTTTAACTTTTATATATAATGAAGAACTTTTCCTCATAGCTTACGAATAGGACTAATAAGCGCAATAATAACTTCAATTATCTTTGCAATTGACGCCAATGCAAATACTGCAACTGGATTATAGCCAGAAATGATCCCACCTACTAAAGCTCCTAATGGCATAGCTAGACGAGTAAGTACTCGCGAGAAGCCGAGAACCCTCCCTTGCATATCGGTGGGTACTGTTTCTTGCCGGATTGACGCTACGATGGTGTTCCAAGCTATATTACAGATCATTGCAACACCAAAGGCAATACCGGGTGCTAGCCAATATTCACTCCAGATTGCATAGGTTAAGCCAATCGCACCTATGCCCAGAAGAACAGGGATAAGAATTCCGCGTCGAATGTACCTTTCAAGTGGAACTGCAATCATGCTCCCTAAAAGTCCTCCAACACCAATTAAGGTGTAATTAATACCGCTTTGTTCAGCAGTTAAATGTAATGTTGAAAGCAAGTAATACATAAATACTCCTAGTACAGCACTAGCCCCAAAGTTGCCAACCATAGCTTGAAGAGATAAAACAAGGTTAAGCCGGTTATTCGTCAGCCATTTCAGTCCCTCTTTCAGATCTCTCACTATGCCTTGCATTACATTACCTTCTCTAACGACGACCTTATTTCCCCCTAATTCAGGTAAGAGTAATACTGCGATTAAAGTAGCGGCAAAGGAGAAGACATTTAACCAAAGCGCGTTAAATCCTCCTATTATGGCGATTGTTATTCCTGCCAATGTTGGTCCTGCTAAACTAGCAATCTGATTAATCATTTGATATGCCGAATTCGCTTTTGTTAGCTTTTGACCCGCAATATACGGAATTGCTGTAACAGTAGCTACATCAAATAACATAGATAAGACAGCTAACATAAAAGAAATAACGTATAGATGCCAAATCTGGAGTACCTCTAGAAAATGAAGAATAGGAACTAGTCCTACCAAGACCATACATCCTAAATCAGCTATCCACATCAACTTCCTGCGATTCCAGCGGTCTACCATTACGCCAACAATTGGGCCGAATAAAACAATAGGTAATACGCTAGTAGCAAAAAGTGAACTCATAACTACTACGGAACCAGTTAACTCATAAGCAATCCAAGGAAGAGCAAAAGTATAAAGGGCGTCACCGAGTCTGGAAATTAATAAACTAGAAATAAAAAACATATAGGAATTAGGTAAATATGTAGTTTTATTCAACTCTTTTTTACTAGTTTCATTCGGAGTCATCGATGAGTTGAACTTTGTCTCCTTTTTCAGGGACAATTCTAGACCCTCCTTTCAGTAAATAAATGTTTTAAATATCATTATTTAAACAAGAACTACAAAATATTTCTAAATTTTACAAACCCTATTCTTAGTTTAACATAATTCTGAATGAAGCCCCTCACTTCAAATGTATAAAGAGAGCAGCCGAACGATATGTGGCAAAGGAATTTTAGAATCTAAAATCCCTATTTTCCGTGCGAAAAAAGGAGTCCTTCCCTAAATCAACGAACTTATTAATTGCAATCTAAAACAAAAAATGACTGAAGGTGACTGAATGACAATTTATATTGCGCTGCTGCGAGGCATTAACGTAAGTGGACATAATAAAATGAAGATGGCTGAATTGAGACATACTCTGGAAACGATGGGCCTTAGCCAGGTGCAAACATATATTCAAACCGGCAATGTCCTTTTCAAATCGGAAGAGAGTCCAGAGCCAATACGTCTCCGAATTGAGGATGGAATCAGAACCAATTTTGGCATTTCAATCACCGTCGTCTTAAGAACAGCCGAGGAACTAGAGTGGATTATTGCAAATTGCCCATATGCAGATGTCCCTTTGGCTGAAGGAGAAAGCATTCATGTTTCCTTGTTGACAGAACCGCCGCAGAAGAAGATGATCGATCGATTGGCAGGCAGTGAATGTAATAGCGATGAATACCATATCCATGGACGTGAAATTTACTTCTTGTTCCGTCAAAGCATCTTGGATTCCAAGCTGGCCAAAAATATGCAAAAGCTTGGAAGTACGGCGACAACGCGTAACTGGAATACAATCAACAAAGTAGCGGCATTAGTAAAAGCAATGCAAGTTTGACGTGAATAAGTATGTTCGATTTTCCTGGTTAGAACCCTATAGATGAGCTAAAGGGTTCTAAATTATTTTTGACATATAACTCATTAATAAATTCATCCCCAACGATAAGAGAATGACGCTTTATTCCTTCAATTTCAAACCCTGACTTTTTATACAAGGCTATTCCCGCTTCATTATGTACCATTACTGTCAATTCTAATCTATGAATATGATTATCTTTTGCCCATTCTTCTAAAGCTTTAAAAAGATGTGTACCAATTCCTTGACCATGATAAGAAGCTAAAATCCCCGTGACAACATAAGCACTATGCCTGCATCTATTGAAGTTTTCTCTATAGGCACCAACATATCCAACTAAAACATCATTCTTTTCAGCAACCAAAATAGTTGAACTTTTATTCTCTAAAATGTCTTGAATTTGTTTTTCTTGTTCGTCTATAGTGATATTTCGTTCATTTGGCTCTAACATCATGTATTCAGTCTCTTCGTCTAATCGCTTACAAAGTGAAAGGAAATTTTCTGCATCTGCTATTTTAATGCTTCGAATTCGTATATTTTCCATTTTTTAAGAAACCTTCTCTCCCCTATTTTTCTGGATCAATGATTCAATTAAAATCAACTTTTTCATAAATATCAATATAGTTAAAATCGAGTATTCTTTATCAAAAAACTACATATAAAATTTGGATTACTATTATTCAAGAATATGGAACTCAATGTATTCAATAAACTTATTAGTCTGAAAAGTCTGTCGCAGAATGTTCAGATATTAATTCTTGTTAACTAAATATAAGTTCGTTTATTATACTAGTTGAGTTGACTTCAAAAAATGTCAAAATACAGTAAAATATGGTATACAAAACAATTTTTTCAATAGCTATTGGACCTATTTTCACAAGAATTATTTTTATATTATAATTCGCTTTTCGTTTCATTGTATGTAACCAGATTAAGATAACTCAAGGGGAGGATTTAAGAATGGAAAATAAATCTTTTAAGATTCGTTCTGTTAATGAAAACGATCAACTCTGGACAAAACTAGCTGACCAAATGGAAACGCTTGAAAACCGAGATGAAATGGTATGCTTCAACTGCTCTATTTGTTGTGATAATTGTTGCTTTAATTGTTGTTTCCAAATCTAGCATCTATAGATGTGATGAAATTTAGGATGAATAACTATATTTTTTACTTCCTAAAACAGCAAGTTATTAATTCTAGTATTTTCTGTTCTTGCTAGGCAAGAACAGAAAATACTTATACAGATGATCAAGTAAATACAACAAGTATAAATCTTATCATACAAGGGTGATTTAATGATTATTAATAAATATCATTTACGCTATCCTTTAAATGAGGAAGTTCTAATGATTAACACTTTAACAGGTGCAGTGGATTTTTTTTTCACACGATTTAATTAACTTAATGGATAAATTACCACATACAGATCCAATAAATTTATCTAATGAAGAGAACGAGGCTACTAAAATTTTATTAGATAGAGGATATGTTTTTAAAAATGATAAAGACAGGGATCATAGACTATGGCAAGCACAAAATATTGTAGATTCTGGAAATGAAATGCAATATGTAATTTGCCCCACATATACCTGTAATTTCCGTTGTTCATACTGCTTTGAAAGTCATAGTCTTCACGAAAAAATATCAGCTTTAACTGAAGAGCAACTTCAAGGGGTTATGAACGCTATAGATATTTTTCATAAAGAAAGTGGTTATACAGTTGGAATGATTAATCTTTTCTGAGGAGAACCACTTCTTCCCTTTACTAAAGATATAGTTAAACAAATTTGCGAAGAAGCTGTTAAGCGTAACTTTAAAATTGGCTGTAATACAAACGGCTACCACCTTTCTTCTTTTGTAAAGATATTTGGAGCTTATCGCGATCGAATGAGTATTATGGTTACAGTAGATGGCCCGAAACCTATACACGATCAACGACGTATTATGTCTGGAGGACAAGGGACATTTGATCAAATTCAAAAAGGGATTATCGATTCACTTAATCACGGTATTCGGACTATTGTCAGAATTAATATCGACCAAACTAATATCGACTACATTCCTCTTCTTGTAGACTACTATCAAAAAAACAATCTTTTTGATGACAACAATTTTTCAATTTCTTTTTCACCTGTTACGGATCATACGTGCAAAGGCTTAGGAGAAGATTTAATGAAAGTGTACGAAATTGTAAAGAAACTCCAAAAAAGCATTCCTGACTTTGAAAAATTAGAAGCTCAAAAATCGCTTAACGTTGGGGCTGATATGTATCGTTTCTTCAAACCAATTATGCAGTTAGACCCTGCATTAAAAAATAAAATTGAAATGGTAGTACCGAATATAGTTTATTGTGAATCTGCTGAAGGTAAGCGAGTAGTATTCGGACCAGATAATCACATATATGCCTGTCCCGATTTGGTTGGACGACCAGAATTCAAAATCGGAGATTATTCCCCTAAATTTTCTCGTCAAGATTGGAAATGGGAGAAGTGGAAACAGTTCAATTCTTTTACCATTCCACAATGTAAATCCTGTTCTTCTTCACCTGTTTGCGGGGGGAGGCTGTGCTGCTGAAGCTCTTATTGTTCATGGCAATTTAAATCAACCAAACTGTCCAAAAACAAATGAACAAATTTTAGAATATATGGATTTATAACTGTAGATGAATTAACAGATCTTATAAATGGTCACCTATTACCAAAAGGTATTATAGTTGGTTCAGAAAAAAAGCTTCTCACCATTCTGCAATTTAATTTAGGATAGCTATATTTCACGCTTCTCACTTGGAAAAAATATCTCAATATTTCACGCTTCTTTTCTCATGGAGATTTTTATTTTTATTCTGCATCTGTTTCTGTATAAGTCTCATCCATTATTTTTTTCAAGTTAGTATTGAAAATATAGTCCAAACATTTGGATCAGTATATAAGTTCTTTATTGCAATTTTTCTTCTTTTATTGTCTATGATAATTCATGAATTTGGTCATATAGTTGCAGCTTACCGTTATGGGATAAAACCCAATGATGTAGGTATTGGACTATATATTATGAGACCAGTTATGTTTGTTGATTTAAGCGATGCTTGGCGATTACCTAGGAATTATCGAGTAATTATCGATCTTAAAGGTATTTATTTCCAATTATAGATGTTTATATTTTTAGAATTGTGTTATTGGATTTCAGGATACCAAGAATTCTTTGTAGCAAATCAATTTATTCTACTTACAGTTTTATATAACTTATATCCATTTCTACAATATGGTGGGTTTTGGTCTCTAACTGATATTCTAGGAATTGCAAATTTGCATACTAGAACTTTTAAATTGGTAAAAAGCGGTTTACTAGGATACTTGTTTTTCAAGCCTGATTATAAAGAGCAATTCAATGAAACCCTTCAAAACATGAACAAACGCTTCAAAATAGCGTTTCTCACATATGCAAGTATATATTTTTGTTCAGTAATTACTGCCATATGGTTTATTATTCGATACATCTTTTATTTATTTACATCTGTAGAATCTTTTACATGGGCCAATGCCAAAGGTGTTCTTATTGTAATAATTATTGTTCTCATTAGAACTATACTTGTCTTCTCACTCAAATTTAAAAAGTCTGGGGGAACAAAGGATGACAACAAAACACCCTATTCTTCAAGTACAGGGAATAAAGAAAAATTATGAAACAGAAGCAGGAATCATCCATATTTTAAAAGGAATTGATACACAATTTTACCGAGGAGAAGTGGTTAGTATTATAGGTCCTAGTGGAAGTGGAAAATCTACATTACTCGGGATATTAGGATCATTAGACACCCCAAGCGAAGGGCGCATTATGATTGAACAACAGGATATTACATCCCTATCTGAAGAAAATTCAGCAGATTTTCGTGCCCAAAAAATTGGTTTTGTTTTTCAATCCTATAATCTAGTGACAACGATGACAGCCGAGGAAAATGTAATGATGGCACTTATGTGCGCCGGGATGAAAAGTCGAAAAGAAATGATACAAAAGGCAAGAGAGATGCTCGATCTTGTTGGGATGAAAGAACGTTATCATCATTTACCAAGCCAGCTATCAGGAGGTCAGCAGCAACGCGTTGCAATTGCCCGTGCATTAGTAAACAACCCCGCTATTGTTATTGCGGATGAACCTACTGGTAATTTAGATACAAAAACGGGACAAACTATTTTAGATTTAATCTTTCAACTACGTGATCAACTTAACATGACTTTTATTATCGCTACACATGATTCTTATATAGCAAAACTTTCAGATCGTATTTTACAAATAGAAGATGGATTGTTAATGCAAGAAAACGTGAGTAATCATACAACTCCCAAAGAAGGTGAAACAACGTCATGTTACTAAAATCAGCATTACGTAGTTTAGTACGAAATCGTTTGAGAACCCTCTTTACTATGTTCAGTATTGTAATTGGGGTAGCTAGCTTTTTCTCAATGTCACTGTTAGTCGAATTAGTTCCTCGTTCTATTCACGAATCCTCTAAAATTCTTTTAGGAGGAGACATAGCTATTCAATCCTACTTAAACCCTGTTAACCGTGATACATTGATCTCTTCTATTCCTAAAGAAGATCAAAAAGCACTTACAACTTCTTTATTAGGTCAGAGTATGGTAAAGTCTGATAAAAAAACAACAAGCTTAATAATAAAGGGTATAGAACCAAAGCAATATCCGCTGTATGGAGATAAACAGTTTCCGAATGTTCGTAATTTACAAGAAAATGAAGTGCTTTTATCCAAAAGTACTGCGGATCGTTTACAAGTGAAAGTCGGAGATCATGTGGAGATTCCGAATCGTTCTACTGGAGCGATGTCTTCTTATAAAATTCGCGGGCTCGTCGAAGGTATTCAAGAATCTTACGGTGATGCTTCTATCTTTGGAACAGCTTATCTACATTTAAATCAAGCACAACAAATTTTAAATGTACCAGCAAATACAATTAATGAAGCTTTAATTGTATTGCATGATAAAGGGAACGTTTCTACTTTTAAAAGTAAAGTGCAAGAACAATTCCCACAAAGCAGTGTAATCGACATTCGTGATAAAGAATTAGAAAAACAAAAAGATTTACATATGTTACTGCCATTTCTTCAACTATTTAGCATATTAGCTCTTGGAATCGCGGCAATCACAACTTCAAATACAATGAAAGTAATCATTGCCACGCGCACACATGATATCGCTGTCATGAAATCAGTAGGAATGAAAACGCGATCTATCGTTCGATATTTTTTGCTAGAAGCATTCTGGTTAGCAATCCTCGGAACAACTGGTGGGATTGTAATTGGATTATTAGTTAGTGTTTGGCTCACCTCATATTTATCAAGTGTACTTTCCCTACCTCTTACGTGGGGAATGTCATGGTCTGTTGTTGGTACTACAATCATCGTTGGATTTGTCGTAACCTTTTTAGCATCATGGATACCAGTAAAAAGTGGAATGCGTGTGTCACCTCTTCAAATGTTACGGGATACAGACAATACAAATGTAAATTATTCATTACCTTTTAGAAAAAAACTTCAACTTTTTATTTTAGTTTGTAGTATTCTTTCTATTTATGTTTACAAAGTAGCATTTACAACCAACACAAATGGTAGTTTTATATTTAAATGGATTCTTGCTTTCCTACTTACAACAGGAGTCATGTTACTCATCTTTGCTTTTGTTCGTTCGATTGGATTTATATATGCATTATTATTCCAAACTATTGGGGCTATGAAAAATAGGATGCCACAAGGTCTTTTTCTTGCTTTACACAATATAGCAGCTACGAATAAGCGAAATGGATTATTAGCAGTTACCTTAACGATAGGTGTCGTTTCTGTAGTTTCTAGCCACGTATTTGCTGATAATTTAATTGAATCTGTTCAAGGACAATTAGAAAAAGAAGCAATGGGAAATCTTCTAATTACAAGTTCAGTTAACGATGAAGAAAAAGTTGAAAAACAACTTAAATCGATGAAGGAAATAAAAGCATGGAAAAAGGGCTATCAACTAGATGGAAGACTCCAAAATGTTAACGGAGAAGAAGCGACATCTAAATTCACGCAAAAAGTAAAAGAAGATAAATTTTTTAGTTCAACTAAAATTTCAGTAGAAGGTATAGATACTTCTCTTACTTCCAAAACCTATACTATATCTGAAGGACGCGATTTAACTTCAGCAGATGCAGATGAAAAAAAAGCAATCCTGTTGGATAGTTATAAGAAGATCGGACTTAAAACAGGTGATAAAGTTGATATTCAAATAGGAAATGAATTGGTGAATTGTGAAATTGTAGGGTTCTTTCAATCAGGGATTGTAAAAACAGTAGGTATTCGTATTCCAACAAAAACATTAACTACATACGGAAAGCCAAACCGCATTACCTATTCAATAGATAGCGATCCGAAGCAAACGAATGTCATTCTAACAGATTTAAACAACAAACTTCCAAATTTAGCAATGGCTTACTCCATTTCCGCTACAGCGATCGATAGTCTACAATATATTATTCGTATGCAAAGTGCTTTCTTTTCTATCGTAGCCTTATTTGCATTTTTAACTGCGGTTCTGACAATTGGAAATCAAGTGGTCATTCGCTTACTTCAACAAACACGAGATGTTGCCATTATAAAGACAGTTGGTATGTCTTCGGGCAATTTAATGAAATCCATTTTATTAGAAAACACAGTCATTTCCTTATCAGCCGGATTCGTTGGGGTTGGAATTGCTTTAGCTTTTTCAGGGGTTGTTTTACGATTCTTATTCCAAATGCCAATGAAAATTGATATAACTTGGTCTATTTTAGGCATCTTGTTATCTGTTATCACAACAGCGATTGTTGTGTGGATCGCAGCAAAACAATCCTTATCAGCTAAACCAATTCAGCTATTACAAAGTAAATAAAAATTGTAACTACTCAGTCGCTCTGAAAAAAAGAAGAAAAGCATTTTTTTAAATGGGCGAGAGGGACTGGCCGTGTATAGGAGCGGTCAGGGCCTTTTCCTGCCACGCGCAATGTTTTAAAACAAAGAAAGGCAGCAAGGTGTAGGTCCATTTGCCTCTTCATGGCAGCAAGCTATATGCTAAAAAATGAAAATAACTTTCTATAGATAGTTATTTTCACTGGAATCATCCCCCTTACCAAACCTCTAAATGAAATGCATGGCTGAGTAGTTACAATACAAATTTATAAAGCCTTATCTAACGAAGAAAAAACATAGTTTGATCAATTCGATCAGGCTACGTTTTTTCTGTTTATGTTTCTTACATTAAAAAAAACAATATATTTAGTAACGTCTATTAAATCGATATGTAGGGCACCCTCTTACATTCGTTTTTATTCGAAATACTCCACCGGCGTTTGCATCTGGAGTATGCATTTTTGCTGTCGTAATGTATAACTCATTTAAATCACTTCCACCAAATGTGCAAGAAGTTACATTTAAGACTGGGATAGGAATACTTAGCAGCTGTTCTCCATTCATAGGATTCCACCTCGATACTTTAGAACCGCCCCAATGAGCAATCCACAACATTCCTTCTTCATCAATTGTCATTCCATCAGGAAGTCCTTCTTCTTTTTGTATGACAACAACATCTTGTAGACTTTCAATATGACCTGTGCAAATATCATAATCAAAACGAACTACTTTTCTTGTCGGCGTATCTATGAAATACATATACATATGGTCTGGTGACCACGCTAAGCCATTAGAAGTACTTACATGTTCTACTTTCTTTTTTACAGTCAAATCGGTATCCAAACAGTAAAGAGCTCCCTTTCCATCAATGCCAACACCTTCTGTGGTACCCGCCCAAAAACGACCTGCCGGATCAAATTTTCCATCATTAAAACGATTTTCTTGCAAATGACTTTCAGGATCACAAATAGCCTGCAGTTCTTCCGTATCCGGATTTAAGAAATAAAAGCCATTCTCTAAAGCAAGAATCATTTCACCAGATTCACTAGGAACCACTGATCCTACCATCTGTCCAAGAAAGATTGCCTTACTTTCATTTGTAATTGGGGTACCGCCCCATCGCTATCAACTTAAGGATTTGGACTATTCTTGAAGTTAAAAGCACGTTACCATTCTCTTATATTAATGAGAAAGGGTGACGTGCTTTTTATGAATATGCATCAAAAACAAGAGTTGTCTTTATTTGCAGAAGAGTTATATCGATATATGTCTCCCGCTACACTTAATCAATTGGCTATAGAAGCAGGCGGCATGAAACGAAAACGTAAATGCCACGGGCATCATTTTTTATCTTTGTGTGTATGGTTAAATCAACAGGTCGCTACTACCTCTCTTACTCAACTTTGTAGTCAATTAGAAACTTCAACAGGAGTTTTATTAAGTCCCGAGGGACTTAATCGACGATTTAATTCGGCTTCTGTAGCCTTCTTTCGAACTGTATTTGCTACACTTCTACAAGCTAAAATTGGAGGGTTATCTAAGATTTCTCATTCTCTTTCTGCTTACTTTGAGCGCATTCGTATCCTTGATTCTACAACCTTTCAAGTTCCAGATCGATTCGCATCTACTTATCCTGGTGCCGGAGGATGTAGTCATAAAGCTGGTGTAAAAATTCAACTAGAGTATGACTTATTGAGTGGAGAATTTTCTGATGTGAAAATTGAACCAGGAAAACGGAGTGATCAGGCGTATGGTGCGACTCGAACAGGTATGATACAAAAGAATGAACTATATATTCGTGACCTAGGATATTTTCGTTTACAAGACTTTAAGTCTATCGAAGATAAGCAAGGATATTAT
>NZ_NVOY01000032.1 GCF_002551005.1 Bacillus pseudomycoides
CCGTCCCGAGCCACCATTTTGAAATATGCAAGCCGGCTTAGCTCAATTGGTAGAGCAACTGACTTGTAATCAGTAGGTTGGGGGTTCAAGTCCTCTAGCCGGCACCATTTCAAAATGAGCCATTAGCTCAGTTGGTAGAGCATCTGACTTTTAATCAGAGGGTCGAAGGTTCGAGTCCTTCATGGCTCACCATTTTTATGCGGGTGTAGTTTAGTGGTAAAACAAGAGCCTTCCAAGCTCTGGTCGAGAGTTCGATTCTCTTCACCCGCTTTTTCTAGGGCCTATAGCTCAGCTGGTTAGAGCGCACGCCTGATAAGCGTGAGGTCGATGGTTCGAGTCCATTTAGGCCCACCATATTCCGCAGTAGCTCAGTGGTAGAGCTATCGGCTGTTAACCGATCGGTCGTAGGTTCGAGTCCTACCTGCGGAGCCATATAATATAGAGAAGTACCCAAGTGGCTCAAGGGGCTCCCCTGCTAAGGGAGTAGATCGCGTAAGCGGTGCGAGGGTTCGAATCCCTTCTTCTCTGCCAGAAATTGGCCCGTTGGTCAAGTGGTTAAGACACCGCCCTTTCACGGCGGTAACACGGGTTCGAATCCCGTACGGGTCATACGAAAAGAGATAGCATATATTGCTATCTCTTTTTTATTTATCTTGTCGTGTTGAATAATCTTTTCCGCAAATAATAATATTAAAGTATAATTGCATCAATGCGCTCGCAATTAACGAGGACAATGCGACCATTTTTATTTATAAATGTAGCAAGACCTGTGTTAAAGTGAAATCCGCTGAAAACTGAAACGGTTAATGGCACACCATTAACTATAATTTCGGTTACTTTTTTTCCTAAATTAAAAGTGTTTAAAAGGCGACAAATACCTTCAAAATGTTTTTCTTTATTTTTTATTTGTGAAGATTGTATATCTGTATCCTTTACTAAATTTGGAGTGAATATTTTAGGGTTAGCAGTATGGTTTATAAGAATTGGCATGTTTCTTTCCCTCTTCCGCTTTTGTTTATTTTGAATCGAAATAGTATGTTGAAATGATAAAAAAGAGCTTTTTTCAAAGCTCTTTTTTATAAACTAGCTTGCCTCAATTCGAAGTGCTTGAATATCACGGCAATCTATAAGAAGTACGCCGCCTGCTTCATCTCCTTCTGTATCAACAAAAGTTGCACAAAAGTTTTGAGGATTAAAATTAACAAAAGTAACATCATCTATAAAGTTTCCGTTTAGAAAAATATCTACTTCTGTGCCAGGCTGTAAAGTTTCAAGTTGCTCACAGACGCATTTTGTATGCTTGTTTATATCGATCAACTCCTTTCAAAATATATTTTTGATTCAATATATAATATATTTGTGAATTAAAAAAAGGTGTGGACAAATTATACACATTTCTAAGTGCTTATGCTTATGATTTTGAGAGGAAAAGTATGTGAATTATGGTGTGTATAGATGTGATTGGGATGGATTCCATATTTGATGCAATAACTTTATCCTATCTGTGAAAAAGTTCACAAATAGGTCATAAAATGTGAATACATTCACAAAGAAACGTGCTACAATATGTGTGTAAGGAAGTTAAACAATATAAAATCAGTATTTTAATTATTTACTTAAATGACAATGCTAATAATGAAATTAAAAAATAGAGAGGGGATTTTACCATGAAAAAAGGTATTAACCGCGTAGTATTAGTAGGAACAGGAGCTGTAGGTTGCAGCTATGCATATTCTATGATTAACCAAGGTGTGGCTGAAGAGTTTGTTCTTGTTGATGTAAACGAAGCAAAAGCAGAAGGCGAAGCAATGGACTTAAGCCATGCTGTTCCATTTGCTCCATCTCCAACAAAAGTTTGGAAAGGTAGCTATGCAGATTGTAAAGATGCAGATCTTGTTGTTATCACTGCTGGATTACCACAAAAGCCAGGTGAAACTCGCTTAGATTTAGTTGAGAAGAATACAAAAATCTTTAAGCAAATCGTTCGCGGTATTATGGATAGCGGATTTGATGGTATCTTCTTAATCGCAACTAACCCGGTGGACATTTTAACTTATGTAACTTGGAAAGAATCTGGATTACCAAAAGAGCGCGTAATCGGTTCTGGTACAACTTTAGACTCTGCTCGCTTCCGTTATATGTTAGGTGAATACTTAGATGTAGATCCACGTAACGTGCATGCGTATATCATTGGTGAACATGGTGACACAGAGCTTCCTGTATGGAGTCATGCTACTATCGGTGTACAAAAGCTAGAAACAATCTTAGCGAATAATGAAAAGTACAAACAAAGCGATTTAGATGGAATCTTTGAAAATGTACGTGATGCTGCTTATCACATTATTCAACGTAAAGGTGCAACTTACTACGGTATCGGTATGTCACTATTACGTGTAACTAAAGCGATCTTAAACAACGAGAACAGCGTATTGACAGTATCTGCATATCTTGAAGGACAATATGGACAAAAAGATGTTTACGTAGGTGTTCCAGCAGTTATCAACCGCCAAGGTGTTCGAGAAGTTGTCGAGCTTGAATTAAATGCAGAAGAAGAATTGAAATTTGATCATTCTGTAAAAGTGCTAAAAGAAACTATGGCACCAGTACTATAATCTAAATTGTATAAATCCCTTTCCGGCCTCCCCTGTATACTCCTTTGCCGGAAGGGGTTTTTTTATGTTTTACTTTAATGGAAATTAATAACAAAATAGCACTAAACTCCTTTTCTTTTCCACTAAAAAAATTATTCTAAAATAAAACGCTTACAATGAATATTCGTCAAAATTCGATATTTTTCGGTTAAATTTCATGAAATTACCACGAATTTCTATAAAAAAACGTATGTTTTTTTAGAAATTCGCAAGGATATTTCAATTTACCGAAGAATAGTAATAACATATTTAAAATTCTGTCATCTCGTGAGGTGAACATAGTGATTGAGACAAAGTGTAATGTGAACGACATGTTATTGTTCCATGAAGAAAAGTTTTATGATAGCTACGAGATTCTTGGTGCTCATTTGACGGTGGAAAATGGAATGGAAGGCACACGTTTTTCCGTATGGGCACCTCATGCACAAGCTGTGAGTATTGTAGGAGATTTTAATGAGTGGAATAGCGAGATGCATGAAATGATACGAGTGACAGAGAAAGGGATTTGGTCTTTATTTATACCGAATATTCCTCAGCAGAAATTATATAAGTATGCAATTCAAACGGGAGAAGGGCATCCGATTTTAAAAGCTGATCCGTATGCAATGTATGCTGAAGTTCGGCCAAATACGGCATCCGTTGTTTACGATATAAAAGGTTATAAATGGAAAGATCAGAAGTGGTTTCAGAAAAAGAAACGAAAGCTAATCTATAATGAACCATTAGCCATTTATGAGATTCACTTTGGTTCTTGGAAAAAGAAAGAAGATGGGTCTTTTTATTCTTATAGAGAAATGGCAGATGAGCTTATTCCGTATGTAGCAGAGCATCAATTTACTCATGTTGAAATTATGCCGCTTATTGAACACCCGTATGATCGTTCTTGGGGATATCAAGGAACGGGATATTATGCACCGACAAGTAGATACGGAACACCACAAGATTTTATGTATTTTGTCGATGAATGTCACAAATATGGGATCGGTGTCATTTTAGATTGGGTACCAGGACATTTTTGTAAAGACGCTCATGGGCTTTATTTGTTTGACGGAGAACCGACGTATGAATATAAAGATCTTGATGTGCAAGAAAACCATGTATGGGGGACAGTGAATTTTGATTTAGGAAAACAAGAAGTGCGAAATTTTCTTATTTCAAATGCGTTGTTTTGGATGAAGCATTATCATATTGACGGTTTTCGAGTGGATGCGGTTGCGAATATGTTGTATTGGGAGCGTAGTGGAGGACAGGAAAGCAACGAACATGCAGTATCATTCCTGCAGCAGTTAAATGAAGCTGTATTTGCAGAAGATCCGACTTTCTTAATGACTGCGGAAGATTCAACGGCATGGCCGCTCGTAACAGCACCGACTTATGAAGGTGGACTTGGCTTTAATTATAAATGGAATATGGGTTGGATGAATGACATTTTAAAATATATGGAATGTGCGCCAGAGTATCGGAAATATATACATGACAAAGTAACATTTTCGCTGCTGTATGCGTATTCTGAGAATTTTATTTTACCTTTATCGCATGATGAGGTTGTACATGGGAAGAAGTCGCTGTTAAATAAAATGCCGGGTGATTATTGGTCGAAGTTTGCTCAGCTTCGTTTATTGTACGGTTATTTATTTACACATCCAGGGAAGAAACTGCTCTTTATGGGCGGTGAGTTTGGTCAATTTGATGAATGGAAAGACCTTGAGGACTTAGATTGGAGTTTACATGACTTTGAGATGCATAATTGTATGCATGATTATTTCAAGGAGCTCATAGCATTGTATAAGCGCTCTAAGCCGCTTTGGCAGCTTGACCATACACCGAAAGGCTTTCAGTGGATTGATGCGGATAACCGTGAGCAAAGTGTTTTTTCGTTTATTCGCCAAGGCGAAAGAGAAGAGGATGTTCTCGTTATCGTGTGCAACTTTACAAGCGCGTTGTATGAAAACTATAAAGTTGGCGTACCGGAATTTCGCTATTATAACGAAATTTTAAATAGCGATAGTTCTGCATATGGCGGTTCAGGACAAATTAATAAGAAGCGATTAAAGGCGATTATGGAACCTTACCATAATCAGCTTGCACATGTCGAAATGACAATACCACCATTTGGAATTTCAATTTTACGACCAGTGAAAATACGAAAGGGGAGTAGTAAACAAGATGGTTCAAAAGCAGAAGTGCGTAGCAATGTTATTAGCAGGGGGAAAAGGTAGTCGTCTAAGTGCATTAACAAAAAATTTAGCTAAGCCAGCTGTTCCATTTGGGGGGAAATATCGCATTATTGATTTTACATTAAGTAACTGTGCGAACTCTGGTATCGAAACAGTCGGGATTTTAACACAATACCAGCCGTTAGAGTTGCATAGTTATATCGGTATTGGAGATGCATGGGATTTAGACCGTGTAAATGGAGGGGTTACTGTACTTCCTCCTTATGCGGAGTCTTCAGGTGTGAAATGGTATACAGGAACGGCAAGTGCCATTTATCAAAATTTAAACTATTTAAAGCAGTATGATCCAGAACATGTTCTCATTTTATCTGGAGATCATATTTATAAGATGGACTATGCCAAAATGCTTGATTATCACGTGGAAAGAGAAGCAGATGTCTCTATTTCTGTTATTGAAGTACCTTGGGATGAAGCGAGCCGCTTTGGCATTATGAATACGAATGAAGCGATGGAGATTGTTGAATTTGAAGAAAAACCGCAATTTCCAAAAAGTAACCTAGCTTCAATGGGAATTTACATTTTTAATTGGGCTATTTTAAAAGAGTATTTAGAAATGGATGCAAGAAATCCAGAATCTAGTAATGACTTCGGGAAAGACGTGATCCCACTTTTACTAGATGAAGGTAAAAAGCTTGTTGCGTACCCATTTAGCGGGTATTGGAAAGATGTTGGAACAGTGAAGAGCTTATGGGAGGCAAATATGGATCTACTTCAGGAAGATTCATCGCTTAATCTATATGACCTTGATTGGAGAATTTGTTCTGTAAATCCGAATCAGCCACCGCAATATATTGCACCATCAGCAGAAGTGGAAGAATCGTTAATAAATGAAGGCTGTGTTGTTGAAGGGAATGTGCAGCATTCCGTATTGTTTCAAGGGGTAATTGTAGAGGAAGGAAGTAGGATTGTCGATTCAGTTATTATGCCAGATGCCAAGGTTGGAAAGAATGTTGTGATTGAGCGTGCTATTGTGGGGCCAGGAATGGTTATTGAAGATGGAACGATTATTCGTCCTGAAAAAAATATAGAGGACGTTGTGTTAATTGCAGAGGAAATGTAAAGTGAGACGAATGATTTGCAAGGGAAACTGGTAGAGCGTGACGAAAAGGGGATGAGATGAGTGAGAGAATCAATGTTAGGAATTATTAATGCGACAGAGAATTTTCCATCATTGCAGCAAGTAACAAATCATCGATCGTTGGCGGTATTGCCGTTTGGCGGACGTTACCGTTTAATAGATTTTATGCTTTCTAATATGGTAAATTCTCGTATTCATAGTGTAGCTATTTTCACAAGTCATAAAAATCGTTCGCTCATGGATCATCTCGGTTCTGGGAAACAGTGGGATTTAGATAGGAAACGCGACGGCTTATTTTTATTTCCTCCAAATTGCCAATGTGCTCAAGATGAGTTTGGCTCATTTGCTCATTTTAGCAGACATATTGACTACTTTTTGCGTAGTAAGCAAGAATATGTTGTCATTACAAACAGTCATGTTGTAACAGCACTTGATTTTCAAGCTGTATTAGAGCGTCATTTATATACAAACGCACATATTACGGAAGTATGTCACCGTGGTAAGTCGCTTCAGACGTATGTATTAAAGAAGGAGTTATTATTACATTTGTTTGAGACGTATCAAGATATGGGCTATTATAGCTTACTTGATATTGTCAAAGAAAAACGAGATACTTCGTTGCGTATGGAAAGTTATGAGCATACTGGTTATGTGGCAGTTATAGATTCAATTGAAAGTTATTATAAGCATAGTTTAGAAATATTGCAGCCGGACATTTGGAAGCAAATTTTTCAGAAAGAGGCGCCAATTTTTACGAAAGTAAAGGATGAGCCGCCAACAAGGTATGGAAAAGAGGCAAGTGTACATAATACGATGATTGCTAACGGCAGTATTATCGAAGGGGAAGTAGGAAATAGCGTTGTCTTTCGTTCTGTAAAGATTGGAAAAGGCTCTATCGTTCGTAATAGTATTATTATGCAAAAGGGCCAAATTGGAGAGAATTGTATACTAGATGGTGTAATCCTTGATAAGGATGTAAAGATTGAAGATGGAACAATATTAACAGGTTCAAGTTATCCATTTGTTGTAGAGAAAGGAAAGATTCAAAGCAGTAATGTAACAATGCAGTAAAATCAGAATTGAGAGGAGGAATCTGCATGCTAAGCATAGGTAAATGTTTTACCTATGCTTAGCTATTGCGGAGAGACGATTACAGTGAATATTTTATTTGCAGTATCAGAGTGCGTACCATTTATTAAATCGGGTGGATTAGCAGATGTAGCCGGAGCACTTCCAAAGGCGTTACAAAAACTTGGGATGAACGTGCGCGTTATGCTTCCATATTATAGTTTAATTCCGGAGCATATAAGAAAAAAATGTGTGCTTCATAAAGTGATTACGGTTCAGCTTGGCTGGCGTAATCAATATTGCGGTATTTTGAAATTGGAACAGGAAGGAATTACGTATTACTTTATCGACAATGAGTATTACTTTAAACGTGATTCCATATATGGTCATTATGATGATGGCGAACGCTTTTCATTTTTCTCAAAGGCTGTATTAGAGTGCATTCCGCATTTAGATTTTGAAGTGGATGTTCTGCATTGCCACGATTGGCATACAGCGATGGCAAACTTTTTATTGCGGGAAAAATATCGTGAGCAGCCATTATATGAAAAGATAAAGACTGTTTTTACGATTCATAATTTGCAGTTTCAAGGTGTGTTTCCGCGCATTGTTATGCATGACTTATTAGAGCTTGGTGATGAGTATTTTCATAGTGAACAGCTTGAGTTTTACGGAAACATTAACTTTATGAAAGGCGGAATTATTGCCTCTGATATCATTACAGCGGTAAGTCCGACATATAAAGAAGAAATTCAATATCCGTTTTTCGGAGAGAATTTAGATGGTTTATTGCGTAAATATAACGATAAGCTTGTTGGGATTGTAAATGGAATTGATGATGTTTTGTACAACCCACAGAATGATAAAACGATAGCGGCAATGTATGATGCAAATTCACTCTATAAAAAAAGAGAGAATAAACGTGCATTGCAGCGTTATTTTGGATTACCAGAAAAAGAAGATGCACCAATTATTGCAATGGTTACACGCTTAACGAAGCAAAAAGGATTAGATTTAGTGCGTCATGTTTTTCATGAAATGATGCAAGAAGATGTGCAATGTATTGTACTTGGATCGGGCGATAAAGAATATGAACAGTTTTTTGAACAAATGGCATATGAATACCCAGATAAAATGAAAGTATATATCGGATTTCATGAAGAACTGGCACATCAAGTATATGCCGGGTCTGATTTATTTTTAATGCCATCTTTATTTGAACCATGTGGTCTTGGACAGCTTATTGCTCTTATGTACGGAGCGATTCCAATTGTACGGGAAACAGGCGGGTTAAATGATACTGTTCAATCGTACAATGAAGCTACAAATGAAGGGAATGGTTTTAGTTTTACGAACTTTAATGCGCACGATATGCTGCATACAGTGCAGCGTGCCCTGCACTATTATCACGACAAAACGGTATGGCAATCTCTTATGAAACGTGCGATGACGGAGGATTATAGCTGGAAGCAGTCCGCCGAGAAATATAAGGAGCTATATGCAAGCTTGTCCGGTGTAAATGAAGAACCGCAATCCAATGAGGAAGAAAAGAAGAGTAATCAGAAGCAACCGATTTTTTCTGTTAACAAGTAGTAGGGTAGAGCTAACCAGCAGTGGAAAAACCATTGCTGGAAGTTTCACTTTGGAAGAGGTGAGAAAGTTGTTCTCAAATACAGAGGATTTTAAAGCTGCTTTTTTAGAAAAACTAGAAACAATGTATGGAAAAAGTTTTAAAGATTCGACTGTGCAAGATCAATATAATACGCTCGGTCATATGGTACGAGAATATATTAGCCAGCGCTGGATTGGGACGAATGAACGGTACCGGACGGATAATCAGAAACAAATGTATTACTTATCTATTGAGTTTTTATTAGGGCGTTTGTTGGGAAATAATATATTAAATTTAGGAATACGCGATGTATGTGAACAAGGATTGGAAGCGCTGGGGATTTATTTGCAAGATCTTGAGGAAATGGAAGCGGATGCTGGCCTTGGAAATGGCGGCCTCGGTCGTTTAGCTGCCTGTTTTCTTGATTCGCTTGCTTCGTTAAATTTACCAGGGCACGGGTGCGGGATTCGCTATAAGCACGGTTTGTTTGATCAAAAAATTGTGGATGGTTATCAAATTGAGCTACCGGAACAATGGCTGCGGCACGGGAATGTTTGGGAAGTGCGAAGGCATGACCAAGCAGTGGAAGTTAGGTTTTGGGGACAAGTTGATACATTTCGGTCTGGTGGGCGTCTTGAGTTTCGGCATATTAATGCGGAAACGATTGTGGCTGTACCGTATGATGTACCTGTTGTTGGGTATGAAACAAGTACCGTCAATACACTGCGCCTTTGGAGCGCAGAGCCTGTTCCGTTTCCGCCGAACTGCAAGGATGTATTGAAATATAAACGGGAAACAGAAGCAGTTTCGGAGTTCTTATATCCAGATGATACGCATGATGAAGGGAAAATACTTCGTTTGAAACAGCAGTATTTTCTTGTGTCGGCCAGCTTACAAAATATTGTGCGATTGCACCGGGAACGAAATGGTACGCTTCGTAATCTACATGAGAAAATTGCTATTCATATTAACGATACGCATCCAGTTTTAGCAATTCCAGAATTAATGCGCATTATGCTTGATGAGGAAAAGATGAGCTGGGAAGATGCATGGTACATTACAACACATACGATTTCTTATACAAATCACACAACCTTATCGGAAGCGTTAGAAAAATGGCCAATTCATATTTTTGAACCGTTGTTACCGCGTATTTATATGATTGTCCAAGAAATTAATGAGCGCTTTTGTCATGACTTATGGGAACGCTATTCGTATGATTGGAATCGCATCGAAAACATGGCGATTATCGCTCATGGGCTTGTGAAAATGGCGCATTTGGCGATTGTGGGGAGTCATAGTGTAAACGGCGTTGCGAAAATTCATACGGAAATATTAAAGCAGCGAGAAATGCGATTGTTTTATGAGTTTTATCCAGAGAAGTTTAACAATAAGACAAATGGAATTACGCATCGGCGCTGGTTATTAAAAGCAAATCCGCAGCTATCAAAATTAATTTGTGACACGATTGGAACGGATTGGATGAAAGAACCGGATCAGCTGCAAGCTTTAGGAAATTATAAGTACGATGCAGCGTTCCAGGAGTCGCTTCATAATGTAAAACAAGTGCGAAAAGAATTGTTAATGAAACGGATTGAAAAACAAACCGGTATTGTTGTCGATCCATATTCCATTTTTGACGTACAAGTAAAACGTCTGCACGCTTATAAGCGACAATTGTTAAATGTACTGCATATTTTATATTTGTACAATCGGTTAAAAGAAGATGCTAGTTTTTCCTTTTATCCACGCACATTTATTTTTGGGGCAAAGGCATCGCCTGGATATTATTATGCGAAAAAGATTATTAAACTTATAAATGAATTGGCACGGAAAGTAAATGATGATCCGTATGTCAATCAATATATGAAAGTTATATTTCTAGAAAACTATCGTGTTTCACTTGCTGAAGATATTTTTCCGGCCGCAGATGTGAGTGAACAAATTTCAACTGCAAGTAAAGAAGCATCGGGAACTGGAAATATGAAATTTATGATGAACGGTGCGGTGACACTAGGTACATTAGACGGTGCGAATGTTGAAATTAAAGAGGCTGTTGGGAATGATGCTATTTTTATTTTCGGTTTAACAGCCGAGGAAGTACTGCACTATTACCAAAATGGTGGTTATCGTGCTAGCGATTATTATCATCATGATATGCGTATTCAAAAAGTTGTCAATCAGCTGACAAATGGTTTTTTTGAAGATGCAGGCGATGAGTTTGAAGTTATTTTTGATTCTTTTCTTATTCAAAATGACGAATATTTTGTGCTCAGAGATTTTGCGCCATATGCCGATATGCAAGAAAAAGTTGGAGAAATATATGAAAGTCGAAAAAAATGGTTGGAAATAAGTACAATGAACATTGCGAAATCTGGCCATTTTGCAAGTGATCGAACAATTTTGCAGTACAGCGATGATATTTGGAGGATTACAGAAGGGATGAGGGCTAGATAAAGTGAAACTTCCATTAGTGACGCTTTTCCCACTGATGGTTAGCCCTCACCAATCGGGCTTTTACGGGCAGTTTTCTTCCCCAGCCTTTACTGCCCGTTAATGCGGGATAAAGAAACGACTGCTTCAAGCAGTCGTTTTTTTCATGCCCGCCAATATAATATATCGGCGGAAGTAGAGCATTTATCGGCGACTTTTACGATATATCGACGACTTTTTATGAGATATCGGCGCTTCGACATAATATAAAGACCTTTCGACGTTGTTCGACATGCAAGAAACGACTTGGAACATTCCAAGTCGTTTTACTTTATCACAGAAATAGAATAGAACGTTGTATATAATATACCGTGTCCACCGTATTCTTCTGTAGCGAAGTACGAAAATGTTAAAAAAACTGTGACAAAATGAGCATGATTAGAAAAAATGCACCAATCGTTTTTAGCATAATAGGTCCCCTTCTCCAAAATGTACTTCGAAAATATTGTGACAATTTTTCCAATGTATTCCTTTAAAAATGAGAAGAAATTGCCATTTTATATGTTGTAATGTGATGGTTTTTGATAAAGGAATGCATATTTTTTGTAAATGTCATACTTCGATGGGTATGAGAATATTCCCATTCATTTTCTTCAAATTGTACTTTATGGGGAGGAAGAAGTGGAACAACATCAAATAAATTTACGAAACGAAAGCTATTGGCAACTTGCATTTTATAATAATTTCGAAAGGCGATATCACCGACTTTTGGAGAGCCGAAACTGTAGAGCGTGTAATGAGGGAATGAAGTGTTTACGCGGGCATCTAGTATATGCAAAGTAGCAAGGGCTCCTCCTAAACTATGTCCTGTAACGAAAAGAGCTTTCGAGGAAGGTAAGGAAACGAGGGTGTCCATAATTGTATCTCGGCATGATTCATAAATAGAAAGAAAACCACTATGAACGTTCCCACTATTTGCGGTAAATGGGTACGGTTTTTGTTGGACGATAGAATCAGCAATCCAATCATGGTCTGATTGTGTCCCGCGAAAGGCTACAATAATTTGATCATCTGATTCCAAAATGAATCCAAACCATGCTGTCATTTGAATAGCTGTTGCTTGAAAGCCCTGTACATAATTGAAACCTTTCGGGATAGTAAAAATGCCATTTTGGTTATATTGCTCATATGTTAATTCACAGCACGTAGCTAACAATACAGCGGTATCCTTATGAAAGGATACGGAAGTTGGCATAGAAAAATCCTCCTCACGATGAAGTATAATTCAATATATGAGGAGGATGTATGTTTCATTCTTTTACAAGATTATTCGCTTCCGTCAAGCATGCGGCCGATCCCGCCAAGAACGCTTCCTTCACCGGAAGTTTTTGCTCCTGGTCCAACGATGCGCTGTGCTAAGCGACTTAATGTTAAGGATTGAACCCAAACTGTTCCAGGTCCTTGTAGTGTTGCGAAGAATAGACCTTCGCCGCCAAAGATAGCGCTTTTTACATTCCCAACAAATTGAATATCATAGTCAACATCTCTCGTCATAGCAACAAGACAACCTGTATCAATTCGTAACTTTTCTCCTGGTTTTAAATCACGTTGATAAACTGTTCCACCAGCATGCATGAACGCAAGGCCGTCACCTTCAAGCTTTTGCATAATAAATCCTTCACCGCCGAAGAAGCCGCTGCCAAGTTTTTTTGTAAATTCAATGCCGACAGAAACACCTTTTGCAGCGCATAGGAAAGAATCTTTTTGGCAGATTACTTTTCCTTGATATTGCGTTAAATCAACAGGAATAATTTTCCCAGGGTACGGAGCTGCAAATGAGACGTGACGTTTTTCGTATCCTGTATTTGTAAATACAGTCATAAACATGCTCTCACCTGTTACAAGGCGTTTTCCGGCACCGACAAGCTTACCGAAAAATCCACCTGTTTGGGCAGAACCGTCACCAAATACGGTTTCCATTTCAATATTGTCTTCCATCATCATCATAGCACCAGCTTCAGCGACTACGCTCTCCTGTGGATCTAATTCAATTTCAACAAATTGCATATCATCGCCGTATAACTTGTATTCAATTTCATGTGCTTTCATCATTTCACCTCAAATAATAAATTATGTAGTAATACATTTATATTGTACCGAAAGATTTTCAAATAGAAAATACAAGTTTTGTTAATTTTCAAACGAAGTATTTCTATTTTGTTTGACGTTTTATTTCGGGCATGATATAGTAAAAGAACTATTGAGCTGCATAATGTGGTACGGAAATAAAGCGTGTTCGTTTCAAAGCATTAGCTTGTGAGGAAATCATGATGTTTATCTCGACCTTTGTATGTAGTTTCCAATAGATAGATTTCTTTTTTATTTTAGGAGGTACATGCAATGCAAACAGGAAAAGTAAAATGGTTTAACGGCGAAAAAGGTTTCGGTTTCATCGAAGTTGAAGGTGGCGAAGATGTATTCGTACATTTCTCTGCAATTCAAGGCGAAGGCTTCAAAACTTTAGAAGAAGGTCAAGAAGTTTCTTTCGAAATCGTTGAAGGTAACCGCGGACCTCAAGCTGCTAACGTTACTAAAAAGTAATGAAGACAGCAAGAAACATTCCTGAATAAGGAATGTTTCTTTTTTTATCCCGCACTAACGGGCAGTAAAAGGTAGGAAAGAAGCGGGAAGGGAAAACTGCCCGTAAGAGCCCGATTGGTTCAACTAACCATCGGAGAAAGGGCACTCCGATGCAAGTTTCACTTTATGGCCTTGAACTGGATTCGTCTGAAGAAAGTTCACCTTTAAAGGTTCTTGCTTCGTAGTCATCTAGCATTTGTTCATATTCTTCATGTTCTTCTGTAGCGTATACTTGTACGTTTTTTCCGTACATATCTGTTCCGATAAAGTTTTCAAAATCCTCCACATATCCGCGGGGCTCCTCGGCATCTACATACATTTCATCAAAATTTTTGGAGTCACGGCGCTCTAAATCAGCAGGTGTTTCTGATGTTCCATATAAAGCAACGTCTTGCCAAGCATCTTCAGCATCGTATCCAACGGCACTATCCATATCATATTTTCCAAAAGGCGGTTCAATAAGCTCTTCCTCAATTGGACGTGCGCCTAGGATTAACTTATTATGTGTGTGTTCGATACAGGTGGTAGCGGTTGGCATGGCTTCTAAACGTTCAAGCGGAATGGATTCGCCTGATACTTCACAAATCCCATATGTCCCAGCTTCTATTTTTTGCAAGGCATGTTTTACATCTGTAAGTTGTTTATGCCAAAATTCTACTAATCCTAAGTCTTTTTCGCGTTCATACAATTCTGTTCCCATATCCCCGGGATGATTATCATATGCAGAGAGTTCACCAACTGCATCGCGTTCAGAAGCTTGCCCTCTACTCTCATGATTTTGCAGCGTTTGTTCCAGCTCTTGTTTTTGCTTTTGTAGTACAGATTGAAAATGATCCATTTGTTGTGGAGTTAACATAAAATCCACCTTCCTACAATTCGGTTTCTTTAAGTAGTATGAGCCCAATTGCGGGAATTATTACGTTAATATAACGACCATTCTGCACAATATATCGGCGCTTTTTGTGATATATCAGCGCTTTAGTGCAATATAAAGACCTTTCGACAACATATGACATAAGTATGCAATAAAAAAGCGCAAGTGCCTCCACACTTGCGCTTTCTTATAGGAAATATCCAAGTAATAACCCAATTCCCATTAAAAATCCAAAAATTGTATTCGTTTTCGCTGTGGCAATCATTGCAGGTGCCATTTCCATTGGAATGCTCTTTCCGATAAAACCTTTCGTTGCTTTAAACGCCTTTGGAGCGCTTAGAAAGACTACAAGCATCCACAGTGAGGCGATACCGACAAGAATAAGGGCAATCGTCCATATATAAGAAATGATAAACATGGATGCTAATACGCCGATTGCATTGTTTCGTCCAACTAAAATAGCTAATGTTTTTCTACCGTTTTCTTTGTCGCCATCTAAATCGCGAATATTATTCGCTAGTAGAATGGCTCCGATTAAAATTGCATTTGGAATGGAAAGTAATACAATTTCTGATGTTACGATTCCGGTTTGAATAAAGAATGAAATTCCAATAATAATAATACCCATAAATAACCCGGCTGTTAATTCGCCAAAAGGTGTATAAGCAATTGGAAGTGGACCGCCAGTATATAAATAGGCAACAGCCATACAGATAAGACCAATCGCTGCGAGCCACCAACTAGAGTTCATACAAATGTAAACTCCTAATAAAATTGCAATGCCAAAGAATCCGAACGCCAAGTTCAAGACTGTTTTCGGCTGAATGCCATCGCGAACAATTGCACCGCCAATCCCAACAGATCCTTCATGATCGAGTCCTCTTTTGTAATCAAAGTATTCATTAAACATGTTTGTTGCTGCTTGTATGAGAAGGCAAGCAAGAAGCATGATAAGAAAAAGAGGTACATTTATTTTGTTAATCCCTTCAACTTGCATCGCATAAGTTGTTCCAATAAAAACAGGCACAAAGGCTGCTGTTAATGTATGAGGACGTAATAAGCTCCACCAAATGCGCCAGCCTGTTTGTTTACTTGGCTGCATGGAAGGGGAATTTGTCTCAACTTTTGCTTCCATATGGAATCCTCCTATCTGTCTATCGTATAAAATAAAATAAGTCCTAACATGGGGCGAAGCACACAATTAAGTGTAGGAAAAGCCTCATATAGTGTCAACGTTTATTTTCTAGGAATGTGCTCGGATTTTCTCAGAAATGCTAAACATTGACACACCTTTCATTTGAGGTGTATCTTAAAATCAAGCGTATTTATGACTATTTTTCGCCCATAGGGGGGAGATTCTGTGATTCAAACGAAACAACATGATGTAAAAGATGTGATTCTGACTGCAATTCAGCGCGCAGCTGAAGGGCAAGTACTCGTTAGTTTTGTAAAGCAAGTGGAATGGATCGATCCACTCCTTTTTTATGCAGCAGGAACACAATTTGGATATAGAGATAGATGTTACTTTGCAGACCCAGCGCAGCATGTTATTTTCGCTGGAGTAGGCTCTGTTTTTACTATAGCAAATTCTTCTGAAAAGCGCTTTCGAAACGCTCGTGCAGAGTGGGCAAAGGTGAAAGAAGAAGCGGTAATTCACCGCGTTGCTTATGAATTTGGAACAGGACCGCTTCTGTTTGGTGGTTTTTCTTTCGATCCGCAAAAAGAAAGAACAGATTTGTGGAAGGCATTTGACGATACAACGCTGCAATTACCAGCCTTTTTATTAACGGTAAAGAATGAAAAAGCTTGGTTAACAGTAAATCGTTTCGTATTTGGAGATGATTGTGCAGAAAAGATTTACGAGGAATTACAAAGTGCCGAGAAGCAATTGTTACAGCAAAGCAAGCATTCCTTTGCAGAAGAAAATGTAACCATTCTTTCAAAAGTAGAGGTAGAACCGGAGAAATGGTTGCAAGCAATTGAACAAGTGCAGGAAGAAATGAAGCGAGGAGCTGTTCAAAAAGTTGTGTTAGCTCGTGAAATGCAACTTGTTATGGATAAAGATGTGGATTCGACTTCTGTTTTGGCAGCACTTCGCATGGGGCAACCGGATTGTTATGTATTTGCGTTTGATTATAAAGGAGCGTGCTTCTTAGGAGCAACACCAGAGCGGCTTCTTCGTAAAGAGGGAGAAATATATACATCCATGTGTCTTGCCGGTTCGATTGGACGAGGTGCTTCAGAAGAGGAAACGAAAGAGAATGGATATGAACTTTTGCATGATAAGAAAAATTTAGCAGAGCATAGTTATGTAGTAAACATGATTCGCAGTGTGTTAACAAAACATTGTGAAACAGTTGCTATTCCATATGAACCAAGTTTATTGAAGACGAAAAATTTACTTCATTTATATACATCAGTAGAGGCAAAGGGAAATGGTGATTTGTTATCAATGATTGAAGAGCTTCACCCAACACCAGCTCTTGGAGGGACGCCGCGAGAAGAAGCACTAAAACTGATTCGTGAAGTAGAGCTATTAGACCGCGGTTTATACGGAGGGCCAATTGGCTGGATTGATGAGCAAGGAAACGGTGAGTTTGCGGTAGCACTTCGCTGTGGGTTATTGTCTGGCAAACACGTTTCATTATTTTCCGGTTGCGGTATTGTCATCGATTCGAAGCCGCATTTAGAGTATGAAGAAACAAGATTGAAATTTAAGCCGATGCTTTCTGCTTTGGAGGGACTATCTAGATGAGCGATCATATAGAAGCATTATCGTATTACTTAGGCGCGTTTGTTGATGAATTGGCACGCCTCTGTGTAGAGGATATCGTCATTAGCCCGGGTTCGCGGTCAACGCCGCTTGCCTTATTAATGGCACAGCATAAACAAATTCGCACATATTTACACGTAGATGAAAGATCAGCGGCCTTTTTTGCACTTGGCATTGCCAAAGCAAAAAAACGCCCTGTCGCCTTGTTATGTACGTCAGGAACAGCGGCAGCAAACTATTATCCTGCTGTATGCGAAGCATTTCATTCGCGGGTGCCACTTCTCGTGTTGACGGCGGATCGTCCGCATGAATTACGAGATATTGGTGCGCCGCAAGCGATGAATCAATTTCATTTGTTCGGTTCGTTTGTAAAACAATTTATAGAAATGGCACTTCCAGAAGCAGCAGAACCAATGTATCGGTATGCACGGATGACAGCTGGGCGAGCAGTAGCTGCAGCATTGCAAACACCAAAAGGACCTGTTCATCTAAACTTTCCGCTTCGTGAGCCGTTAATTCCTGATTTTTCTTTAGAAGAATTATGGGAAAAAGGCCGCGGAGAATACGGGGCAACCGTTCATCAAGGGACCATAGCAGTGATGGATGAATATGCAGCATCTTTACGAGAGCGCCTTTCGCATATGGAAAAGGGGCTTATTGTATGTGGAGATGATAGTTATCCGAATATTGCAGAAGCTGTCGTGGCGGTTTCAAAAGCATATGGTTATCCAATTATAGCAGACCCGCTTTCTGGTCTTCGCAGCGGTCTCCATGATAAAGAGACCGTTATCGATTGCTATGACACTTTTTTACGAAATGAGCAACTGCGTGAGAGCTGGAAACCAGATGTGATTATTCGCTTTGGCGGTATGCCAGTTTCTAAAGCACTTACGCAATATTTGAAAAAACAAACGGAAGCATTGCATATTGTTGTTGACGAATCCGGAAACTGGCGAGATCCGCTGCTTATGTCCACAGAAGTTGTGTATGCAAATGATGCGACATTTTGTGAGCGGCTTGTAAATGGTGCGAAGCAGAAAAATAAGCGAGAGTGGCTTCATATGTGGCAGCATATGAATGCCGTAGTAAAAGAGAAACTGACGGAAATGAAATCGTATGAGCATGCATTTGAAGGAAAAGTAATTACAGAACTTGTAGATGTTTTGCCGAAAGATGCAACTTTATTTGTAAGTAATAGTATGCCGATTCGCGATACAGATACGTTTTTCTTCACAAATGAGAAGAATATTGAGGTATTAGCTAATCGCGGTGTAAACGGTATTGACGGCATTGTTTCGACAGCGCTTGGCGTAAGTGTAGCTCGCAAGCCGCTCGTATTAGTTGTGGGAGATTTATCATTTTACCATGACTTAAACGGATTGCTAGCGGCAAAGCTGCACGATTTACATGCGACGATTGTTGTTGTAAACAATGATGGCGGCGGTATTTTCTCATTTTTACCACAGTATGAACAAAAAGAGCATTTTGAAGCGTTATTTGGCACGCCGCTCGGACTTGATTATGAACATGTCGTGAAGATGTATAACGGTTCATTCCAGCGTGTACATACGTGGGAAGCGTTTCGTCATGAAGTGGAACAAGGAACGAGAGAAGATGGCCTGCATGTCATTGAAATAAAAACGGACCGTGAAGAAAACTTGCAGCTTCATCGTGATATGATGGTAAGAGCAGCAACAGTTGTTTCAAGGGCACTGCAAGGTGAAGAGAAATGAAAGTGAACGTGCATGGTATTTCTTACGAATATGAAGTGATCGGAAGCGGTGAGCCGCTTCTTGTTCTTCATGGCTTCACAGGCAGTATGGAAACGTGGCGTTCGTTTGTTCCAGCGTGGAGCGAGCAGTTTCAAGTCATTTTAGTTGATCTGATCGGGCACGGTAAAACAGAAAGTCCAACAGAAGTCCAGCACTATCATATAGAAACGGTAGCTGCGCACCTCATTGCTGTGCTTGATCATTTACAAATTGAGAAAGCGCATCTGTTAGGGTATTCTATGGGAGGGCGCCTTGCCCTTACGCTTGCTTGCTTATATCCAAAGCGCATCTTATCTCTTTTATTAGAAAACTGTACAGCAGGACTGATAACAGAAGAGGAACGTAAAGAGCGCAGACAAAAGGATGAACAGCTTGCAGACAAGATTGAACGAGAGGGCGTTGCTGCTTTTGTTGAAAAGTGGGAAAACATTCCGCTCTTTGCTACGCAAAAAAAGCTGCCTCTTCGTGTACAAGCTCATGTACGTGAAGAAAGATTAGCGAATCATCCCAGGGGCCTTGCCAATAGTTTACGAGGCATGGGAACAGGAGCACAGCCATCTTGGTGGAATGAACTAGAGCACCTGCAAATGCCAGTCTTACTTATGAGCGGAGAATATGATGAAAAGTTCTTTCACATCTTAACAAAGATGAAAAATCAGATCCCTCATGCTGAATTTGTACAAATTATTGGCGCTGGCCATGCAATTCATGTGGAACAACCGCAAAAGTTTGATACAATAGTAAGGGGCTTTTTGCAAAACATAAAAAGGAGGTAGAAATACATGACGATTGAATGGGTAAAAGAAGGAAATTACGAAGATATTATTTACTCCACATACAATGGAATCGCAAAGATTTCGATTAACCGTCCTGAAGTACATAATGCATTCCGTCCAAAAACGGTAATGGAGTTAATCGATGCGTTTGCACATGCACGCGATGATCAAAATGTTGGCGTTATCATTTTAACAGGTGAAGGTGGCCGTGCGTTCTGTTCTGGCGGTGACCAAAAAGTTCGCGGCCATGGCGGATACGTTGGCGACGATCAAATCCCACGTCTAAACGTATTAGACTTACAACGCTTAATCCGCGCAATTCCAAAACCAGTTATCGCAATGGTAGCAGGTTATGCAATCGGCGGTGGACATGTACTTCACATCGTATGTGATTTAACAATCGCAGCGGATAACGCAGTATTTGGCCAAACAGGTCCAAAAGTAGGAAGCTTTGACGGCGGATACGGCGCTGGTTATTTAGCTCGTATGGTTGGTCATAAGAAAGCGCGCGAAATTTGGTACCTATGCCGTCAATACAACGCACAAGAAGCGCTTGATATGGGCTTAATTAACACAGTTGTACCATTAGAACAGCTAGAAGAAGAAACTGTGAAGTGGGCAGAAGAAATTTTAGCAAACAGCCCAATGGCACTTCGTTTCTTAAAAGCTGCATTTAATGCAGACACAGATGGCCTTGCAGGTATTCAGCAACTAGCTGGCGATGCAACGCTATTATACTACACAACAGACGAAGCAAAAGAAGGCCGCGATGCGTTTAAAGAAAAACGCAGTCCGGACTTTGGACAATTCCCTCGTTTTCCTTGATTAAAAGCGGAAGCGGCTCGCTCAGAATCGCAGGGCGTTGGAGTACCCGACAGAGAGGCACTTTTTGCCTCGTCCGAGGGGGCGAAACGACCGGAGATTCTAGCCGCTGTAGCTGGATAAGATAAAAGCGGAAGCGGCTCGTTTAGATCCGTTTGTTAAACTGAATAGTGATGAGAATAGAAAGAGACTTAATGAGAATTCATTGAGTCTCTTTTTTTACATATGTAGCTATAGTTCTTAACATTGTTTATTTTATCTTGCATTAAAGGCCAGCAAGCTCTCCATTTCAAGCACACATCGATGGAAGTTTCACTCTATTCCCTTCGTTTATATGTACTAATAAACAAAATTCGACAATTTATGATAAATATATACAAAATAGTAAATATCTATTCTCAAAGGTTTATAGTTATTGTTATAATATAGTTAGTAAAATTAAAGTTAATTTTACAATTTTCATAAATTGATGGGAGGAATATTTAATGGCTGGACAAATTCGTATGAGCCCAGAGGAGCTTAAAGCAAAAGCGGCTCGTTATGGTAACGGTGGTCACCAAATTGAGGACATTCTACGCGATTTAACAAACTTACAATCAGATTTACGCGGAGAGTGGGAAGGTCGTGCATTTGAAGGCTTTGATCGACAATTTATCGAGTTAGCACCAAAGGTAAAAAACTTTGCCCAATTACTACATGACATCGAAAGACAATTGAAGGATACAGCAGATGCTGTGGCTCGACATGATCAAGAATTATCTCGTAATTTTGGACTTAGCTAATTGCGTTGACGTTATTAGTTTAGGGGATTTTTCATGCTTTACATATTGACGGGCGCGAGTAAATTCTCTTAGTAGTAAGCCACGCAGCAATGCTGCGTGGCTTATTTATTGGGGTTATTTGTAAAAAAAGGGATAGGTGCCACAGTTTTTCTTGAGATTATACTAAAAAAATAAATATATATGCTCAGCAAAAAAGGTGTAAGGCAGCTTGAAGTTTTTTTGCATTTATCCGGCATTAACGGACAGTAAGGCTCCTATTCACGGAAGTTTCACCTTATCGTGGGAATTAAAAGGAGTATCCGTTTTCGCGACCACTAGAAGTAAACGAATAACAGTACACAGACAAAGAGTTTTACTAGCAGGAGTGGTGATGTGTGAAAAAAATAAAGTGGAGCGTAGTATTTTTTATTATACTGACGCTTGCGCTGTCTACTGGAACCTCCTTTCTAGCGCTGAATCAAGTGAAGAAAGGAAAGAGCGATAAAGACACGCAAAAAATGACGGTTGCGCTGGTCAACGAAGATCAAGGTGCAAGCCTGAGTGGCAAAAAGATTGAATTTGGTAATGAGTTTATTACGAGTGTTGAAAAAGATACTACCCATGATTGGTATGTAGTTAGCCGCGGGGTAGCGGAAAGCGGACTAGCACGTAACGTTTATAATATGATGATTGTTATTCCGAACGATTTTTCACAAAAGGCATTATCAATTGAGTCGAATGCACCGGAAAAAGTGACGCTTAACTACAAAGTGAATGCAACTGGTAATAATGATGTGAAAGCAGAAGCGGAAAAAACAGCAAGTTCGATTCTTGAAGATTTCAACCGCCGAATTATTGATGTTTATTTTGCTAGCATTATCGGAAACTTGCAAAACGCACAAGATAACATTACAACTCTTGTAAAAAAAGAACAAACTTACAGCAATGCATACAATGATGAGGTTCAGAGCCCATTAGCTGGTTATACACAACAGTTTAAAAGTGTGCAAGATCAAACAGGTGTATCGAAAGGCAGTTTTAAAGGGTTACAAGAGATTTTAAACGGGTTTGGCAACAATTTAAATGAAGGTATGAAATCCAACCAGACATATCAGACAACCTTTGGTGATTTCAATAAAATGAAGGAAGCGAATGGTCTTGTCTTAAAGGACTTCACGACGCAGCTGACTCAGTTTGACCAAGGTATGAATACGACAGATGTCTTGCAGCAATTCGCCAATTTAGAATCAGCGAATAAAGTAATCTTTGATCAATTTCAGTTGAAAGAAAAGAATTCCAATATTTTATCGTATTCAGATGCTATTCAAACGTATTTAAAGGTCAACGGTGATAAAATTCGTACTGATAGAACTGAATTGGTTAATAAATTGGAATCAAATCTTGAGGAATCAATAGCTGACAAGCTGAAGAAAGAGATTTCAACTTCATCTGAAGGTAATGAAGTTGTGTATTTAAATAAATTCTTTGATGCACCGGATAATCATGTGAATCAAAAAATCAAAGATCTTATTGATCAGTTGCCGTCGCTAGAGAAAGATGATATTAAAAATATCGGTTTATCAGATGTGACTAAAAAAGAACTGGAAAATGTTATTGACATTACGAATAAATATAATTCGGAAAAACAGTATACACCTGATCGAGGTGAGAATAGCATTCCGCTTACGAAAATGGTACAAGATGCTAAGGAGCAGCTGGCGACATCTGGTGTTGAGGTGAAAGATAAAGCAATACTACCAGCTACGAAAAAAGCAGGACAATATATCACATTAAATGTACCAGATGCTTATGAAGTGACAAGTGTGAAACTGATTATCGGAAAAGAAGCAGATTACACTGAGGAGTACCTTAAAAATAAAAAAATTGTTTTACCAGCTACAGACAAAGGCGATTTCGAAATCACAGCGACATTACGTTTAAAAGACGCTAACAGTGATATTTCTGTCTTTGAACCTGTAACTTGGAGTTGGAATTTGACACAAGAGGATACAGATAATGTCCTTGATCAACATGTCATAAAGCCAACACCATCTGAACCACCTATATTAAGTCAATCACGCGGGATTACTAATCAGAAGCCTTTGAAAAAGGCAGAGAAAAGTGACAGTCAAACACAAAATGGTGGTAGTCAGGCTGGGGGAAGTGACAGCCAAACACAAAACGGTGGTAGTCAGGCTGGGGGAAGTGACAGTCAAACACAAAATGGTGGTAGTCAGGCTGGAGGAAGTGACAGCCAAACACAAAACGGTGATAGTCAGGCTGGGGGAAGTGACAGTCAAATACAAAATGGTGGTAGTCAGGCTGGAGGAAGTGACAGCCAAACACAAAACGGTGGTAGTCAGCCAGGAAAAAATAACGGCCAGACACAAACAGACCCGCCTCCTACAAAAGATGAAGGAACGCGTACAGAAGGTGAATGGAAACCTGTAAATAATAATTACATCACTCACCAAGTTATGTCGTCGTTAGATAAGAATCATAATACGACTAATAAACTTATACAAGCAGTTGAAGAAACGATTAAAAATTATCAAAAACTATCCAGCTTGTATAACTTGTATTACGGTATTGATGCATCAGTTGATTTACCAGATTTTAGTCAAAAATTACTTGCAGATATAGCTAGTGAAGAACGTCAAGATCCAAAAACATATCCATTATACTACCTGTTCAACAAACGCGATGTACTTGACTTACTAGCAGAATATGTTGCTAAGCAAACGACAGAAGAAGTACGTCAACAAACGCAAGATTTGAAAGACAAAATAGATGCTTATCTTAAATTGGTTGATGAAGCCGATAAAGATTCTGCACATTTAACAGAGGTACTTAATCAGACAACTGAACAAGCAAACATGATGAATACGAGTCTTACGCAAGCGCTAAAAGATTTAACAGTATGGCGTGAAACAAGCCGTAAGCTAATTGAACAGCAAGGAAAAGTTGTGACAAATAGCGATGGTGAGCAAACGGCGACCCTTGCGTTAGATGGGGAATTCAAGTCTATTTTTGCACAAAGCCAGGCATTGGCTGATCAATCGAAGGGTAACTTAATATCAGCTGACGATGTGTATAAAACGTTTGATAATATCGATAGCCAAGCGAAAACGATTCAAGAGAGTGGAAATACATTAGTGAATCAGGCGACAGCGCTTTCGATCGATCTTAGTAAGAAAGTGCTTGACGATAAAGATTTCTTGAAAAACTTCACAAAAGTTCTAGCGAATAGCCGTGTTGGTGAACGACAAAATGAAAACTTATATAGCTTCCTTGCAAATCCAGTGCAAACGAAAAATGATGGTGTTGTCGTAGCCGCAGATACGTTTACACCATATTTATTAGTATTAATTTGCTTTATTGTTTCTCTATTTACAGCTTATGTTATTTCAAATCAAGAACGAAAACGCATCGAAGAAAGTGCTTTTGAGGAAGAGATGTCATTGGTACTGAAAAACGTACCAACTACGACCGTTCAAGTAGGTATTGGAATTGTTGAAGGGATTTTAATTGGCGGTATTTCAGGTTATTTATTGAAAATTAGTCATGCAAAGTTCCTAGTATGGATCAGCATTTTTACTATCATTATGTTAACGTTGGTGCTCATCTCAGGTTATTTATTACGCCAGATGAAAATGATTGGAATGTTTATTCTGCTAGCTACATTTAGTCTATATCTGTTCTTGACAGATGCAGTTGGGTTGAACCTTGATAAAATGTCGACTGCTGCTAAAATACGTGAATTTTCACCGCTTCAATATATTGAGAGTATGCTTACTGGTTTTGCAAATGACCGAGCGGATTGGCTGACTATTATGTATGGTTTAATTGCGGCTGCTGTGATTGGCCTTGTAGCAAACTTGTTTGTCGTACACAAATACCGGGAAGAAGAAGGGGATGAACATGAAGCTGATTCTCATGCGAGCTAGTTTCATTACTGCTTTTTTGTTGCTTATTCTTACACCGGTGTCCATTCACGCTGAGACGGATAGCTATCTTGAACATAACGGGAAGATGAATTTGAAAACTGATCGTGTTGAACAGACAAACCAGGAAAAAATTGAAAAGGAACAAAAGGAAAACCAAGAAACTGAACTCGATAAATATGCACCAGGCTTGTTTAAAGAACAAACAAAAGATGCAATTAAAGAGAAGCAAAAACAAATAGAGGGCGACACGAAAGAATTAAATGACTCATTATTTGTGACATCAAACAAGAAGGATACAACTGTGAAGGACAGACAGAACAGCTTGTTTGCTCAAAATTATACGGTTAGCACAGCTGTTAACGCTAGCCAAAACACGAATCAACAAGAAACGGATCCTATTAGTAATCAAATGATAGGAATCCTAGCTGCTGTGGTATTAGCAATTTGTGGCGGCATTTATGTTGTAATACGGAAAATTTGGCGGTAAGGGAGAAGAACGTATGGCAGGACAAACACATATTAATGTCACAATTGACTTTAATAAAGGGGATGGCAGATTATATGATCTGCGCATCCCTACCCATCAGCCCATCAAGCAGCTGCTTATGAACATTGCTGAGGCGCTGAAGCTTGATGTGATGGAAGTTTCGCGCTGCGCTGTTAAGGTTGTTAATAAAGAACTGTTACTAACTGATGATGATCGATTAATTGATTATCAGATAACAGATGGGGACATATTAAAAGTTTTGTAGAATCAAAAACTTTCTTTTTAGGTGGACAAGAGCAACTGGCCGTGCGTAGAAACGGTCAGTTCCTGTTCCTGCCACGTGCAAAGGTTAAAACAAAAATAGAAAGAAAAAGCAGGTCACTTCTACATAACAGCGACTTATATGTTGAAAAAACAAAATGGATTCATATAGAAAAGAACATGACAAAGAGGAGTAAAGGACTATGACAGAAAGAACGATTCAGCTAGATTCGATGCAGTATCTATTTGAAACGACTGAGCATGTACGGAAATTGAAGTTATCGAAATCACAGACGCGTGTTAAGGACATACGGCAATTGGAGTTAATTACGGAAAAATCGAGTTTCTTTGTACCAGCTACGGTAGAAGATCATGAAGATATGTTTACATTTGAGTTTAATGTTAAAGAACAAACAAAGGAATGGGAAGATGTACAAAAACTAGGTAAAAACGATAAATTACGCTTATTACTTAACGTTGCCCGCTTTCAAGAGTGCCTACAAACTCGAAAAACTTTCTTCCTTCATCCAGACAATCTAGTATTCGATGACAATTATATGCCATATCTCGTTTATCGCGGTATCCGTGATATCGTACCACCGTATCGCTTAGATGATGAGAAATTTTTACGTCAGTATAAATGTTTAGTTGTTGCGCTATTTTCAAAGAAATATAGTTTTGATGAGTTGTATTCTGGTTCATTGGAAAATGCGAAGGATACAGCGTTTGATCGTAGTGTTTTTGATGCTAGTACGTTTAATGATCTTGTAAAGTTGTTAAATGATCATTACAGAAAAGAACAAACAACGACAGAGAAAAACATGCAACTTGTACCGAAAAAGCGATTCCGTTTATTTAAACGATTATCCATTTCGATGATTGTTGCTTCCGTTGTTCTCGCTGTACCGCTTGGCTATTTCAGCTTTGTAAAAATGCCGTATCAAAATAAATTGTTAGAAGCAGATAAAAATTTCTTGGCGACAGACTACGACAAAGTAATTAGTACTTTGAAAGAGCAAGATCCTGAGAAACTACCAGATGCCTCTAAATATGTTTTAGCTTCTTCATACGTGAAAGCAGAAAAACTAACAGATGATCAAAAAGCGGCAATCATGAAAAACGTGAGTCTAAAAAGTGATAAAAATTATTTATTATATTGGATTTACAACGGGCGCGGAGATTTCTCTAAGTCTTTAGATCTTGCGAAATATATTGATGATCCGCAATTGGTTATGTACGGATTAATTAAACAAATCGAACAAGTGAAAAATGACCCGAAATTAACTGGTTCAACGCGTGAAGAAAAAGTACAGAAATACCAGAAAGAATTGGAAGATTACCAAAAGAAATATAATACAGATTCTTCAGGTGACTTATCAAATAAAAATCCATCAGGAAATAAAGCGAACTAAGCATCATACGAAATAAAAATAAAAGAAACGGGAGATAGAGATGGTACAACTACTAACAATTAGTTACGGCAATCAACTGCATAAATGTCATCTTAATCCGAAAAAACGTGAATTAGTCACAATCGGAAACGAATGGTCCGATACCGTTACCTACGCGGACTTAGAAACGCGTGTAGAGGTGAAGTGGGATGGCGAAGCATGGAACATTGAGAATGAAGTTTTACATGTAAATGAACATGTGATCGTAGATATTACGAAAGAGAAACAAATGCACTTTTACTTGACGGATGCAGGAGAAGAGTATGTGTATGACATAGCGTCCAAATATAGTATTTCGTTTGGCGCAACGGATCGCGATGATGTGATGATTAAAAATATGACGGCTAACTTGTTGTTCATCCGTGAAACATTAGGAGATCGCTTTAAAATCGTTGTCAATGATGGCTATGTATATCACAACTTTTTCCGTATTACTGGTGAGGAAATGCTTGAACCAGGCGACCAGCTTTATTTTGACGGTGTAACAATCAAAGTTGGGAAAGAAGATATTCAAATATTAGCTTCATCTAAGCGTGTTACATCAAAATTAACATCTTTAATTGAAGCTGATAATCATTTTGGAGAAGAATATCCGAATTATCATCGTTCCCCGCGGATTATTTACCGTGAACCAGAGGAAAAGTTAACGATTGGAAAGCCATCGCCCCTACCATCAAAACCAAGTGAACAGCTGGCACAGATGATTGTGCCGCCGATTGTAATGATTGTGTTGACTGTAGTCGTTTCACTCTTTCAGCCGCGCGGGATTTTTATTCTCGCATCACTTGGGATGACAGTGGTAACAGTAATCGTTTCATTAACAACGTATTTAAAGAATTTAAAGAAATATAGAATTGATACGAAAGAACGAAGCGAAAGTTATCAAAATTATTTGAAGCAGAAAACACAAGAATTATATGCCGCAAGTGAAGAACAAAGGCACGCTTTGGATTATCACTACCCGAACATTGAACAAATTCGCGATATGGCGGTAAGCGTAGATTCGCAAATCTATGAAAAAACGATGTTCCACCATGATTTCTTAACATATCGCGTTGGATTAGGCCGCGTTGATTCTAGTTTTGAGATTCAGTTTAACGAAGAAGAGTTCACGCAAAACAAAGATGAATTAATAGAAGCTGCAAAAGACTTACGTTCGCAATATATAGGTTTAGAGAATGTACCGGTTGTGACAGATTTAGTGAACGGCCCGGTAGGTTATATCGGACAACGAAAATTAGTAATCGAACAGCTGCAAATGCTCGTTATGCAAACAGCACTGTTTCATAGTTATTATGATCTACAATTCATTACGATTTTCCCTGAAGAAGAAAAAGCAAGCTGGGAGTGGATGCGCTGGTTACCGCATGCGAGTTTGCGAGATATTAATGTTCGCGGGTTCGTTTATCATGACCGAAGCCGAGATCAAGTATTGAACAGTTTGTATCAAATCCTAAAGGAACGAAAATTAGCTTTAGAAGAGAAGGGCAATTCTCAAGAAAAAATGTATTTTGCTCCTCATTACGTTGTATTGATTACCGATGAAAAACTAATTTTAGATCATACTGTAATGGAATTCTTTAACGAAGACCCAAGTGAACTTGGGGTATCTCTTATCTTTGTAGAAGATGTGATGCAAAGCTTACCAGAACATGTGAAAACAGTTATTGATATTCGCGATGCGAAAAACGGGAACATCATCTTAGAAAAAGGTGAACTAGTGAATCGCCACTTTGCGCTCGATCACTTCCCGGATAGTTTCAACAAAGAAGAACTCTCTCGTGCATTAGCACCGCTGAATCACTTGCAAAACTTAAGAAACAGTATTCCAGAAAGTGTTACATTCCTTGAAATGTACGGCGTTGAAAAAGTTCACGAATTAAACATCAAAGGTCGCTGGGCGAAAAACGAAACATTTAAGAGCTTAGCCGTACCGCTTGGCTTACGCGGTAAAGATGACCTCGTAAACTTGAACTTACACGAAAAAGCGCACGGACCGCATGGATTAGTCGCAGGTACAACAGGATCTGGTAAATCAGAAATTATTCAATCGTACATTTTATCTCTAGCGGTAAATTTCCATCCGTATGAAGTCGCATTCCTATTGATCGACTATAAGGGCGGCGGAATGGCGAACTTATTCAAGAACTTACCGCATCTATTAGGAACAATTACGAACTTAGACGGCGCTCAAAGTATGCGTGCCCTTGCATCGATTAAAGCAGAATTACAAAAACGTCAACGCTTATTTGGCGAACACGATGTAAACCATATTAACCAATATCAAAAATTATACAAACAAGGCAAAGCGAAAGAACCAATGCCGCACTTATTCTTAATCTCGGATGAATTCGCAGAATTAAAAGCAGAACAACCTGAATTCATGAAAGAATTAGTATCAACAGCACGTATCGGTCGTTCCCTAGGAATTCACTTAATCCTAGCAACGCAAAAACCGAGCGGGGTCGTAGATGACCAAATTTGGAGTAACTCCAAATTCAAATTAGCACTAAAAGTACAAAACACATCCGACAGTAACGAAATCTTAAAAACGCCAGACGCCGCAGAAATTACGCTGCCAGGCCGCGCGTACTTACAAGTCGGAAATAACGAAATCTACGAACTGTTCCAAAGCGCATGGAGCGGTGCCGATTATATTGAAAACAAAGAGGACCAAGAGCAGCTAGATACAACGGTTTATGCGATTAATGAGCTTGGGCAGTATGAGATTTTGAGTGAGGATTTGAGTGGATTCGGAAATAAAACAGAAATCACAACTGTACCGACTGAACTTGATGCGGTTATCGATTATATTCATGATTACACAGAAGAAAACCGAATCGAAGCATTACCAAGACCGTGGTTACCGCCGCTTCCAGAGAGAATATTCCTGCAAGACTTACATCCAGTAAACTTTAAGGAAGCATGGTCAGGTGAAAAGAAACCATTACAAGCAACAGTTGGTTTACTAGACCAGCCTGAACTACAAGCGCAAACACCGCTTACATTAGACATAAGTAAAGACGGTCACGTTGCAGTCTACTCAAGTCCAGGATACGGAAAATCAACTTTCTTACAAACAGTTATTATGGATGCGGTGCGTCAGCATAGTCCGGAGCATTTGCATGTGTACTTAATCGATCTTGGTACAAATGGTCTGTTACCATTAAAAGGATTACCTCATGTGGCGGATACAATTACAATTGACGAAACGGAAAAATGCTTGAAATTAGTAGAACGATTAAATCAGGAAATGAAAATTCGTAAGCGCATGTTAAGTCAATACGATGTGGCAAGTCTAGAAATGTATGAAAAGGCTAGTGGAAACAAAGTTCCAAATATCATTGTCACAATTGATAATTACGATGCGGTAAGAGAAGCTAAATTTTATGAAGAGTTTGAAATGCTTATGATGCAAGTTGTCAGAGAAGGTGCAAGTGTAGGAATTCATGCATTGATTAGTGCTGGAAGACAAAACGCACTACGCATTCAACTATACAATAATATTAAGTTACAACCTTGTCTGTACATGATTGATTATACTGAAGTATTAAATATTGTAGGACGATCTGATATTAGGATCGAGGAAGTCACAGGCCGTGCAATGATAAAACTGGAACATCCTACATTATTCCAATCAGCATTACCAACAACAGCAGAAGATGAATTGCAACAAATTCAGTTGTTACAACAAGAAGCACATGAAATGGATGAAGCATGGCAAGGAGAGCGTCCAAAAGCAATTCCGATGATGCCAGAAGTAATTGATTTAATGACGTATCGTAACCATAAACAAGTGAAACAAGCATTACAATTAGGACAAATTCCAATGGGTCTGGACTTTAAAGAGGTAGAAGTCGTTGCTCATGATAGTGCAGTAAATGACCACTTAATGATTTATGGTGTAGACGATAGTATAAGAAAACAAGTCGTATCAAGTATCATCTCTCAAACGAATAAAGACTATTTTGAAAGTGTAACGTTAGTAGACACGAGTGACTACGGATTTGTTCAATATAAAGAGAATGTGACCCATTACATCGTAGCAGAAAATGATGTAAATACTCATCTCAAGCATTGGATGGAAACTATTCGTGAACGATCCAATGAATTATCACAAGCAAGACAAGAAGGTAGAGAAATACCAACATTTACAAAACAACTCATTATCATCGCAAACGTCGAAGAATTTAGTCGACTTGTTTACATTGAAGACGCAGCAGCAGCAACTTTAATAGATTTATCCCGTGCAGTAGGCATTTACTTTATCTTGGCTGGGCATCACGACTATATGGACCGAAATAGAGATGCATTGCCAATGAAAATGCGAAGTAAACTAACAACAGCAATCATCGCAATGCCTCTAAACGACCAAAGCATTTTCAGTATCAAGTATGTAAGTAACGAACCGGCTTTAGGAAAAGATGAAGTATACTATTATGTAAAGGGAAATATTACTAAACTTAAAATGCCAAGAGTAACGAACGAGGTGACTGTATGAAGAAGAAAGTAAAAATGGGCTTCATAAGTGTATTACTAGGAACATGTTTAACGCTTACAGGATGCAAGGTTGAGTATAAGGATATTGCCAAAGCACTGGATGAAGGTGATATGAAGACTGTGATGAATGCAAGTAATGATGGGTATGCTTCTGTGTCAGTGGGCGTTTATAGAATTCTAGAGTATCCGAAGGTGGAAGAGAAGATCGATGAAGCAAGAATAGATCAAGTCACGGAAGGGATTCTTTCGATAAAGGATCATTCATTTTATGGTGTAACATCACAGTCTAAGAGTACGTACACAGTACATTACTCTGGAGAGCATATAAGGGGTACAACGGATAAAAAAGCAGAGCGAATATACGACACAAATATAAGTTATACAAACAAAAATATTCAGTTTTCTACACCTAATGTAGACGCATCTTTAGTTACGTTCTTTTTTACAGACTTAAAAGGTCTTGCGAAAGTTCCACCTGAAGATACAAGAAGAGGGGGGGATGAGCCTGTACTGGTTAGGTTTAAGTTTAATAAACAACAATTTGATAAAATTGTAAAACCGAAACTACACTTGGATTATGATGAATATATATCGGCAGAACTAAAAATACAGCTAGATTCACCTAATGAACCTAATGAAATTGTGGATATGACTTTAGATATCAATTATAAAAAGAAAGTTCAGAATCAGTTGTTATCATTTGAAGATAGTTACACTGTAAGCTTTTCAGGTAAACAACATAATGATAAAGAAGGAAAAAAGGAGTATTTAGAATATAAAAATAAATTTAATGAGGGGAGAGAGTAGAAATGGCTAAAACCGATTTGGATATAGGGAAACTAAAGTCATCTAGCAAGGGTGTTGATGATTCTAAAGACGATGTTACTAAGATTAGTACAGAAGAAGGTCAGTTAAAATTAGCGGGTACAGGAATTTATGACTATGATGAGGGGAAGATGTCTGAAAAGGAATTATTACGTAAGTATAATGCTAAAGAACTAGATGTTGGTGTTAGCAGGCCTAGCAATCCAGAAATGGGTTTTGGCGCTTATGCTTTGCAAGATGATACTACAGGAGAAATAGTCATCTCCTTTGTTGGGACACAGCCGTCCAAAGATTATGGTGCTGACATAGGAACGGATATTGCACTAGGTTTGTATAACTCGTTTCATCTCAATTTAAAACCGGATCAAGTAGAAGAAGCTAATAAATTTTATGAACAAGTAAGAAAAGATCACCCAAATGCTAAAATTACTATAACTGGTCATTCATTGGGTGGGGGGCTTGCAAATGATGTAGCAGTTCGTCATCGTGAGGATAACATTGAGGTATTGACATTAAATCCTGCCCCCCTTCCTGAAGACGATGTGAAAAAATATGGTAATGGATTTGATATGGAAAATATTCGGAATGTAATCAATGAGAAGGATCCGCTTCATCTAGGTGTGAAGGCAGCAGACTTTGTCATACCGGGAAGAATGTATATAATACCTAACGGTAAGGGGCATTCAGCGGCGTTTCGTAAGGAAGATTTTGATAATGGGAAGTTCATTTGGTTTCAAAAGCTTGCTAGCTATAACGATACAGGTTCGGATAATAAACTAGCTATTCAGGAACTTTGTGAGAGTGCTGGCGCTTTATATGAAGGGCTTACTGGAAAAAAATCCAATAAATATATAGAAGGACTAATAAATCATGCTGTAATGAGTTCTTCTACTATTGTTGGTCTTCTAATGGTGACTGATGCACCGTTTTTGTATTCTCAGGCGAAAAGCATGTTATCGTCAGCACAAGCGACTGCCATTCAATTTTATGAAGGCGTAATAAATGAGATTAGTAAGAGTGTAGATGCAGCAATAGATTTGATTGAAACAAAATTAGCTACGTGTAAAGAGAAAGTGTTAGAAGTATTAAAAGCAGTCTTTAATGAAGCGATAGATGTTTTTGTGGGAGCTCTTATGGTGTATATGAACCCAGGTGAAATTCTAGCAATCGCGAGAGAAGTAGCACCATCTCTTTTTAAAGATTTTGTGGATATGTTTAAAGGTGATTTTGTCATCGATACAAATGTTACTGCAGTCGTAGAAAACCATATAAGAAGCCATCGCCAAGCGCTTCTTAATCTCTTTATGAACGATAGTAGAAAAGGTATAGATCGTTCATTGCTTGGTGAAATTTCTAAAGACGTGAAGGAGCTAGCAAAAGATTTAAAACAATTAAATGAGGATGTTTCCTCTGCAGTTACTTCCATGATGGCAAAAGATGAAGAGTTAGGAATGGTAGCGAATTATTGATAGATTCTAAAAGTAGTTTAGAAGTTTCGGATATTTATAGAACATATAAGTAAGGAGAAATGTTATGAATTTGCATTTGATTATGAATAAAGTTCATAGTACATTTTCGGATAACGGTGGACGAGATCAAATATTGGGTGTAGTGAAACAACTTGAAAATGCAGCAGCTTCTTTAACAACAGATATTAGAAATTTAGAGAGCAGCATTGATACACATATGAAAGGAAAAACACAAGAGGCATTTATGGATCGGATTCGTCAGTTAGAAAGAAAACGGCAAAAAATAGAAGAGAAAATTAACGCATTAAAAGGGACGGTTAATTAATATGAAAGATCGTATGGAGACGGTATTACCATTAGGAAGTGTAGTAAGACTAAGTTCTGATGAAAATGCAGATTACGTTATTACAACAAGAGGTGTGTTATTGGAGGATAAAACATTTTACGATTATGGAGGAGTGTTACATCCCTTAGGTTTGACGGGAGAAACATACAAACTCTTTAACCATTCAGATATTGTACAAGTTCAATTTGAAGGATATCGAAACAAAATCGAAGGTCAATTTGCAGCTAAATTTAAAATATGGCGTAATGAGTTTGTTGAAAAGGTAATTGAAACAAAGAAAAAAGAACAGACAGATCAAGTAGCTGAAACGAAGGAATAAAAATGATAAGCCTTCCTCTTTCTATATGGTGAAAGTGGAAGGCTTATCTTAGTTTGGAGGGGCTTCATGGGGTTGTTTTCGAGAGAAAGGTGTTACTTTGAATAAAGATCAAAAAACTGTAAAAATAGAAAAAGGTTTTTTTGAAAGTACAATAGCACCTATCATTGCAGGGATTATTTTTATTTTATTAACTTTATATAAAGTAATAGAGTTTATAATGAAATATGTTGTTATCTTAGTAATATTTGCTTCACTTGTTGCTATATTTGCTTTTATGTATCTGAAAGAATACGATGGTGTACTCGCTGCTGGATTTAGTTTAATCGCATCATTGTTCGGATATTTTATTTTTTTCAAAAAGAAAAAGGGTTAATTTCTAATGAAATGTATGCTATCAAATAGGCAGCTCAATAAAAAGACCTTTCTTTAAGAATATGTGCTAAAAAGGTGACTTTCGTATTTTGGTCTTACCCCTGTGATAGTAAAAAAGTAAGTGTCCTTTCATTAAACAACCTTAGTTCTAAACTTAATAGGACTAAGGTTGTTTAATTTTTTTTGAATCGTTTGTTATTGTAATACCTCATATATCTTCTAATGGCTTTGAAAACTTTCTCCTTTTTATGAAACTCATTTCTATAAAAACATTCTGTCTTAAAGTGGCTAAAAAACTCTCTACACATGCATTACCAAGACCGTGGTTACCACCTTTAGAAGAACGTATTTACTTGCCAGAATTGCAACTCGTTAGTTTCCAACATGCATGGCAAGAAGCAAAAAGTGATTTAGAACCAATGATTGGTATTGTCGATATTCCAGAAATGCAGGCACAAGAGCCATTACAGCTTAACTTAACAAAAGAAGGACACCTAGCTGTTTTTGCGAGTCCGGGATACGGAAAATCAACGTTCCTACAAACTATTGTAATGGGATTAGCGCGGAAACATAGTCCTGAGCATTTAAATGTGTATTTATTAGACTTTGGTACAAATGGTTTGTTAGCACTAAAAGGATTACCGCATGTTGCTGATACATTTATGGTGGATGATTTAGAAAAAATAAGCAAATTTATTAGACGTTTATCTAAAGAAATCAAGGAGCGGAAACAAAGACTGAGCAAATACGGCGTTGCTAATATGGCCATGTATGAAAAGGCAAGTGGTGAGTCAGTGCCAAATATCGTAATTACTCTAGATAATTACGATACTGTACGTGACGGTGGATTTGGTGATGAATTCGAAAAGACAATTACACAAATTGCTCGTGAGGGTGCTAGCATCGGAATTCACTTACTAATTACTGCTGGTCGCCAAGGTGCGATGCTTATGTCACTTTTATCTAATATTAAAATGCAAATTGCACTTTACAATATTGAACAAAATGAAGCTCGTAATATTGTTGGTCGTACAAATTTAACAATTGAAGAGTTGCCAGGCCGAGGACTCGTGAAACTTGAAAATCCTGTAGTTTTCCAAACAGCATTCCCAACGATTGGACAGGATGCTTTAGCAAATGTTGAGGCTATTCAAGCAGAGGCTAAAGCGATGGATGAAGCATGGAAAGGTGAAAGACCACTTCCAATTCCGATGGTACCAGAAGTACTGCATTATAAAGAATTTATTGCTTGGCCGCAAACGAAGCAGCTTATTGAAAGCCGACAAATCCCATTTGCAGTTGATATGGAAGATGTACAACCTGTCGCGTTTGACCTAGAAAAAGATCAAAACATTGTTGTAATCGGGGATCAATTAGAAGTAATCGACAATTCCACGGGAATGATTCTTCAGCTTCTGCAGCGTAGCGATGCGTATGACATCGTTTTATTTGATAACAGTACAATGGGATTCAACGGAAGCAAAGATGCTGCAGCCCAGTATGTTTCAAGCCGAGAAGAGATGGACGAGGTAACTGCCGAGCTAAGAAACGTGTGGAAAAGACGAGAAGAAGCGTTTATTGAAATGCAAAAAGAAAGCAATGGTCAGCTATCTATCCATGACTTTAAGAAACAGCTGCGTTCGATTGTAGTGGTAATAACAGATGTTCCATTTATTACGAATACTATGAGTGCAACAGTAGAAGACAGCTTAGGAGAACTTATTGAAAATGGTCACCGAATGGGTATTCACTTTATTATTTCTGGTCCAAACGGTTTATTAGGAAAAGCATATGACAAAGTGAACCAAGCTGTGAAAAAACAAAAAACAGGTATTGTATTAACGAAAGTAGCAGATCAAATGTTGTTTGACATTTCTAATCGACCTTATAAGGAAAAGAACTTACAACCTTATGAAGGATACTTCGTACAACAGAATATGGCTGGAAAAATTAAACTGGCTGCCCACCTAGCACCAGTAGAAGTTTTCCGTTAAAAGGATGTGAAATAGCGTAATGAGTCTATTTGATTTCTTAAAAAATGAAGAGGAAAGAAAGCGAGATCATTATCAAAATTTATACCAAGATTTACAAAAAAGAATTTCCGAATACTCCAATTGTATAGCTGAGGTTAATAGTGCGCTAAGCAGTTATAGAGGAAAGATGCCTCATGCATCAAGTGGCAGCATTCCGGTAAATGATTTTGAACCGAAGCGTGAGCAATTAGACGAGAAGCTGATGAAGTATATTTCGGATGCAGAAGAGAAAAAGTCTAGTTTAACGACAGCTAGACAAGCGGCTTATGATCGGTACGTATATTACAGAGATAAGGCAAATGCAAAAGCAGCAGAAGGAAAGTGATAAAGATGGGGAAAGTTGAGATTATTGATAGCGACTTACAGCAAGCCATTCAATACTCCAAAGCAATTCAAGATGCGCTACGTACATCTTATGATAAAAGTAATGATCTGAAAAGTTATGTGAAATCAGCAAAATGGAGCGGCAGCACACGAGGTTCATTTGAAGCTTATTTGGATTTGATTACGCAATATCACAAAGATATGAATAATATCATGGAAAAGCATACGAAGGCCCTAGAAAATTTAAATAAGTACATGCAGAATTTTGAAGAGACAGCAGATGTGAGGAAAGTGAGGAGTTTATAACTCATGATAGATTCACAAATAATTAAGGATACCTTCAGTACAGAAGAATTATATTTACTAGCAAGTGCATTCGAGGCTAACGTCGTGTTCGGTCTAGATCCAAAAGAAGTATTGATCATGAAGGGCCAAGATGTAATGGAACAAGCAAAACAAAAATTAATAGAAAAAGAAATAGTAACTATAGACGGGAAAATAACAGACGGTGGAGCCGTTGTGATTCAAGCACTGCAGGCTTATTATAACAGCCGCAAATATGTACGACTCAATCAATTTATGTTTGCATTCTTGGAAGAGAATGCAAACGAATTGGTTGTATTAGTTGAAATTGTGCCTCACCAACAATACCAATTACATGTTTTATCGAAAGCGATTGTGCTAAACATGTTAATTGAACATTTCCCTATACTATTACGGGAACCGGAAGAAGAAGAATATAAAGAACTCACGCGCAAAGCGTCTGAACAGGAAAGAAAACAGCTAGAAGAACGTTCATTATCAGATACGGGCATCAACATAGAGTTGTTTCACCTAACAGAAGAACCAAGATTACAGTCTAACACGCGCTACTACCAACAATGGCTTTGCTTAGAATCCAATCAAAGAGTAGCAGCTATTGATCTAGTAAAAGAAGAATATTTGTATGTAAGTCAATTCTGGTTGTTGAAACTTCTGTTTGATGAATTGGAAATTCCTTATGCAAAGGAGGGAACAGTACATGGTTAATGTTGCGCCAGGCGGTCAAAGCATTCAAATGAATGCGGATGAAATGACAACGATTTATAAATACTTAGAAGAAATACTTAGCGCATTTAGAAATGATATTCAGGCTAACAGTCATAACCTCCAGCAACTCAAATACTATAAAGACGGAAAAGCAACACAAGTGATAAGTGAGTATGAGAACATCTTGAACAAGACGATGGAAATCGGAGATCATTATGAACGCATTATGTCGCTAGTTGCTTATACCTTAAACTCCATGAATGCACTAGATGAAAAACTAGCACAAGAAATCACACAAAATATTGGGGGATAGGCCATGGACGTAAAATATATCCCTGAGGACTGGGAGAAAACAAAAGAGGGAATAGGCGAATTAGTCGGAAGTGGGTGGAGCAGAGGTGCTATTGACAACCTAAAAAAACTAGATACTATAATAGAAAAAGCAACAGGTTCTATTATGAGACATGATGAGGATCGAGTTGTTCACCTTCCGTATAAGAGCCCAAAAGGCAAATATCAGGAATTAAAGGAAGATTACGACGTGCTCCATGACTTTAGCGGCAAAGTAGGCGGTCTCATCGACAATGAAATCGACCAGCCGTTTTATGAAGATATGGATGCCTTCGCAGAAGCAATGCGAGATTTAACGATTGATAAATATGAAACTGGCAACACCATCGGTGCCAAAGAAACAATTGTGACAGGCTCCTATGGGCAAACATCAGAGCACATAAAAGACAAGATTAAAGTAAGTGATATTTTCTCTTCCAACAACCTTTTTATGGCCAGTTTAAAGGCAGAGTTTGACGCATATAAGAAAGAGAATCCGAAAGACAACATGTCCTATGAAACCTATCAAAAAGCAAAATTAAACAGCCGTGCATTCAACTATGACTCAATCAAAGATCAACAACAACATAAGGAATTTTGGCGTGATGTGGGGATACTAGTAACGACAGTAGGGTTAGCTGCTGCCGTAGTGTTTTGTCCACCAGCTGGTGCAGCGTTAGCTGGTTACGCGTTAACTGCTCTTACAGCGACTGTTGGTACGCTGGAAGCCTCCAGCGCAGTAACGGGGAAAGATTGGTTGACACAAAGGAAACTCGACACAAACGAACGTTGGCTACGCGGTTTGTTGGGATTCGTAGATGTAGCACCTATGGCAAAAGGATTGCATGCTTTTGGAAATGTCACAACAGGCTTAAAATCAGGTGTTAGTACTACTACAATTAAAAATGCTTCCAAAGTAGGGTTGGAAGAAGGCGGATCTCGTTTGAAGCAGGCTGATAGTCTTTTTACAGAACGAGCGCAAAATGCGGAGCGGTTATCTGGAGAGAAACTTGACAATCTTGGGCTGAATATAGAGAAGAAAACACCTGTGGAAAATGCGCCAGTGATTGAGAAGAAATCGGCGGAGTTTTTTGATGGGTTGAATTTGAATAGTGGGAAGAAAGTTCCTACAGAGTGGGTAAGTAATGCTGAGTTAAATACCAGTGATAGTGTTAAAAAAATTATTAATAATAGTGGGTATTCAGTAGATGAATTTGTTGAGTTGTTACATCCTGATAGGGTGTTAAATGCTAATGAAAAGACAGTAGTTGATAATATAAGAAATGAAATTGGAGTACCTGATGTTGGTACAAAGATGACAAAAGTAATCCCGCAAAGTGATATATATAAGTATTTATACGACGAAAAATATACAGGTGTAAGAGGATTTACTGCAGTTGATGAGCATAGTGCAAATTTAAAAACACTATTTGAAAATTACGAAGGAGCTAGGCTTGACTATGATGGAACGATGTTTAAAGTAGACCATGGAGGAAATGGTGTATCAACACCAATTGGTGCACCAGATAAGTTTTATGGGGCTATTGAATATATAGAAAGTGATCCATCAAAGTTGACGATTCCGAGGTGGGAAGCTAATGCCGATAATTATCCATTTACTGCAAGAGGTTTCACAGGAAGTAAGAATATTGTATTGCCGGAATTTTCATATGAGAGGGGCTATGCAAGAACTTTCCAAGATGGAGATATATTGAATATTATAGCTTCAGAAACTGGAAATGTAGCAACAAAACTTGAATTTAATAAAAAATTTGGATGGATTATGGTTGATTAGGAGGGAAGTATAATAAAGTATGAGTGACTATGCTATTTATAAAAATAATTTGTATAGATTAAATGTATTGGATAATAAACTGGAGCTTATAAGTAATTCAAATGAATCTATAAAATATGGATTTAAAGAACTAAAATTTGAACAAGGATTCGTTTCAAAAGTAATATATATAAAAGAGATTGATATTAATGAAGTAGAGATGGCTTATAAATTGAAATACAAGGTAATATATAAAGAAAAAGAATTTGTTCCATGGGCAATAGGTAAGTTTATACTAGAAATAAATAAAATTCCGCTAGGTATAAGTGATGAAAAAGAAGCTAGAAATTATGGATTTGAAAAGATGGAACAGTTTGTTTTTAAAAAAGAGGTTCCAATAGATGAAGTAGATGCTCTAATAGAAATTAAAAAGCCTATTTTAAAATTCCAAAATATGGACGAAGAAATTACTAGAATTGAACAAAAGGATATAAGAAGTTATTTAAAGAACCTTTTAGAATAGACTATATTTAATTATATCGTATTAAAAGGAGAAAAAATGAACATGAGTAGTGTATCTATACAAGAAAAAATAAAGGAATTAAATAAAATAAAAAGAAGCTCAGAGCATTATTTTAAAAAATATAATGAAATTTTAAGATCTATAGTAAGTTTAAAAGAAATATACACTGTAGTTAGTAGAAATACAACAGATGAAGAAGTTAAAGATAATAGAGGGAAAATATTCTTTGGATTAAATAATAACATGCCTACAATGTGGCTTTTTTCAGAAGAAAAAATAGCAAAGGAATATGCAGAGTATTATCAATTTAAGAGAAATGACATATATTTAGTAAAAAAAGTTGAATTCCAAGAGTTACTAATAAGTTCTTATTATGCAATGTTCTCTGGAATATACCAAGTCATTATTGATGAAGGAAGAGATTTTTTAATCTGCAACATATATGATTTGGTAAATGAATGTTTTGTAAAACAAGGTCAACCTCCAGTATTAGCTAAAAGTGAATATGCAATTATGAATGTATTAAATAGTGTAAGATTCTGCAATGATAAATTGTGGATTGTTCCAAGTAAAGATACAATAGGTGAAGAAATAATACTAAATAAATTTGTCCCAGTGGTAGAAAAAGATGATATTAAAGTTTTTAGTAGTGAAAAAGATTGCAAAAAGTATTCTAAAGAGCAAGGAAATACAAATGAAATTGCAATAGATATGAATATGAGTAGCTTGCAAAATATAATAAAAGTAGCTATTGATAATAATATAAAAAATGTGAGGTTTGTAATAAATGGTAGTGAAGTTAAGATGAGCACTACTAAATTATACAATATATTACAACGGATGAATGGAACAGAGTAGTAGATAAAATTAAAGGTAATTTTAGGTTAATGAAACTGAAAAATTTTAAAACATTCTGTTATTTAACCAACTTTTGCTCTAAATTAAAGATGTAATGAAAAGAAAAAAAATTTATATTATAACTAAGAATAGAACCAATGTTTCTAATGAAGGAAGCGTTGGTTCTATTTTGATGCAAAAGAAATTAAGATGAGTAATAACAAGGTATCTGAATGTAGCAAGAAAAATAAATAGGATCCACACAAATATAAAAAATAACTGCAGAAAATGCAGCCAGTAGAAGGTTAGGACGTACCAGTAGAGAATAACTAGTGGCTTGAGAAGAAAACGGCACAGTTTTGTGGGCGGCAGCTTTAAAAGAAACACCTCCTAAAGAAGTAACAGTTGATGTTGAGATAATTTATTCTGGAAATGATAAGCGCCCAAAGGAATTTATAGTTAATTATTCTATTGATGGTAAATGGGGATTTGAAGTTATTGAGAATTAATCTAAGGAGTGAAAAGGTAGTATGAAAGAATTTGAAGATAAGTTTAGTGAATTGCAGTCAGATATGATAGCTATATGTATGGAATTTGTTGAAGATAGAGCCGATAAAGTATATGTTTATGCTTCATGTGAAGAAGGTATTACTTCGGGCAGATTCTTTTATTTGATTAATAATAAGTATGTAGAGCCCCATAAAGTGAATGATGCATTGAGGAATGGGGATGAAAGATATGATGTACCTCCAAAACGAGGGTTTACGGTATTGCGTATAATATGTGAAGACATCAAAAAAATAAAAGAATTGTGCAAAGAATATGAAAGAGACATGCCAACGGAGATGAAATTAATATATGATGTTAAGAGTGGCAATTTCAAAGCTGAGTACAAGTATGATTTAGTATATACGAATGATGATATTAAAACAGCGGGTCATATTGCTGATGAGTGGTTTGAGGAAGTAAAAAATAATAATCTTTAAATTGTTTACAGCTAAAGGTATGCTTGAATTTGAATTAATGACGCATGAAGGTTGTATCATCATGAAGTTATATAGCCATTTCTGCTAAGGAAATTAAAACATGCTCGTTGGCTTAGAAATAGGATAAGTAATGAATTAATTTATATAGCTAACTAAAAACACTTGATTGCCTTTTGGGCATCAAGTGTTTTTTACGGGAAATTTATGCTTTGGACAACATGAATAATCTTAAAAATGCTATTCAAAATAATACTTTTAGTGTAGATGAGTTGTCTGAGATTAGTAAAAAGATGTCTGATTTAGGCATTACTAAAGAATATAATGAAGCATGAATTAAAATTGATTTTGGTAAGTATCTTGGAGGGCTAATAGGTGCCCCATCTGCTACTATGATAAATCTACATGTACATCATATTCTATTTAAAAAAGGTCTAGGTGAGGCTCAACAAAAGCTTGTTTAAGAAGGTCAAGAAATAAAAAAGTTAGCCTCCCCACAACTCCACAGAAAGGATAATTTTTCACTTGGGTAATATTTAGCAGATACAGAATCAAATATTACAAATCTCACAAATTTATATTCATAAATACAAATCACTGTTAATTAAAAGTACTACAAAAAGAACCTATTTAAGGTTCTTTTCGCAGGGTATAAAATGAAAAAGGGGAGGGAACACACAATCACACAATGCTGGTATAGGGGTCTGAAAATTCAGATTTTTCTAAGGGCAACAGTTCCAACATTTATATGATTATTAATTATAATAACAGTAAAACTTTAAAATGGCAACAAAAAAACTGAAAATTATACCTTTTTCGACAATTTTGGTACTGTGGTGCATAGTAGGATGCTCTCATCCCTTAAAAAATAAAGTGTTTTTCACTTGTACATAGCTACTATTTGATATAACAGCAAGAGAGAGATAAGATGGAAATAAAGTAAACTTAGTTATATAAATTTATTTTCATTTTCCTATGTGTAAGTTGAGGCTATGTAAAATAAAAAGTGATCTTCACTCGCTTTCTCCTTTTGTTTTAAACTTTGCATGTGGCAGAAAAAAGGCCCTGACCGCTTCTACGCATGGCCAGATGCTCTCACCCGCCTAAAAAAAGAGGGGTTTTTTATGTTGTTTTTCAATTTATATAGAGAAAGAGTTAATTAAGAAGCTATGTAAGTTTCTATTTTGTGAAAGGAGAATACGATATGGAAACAATGCCGAATTGGCTGATGCAACGTGCTTTTTTAACACCAGAGCGCACTGCAATTGAAACGAAGGAAAGTACGTATACGTTTTTGCAGCTTCATGAGAAAGTGCTTTTATGTTGTGAAAACCTTGCTTATTTACAAGTGAAAAAGGGGACAAAAGTGGCTGTTCTGATGAAAAATAGTATGGAGATGGTGATTGCGATTCATGCTCTTTCTTATATAGGGGCAGTCGCTGTTTTGCTGAATACACGTCTTTCAAGAGAAGAGCTACTTTGGCAAATGGAGGATGCAGAGGTTTCTTGTTTGCTTACGGATGAAGAGTTTGAGGGAGCGAAAGTGCCTGTATACTTATTTACAGATCTTGCAGCATTGCCGAAAGACAAGGTAACTGTGCAAAGTGAGTTTGTTTTAGAAGAGACGATGACGATTATTTATACGTCAGGTACGACAGGAAAACCAAAAGGCGTGATGCTTACGTACGGGAATCATTGGTGGAGTGCAGTTGGTTCTTCGCTAAATTTAGGGCTTCGTGATGATGATTGTTGGTTAGCGTGTTTACCGTTTTTCCACGTGGGCGGGTTATCGCTTTTAATGAAGAATATTATGTACGGTATGAGGGTATTACTTGTTCCGAAATATGATCCGGATTTTATTCATGAAGCGCTGCAAACGAGAGGCGTAACGATGATTTCCGTCGTATCTAAAATGCTGACGGATTTATTAGAACGGCTGCAAGAAGATACATATCCACCGTCTCTTCGCTGCGTATTGCTTGGCGGAGGGCCAGCTCCAAGACCACTTTTGGAAACGTGCGTCGCAAAAGGGATTCCCGTGTATCAAACGTACGGTATGACCGAAACGTCTTCGCAAATTTGTACATTGGCTGCTGATTATATGTTAACGAAAGTTGGTTCAGCTGGAAAACCGTTATTCCCATGTCAACTTCGTATTGAGCAAGATGGAAGGGAAGCTAGTGTAGGGACTGCCGGGGAAATTGTTGTGAAGGGGCCGAATGTAACGAGTGGTTATTTTAAGCGTGAAGAGGCGACGAGAGGGAGTATTTACGATGGCTGGTTACATACAGGAGACATCGGCTACTTAGACGAAGATGGTTTTCTTTACGTGCTAGATCGCCGCAGTGATTTAATCATTTCTGGCGGAGAGAATATATACCCAGCGCAAATTGAGGAAGTTTTGCTTGCACATCCTGCTGTTTTAGAAGCGGGAGTTGTTGGAGTGAGTGATGAGAGATGGGGACAAGTTCCTGTCGCATTTGTTGTGAAAGCAGAAGAGGTAACGGCAGAGGAATTGTTTGCTTTTTGCGCGGAGAAACTTGCCCGGTATAAAGTGCCACAAGCGGTTCATTTTCTTTCTGACTTGCCGCGGGGTGCCTCCAAGAAATTGCTGCGCCGTGAACTGCGGCAGCTGCTGGAGGAGATGTAAATGCATATAAAAAAGGCAATCCTTTATGTAACTGAAATGCCGCTCGTTATTCCGTTTGCAGCAAGTTACGGGACGTATGAAAAGCGCGAAAGTATTGTAATTGAATTGATAGATGAAGAAGGGCGAAGTGGCTTTGGCGAAGTGGTTGCTTTTTCGGAGCCTTGGTATACAGAAGAAACGGTTCTGACAGCGCTCCATATGCTGCAAGACTTTTTGTTGCTAGTGTTATTTGAGCAGAAGCTTTCTCATCCTTCTGATGTTACGTCTCTTTTTCAGCATATAAAGCGCAACAACATGGCGAAAGCAGGAATTGAGGGGGCATTATGGGATTTGTATGCAAAGCGTGAGAATCAATCGCTTGCTGTGCTGCTTGGCGGTGTAAAACAGGAAATTGAAGTCGGTGTCGTGATTGGTCTTGATACAATTCCTAATATGTTAAAACGAATTGAAACGTACGCTGAAGAAGGGTATAAACGCTTTAAAGTGAAAATCAAACCAGACAATGACTATGCTTTGCTTTCCGAAATTCGCAGAGCGTTTCCGGCGATTCCATTGATGGCAGATGCCAATTCTGCCTATACATTAGCGGATGTGAAGCAGTTACAAAGGTTGGACGAATTTCATTTAATGATGATTGAACAGCCGTTAGCAGATAACGATTTTCTTGATCATGCTCGTTTGCAGCAGCAAATGGAAACGCCCATTTGCCTAGATGAAAGCATTCATTGTTTAGAAGATGCAAGGGTTGCCATACTACTTGGGAGTTGCCGTATCATTAACATTAAACCTGGACGAGTTGGTGGATTAACAGAATCCATTCGTATTCATGATTATTGTCAGCAGCATCGCATTCCTGTTTGGTGCGGAGGTATGGTAGAAATGGGGATTTCTAGGGCGCAAAATATTGCGCTCGCATCGCTTCCGAACTTTACAATTCCCGGTGATATTTCCGCTTCTAGCAGGCATTGGAAGGAAGATATTATCTTGCCGGAAGTAACACTACAAAACGGAAAAATTATCGTTCCTAAGAAAGCTGGGTTTGGCTATGATATAAACCGGGCAAGACTAGAAGAGATAACGAAACAGTGCATTGTATGTGAGAGGTGAACAGATGCTGCGTCATATACAAAATCGTTTATCCCACATTAACGGGCAGTAAGACCCCCACCTCAAGATTCAGAGAGAAGCGAAGAAGTTAGGTGGGGGACAACTGCCCGTAAAAGCCCGATTGGTTCAACTAACCATCAGTGTGGGGGAAAACGCCCCACTGATGGAAGTTTCACTTTATTAGAAACACCGTTTGTAAAAGTAGCGTATATTTTCGGATCTTATACAAGAAAAGAAGCGACGCTTTCTTCAGATTATGATATAGCGATTGAGACAACGCATATTTCAGTAGGTGCTTTTCAATGGCTTTGGTTTCAGTTAGCGGAAGAACTGAACGGAGTGGGAAAAGTAGATGTGGTACATTTAAATACATTGCCTAGTGGCGAATTGAAGCGCCATATTTTACGAGAAGGTCGGTTATTTGCGCAGCGGATATAAAGAGTTTGAAAGAGAAAGAGGCTCTCCTTTATACAGAAAGGATGAGCCTTTTTCGTTACTAAATATCTTTATATATCCTGTTCATGAAATTTTGTACTCTGCGTATATAGTTATTTCGGTCTACTAATAAGTAACGCAATGGTATGGTAAACGATAATTAAAACCTCATTTGAAACAAGCCTGTTTTTAAAAAGACCAAGCTTCTTATTTCCATCCGAAACATAGGATAAATGGAATCCACTGAAAGGATCCGATAAAGAAGAAGGATTTTTTAATAAAGGAGGAAAAGAGGAATGGGTGAAAGTTGTGAACACGATCATGGACACGGGTTTCGTCATCACGGCAATGGCTTTGCGCTTGTAATCGTATTGTTTATTTTATTAATCATCATTGGTGCTGCCTGCTTCTGTGGCGGTGGTTATGGTGGCGGTCCTGGCTACGGTTACGGTGGTGGCTTTTGTTGCTAATAAGTTAAAAACTATTGGAAATAGCCTTGTGCTCTGCACAAGGCTATTTTATTCACAATTTAATATGTCGTGACAATTTTTGAATATAAAATGAGCGTATCAGGAAAAAGAAAATAATTTCAATTATGCCAAAGAGACTTAATATTCGCAGTTCTTCTTTTAATAACGAGAAAGAGAACATACTTTGTAAAAATTTAAGTGCGAATATTGTATGAATACAAGCAATCACATAAGGGACGAAAAATAGGATTGCTAATTGAATTGTGGCCGAACGTATCATTTCGGCTTTTGTTAAGCCGATTTTTGTAATGGTCTTATATTTCTCTGTTTCACTAGTAAGGTCAGTATACATACGGAAATACAAAACACTTCCCGCTCCCATTAAGAAAATAATGCAAAGAAATGTACCGATAAAGAAGTTTGCAATGTTCTCACGCTTGTTGGCATATAATTCATCACTTGACGTGAAAATTTGGAAAGGTGCCTTCTGATCTTGCTCTTTCTGTTTATCTGTATGTGATTTTGCATCTTCCGTCGTCATACGCAAAATACGCTTTGTGAGCGGCAATGTATTTTCCCAATCATCGACTTGAAAATTATAAAACGTCATTGGTTCGAGATGCGGAATTTCGTTGTCGACAGCACCATCTTGCAGTACGATCAAGTAGGCATTAGCGTTCACTGGTATAATCGGTTTGTCAGCTATTTCTTTTATATGAAATTCCTTTTTATTAGATTGTAACGTAATCGTTGTTTGTGTAAGAAAAGGATTTGTTAATAGTTCTAATGGTACTGGTGAATATCTTGGAACTATATATGTTTCCTTCTTTGCTAATTGGATTTGAGGACGATTTAGAAATTTAGCAAGAATATTATAGTCGCTTTGCTTCATAATCCAAATGTCTTCATTAGCAGCTATATCTTTATAAATAATTGCTTTATGCTTTTGGTAAGTAAATTTGTCTGTACTGAATTCGTTTTCCAATGATTCCATATGCTTTGTTTCTAATGGATTTCCTTCATAAGATACGTAAGCAAATGGAAAAGGAAATACCTCTTCTATAGTAACCTTTGTGTATTTATTAACGGCATATAACGGTGTAATAATTGTAAAAGCAATTGCAGATAGTATTGTTACTACAAAAAGCATATTAATATTGATGCGGACCCTCGATGGTAGGTCAGATATCCAGAGCATATTCGTTTTTTTCATATAAAAGCGTCGGCGCTTTTTTAATATTTGAATGAAAAGAAAGCTCGCCTGTGAAAATAGAAAATATGTCCCAACTGTAACAAGAGGGATAATTGATAAAATAATAAGCAAACCGGTTCCGTTTGTTAAGTTTTTTTCTGTTATATAACTTTCTGGATAGGTCGCAAAAATATAACCAGAAAGTAAACATAGTAAACTAAAAATTGAAATGACAACAGAAGGCGACGTCTCTTTCTTTTTGCGCATTTCACCTTTTATAAGATAGGTGGCTTTCTGTGTACGGATTAAAGCAGGTGTACAGAGCGATACACCGATAAAAAGTATAAGAAATGTTTTTATCGTTACCCAAATTGCTTTTGAAGGCCAATATAAATAAAGGCCGTTAACACCGGAAATTTTTGATGTAATTAATAAGAAAAAGTTAGAAAATACAAGACCAGCTTGAAGGCCGATACAAATAGCAAGAATCCCAATAATCATATTTTCTAAAAAAATAAGCCATTTCATTTGCCTGTTTGAAATCCCTAAAATAGTTAAAATCCCAAACTGTTTTTGACGTACTCTTAAAAATGTTCCAATCGAGTACAATAAAAAGAAAAGAGAAAACAGGATAATTACCACTTGCGTAAACCCAATTAAAGTGAGAAAAGGTCCTGTTTCGTTAAAACTTTTTACATTTTGCAAACGTGGATGATACCGATACACAGCAAATGAAAAGAACACCGTAATAGAAAATGAACTGCTTAAAAAATAAGCAAAGTAAGCTCTTGAGTTGCGAACGACATTCTTTAAAGCAAATTGCCAAAACTTCATCCACGTCTTCCTCCTAGCAATGCTAATACATCTAATATTTCTTGATAAAACTTTTCACGGTGCAGACCGCGGTGCAGTTCATTATAAAGCTCACCGTCTTTAATAAAAATGACGCGGTTGCAATAACTAGCAGCAAATGGATCATGTGTCACCGTTAAAATTGTTGATTGTTCTTCTTTGTTTAACTTCGTAAATAACTCCATTACATCAATTGCAGCTTTCGAATCTAAGTTACCTGTTGGCTCATCGGCAAGTAGTAACGAAGGTTTATGGATAACCGCACGGGCTACTGCTGTGCGCTGTGCTTGGCCGCCGGAAACTTCAAAAATTCGCTTATTTAAAATATGATCAATACCGAGTTTTCTTGAAATGATCTCTAGTTTTTCGTCCATTTCAGAAAGCGAGACATTATCTAAAGTTAAGGGCAAAACGATGTTTTCACCAATTGTTAATGTATCTAATAAATTAAAGCTTTGAAATACAAATCCTAATTCTTGTCGACGAAAGATAGCTAACTTTTCGCTGCGAAATGTATGAGGCTGTTTTCCATTAATAAAGACTTCCCCTGCAGTAGGAGAATCAATGGTCGAAATCACATTTAATAAAGTTGATTTCCCGCTTCCTGACGGACCCATAATTGCAACAAATTCCCCTTTATCTACATGTAAATTAATATTTTTTAAAGCAGTATGAGGGACTTTTCCCTCATATACTTTCGATACATTTTGAATATGCAGTACTTCTTCCATATACCAGTCACCTTTCTAATGCTATAAATCCATTTTCATTTTTTAACATATAAGTCACTGCTATGCATTGACAGAGGCTCTTGTTTTTATATTTGTATATATGTATTTTCTTTTATAGTTTAATATGCTGAGACAACTTTTGCATATATAATGAACGAATTAAAAGGAAAAAGAGAATTTCAACCGTTCCAAAAATGATAAGGACAACACTAACTTCAGTAAATAAGGATAGTTTGATTACGCCTTTCCACATTTTTGCAGCAAACATCGTATGGATGGAAGCCATTACATATGGAACGAAAAATAAGATGGCAAGCTGAATGGTAGCCGACCGCTTCATTTCTGATTCTGTTAAGCCGATTTTTGTAATTGCAATATATTTGTCTTGTTCATTCGTTAGATCCGTATACATACGGAAGTAAAGCACGCTTCCAGCCCCGATAAAGAAGATAATACCGAGGAACGTCCCAATAAAGAAAAAGGAAGCGTTTTGCAATTTCGTTTCATAGAGTTGATAACTTCCTTCAAAAGCTTCATATAAACGTTCTTCAGAATGAATTTGTTTGCGATCCGCCTCAAGTTTTTGGATGAATGCGGCTGCGATTGTATGTGTATTTTCCCAATTTTGTACTTGGAAATTGTATAACGTCATATGTTTCATAGTGTGTGATAGCGATTGTACCGTATTGTCGGATAAGACGAGTACATTTGAAACAATTCCAGAGGGTATCACATTTTTATCCCCAATACCTTGCACGTGTAATTTTAAGGAATTTGGCGAAAGGATAACCGACTGCTTTTGGTGCGGTGATTCCCATTTACCAAACATAATTTGATAAGCGTACCCTGGTAGTATATACGTTTCATCATCTTTTAAGAAAACCTTGTTACGATGTAGTTTAGTAGCTAACTGATTATAATCACTTTGTTTTAATATATACACTTCATCTCGATAGAGAAAATCTGGACTTTCTTGTAATGATACACCGTATAAGTCTACTTTTATTTTGTTGTATTTAAATTTCTCATCTCTTAGCTGCTTTTCTAACCAGTCGATATGTTGCGAAGCGATTGGATTCGTATCATAAGAAAGATATGCAAATGGGAATGGGTAATTTTTCACAATTTGCTCCTTTGTAAATTTCCCAAATCCATATATAAAGGAAATCATAGTAAAGGCGAGAGTGGACAACATTGTTACGACAAAGAGCATATTAATATTTGTACGAATACGATTTGCTAAGTCAGAAATCCACAGCATATTAATTCGTTTCATATAAAACTTCCGTCTTCTTTTCAATAAATGAATGAGCAGAAAGCTAGTTTGTGAAAAGAAAAAGTATGTCCCAACGGCCACAAGTGTTGGAATGACAAAAATACTAGAGACAATATATAGGATACCAATAATATCACCTAGCGATATAAAGTACTTTGGACATACTGCTAATGAATACCCAGAAAGCAAGCATGAAATGCCAAACAAGGAAATGATTATAGATGGTTTCTTTTCTTTTTGATGTATTTTCCCTTCTTTTAAAAGACGTACAGCTTTTCTCGTTCGAATTAAAACAGGGGTGAAAGCTGATACAAAGATAAAGAGTCCAAGAAAGGTTGCCGTTGTTACTAAAATTGCACCTTTTGGAAAATATAAGTACAATCCGGGCATGTGCGTAATTTTTGCTGTAACTAATAAGAAAAGCTGTGAAAATACAATCCCAACTTGAGTTCCGACAAAAATGGAAAGAAGCCCAATTAGCATATTCTCAATAAAAATAAGTCGTTTTAATTGTTTGTTTGAAATACCTAGAACAGTTAGCACGCCAAATTGTTTTTTTCGAACCTTTAAAAATGTACCGGTAGAATATAGTAAAAAGAAAAATGAAAAGAATACAATAACAGCCTCAGATATCCTCATTAAGGTGTCGATACCAGAAGGTGTGTCAGCATTTTGCAAACGAGGATGAAATAAATACACGGCAAATGAAAAGAAAATTGCAATGGAAAAGGAACTGCTTAAAAAGTAGGCAAAATAAGCACGTGAGTTACGCGTTACGTTCTTAAATGCAAATTGCCAAAATGTCATGTTTTTATCCTCTCAGTCTTAAAATCATTCTTATATGTTGCAAAAGTGTATGAGGAAAGGATTCCTCATACACTTTGTAAGTTAATCTTCATCTGTTTTATTTAGGGCGGCATTATGGAAAATGATTTTGATACTTGTCCCTTTGCCAACTTCAGAGTCTAGTTTGACAGAATGACCTAAATAAGAGCAAATTTTACTCACAATATATAGGCCCATGCCAGTAGACTCTCCAAATGTTCGTCCATTTTTTCCTGTGTAAAATGGTTCGAACACACGACGAATATCTTCTTGCGGAATACCGACACCTTCATCGCGCACTTCTAAAATAATATCTTTCCCGTTTTGAATAGAGGATAAGAATACTTTTTTTCCTCTCTCACCTGAATACCGAACCGCATTTGTCATTAACTGATAAATAATGAACTTCAGCCATTTTGCATCAGAAGTAACCATTACATCAGAGTGTACTTCTAAAACAGGAAAGACACCGTTTCGAATAAACAGCTCTTTTAAGCTATTTATATTTTTCGTGACTGCGTCTTTTAACGAAATAGTTTCTACATGAAAGTCTTCATGGAAATTATTTAACCGTGCCATATATAATGCCATATCTAGTCCTTGGTTTAATTTTTCAAGCTCTTGTTTAAATTTTGGAATCAGATGCTCATCTTCCATTTCAAGCACCATTAACTGCATAATAGAAACGGGCGTTTTCATTTGATGTACCCATTGGTTAATAAACATTTGATGTTCTTGCTGTTTTACTTCATATGCTTGCAAGTCTTTTTGAAACAGACGATATTGTGTACGAACAAGCTCATTTACGCCATGTGGCATAGGGGCGGTTGCTCGCTCAATAAACGCATCCTCTATTTTGTCAGGCAGTTCACTTAGTCGTTTATATAATCTGCGATTTCGAACGTAGCGATAAGCGAGAAAACAAATGAATAAATACATACTTAGCACAATAAAATAAAATTTATTGTTTTTAAATCCATCAACGGTATCATATAAAACGAAGATGATACAAAAGTTTAAAATATAAAGAAAAAAAAAGCTAATATGATCACGTAAAAATAACTTCATTCTCTATTCACTCCAAGTTGCATTTAACCGATAGCCTAAGCCGCGTACAGTCTCGATCGCATTTTCAATTCCAAGCTCAGTGAACTTTTTACGAAGGCGCGTAATATTTACGTTTAATGTATTTTCTTCAACAAAACTTTCATCATCCCAAAGTGCAGATAGCAAATCTTCTCTGTTTGCTGTGCGAGGATGTTTAGAAAGAAGCATCTCTGCTAAAATGGCCTCTTTTTTTGTGAGCAATACGTGCTCATTTTTATAGTGAAGCTCTGGGCGTTCAGGATATAGCTTTAATCCTTCCACTTCAACGATGCGTTCGGTCATACTCGGTGCATAGTCACCGTAGATGCGGCGTAATTGCCCTTTAATTTTCGCCATTACAACATCATAATGAAATGGTTTAGTAATATAATCATCAGCACCGCTTTCAATCGCCATAATTTGCTCCATTTCACCAGCGCGAGCAGAAATGAAAACAATTGGACAAGTGGATTCATGACGAATTTGACGGCACCAGTAGAAACCATCAAACTTCGGTAAATTTACATCTAATAAAACAAGATGTGGTTTTGTATGATGAAAAGAAGCCGTAATATCATCAAAGTTATCTGCAACAACTGCCTCGTAACCGTATTTTTGAATATGAGATTGCAGTAAAGATGAAATACTTGGATCGTCTTCTACAATTAAAATCTTGTACATGCGTACATGCCTCCTCTAACTTTGTGTATATATAGTGTAACATGTGTTTTCTTTGTTTTCATTATGTCAATCCTTATTATATATACAAGTTAAAAAAACTTCATAAAAAACCTCCTTTCTTTTAGGAGGGATGGGATATTTCAGTGATTTAGATGTCGAAAAATTTAAAAGGATAAAGATTGGATGAAATTTACAAAATATAAAAATCAATTTAATATTTAGATAAATAACTAAATGTCTAATTAATGAAAGGAAGAAAGACATTGAATCAAGCATTTAAAGCGTTAGCAGATCCAACAAGGCGCAAAATTTTAGACCTATTAAAAGAAGGCGACTTAACAGCAGGAGAAATTGCCGATCACTTCAATATGACAAAGCCGAGTATCTCTCATCACTTAAACGCGCTCAAAAACGCAGAGCTCATTCAAGATGAGAAAAAAGGGCAGTTTGTTGTGTATTCATTGAATACAACTGTGTTTCAAGATTTGTTAACGTGGGTGTTTACGTTTACGAATAGAGGGGGAGGGGAAGGAGTATAATGAAGAAACACATTTTTGCCATTATCCTTATTAGTATAACAATATTGGCCTGGGTTATTTCTTGGCCACATCTTCCGAATACAATTGTTACGCATTGGAGCGGTGGAACTCCAGATGGTTATTCTTCTAAATTAAATGGGATGTTGTCACTGGTTGGGGTTATGATCGGAACTTATATATTACTCAATGTTGTTTCAAAGATTGATCCAAAGAAAGAGAATTATAAAAAATTCTCGAAAAGTTTTACGATGATCACGTACAGTATTCTCTTTGTATTGTTTATTGGAAATATGGATGTTATTGCAACTGGACTAGGCTATGATTTACCGATAAATCGTTTTTCAGGATTGCTTGTTGGTCTTTTATTTTTAGTGATCGGCAACTATTTACCACAATGTAAACCAAACTATTTCATCGGCATTCGTACACCATGGACATTAAGCAATGAAGAAGTATGGCGCAAAACCCATCGTTTTAGCGGAAAAGTATTTATTGTTTTAGGGATTATCATGTGTGGAAGTATTTTTGCACCTGTTACTTGGAGCACGTATATCATACTGACTGTTGTTTTAGGAGGCGTGGTAATCACAATGCTGTATTCTTACCTTGCTTATAGGAAAGAGATGAGAATGTAGTCGGAAAATACATGTATTATAAATAGTAGTGAAGTTGTATTGGTATTAATAAAGAATTAAGAAGAAGGCTCTGTTCTAAAAGAGTGTTTCTCCTAATATATAAGTAGAAATATTATTTTATGATAATTATTTTAAGGTGTAATTATAACTTAAAGCTTGTACTAGTGAGCTATTTATTCGAATAAAAACAAAGCTTACGAATACAGATGAAATAAAAAAGCCGTTCTTCCAATTGGAAAGAGCGGCTTTTTAAAAACCTTACAGAAATGTAAGGTTTATGTAAGAGAAATAGATAGCTGGTTATTATGGTAAATGTTATAGTAGCAAGATACTTTGGGAAAGAATTCTAATATAATTTTTTATAGAGATAAGGTTTCTTATATAACAATTCTAATTGTGTAAGGAAGTGTAATCGTGGCAACAGTAATGATGAGATAGGATAAAGTGAGGGATATCGTAATGAAGACAGTACTAGAAGCAAGGGATATTCGAAAAGTATATGATACCGGTGGAAATACATACGAAGCGTTAAAAGACATTAACTTACAAGTGAAAGAAGGCGAGTTCGTTGGAATTATGGGGCCGTCTGGATCAGGAAAAACAACTTTATTAAATGTCCTTTCTACAATTGATAATGCGACGAACGGTGAAATCTTAATTGATGGAAATGATATTGTGAAAATGAATGATGATAAATTAGCGTTGTTCCGTCGTGATCACTTAGGGTTCATTTTCCAAGATTATAATTTATTAGATACATTAACAGTGAAAGAAAATATTGCGCTTCCACTGGCGTTATCAAAAGTAAAAGCAGGTGAAATTGACCGCCGCGTTCTTGAAATCGCGAAAAAATTTGGCATTGATCATATTTTAGATCAATATCCATACCAAATATCTGGTGGGCAAAAACAGCGCTGTGCAGCTTCTCGTGCGATTGTTACAAATCCAAGTATGATTTTTGGGGATGAGCCAACGGGTGCGCTAGATTCTAAGTCTGCAACTGATTTATTGGAGAGTTTGAAAGCATTAAATGAATATGACCAATCGACAATTTTAATGGTTACGCATGATGCATTTGCCGCAAGTTATTGTAAGCGCGTTATTTTTATTAAAGATGGTGAATTATATAAAGAACTGCACAGGGGAGAATTAACACGTAAGCAATTTTTTGGGCGGGTATTAGACGTAATGTCTACGATCTCTGGAGGTGCAGTAGATGACGTTATCTAGTATTGCCATTCGCAATATAAAGCGTAATTTTAAAGATTATGCTTTATATTTTATGTCGATGATTTTTAGTATCGTCATTTATTTTACATTTGCATCGCTTCAATATAATACGCAAATAGAAAAGGCAACGGAAGGGTCAAAGAAAATTAGTGGTGCCTTCCAAGTTTCTAGCGTGATGCTCATTATTTTCGTAGCGCTATTTATTATTTATTCCAATGGTTTCTTTACACGTAAACGAAAAAAAGAAGTTGGTTTATATTCTTTACTCGGAATTCGGAAACGCCAAATTGGGAAAATGCTGTTTTATGAAAATATGTTAATGGGGTTAATATCGCTACTAATTGGGATTGTAATTGGCAGCGTACTGTCTAAGTTATTCCTTGAATTATTAGTAAGCTTAATGGGACTTGATTTACAAGTTTATTTCGAGGTTCCACTAGCGGCGATTATTGATACAACAGTTGTTTTCTTTGTTATTATTTTATACACGTCGCTGCAAGGGTACCGTTTAATTTATCGTTTTAAACTGATTGAACTATTTCGCGCTGAGCGTGAAGGGGAAGGAATGCCGAAAGGATCTATTATTATCGCTGGTATCGCTATATTCCTAATTGGTTCGGGGTATTTCTTATCACTGCTGTTTACGAAAGTTATTAAATATGCAGATTTCATGATGGTCGCATTTTATATTTTATTGGCGACTATACTTGGTACGTATTTATTATTTATGTTCTTTACAGTTGTTGCTTTAAGAAGAGCAAGAAATCATAAATCATCCTTTTATAATGGAATGAATATGGTAACAACATCTCAGCTTTTATACCGTATTAAAGGAAATGCAAAATCTTTGGCGACAATTGCTATTTTGAGCGCGGTAACATTAACGGCTGTTGGTACATCTGTTACGACGTATTATAATACATTTACTCAGGCGAAAGATCTTGCCCCGTATAGTTTTTCTTATGAGAAAAAAGATGCCGCTTTCGAACAAAAGGTGAATGCAATCTTCGCAGAAGAGAAGAAATACAATCCGATTACAGAGAAATTTGAAATTGAAATGGTGCCGGTGAAAGGGAAATTCGAAGGTGAAAAAGCAGATATAAGTATGAATTCTCGTTATATAATGACGGAACAATATCAACTTGTGTCACAGTCCGCCTTCAATGTAATTGCGAAAAAAATGAATGTGGATGTGGTAAGTTTAACTGCCAGAGAAGCATTTGTATTTGATGGTATGTATATCGAAGGACACGAGTTTAGTATAGCATATAAAGGAAATAAAGCAGTGTTTCCTATTGGGAATGAAACGAAGACATTAACAATTAAAGATGCTGAAGGTCGTAATGTTACGAACTTAGGAGAATTAGTTGTTGTTGTGCCCGATGACGTATACGAGCAAGCGAAAAAGACAGCTGAAACAAGAGTTGTTAAAAATATTAATGTGAAAAATGAGAAAGACAGTACAGTATTAACAGAGAAGCTAGTAAAGGCTATGCCGAAGGAGTCTGAAGCTGAACCGGTCTTTAGAGATTTCTATACAGGGTTTAAAGGCGGAATGGAAGCAACGGGTATGATGATGTTCATCGGTGTTTTCTTAGGGCTTGTATTCTTACTTGCAACAGGTTCTATCATTTATTTCAAACAGTTAACAGAAGCAAATGCAGACCGCGATCGTTACATAGTTCTTCGTAAAATTGGAGTAACGAAGCAAGAAATGAAGAAAGCAATTGCAAAGCAGATCTTCTTTATTTTTGCGATTCCGTTGGTGGTTGGAATTTTGCATAGCTTATTTGCGTTAAAAGGATTATCAAACTTATTGCCGTTTGAAATCTTAATTCCGTTATTAATGAGTATCGGCGTATACAGTGTAATTTATATTGGTTATTACTTCTTAACGGTTCGTTCTTATTTTAAGATTGTGAGCGGGGAGTAGTAGAAAAGTAGCTGCCCCCCAAAAGGCCATTGAATAATGACTTTTTGGAGGGCAGCTACTTTCTTGCCTGCGATATTAAAAACTCAGTCCAACTACATTATCTTTTCTCACCTAAAATAGAAATAGCCCCTACTCCGATGATCGAAGTAGAGGCGTACATTTTTAGATAATGCTAACGTAAATGAAAGTTTTATTCGGATCCTCTGCCTAATTCTTCGCTAAAATTGCCATATAAGGCATTGTTGTAAATTCATTCGCCTTCAGTAAAGCGAATGCCCCTTTTAGATAAACTGTGTTATGTTCAACTGTTTTTGCGAAAGATTGGATAAGTTTGATCACTAAATCAATCGTTAATCCTTTATGAAATCCTGCCATGCCGATTAAATGAAGTTTTATCATTGAATAGTGAATGACTAGCATTACATAATCATCGAAAAGCGTTTTTTGTTCAAACGGGAATAAGTTTTTAAATATATAATTGACTAGGTAGTTTTCTAAAATGTACTCATGTTCTGTCATAAATGGCTCGTAAAATTTTTCATAGGCCTTTTTATAGTTCTCTGTAAGTTCTTCAATAGTTGCTTCTTCTGTATATTGAATACCTTTTAACATCTCATCTAAACAGTCGAGGTATCGTTGACTTGAGATAGATTGGTTAATACGATAACCCACTAAATCTTTACACAATGCCATTTGCACAGATAACTGAGTAGGTATTTTGTCAAGTGACTCTTTCATTCCTTGATTAGACATCAAATTATTAAAATTAGTAATGACAGTCGGAATTCCATGAACATCACCTTGATCGATGTGTTTCTGTACATTTTGATAGAACATTCCTAAAATGATAAGACGCTCTGCTAACGTATAAGAGCGGTCTTGGATAACTTGAATAGAAAAAACACGTAATTCCCAAAAATATTTTTTTGGTGTATTATCCATTTTTGGGCCATCTGTTTTTAACTGTTTTACAATGGATCCAGGAGTATTAGCTGGTTCTTCAATCTCAGCAAAGTCAATTCCATTTGGATTCAAAAGAGCTAAACGCGCAGCTTCAGGACATGACATAGTAGCTGATTTCTCAATTACGCCGTTAATACTATTAATAGAGCGAGGGTAGACTGTACAAGTATTAGATAAATACTCTGCTCCTAATTTTAATTGAACCTTGCAAAGATTCTCTTCAGATAGAAAGGAACATCTTCCTCCATCCTCCATTTTAATTTTAGCGTAAGACTCAGAAGAGGAGTTCGAACGTTGTCTTGTTACCTTATTTTTGAAAAGTGGTTTTAATTCTAAATCACGAGATTTTTTGTATTTTTTATACGTATCTTCATCAACATTTACTCTCCACCCAATGCAACATGAATCTTCACACTCTGATCCTATACAAGAGAATTGTTGCATATATTGGGGAACAAGTAGAGGTCTATTTTTGGTGTTATTAAGTGTCATGGTACTTGTCTCCTTAGTTAATATTACAATAAATCAATAATTTATAATTTAATTGTATATTAGGAAATAAAGATTATCAATGTTAGATTTGAATCAATATTTTGGACATGAAAAGTTCAATCTAAGATAATTCCTTAAATTAAAAAGGGATGACTCTTGTTTATTCATATGTAAAAAACGAGGCTACCTAAAAGTTTTACTTTTGGGACAACCTCGTTTTTTGTTAAGTATGGTTATATTATTTATCTGTTGCAACTGACGCAATAAACGGTAAGTTACGATATTTCTCAGCACAATCAATGCCGTAGCCAACGATGAATTCATCTGGGATAACGAAGCCAACATATTCAGCTGTTAAATCAACTTTACGGCGTTCTGGTTTATCAAGAAGCGTACAGAATTTTAACGTTTTTGGTTGATGCATCAAGAAGTGGTCTTTTAAGAAGTGAAGTGTTAAACCAGAATCGATAATATCTTCTACTACGATTACGTTTTTACCAGTAATATTTACATCGATATCTTTTAGTAATTTCACTTTTCCAGTTGTTGTTGTTTGGTTTCCATAGCTAGATGCAGAAATGAAGTCAATTGTTACATCATTTTTAATATGGCGAATTAAATCTGCTGCAAATACGAAAGAACCTTTTAATACGGCAATAACAAAAATTTCTTCGCCTTCAAAATCACGTTCAATTTGCAGTGCTAATTCTTTTACTTTTTCTTGCAGTTGTTCTTGTGAGATTAAAGTGTCTTTTATTTGAATATCCATTGAAATCCTCCTACATTGTAAAACTTATGAACAGTTTGACTGTAAAGGATTGAGGGGGAAAAGTCAAAAAAGAGAGTACTTGCTTTAAATGGAATACACATAATAACTAGAATATAATAGAGTGAAAAAGCAGGCGAACTATGCGGAAACTTATAGCAACTTTTCTTCATAATAAACCCTTTTCTTTTTAGATGGACGCGAGCATCTGGCTGTGCATAGTAGCGGTCAGGTCCTTTTTCTGCCACGTGCAAGATTTAAAACAAAGGGAGAAAACGAGTGCAGGCCACTTGTTTCTCCATAGCAGCGGCTTTATGTGACAATAATAAAATGGATTTATATCTATGAGCATTACAGTGAAAGTGGCATGTTCTCTAAAGGAGAAGTGCTCCTTTTTTTATATACAGAAAAATGGTAGACTTTCCATTGACTACATGCATTGAATAGAAAAGGAGAGTCATATGATTTCATTTTTACTCACTTTAAAGCGAATGTTAGAAGCGTTTTTTAGAGCGTGGAAAGATAAAGAATTTCAAGTATTATTCGTATTAACAGCTGGAACGCTTCTATCAGGAACTATTTTTTATAGTACTGTAGAGAAAATGCGTGTAATTGATGCTTTATATTTTAGTGTTGTTACATTAACGACAGTTGGGTACGGGGACTTTAGTCCACAAACAGACTTTGGAAAGATCTTTACTATCTTTTATATTTTCGTTGGACTTGGTTTAGTAGCCGGTTTCATCCGTAAACTAGCAATAAATATTCAACTGTCAGGTCGGTTATCGAGGCGAAATAAAGAGTAATACGGAATATATACGAGTTAAAAGCGTCATGAAAACCTCTGTTCTTTTTAGATGGGCAAGAGCAACTGGCCATGCATAGAAGCGGTCAGTGCCGCTTCCTGCCACGTGCGAGGTTTAAAACAAGGGAAGCCAGCGAGTGTAGGGCATTATTCGTTCTGCATAGCAGTGATTTATATATGACTGCAAATGAAATTTTTATCCCGCTATTCGTGGGCAGTAAGACCCCCATTGATGGAAGTTTCACCTTATATTTGTATATGATTATTGATTATTATTACCTTACAAAAATGTAAGGTTTTTTGTAAGGTTAATCGATAGTTTAGCAGCATTGTTTTGAATAAACTTATCTATGTAAGGCACACACATTTTAGGGAAATAAGACGTTAGGTACTACAACTGAAAGGAGAAAGAGAATGGAGAAGCGCTCAGCGGCTTTTGCTTTATTATTAGAGAATGATGCGATTATGTTAGCTAATAATAAGGATTGTACAACTGTAATTGATCGGCGAGAAATACCAGTAGATTCACGCGATAAAATAGTATGGTACAAATGGAATGAGAACTACAAAGAGAATATAAATGAGCAATATCACATAGGGTATGATGTGCATAGAGTTGTTTTATGGAATGAGATGAAATCTTGGATTCATAAGCAAGACGGTAAGAATAATTTTAGCAGCTGCGCACCCCATTCTCAAACTCCTGAAATGGTAAGAAAAAGAGAGTCACATTAGGAAAGTAACTTGGAATACTGAGGCACAAAAAAAGATTGCTGTTTAAGCAATCTTTTTTTATTTGTATAAATACAAATTGAAAAACGGACCTAAAAACCCCCTTTCTTTTTAGGTGGGAGAGAGCCTCTGGCTGTGCATGAAAACGGTCAGGGCCTTTTCCTGCCACATGCAAAGTTTAAAACAAAGGGAGAAAGCAAGTAGCGGTCACGTTTTGTTCTGGATAGCGGCAACTTATATGTTGAAAAATCAAAATGGAATTAAATATACTTCCTCTACTAAGCATTTTTTGTAATAAGTTTAAAAAATAGAAAAAAATGCCCTTTATCTGATTTTTTTGGTCAGATGAAGGGCGTTTTCTTTCGTGTTTTGAGTTGTTTTAGGATTGGATTCCATGTTTTTTGTTGTATTCTAGTTCTTTTGCCCCTCGATGAGCCAATATACAGCATATGATACAGCAAATAGTTGCTGCTAGTAATACGTAGAAGCCACCATTCCACCCTACCTTGTCAACCATTACACCAAAGAGGGTAGTACCTAAAGATGCACCTAGGATGTAGCTCATAAAACCTCGCAAACCAACCGCAGAACCAACAGCGAAAGGTGGAACGACCTCCATAGTTTGTACTGAAGCTAGAAATTGTGGAATGTAAATTAAGCATCCAATAATGGCGGCAAAGATTGTTACCCAATGTAAAGATGTGCTTTGCCAGTAACCGATAATACAGACAAGTATCATTGTCATAGCAATGATTGCTGGTGGCATGCGATGCCCTTTGAATAACTTGTCTGATAAATAACCAGCCAAAAGAGTAGAAGGAATAGCTGCCCATTCAAAGAATAAAAAGGCAACGCTCATCTCTTCTTTAGTGAAATGTTTCACATGTAATAAATAAATAGGTAACCAGCTTATAATACCGAAACGAACCATGTAAACGAAAACATCTACGAAGGAAACAAACCATGCATTTTTGTTAAATAAAACATAATTCTTGAAAATCTGCCATGCACTCATGTCTGCTGGCGGTTTTGAATCAGCCTTTTGTTGCATTTGTGAATCATCGGATTCGTCCTGGATAATTTCGTTTAACGGAGGCAAGCCCTCGCTTACTGGTGAGCCTTTAATAAGAATTAGTATTATAAGTGCAATAACAATGGCTATTGCGGCTGGAATCTGATAGCTTGCCGCTTGCCAGTGATTGGAGCCTAACATAGCAAAACTAACACCAACGATAGGTGCTACGATGCCTCCACCTATATTGTGTGAAATATTCCATATGGCACCGATAGTTCCTCTTTCTTTACGAGGAAACCAGTTTGCAATAGTGATAAAGCTAGGTCCAACTCCCATTCCCTGAAAAAATCCATTGAGAACAACGAGTACTGTAAACATCCAAAATGCTGTGCTGAAGCCCATCATAATATTGACCATAGCACATAGAAGTAAACCAAGCGCCATATACCTTTTAGGGTTTGCTTTGTCGGCTATACTACTCATCAAGCCTTTACTAATTCCATAAGCGATAAGCATAGAACTGCTTAATAAGCCTACTTCTGTAGCACTAAGATTGAGTTGTTCCTTCAAATAAGGAGTAGATAAGGCAAAATTGTTACGTACTATATAGTAAGCTATATAACCGAAGAACACGCCCAATAAGGATTGTAGCCGGAAAAGCCTATAGGTCTTTTGAACCTGGTCTGGTGCTATTTTTGTAGTAGCGATTTTAGGTTTCAAAAATGAGAACATACTATCTACCTCGATTTCTTTACTTTGATTTACGGGAAAAACTTAGATTCTCATGAAATTTCAGTATTTCAGTAGCTTGCCGACTTTTGGGAAACGTTTTCAAAGTATATTTGTGATGTATCATTCCTCCTTTGCTACATTATCTTATATGTTAACTCGTTAAACTATCAGAAAATATCTGATTTTGTGTAAGAGTTTATCTGACAAAAAACATTCATGACTATATATACAAGTTGAAAAACTGGCATAAAAATCCCCTTTCTTGAGAGGAGACGAGAGGATCTGGCCGTGCGTTTCACGTTGTATTTTGTATCGTAACGATTTATATATACTTGCTGTCACAATTCCGACATGAAAAGTAGTTTAGTATACAATCTTCCATAGATTTCGTAGATTGTTCTGAAGTAATATATAAATATAAATTTTTAAAGCCTTGAATTAAGGTATTTCCACATAATGTATAAATCCCTCGCATGCAAGAATGGAGGAAAGTATGATAAATTTGTTGAGGCTTTTTTTTATATTTTTTATTACTTTACTTGCAATAGGCTGTCAGCATGATCGTTCAAGCTCTCAAATTATTTTCTCCGAATCTGAAACTATGCCTGTTGGTTCACAAGATGGAAAGCCCTCTCCTGTCCGGATTGCAATTTCAAGTGTGTTATCACCAACTGATACAATTATGTACTACAGGAAAATAGCTGATTATATTGGGGAAAAGCTCCATAGACCTGTAATTTTAATACAGCGCAAGAGTTATAATGAGGTTAGCATGTTGATGATAAATGGAGGCGCTGACATCGCTATACTTTCAACAGGAGCGTATATTACCTACAAACATGTCGAAGGACTTGAAGCAATTGCTATGCAAGAACGAATGGGAGTTCCCTATTACTATGGTTATGTTGTCGTACACCGCCAAAATGAAATATCTGATATAAATGATTTAAGAGGCAAAAACGTTGCCTTTACCGATCCAACCAGTTATTCCGGATATATTTTTGTGAGGAAAAAATTAGCCGAATTAAGTGAAACTCCAGAGCATTTTTTCGGTCGTTATGTTTTTACATATAATCATGAAAGCTCCTTAGGCGCTGTGATAAATAAGGTTGTTGACGCAGCTGCTGTTGATAGTTTAGTCTTTGAGCGTACGAAACGTCAAAATCCAGAGCTGGTTAAGGATTTAAAAATTATTGCAAAAACGGAACCGATTGGTACCGGCCCTGTTGTCGTTAGGAGTAATTTACCTGATGAAGAGAAGGAAATTATTAAAGAAAGTTTCATTTCCATGCACGAACAAGAAGCAATAAAATCAGCTTTTCAGGGGCTGTTTATTGATCGTTTTGTTCCATTTGAACCTAAGTTATATGAGGTCACCTATGAAATGGATAAATAAATTACAAATAAACCAGAAGATATTTGGAGCTATCCTCGTTTCACTACTCTTTCTTGCTCTATTATTGGGATGTATTATTTGGGAGTCGCTCACGAAAATGATGACAGAGGATCTTAAAAAGCGTGGCGTAAATATCGCTGAAAATATTGCGGCATTGTCTTCGGATTACATTCTAACTGACGACTACTATTCGATTCACCTCCTCATTACCAGGGCACAGGAAACGAATAAAGACGTTCGTTATATACTGGTCATTGACAATAATAATGTTCTTATTGGAAATACATTCTCTAAACATCTACCGAAAGGAATATTAAATGCACATAAGTCTGATGGTAGCAATAATGAAAAATCCGCTATATTAACTTCAGATGAAGGAAATATTCATGACATACTTGTTCCAATTGAAGGTGGAGATGTAGGATTTGTTAGAGTAGGAATGGCAGAAAAAGAAGCGAAAAGCTATATTTTTACTAAAATAGTAGAATTGGTTTTCGCTACATTTTTGGTATGCATGGGAGCGGCAGGTATAGCTTATTATGTAACTCGTATCATTACCAAACCAATCAACAGTTTAGTTGATATAGCATCAGGTATATCAGCCGGTAATTTATCCTTAAGGGCTAAAACAGAGGGTGACGATGAAGTTGGAAAACTAGCGCGGGCTTTTAATGACATGGCTGATAACCTGATTAGTTCGAGCACGGCAGTAGAAAAATTACTGAAGGAGCTTCAAGAAAAGGATGCTCTTCGAGATACGTTAATCTTGAAATTATTATCCGCGCATGAGGAGGAGAGAAAAAGAATTTCTCGTGAACTTCATGATGAAACAAGCCAAGCCCTTACGTTTCTAATGGTTACAATGCGTATTTTGGCTAATGAAGCTAAAGATGCTGAACAACAAGAGCTACTTAATGTAAGCCGAGAGACTGCGGCAAATATTTTACGAGAAATTAGAGATTTAGCGGTAGAATTAAGACCACCAATCCTTGATGATATAGGTTTAATTCCGGCATTAAAGAAATACATAAGAAAGTTTGAAGAAAAATTCGCTCTTGCTGTAATTTTGCACGTTCCCGATGATGACATTGCTACCATAGATAGTCATATCGCTGTAGCACTATACCGAATTGTTCAAGAAAGTCTTACTAATGTAGTGAAACATACAGTAGCGACTGAGATTGTAATTAATATGGAGATTAATGATTGTTCTATTAAGCTAAGTATCCATGATAACGGACAAGGCATACATGAGACTGATTTTGAAAAAGCTCGCCAGCAAAATCGGATTGGAATATATGGAATGAGGGAAAGAGCTGAATTACTAGGCGGTTCATTTTTTATCAAAACTCACAAAATCGGTGGGACTGAAGTTATGGTGTCTATCCCAGTAAAACAGAGAGAAGGGTGTCAAGATGAAAAAGACAATCAGCATAATGCTAGTTGATGACCACGCCTTGATGAGATCAGGTTTAAAACTACTATTGCAAAAAAGACCGTCCTTACAAGTTGTAGGTGAAGCTTCTGATGGGCTTGAAGCCCTTCAACTTTACGACATTTTAAAACCTGATATTTTGATATTGGATATATCTTTGCCGCGCTTAGATGGAATCCAGGTTCTCAAAGAGATTAAATTACGTTATGAACAAGCGAAAGTCATAGCGCTCACCATGCACGAAGATGAGGACTATATAACGTTAATCATGAACGCGGGAGCTTCAGGTTATGTCCCTAAAGCAGCTGTAGATGAAGAATTATACACTGCTATTGATTCCGTTATGGATGGGTACCTATACCTTCGCCCAAAGGAAATTTCAACGATGTTAAAAAGAGTACAAAATGAAACAGAATCCCGAAATCCTTATGTAATTCTAAGTCCGCGTGAACGAGAAGTATTGCAGTATCTTGTTAAAGGATTTTCATTGTCTGAAATCGCTGGAGAGTTAACTATCAGTATAAAAACGGTTGATACTCATAAGACGAGAATGTTGAACAAACTTAATCTTTCTAAGAAAAGTGAACTTGTTCAATATGCCATAAAGTATAATTTAATCAACATGATATAACGGGATGGTGTTTGTGAGAAAAGATATTTTTTCCTTTCATTGATTGAAAGTAGCAGAAAAATCCCGCTTTAGAAAAGCGGGATTTTTGTCTATCTCTTAAATAATTAGAACATCTAAATATTGCTGATTAAGCAATGTTTTTTGTATTTATATAATGCTTATTCACGCCTATAAATAAGCGCGGTGCTGTTATAAATAAAACGACAAGTAGAACCGCACACAATACGAAAGAACCAATCATTGTAACGCCGTTAAAGATAAAGGAATATAAAACAGCTGATTGTCCTTTTGGTGCATATTGTCCAAAGAAAATAAAGCCAGCAATGAAGTGCCAAAAGTAACGAGCTAAGCTACCAATAAATGTAGCAATAATGATATACGTAATTGTTTTTGCTTTTTGTTTATTTGCAATTGCTTGTTGAATTGGTTCATGAAATAATCCAGCAAAACCAATAAAGGCAAAGGCGATAAAGTATTCAATAAACGCTTGTACCGGTGTGAAAATAGATGCATCTCCTGCAACAATTTGTAATAAACCCCAAACAAGACCACTTAAGAAACTCGTTTTAAATCCCCAGCGGTAAGCAATAATAAAAATTGGAATCATAGCAAATGAGATAGAACCGCCTGTTGGAAGTTTAATAGAGAGCGGAAAAATGTCGATGACTAACGCAAATGCTGCGAGAATCGCTGCCTCTATCATTGCTTGTAAATTTGTGTTACGCATGTAAAAGTCCCCCTACATCCAAGTTACAAAAGAAGAATCATGATCATAGGGGGATGAAAATACACAAATTGTAAATCACTACTTATGTATATACGTCTGCACAATTCCTACGTTAGCATTAACTAACAGGTTCAAAGGGTCGGAACAAAGTGTTCCCTCTCAGCAACGAGGCTCCCCCTGTGACAACGAGATTCTTAGATTGTTACTATTATTGTAATGATAATGGTTAAGAATGGCAAATGAAAATATAAACCCTTTTTTTAGGGAGGGCGAGAGCGATTGGCTGTGCATAGCAACGATTTTTATGTTAAATAAGATGGAATTGTACGAAAATAGTAATAAATACACAGCATAGTGTATAGTGTTTTTTCAGAGAGTCATGTTATAATTTATATTGATAATAATTATCGTTATCTTTTTAGGGGGATAATTTATGAACTTAGTTGATATGAGTATAGATGAAAAAGTACGTGTAAAAGATTTACAATCTCTTGATAAATTGTTAAAACGCCGTTTGGCTTCATTTGGATTTTCTGAAGGTTGCGAGCTTTGTGTAAAACAAAAGGCAATGCTTAATGGTCCGTGCACATTAGAATGTCGTGGACAATTAATCTCTATTCGTCATTGTGATGCGAAAATGATAAAGGTGGAATTAGCGTGAACAAGGTTGCTTTGCTAGGAAATCCGAATACGGGAAAAACATCATTGTTTAATGCGCTTACTGGTTCTTATGAATATGTTGGAAACTGGAGCGGAGTAACCGTAGAAAAAAAGATTGGTAAGTTAAAAGATAAGCAAGGAATGTTAATAGATTTACCAGGTATATACGACTTAAATCCTGTATCCCGTGATGAAGGGGTTGTTACACAGTTTTTATTAACAGAAGAATTTCATCATATGTTAAATATTGTGGACGCCTCTCAATTTGAACGTAATATGCATTTAACATTGCAATTATTAGAGTTTGGAAAACCGCTTTCTATCGGTTTAAATATGATTGATGTGGCAAAACAACGCGGGATTATGATTGATGCAAAGAAGTTAGCTGAAATGCTAGGTGTAACAGTGATTCCTGTTATAGCAAGAAGTGGAAAAGGCTGTGAGGAATTATTAGCTGCTCTTCATGAAAGCGATAAGGCGGAGCAGAAACGGTTTATTCTTTCCTACGGTAAAGCGGTAGAGACAGGAATTCAGCGGGTTATGGATAAATTGCAGCGAGGAAATGATGTACATGCAAGGTGGCTTGCACTGCAATTTTTAGGAAATAACGAAGTGGTAGAGAAAGAACTCGCTAAGTCGCATGTATATAACGAACTTGTAGCAATTCGCTCTGCATTAGAAGAAGAATTAGATGTTACGTTAGAACAGCACATATATGGAGTACGTGCAGCGTATATTGAAAAATTGAAAACAAGTGTGATTCGTCATGAAAAAGAAGGAAGCATTCCTTTTTCGGAAAGAATTGATAAATTAATTACACATAAAATTTTGGGAATACCGATCTTTTTAGGAATCATGTTTTTAATTTTTCAGGTTACGTTTTCGTGGATTGGAACGCCTTTATCTGATCAATTTGATGCATTTGTCGGCGGTCCACTTACAGATTGGATAACAGCAGGACTTACGAATATCGGTGCGTCTGATTTCATTCGATCGTTAGTTACAGATGGAATTATTGCAGGAGTTGGTGCGGTATTAGTATTCGTACCGCAAATTTTCGTATTGTTCTTCTTCATTTCATTACTAGAAGATTCCGGATATATGGCGCGTATTGCTGTTGTAATGGATCGTGTGATGGAGTTTTTTGGATTAAACGGAAAAGCGTTTATTCCGATGATTATCGGTTTTGGCTGTAATGTACCAGGTGTTATGGCAGCGAGAACGATTGAGCAGGAGAAAGAGAGACTCCTTACAATTTTAGTGACACCATTTATGTCATGTTCAGCTCGTTTACCTGTGTATGCGTTATTTGCGGGGGTCTTTTTCCCAAATAGTCAAACAGTTGTTGTATTTTCTTTATATCTCATTGGTATTATTCTGGCATTAGTCGTTACAAAAATTATATCCATTACGGTTTTAAAAGAAGAGAAGTCTATTTTTGTAATTGAACTTCCACCTTACCGTGTGCCGCAAGCAAAAACGTTATGGCGCAGTACGTGGGAAAAAGGAAAAGGATTTGTACGTAAAGCAGGTACATTTATCTTTGGTGGTTCTGTTGTGATTTGGTTATTAAACTATGCAGGTCCATCTGGATTTGGTGTAGATATGGGTGATAGTTTCTTAGCGATGATTGGTGGAGTATTTGCTCCAATTTTTGCGCCGCTTGGTTTTGGAACATGGCAAGCAGCTTCATCACTGATGACAGGATTTTTGGCAAAAGAAGTTGTTGTTTCTACAATGGCAATTATTTATTCTGTGAAAGAAGATGTATTAGGAAACATAATCGGTACGCATTTCACAACGTTATCAGCATATTCGTTTATGTTCTTTACTTTATTATATGTACCATGTTTAGCAACAGTTGCGGTTATCCGCCGTGAAACAGGATCTCTAAAGTGGACGATTTTCTCTGTTGTGTACCCGCTTGTGGTTGCATACGTATTAACACTAGTAATATACCAAGTTGGATCCATGCTCGGATTCTAAAAGGAGATGTATCATAATGATAGTCAATATTGTAATTGGAGCTGTCATTTTTGGATATGCAGGATATACGCTAATGAACTTCGTAAAGCGAAGCAAAAAAGGGAAATGTGCAGCATGTTCCTTAAATAAATCGTGTCAGTCAAAGATTTGTAGTTCAGATATGGAGCAAGTCGTGAATAAGTAGAAAAAAGCTTTGCGAATTTCGCAAAGCTTTCTTCTATTTTTATCCCGCTATTCGTGGGCAGTAAGACCCCCACCTCAAGATTGAGAGAGAATCATTGTCCAGCTCTAGCAGCTAGAATCTCCGGTCGTTTTGCCCCCTCGGACGAGGCAAAAAGCGCCTCTCTGTCGCGGGCGCGGGCATCCTGCGATTCTGGGCGAGCCGTTTCCGCTTTTCTAAAGAAGATAGGTGGGGGATAACTGCCCATAAAAGCCCGATTGGTTCAACTCCCCCCCCACTGAGGGAAGTTTCACTTTATAAGTTGTTATGGGAATGTCATATTATGGCTTGTATATTTGAGAAACAAGATGTAAGTACACTTTATTTTTGATATAATGTACACATAGGTTTAAGGTATGAATATTCTTACTGTAAAGGAAGATTTTCGGGTTTTCCAAGCACTGAATTTGAAATATGAAGCAATTAATTAGGAGGAATTAGAATGTCTGTATTTAAGCGATTAAGAGATTTAACGATGTCCAACGTGTATTCATTAATTGAAAAAGCGGAAGATCCAATTAAAATGACGGATCAGTATTTACGTGATATGCAAGAGGATGTACAAGAAGCTGAGAAAAGTGTAGCAGCACAAATTGCCCTTGAGAAAAAGTTTAAATTGTTGTTTGAAGAGCAAGAAGCACTTGTAAAGAAACGTGAAGAACAAGCGCACATGGCTGTTCAAGCAAATAACATTGATCTTGCACGTCGCGCTTTAGAAGAAAAGCAAACGGCAGAACAAAAAATGAATGAATATAAAGCAAGCTATGAGCAAAATAAAGCGGCTGCTGATAATCTTCGTGCGAAATTAGAAGAAATGCGTAAGCAATTAACAGAATTAAGAAATAAACGAGAAACACTTGTAGCGCGTGTGAACGCAGCAAAAGCACAAAAGAATATTAATCAAGCAATGTCTGGTTTTGATGCGAATACAGCAAAAGCAGGTTTAAGCCGCATGGAAGAAAAAGCTCTTCAATTAGAAGCTGAAGCAGAAGCAAGCGGAGAAATTTATAAAAAAGAAAAATCATTAGATGATGAATTTGCGAGTTTAAACAAAAACTTAGCTGTAGATGATGAATTAGCTCGTATTATGAAGCAGTATGAGAAATAATCTAGAATAGACAAGAGAGCCGACATGTCATAGTAGGAAGTCATGTCGGTTTTCTATTATTTTTTCAGAGGTGGTTTTTTCATGACAGGGATGAACATTTTAGCCATGCTTGTATGGACAGGTGCAAGTGCAATCCTTTTATTTCTATTGATGTGGATTGATTCACTTTTTACTAAATATAAAGATTTAGAAGAAATTAAAAAAGGGAATATGGCAGTTACGACGCGCTTTGCGATGAAGTTGTTTGCACAAGGATACATTTTATCGCAATCGATTTCGAAATCAAACGATTTATGGCAAGCATTACTTGCATCAGCAGTATCTTTTGCAATCTTATTATTTGTACAAATGTTTGTTGAATTTATTTTGAGAAAGGCTATTAATTTAGATGTAGACGAGGGAACAAAGCAAGGATATGTAGCACATGCTGTCTTAGCAGGTTCGTTACATATTGTCGGTGCCCTTATTTTATCAGCATGTCTATAACGAGAAAAGGATGGGTAGGTCAATGAGTTTATTTAAACGTATTAAAAATATAATAAAAAGTCCGGAACCTGCTAAACCTGAGAAAACGGTACTTACGTTAGCGCCTGGTGACATGATTGAAGTTTCGTTAGTCATGTATGAAGTGATTGGAAAAACAAGCATGCATTCTCGTAATGAAATTGTTTTAACATTGCAAGATGGAAGAACGATTCGATATTTAAAAATTGAAAATCGCGAAAATACGTATTATAAATTATATACTCCTATTGATGGACGATTAGATTCAATCAATGAGATTCCAACGACAATTGAAATGGATGATATAGAGTACCATATGGAAGAGCAATATAACGGGCGTGTTGTTGTCATGGGGAAAACACCATTTGCAGCATCTGATGAACAATATGTATGGGAGTTCCAATCTGATAATCGAAAGCTGCTTCGCGTTGAATGGCAAGATGGACGTACAATGATGTATGAGGGAGAATCGATTCTTTCAGCTGATGTACAAATCATAAGAGCAACGTAAGGGGGCGTAATCATGTCAAAACGATTGTTTCCCATGATTAAATCGCTCGGCATCGCTATACTTGCTATTGTTATTTTACTTGTAATTGCAGGTTTTGCTTTATCGGGATGTCAAAATGGAAAGTCGATTCAAGACCGTTACCCGTTAGAATCAGTTGCGAAAGACGGTAAACAAGAATCTTATGTGTATCGAGCCGCCAATCGGACAGTTCCTCAAGTTGCAAAAGAATTAATTGATGAACAAGAACCGAAACAAGCGTCTAAAGAAGACGAAAATCAAATGTTCCTTGTGTATTCTGATAAACTATACAACATTCAGAAGGATAAAGAGAAGCCATCTGACACATTAATTGAAATCAGTAATAAAGAGTTTGTCCGTCAAAATTATCAGCCATCCTTTTTAGAAGGATATATTATGGCAAGTATATTAAATGATATATTTGATTCGCGTAAATCGTATCACGGCGATTACCGCGGGTATACAGACAGACAAAATCATAAACCGGTTATCCAAGAACGACCACCTACAAAAGAAGAAAAGAAAACACCGCCGCCTATTACGAAACAAGGCAAAGGCTCTATTATTAAAAGAAGTGATAAAGTAGAGCAAAAACCATCTGTAGGTGATTCGGGAAGTATTACGGAAAAAGGCACTCAGAATGCTCCGCCTTCTACGGAGAATAAAGGGAAAATTATAAAATCACCAGGTGGTTCTAGTGAATCAGATGTGAAGCCGAAATCATCGACAACAGGCCCACCGAAGAATACGTCTCCCCCTAAAACAAAGGTTGGCGGTTCCGGAAAAGTTACGAAAAGAAGATAAAGAAAAAAGCGCAAGAAGCATACCATTGCTTCTTGCGCTTTTCTTGTGTGTGTTAAGAAAATAGAAAACTAATCGCTGAAAGGAGTACAGAGAATCCTAAGATAACTCCAACAACCTTAATATGACGTTTACGACCCATGACAACAATTGCAATAAACTCTCGAATCATCGCGTTTGGCCAGTAATAAAAAGCTGTTTTTGAACCAATTCCTTGGCTATTAAGTCCGGCTTGTTTTGCATATAATCCAGCGCGGAAAAGATGGAAATTGTTCGTCGTAAAGATGCTTTTGTATTTTCCTTCTTTTCGTGAATCCATAATTTGTTTTGAAAATAACATATTTTGATACGTGTTAACAGAACGATCTTCTTTTATCGTATGCTCGGTAGGAATCCCTTTTTCAACGGCGTACATTTGCATAGCCTCAGCTTCGGGAAGATTTTCATCAGGGCCTTGTCCACCAGAGAAAATGATTGTAGGCGGAAAAGAAACAGCTGCTTGTTTCCAATAAAAATCAATCGCCTTATTAATTCTGCTTGCTAAAAGTGGTGGCACTTTATCGTTAATTAATCCACTGCCAAGAACGATAATGAAATCTTGATTGCGTCTTGGTCTGTTGAATTGATACAGAAAATAAGCTGTTAAGAAGTTGGATAAGTGGAAAAAGAAATATACCATAATGAAAAATACTCCTGTAAAAATCGGTCCGAAATGAGGAGATAAAAATTGAATTGGCTCAAATAGTGAGAATACTATACTGAATAAAATACATAGTCCAGCTAGTAAAGTTAAACAATTTGAAAAGCGTCGCCCTTCTTTTCTCATTAAAATTCTTGCATTAAGAAATAGCCCAATCATTAAAGCGAATATACCAAAGGTTAACATAAAGCCAATGATGAAAAGAGGGATAGTGGCAATTATTCGGAATATCGAATTATCGGAGCTAAAACCTAAATAAACAAATAGGATAAGGAATGAGCAAAAGAACAAATTAAATAAAAATCCGATTATTAAACTTCTTGGATCTCTTAAATAAAAGAATAGAAAAATAACGAGTAAAATAAAAGTAATGATTTCTAAAAACATAGCTTTTGTGAATACCTCAACTTTCTAATTAATGCCTTTTTAATTATATATCAAGAAGTAAAGAAAATAACAGAAAAAACCATCCCCGGATAGAGGATGGTTCGCGATTTTAGTGATACCCTTTTGCAGAGTCTTTATGAATTTTCTCTTTAAAGATTGTGTAGCTCCATAATTGATAGCCAATAACGATTGGTACCATTACCATTGCAACGAAGAACATAATTTTTAAGTTTAATTCACTACCCGCTGCTTGGAATAATGTTGTGCTGTATGCATCGTTAATGCGAGACGGCAGCATTCTTGGGAACATACCAGCAAAACCAGTTGCCATAAACGTAGCGATTGTTAAACAAACAAATGTGAAAGCTAAGCCAATTTTTCGTTTGAAAACCATTGCCATTGCGATAACGCTCATTAACATCGCAAGTGCTGGGATTAAGAACAGTACAGGATATTCCGTGAAGTTTTGGAATAAGTTTGTAAGGTTTGACGTTGCGACGTAAAAGATAGCGAGAATAATTGCTGCTGCCATTGAAAATGGCTTGGCAATTTTATAAGCACGATCTGATACTTCACCAGTCGTTTTAATCATAACCCAAAGTGCACCGGATACGACAAAGATTGCTGTGAAGAAAAGGCCGCCTAAAATGCCGTAAGGGTGTAATAAGCTAAGTAGATTTCCTTCATAGCCATTTTTACCAATTTGTAATCCGTAATATAGGTTAGCGAACGTAACGCCGAATAAGAAAGCAATTAAGAAACTACCAACGGCATATGTCCATTTACAAATAGTTTGCCAAACTGGTGAATCATCTTTATGCATGAATTCTAGTCCTGCTGCACGAGCAAATAGAGCAAGTAATACTAAGAATAACGGTGTATATAAGTAACTGAACATGTTTGCATATGTGATTGGGAAAGCAGCGAATGTTGCTCCCCCAGCTGTAATTAACCATACTTCATTTCCGCCCCAGAACGGTCCAATTGCTTCTTGCAGCTGATTGCGTTCTTGGCGATCTTTCGTAACGAAGGGGAAAATCATTCCGTTACCAAGTGCATAGCCATCGAGAATAAAGTAAACTGTCCAAATCACGCCCCATAAGCCGAACCAAATAATTGCAAGTGTATCATGAGACATGAGCTGCACCCCCTTTTGTAGTCTCTTCTAATGCTTCAGGTCCTTTTTTCGCAAATTTCAACATAAGGTATACATCAGCAATTAATAGTAAAGTGTAGAATAAGATTAAGCTAATTAAAGAGAACCAAATTTGCGGTACAGAAATTGGTGAAACTGATTCTGCTGTTCGCATTAGTTTGTATACTGTCCAAGGCTGACGTCCCGCTTCTGCAACAATCCAACCTGCGTTAATCGCTACATATGGAAGTAATACAGACCACATTGTAATTTTTAAGAAAGGTTTTGAGTTTTCTAGTTTTCCTTTGCGGCTTAAATAGAAGCCAAACCATGTAAGTGCCATAAAGAATACGCCAAGTGCAACCATTAAACGGAAGCTGTAATAAACAAGATTTACGTTTGGACGTTCGTCTTTTGGAATATCTTTCAAACCGACAATTTTCCCATCAAATGAATTTGTATAGAAGAAGCTGCCGAGTTTTGGAATTGTTAATGCTTCGAAGTTCTTCTCATTTTTCACATCAGGAATTTGAATAATGGAGAAACCTTTTCCTTCTCCAGTGTCCCAAACAGCTTCCATTGCTGCACCTTTTGCAGGTTGCATTTTCGCTGCGAAAGCACCGGATTCGTGACCGATGAATGGTGTTGCAGTTGCTGCAAATAAGCCGAATATTAAACCATACTTAAATGATTTTTTAAAGAATTCAACGTCATTTTTACGTAGTAAGTGATACGCACTAATTGCCATAACGAAGAATGAACCAACGATATAACAACCAACAACAGTGTGGAAGAACATATGCCATGCATATGGATTTGTAACCAGTGCCCAAAAGTCATTTAATTCAGCGCGGCCATTTCGGACTACATAACCAACTGGGTTTTGCATGAAGCCATTCGCTGTAATGATCCAAAGTGCGGAAATATTTGTTCCAAGTGCGACCATCCACATAGAAAAAGCACGGAACTTTGGTGAAACTTTATCTTTACCGAACAACCAAATTCCCATGAAAGTAGATTCTAAGAAGAAGGCAACAAGTGCTTCTATAGCTAGCGGAGATCCGAAAATATCTCCCATATATTTGGAATACTCAGACCAGTTTGTTCCGAATTGGAACTCCATCGTAATCCCGGTGATGATCCCCATTACGAAGTTAATCGTAAATAACTTACCCCAGAAATTCGCCATTTTTCGATACGTTGGATTTAATGTGCGTGCATATTGCGTTTCCATACACGCTACTAAAATAACAAGTCCGAGTGTTAACGGTACAAATAAGAAATGATAAAAAATTGTAATTGCAAATTGAAAACGACTCAGTAACAAAACGTCGGACATAATAAAACTCACTCCCTTTTTTCATTTTCATTATCTACATTTAGTTTATAGTGAAAATATGAGCAAAGTCCGAGGTAGTTGTTACAGAACTGTGTGGAAATTATGGAAGAATTATGACTGTTGTCTGAAAAATTATATTCTTAGGATAAAGCAATACATTTTTTGTTTTTTTTGTTCTTTGGTACACTTACATTGTAGTTACATAAAGAAAGAGGAGATGAACTATGAAAGCTCTAGAGGAGATTTTGCAATATAATCAGGAATTTGTTGAAAGTAAAAAGTATGAAGAATATGAAACAGGAAAATACCCGAATAAAAAAATGGTGCTTATTTCATGTATGGACACGCGTCTTGTAGAACTACTGCCAAAAGCGATGAACATGCGTAACGGTGACGTGAAAATTATTAAAGTAGCTGGCGCTGTTATTTCGCATCCATTTGGAAGTATTATGCGCAGCATTTTAGTTGCGGTTTATGAACTTGGGGCAGATGAAGTGTGTGTAATTGGTCACCACGATTGCGGTATGGCGAAAATTCAAGCGAGCAGCACGATTGAAAAGATGAAAGAGCGCGGTGTTTCAGCAGAAAAACTAGATACACTTCGTTATTCTGGAATCGATTTAGAGAAGTTTTTACGTGGGTTCTCAAGTGTAGAAGAAAGCGTAGAGCACAGTGTTTCTATACTTCACAACCATCCGCTTATGCCAACAGAAGTTCCTGTACACGGACTTGTTATTCATCCGGACACTGGAAAGTTAGATGTTGTTGTGAATGGTTACGAAGGTTAATTCTTCTTCTGTTTTTTCTCTGGGACAGGATCGAATCCGCCTGGATGAAATGGATGGCATTTCAAAATGCGTTTCACTGTAAGCCAACTTCCTTTTAATGCACCGTGAGTTTGAATCGCTTCGAGCCCGTAGTGAGAACATGTTGGATGGAAGCGGCACGTTGGCGGTGTCATGGGAGAAATAAACTTTTGGTAAAAGCGAATAATCCCTATGAAAATACGTTTCATAATAAGCTCCTTTCCTGCATATGCTGTAAGTATTATAGCACGGTCTGTACATAATACTTTACTATTTTGCAATTCCGTTATATCATATTGGATATATATGAATTTAAAATAAAAGCGGGAGAGATGAATATGCCATCAGTAGAAAGCTTTGAATTAGATCATACAATTGTAAAAGCGCCTTATGTAAGACATTGCGGCGTTCATCAAGTAGGAAAAGACGGTATCGTAAATAAATTTGATATTCGTTTTTGCCAACCAAATAAACAAGCGATGAAGTCAGATGTTATTCATACGCTAGAGCATTTATTAGCATTTAATTTACGTAAATATATCGATCGTTATCCACACTTTGATATAATTGATATTTCGCCAATGGGCTGCCAAACAGGATACTACCTTGTCGTAAGCGGTACGCCAACAGTACGCGAAGTCATCGATTTGTTAGAGTTAACACTGCAAGACGCAATACAAATTACAGAAATTCCTGCGGCAAACGAAACGCAGTGTGGCCAAGCGAAACTTCATGACTTAGAAGGCGCAAAACGCTTAATGAATTTTTGGTTAAGCCAAGATAAAGACGAACTTGAGAAAGTGTTTGGATAATACGTGGGAAAGCTGCCTGGGAAGGGCAGCTTTTTTATTTAGAAATAAGGAAAAAGCTAATTTCATTGAGGTGAAATAAGTGTGATACACTAATAATAAGAAAAGGAGGCGATTGTAATGAACTGGTCGGAAGTAAGAAGGAAATATCCTCATACATTTGTACTTATCGAGGCTGTTTTGGTATATTCACAAAACAATAAGCGGATGATTCAAGAGATGTCTGTGGTAGATGAGTATAAAAGTACAAGTGACGCCTGGAATGCTTATAAGAAATTACATCGCGAGTTCCCAAAAAGAGAGTTTTATATCCTTCATACGAGCAAAGAAGAGATTGAAGTGGAAGAGCAACAGTTTATCGGGGTGCGAGGACGAGTATGAATATTAGAATGGAGCACGGTCTTCCGATTGCATCGTTTGGATTGCATTACGATGGGCATACGCTTTTGCTAGATAATGTATTACTTGATACAGGTTGTGCAACTACTATTTTTGATACAGATGTACTGGCAGATGTAGGAATAGAGTTAGATGTAATGAATGGGAAACCGAAACGAATGTATGGTGTTGGCGGATATAGTGAACCATGTTATGAACAAGAAGTTATGAATATAAATATTGATAAGCAACAATTAGATAAATTTCTTATCCAGCTTGGAATAACAAAAGAATCATACGGATTTGATGGAATTTTAGGAATGGATTACATGAGAAAAACAGGGATGCCTATGTTTAATTTTATCGAAGGGTCTTAAATCGTGTCGAAGCGCCGATATATTGAAAATATCGTCGATATAAAGTAGTGAGAATATTACCGGAACATTTTTACGAGAGCGATAAAGGATATAAAGATAGCACCACAAATGAGCAAAATCCCCATTAATTTGCGCTGCTCTTTTGCCTCGGAAATTCCCCATGTCAAGAAGGTAAGACTGAGGAACATTTGTATATAAAATAGTAACTGATCGCTTTCTGAAGAAAAGGAATAAATAGCTAAAATTAAAACAATTGTACTAAATAGAATGCGAAGTATTTTTAGCATGGTAGCACTCCTTATCATTTTTTTGGTCGTTGCATTCATATAGTGTTTCGTTTAGCGAAGGAACAGTAATATAACAACGAAGAAAAGGAATCCAGAAACGAAAAAAGATGTCATGCCCATGTCTTTTCGTCCAGCTTTTCTTTCGGAAATGCCGATGATGATAAACATGAGAGCAAGAGATAACTGCACATAAGGGAAAAGTGAAACATCCTTAGTATATAAACTGTATATACTGATAGCGATCGTGAGCAGTCCAAAGAAAATACGTAATCTTGTTAACATCTTATATCTCTCCTTTATAGTCGAGTCCATAAAAGGTTTAATATGAAGAACCATGAATGTACGTAAAAAGTTATTTGTATTCAGATTATTATGAATTTCACTTTGCACTTCTTTTATTATTGAATCAATCATGTTTTGCATATTTTTGTAAAAAATAAAAACAATAGAAAGTAAAGTAAGTGAAAGAAGGGGCGTTCTATGGATAAGAAAACATACTATATTTCAGTTGCAAATGGCGAAATTTCACAAGTGAAAACGGCCAATACATATAGTTTTACGATTGAAGCGACGGATGAGGAAATTTTGAGGCTGCGCGAGTATTTTGATAATGCGTATCGTGAAGATCTTGGGACATTTGTGCGTTCACATGTGCCGTTTGTGGAATATCATCATGATTCCAATAATGATCGGTATGATGAACAATTGCAAAAAGCATATCGAATGATTTACGAGCTTGGTGACAATGAGGCGAAAGAGTTAATTGCACAAATGGGTATTATCGACGGGTTATGATAGGATAAGATTAGTCATACTAGTCAGAATGTGCTACAATTTATGGTAAGAAATTTGTAACCATCAATAGGGGAGTAGGGCATGTACACATTTAAAGATTACTATCATAACACTGTACAATTATCGTTTGAACGTTACCCATTTTCTCCCGAGCCAAAGCATGTGTGGGTTGTGTGCCGGTACGGAGATCAATGGTTATTAACCCATCATTTGCGCCGTGGTATTGAATTTCCAGGTGGAAAGGTAGAAGAGGGTGAAACACCGGAAGAAGCGGCAGTTCGTGAAGTTCATGAGGAAACGGGCGGTATTGTGTCGAGCTTAACGTATATTGGACAATATAAAGTATCCGGAAAAGACAAAATAATCATTAAAAACATTTATTTCGCAACAATTAGTGCCGTAGAACAACATACGCACTATGAAGAAACAAAGGGATCTGTATTATTGACACATATTCCAGAGGACATTAAAGAAAATAGACGCTTTAGTTTCATTATGCGCGATGACGTACTAGCGCGCACAATGCGGCATATAGAAGAAATCGGCTGTTTTACAAAGTAGAGCAACCGATTTCTTTTTTATTTTTACAGAAGTAGGTCTGTTCGTAAGGGATAAGCCGCTGCATAGTAGCATACAACATGACCGCTACTATGCATAGCCAGATGCTCTCGTCCTCCCTAAAAAGAAAGGGGTTTCCAAGCTTATATATAGATGTTCACATATTATTGTATCTCGTGCCAAAATTGATTATCATTTCAATGACATAGTAGAGTACAAGGAGGACGTTATGAGGAAACACTATATTCATTTTTTATTTTTGCTTATATGTATTTGCTTGATTAGTAGCTGTAGTAAAGCAAAGCATGTTGCAAAAGAAGTATGTAAAACAAAAGAAGAATGTTTAAAAACCGGGGATGCATTCCTTAGTAAGGTTAATAAAAACATGCAAGGAATCTCTGAACTAGAAACATATACAGAAGTAGAAAATAAAGAAGAATTAATAGCATACGGAGAACAAGGAAAAGACGACGAACGCTACTTCTTTTTAGCATCTTATTATATTGATAACAATGAATTAGTAGATCCGTATTTTGAAAAGCTAGATAAAAAAAGATTACAGAAAGTCTTTAGTGATGATAAAGAGGCGAGGGAAGAAATTAGCGCATTTCATGAAGACACAGATTATCATCAAACATTATGGGATATGTACAGTGTGTTAATTCCAGCAAAATATAGAGAGAATATAAAGGAATTTGATATTGTATCGGATGGCTATGATAATATCGTTGCGCATGTGATGCAAAATGAAGACAATCCTGAGGACTGGGTATTAAGTTTAGATGCACTAGATTCCAACATTCATATAAACGAAGTGATGAAAACGTTAATTCATGAAACCGCTCACGTTTTAACGTTAAATAAAACGCAAATACCTGTAGATAAAAAGTATATAAAAGCTGTTACAGAAGAAAAAGATATTTCCGCATATGAATCGAAATGTACGACGCTGTTTTTAACAGAAGGCTGTACAAAGAAAGATTCGTATGTAAATCGATTTTATGAGCAGTTTTGGAAACCGCTTGAGGGTGAATGGAAAGAGAAAAAAGTAGAAACGGATTTAGAAGCGCAAATGCAGTTTTTTAAAGAGCATGAAGACAAATTTGTTTCTGAATATGCAACAACGAACGTCGCAGAAGATATTGCCGATACATTTACAGCATTCATTTTACAGGATTCTAACAAAGTGAAAGAGTCAAAAGAAGTAAAGTATCAAAAGATTGCTTTCTTTTATCAATTCCCAGAGCTTGTGAAGATGCGAGCGGAAGTGCTGGCAGGATTGCAGCAAATTTCGGAGGAAGTGGAAGAAGCGTAGGATGAAAAAATATGAATCTTGCAATCCGTGGAATAATGCGCGAAAAAAATGTCGAATTAACTCGAAATTTGTTGTAAAATGAGGGTTAGAATTTTAGGATGTGATCTATAGAGAAGATGCGAATCTTTTTTTTTTTTCAGTAAGAGAAGAGAATCTATAAATACATCGAAAATTAATACATAATAGAATGGAGAAGAAGACATGAATCAAGAGCTAGCAGGGTTTTGGAGGCGCTTTGGTGCCAATTTTATCGATGGATTAGTAGTAATTCCATTTTTTATTATTTTTATATTATTAGGTATGTCCATTGAGACATCAGAAAATATAGTAGGTATTTTCCAAACGCTATACTACTTAATCGTTCCTATTGTATGGGCAGGGTTTACAGTTGGTAAGAAAACGGTAAACATTCGCATTGTACGTATGGATGGAAAGAAAATTACAATTTGGACGATGTTAAAACGTAATCTATTAGCTGGAATTGTATATGGAGTTACGTTTGGAATTGCTGTTATCGTAAGTGCATTTATGATAGCACTGCGAAAAGATAAACGCTCTATTCACGATTTGATTGCAGGAACGCAAGTTATTCATGATTAATAAGAAAGCAACCTACATTGTGTTAGGTTGCTTTTTTCGTGTGTGTAATAAACTTTTCAAATGCTGCGACAAGCACATACATAAGTGTGGCGAGAATACATGTGAGAAGCACGCTCAGCAAGACGAGTGTAAAGTTAAAGACTTGAAAGCCGTAGCTAATTAAATAGCCGAGTCCTTCTTTGGAAATGAGCAGTTCACCGAAAATAACCCCAACCCACGAGAGACCGACATTAACTTTTAATGTTGAAATAATGGCTGGGAATGATGCTGGTAAAATGACTTGTTTATAACATTGCCATTTGTTTGCGCCAAAGGTTTGCATGACCTTTACGTAATTGGCGTCTACTTCTTGAAAGGCACTATAAATGACGAGAATTGTAACGATGATGGATATGATAACACCCATTGCCACCGCAGATGAAATATTCGCCCCAAATATGACGATAATAATGGGACCAAGCGCCACTTTTGGCATTGCGTTTAAGACGACAAGATACGGATCGAGTACACGGGCAATGAATGGGCTCCACCATAAAAAGGTTGCGATGCATGTGCCAAGAAGTGTTCCAAGGATAAAGCCGAGACATGTTTCAAGGAGCGTTGTATATATGTGCGGCCAAAGGGAGTGATCTTGCCATTTTGTGATGAGTAGATGAAAGATACTAGAAGGTGAGCTAAATAACAATGGATCAATCCACTCGTTTCGGCTAGCGATTTCCCATAATGCGAAAAAGAGAATGAGCAGGAGTAGCTGCAATGTTCGAACGGCAAATGTCCTCTTTGTTTCGCGTTTTTGAAAGTTTTGATGAAATTCTTTTATATTATCCAAGTTGTTCAAGCTCCTTCCATATTAACTGGAAGAATGAAGGGAAGTCATGGTGCTGACGTGCTTCAAACGGTGAGAGGGAACGAATGGTTTCCGGAACTGAAAATACTTTCGCAATGCGGCCTGGTTTCGCTTGTAGCAAGTATATGCAATCGCTCATTGCAATTGCCTCTTCAATGTCATGGGTAACGAGAAGTGATGTTTTCTTATATTCTTTTAAAATAGAAAAAACGAGTTCTTCTAATTTCAGCTTTGTTTGATAATCAAGAGCAGAAAATGGTTCATCTAGTAATAATATTTTCGGATTTGTGACTAGTGTCCGGACGAGAGCAGCACGCTGGCGCATTCCGCCTGATAATTCACGCGGGTATTGATTTTCAACACCTTGCAAGCCAACTTGTTCTAGTAAATGCAAGGCATGTTGTTTCGTCTTTGATGTGTATGTTTTTGTAATGTGTAAGCCAACGGAGATATTATCTTCAATCGTTTTCCACGGAAACAAGTAATCTTGCTGGAGCATGTAACCGATAGAAGACGTTGGTTTTGTAATACGTTCACCATCGAGAAAGACGGTTCCTTCAATGGGCTGCAGTAATCCTGACATGATAGAAAGTAATGTTGTTTTGCCGCAACCGCTTGGACCCAGGAAGGAGATAAATTCTCCGTCCTCGATTGTTAAGGAAATATTGGATAAGACAAGGCTGGCATTTTCTTTTGAGAAGAAGCAATGAGATACGTTAGAAAGCTGTAAGAGGTTCATGGCATCCGCCTCTATTTCTTAATGACACTTTCCGCAATGGATGTGTTCACTAATTCTTTATGTTGCACTTCTTTCGGTAATTCGCCAGCTTCTTTCATAATGGTTTGCAGTTGTTTCCACTCTGCCTCGTCTAACAATGGATTCGTTGCATACGAATGTTGTTGTTTATAGCGATCGATGACTTTTACCATAATATCTTTTGGCGTATCTTTAAAGCGCGGTTCAACAGCTTTTGCAATTTCTTCTGCGCTATGTGTATCGACCCATTGCTGTGCTTTATAAATAGCACGTGTAAATTTCTCCGCGGTTGCCTTATCTTTCTTTAAGAAGCTTTCTTTTGCCATAAAGGTTGTATACGGAACAGTTCCAGATTCAACGCCGAAGGAAGCAACGATATAGCCTTTCCCTTCTTTCTCGAAAATGCTAGCAGTCGGTTCAAAGAGCTGCACGAAATCACCTGTACCAGATGCAAAAGCATTCGCGATATTTGCAAATTCGATATTTTGAATTAAATTTGTATCCTTGTGCGGATCAATTCCATGCTTTTTTAGTACGTATTCCCCAACCATTTGCGGCATTCCGCCTTTACGTTGCCCGAGGAAAGTTGTGCCTTTCACATCATTCCAGTTAAAAGAATCAAGCTTTTTGCGGGAAACGAGAAATGTTCCATCTGTTTGTGTTAATTGTGCAAAGTTAATTGCCGGATCTTTCGCCCCTTGCGCGTGAACATAAATGGACGTCTCTGAACCAACCAGCGCAACATCAATGCCATTTGACAATAAAGCTGTCATCGTTTTATCGCCGCCAGCAGTTGTTTGCAGGTCAATTTCTAATCCTGCATCTTTAAAAAATCCCTTTTCCATCGCGACATATAACGGAGCGTAAAATAATGAATGTGTCACTTCACCAACGCGTACTTTCTGTACCTTTGTGCTTTCTTCTTTTTTATTACACGCAACAAACGTAAAGGCAGTAAGGATTACAATTAAAAAACATGCTAGAACTTTTCGCAATGTATGACACCTCCCAAAATACATTTACTTTAATGTATGTAGGTAAATGCCTATATGTGAGTGGACATAGGAGGGATTTTTTGAGTAGGGAAGAAGTGAAAGATAAGAGGTAGCTTACAAGCAGGCGGCGTAAATGTTTCCTTGCCGGTTGCTTCTTGTTTCGGGAATGAGATTGAACAAATAGATATAGAAGAAGAGTCATTTTTTCTTACTTCATTTATAAAAGCACCTGGTCAGTTTGTGAATGTGGCGGATGAACAAGAATGGAATAGGAAGCTATTTCAAAATTGGGGACAAACAATTGGGAAGATGCATGCGATTGCGAAACAAAATGCTAGCGATTATGAATCGTACGAGAGATCTGTTTGGAAGTGCGATATAAAATCTATGAACTTTTTAAAATCGATCAGTACAACGTTAGCTGCTAAATATGAAAAAATGATTAGAGAAGTTCAAGAACTGTCTAAGGAGCAAGATACATACGGGTTCATCCATAATGACCTTCATCAAGGGAACTTTTTTGTTCAAGGCAACACATTAACAATTTTTGATTTTGATGATTGTTCATTTAACTGGTTTGCTCAAGATATTGCTGCAACATTTTATCATGCAGTGTGGCAGGGGTTATCGGTAAGGCCGGAACATGTATCGTTTCCGCAAGAATTTATGAAGCATTTCATAGAGGGATACAACAAAGAACATACAATGAATAAAGAGATAGTAAGGCAAATTTCACTTTTTCTTAAACTGCGCGAAGTCTTTTTATTAACGTTGTTTCATAAAGTGTGGGATGTCAAAAATTTAGAAGAGTGGCAAGCGTATACACTGCAAGATTTACGGCACCGGATTGAAGGTGAAATTCCGTATACGAATGTAGACTTTTTAGCACTTATTTAGGAAATATTTTTAAGGAGCTGACTCGAAAAAGGACTAATGTAAGCTCCTTTTCGTGCATATAGAATGTCGAATATTACCGAAGTGTTTTTATCCTATGTCGAAGCGCCGATATATCAGTGAACATATAAGAAGGAGTTGATTCAAAAGACATCTACATCTCTTTTGAATCAACTCCTCTTTGTGTGAATAAAAAATACAGCAATCGTTACAATAAAGTACATAAAAAGATTATGGAGGATACACGTGGAAACGAAAGCGATTATAGCACTAGGTATTTTCTTACTTGCATACGCTGGGATTATTTCGGAAAAACTCCACCGTACACTGATTGCTATGTTAGGTGGAATTTTAATGGTGGTCTTCGGAGTCATCGATCAAAAAACAGCTATTCATCATATTGATTTTAATACAATTGGTTTGTTAATTGGGATGATGATTATTGTATCGATTACTGCTCAAACAGGCGTATTTGGCTACATTGCTATACGGGCTGCGAAAAAGGTGAAGGGAAATCCGGTTAGACTTCTCTTTGTACTCGGACTGATCACGGCCTTTGCATCTGCTTTTTTAGATAATGTCACAACAGTTTTACTCATCGTTCCAGTTACATTAAGTATTACATCACAACTTAAGGTAAATCCTACTCCGTATTTAATTACTCAAATTTTTGCTTCGAATATCGGTGGTACTGCGACGATGATTGGCGACCCGCCCAATATTATGATTGGTAGTGCTGTAAAAGAACTAACATTTCTTGCGTTCATTAATAATTTATCATTGATTAGCTTTGTAATTTTATTAGTGTCCCTTGTTATATTTACGTTCATTTATAGAAAAAAGTTAAAAACAACGCCTGAGTTAATGAACGAATTACTGAGCAAGGATGAAAGAAATGAGATTAAAGATGCAACGCTGTTGAAAAAATGTGTCTTTGTTATTGTTGTGACAATTGGCGGTTTTTTCCTTCATCAATTTATTCATATTGAAACGGCTACAATCGCCTTATTTGGTGCCTTTCTCTTACTGCTTATGACCGGTGATAAATATTTAGATAGAACATTAGAAAAAGTGGAATGGACCATTCTTTTCTTTTTTATCGGTTTATTCGTTATCGTTGGTGGATTAGTGGAAACAGGACTTATCGCAATGATAGCTAAAAAAGCGATGGCGCTAACCGGAGGAGAGGTAAAAGCGACAACCCTCTTAATTTTATGGATGAGTGCGATTGTTTCTGCTTTTGTTGACAATATTCCCTTTGTAGCGACAATGATTCCGATGATAAAAGAAATGGGGGCAATTGGAATAACGAATTTAGAGCCATTGTGGTGGAGTTTATCGCTAGGGGCGTGTTTAGGTGGCAACGGAACTTTAATTGGAGCAAGTGCCAATTTAGTAGTAGCTGGCTTAGCGGCGAAACAAGGTCACCATATCTCCTTTATGAAATATTTAATAGTTGGATTTCCTGTGATGATTATATCCATTATCCTATCAACGATTTACATATATGTTCGGTATTTAATGTGAAGAAAGAAGAGAAGAGTAGTTTTCCTCAAAAAAATGTATAGGAGACACAACTATGAAAAACAGACAGATTTATATGGATCCTCCGAAAACATTAGTAGTAGGATTCGCTTTCATTATTTTCATCGGATCGATTCTTTTAACACTTCCCATTGCGACAAAAGACGGCCAAGGTCTTTCGTGGTTAAATGCACTGTTTACAGCTACGTCTGCCACATGTGTAACTGGGCTTGTCGTAGTGGATACCGGAACAACCTTCACGTTGTTTGGGCAACTCGTTATATTGTCTCTCATTCAAGTGGGCGGTTTAGGATTTATGACGTTTGCAATCTTTTTTGCTGTTTTGTTAGGAAAAAGGATTTCTTTGAAAGAGCGGCTGCTATTACAAGAGGCGTTGAACAATTTATCCATTGCGGGCATTGTTCGTTTGGCGAAAAGAATTCTTATTTTTACAGTTGTAATTGAATTCATCGGATCGATTTTATTAGCAATTCGTTTTGCATTTGATATGCCGCTTTCTAAGGCTATATATTACGGGATATTCCATGCCGTTTCGAATTTTAATAACGCAGGATTCGATATCATGGGAGAGTTTAAAAGTTTGACTGCGTATGTAGAGGATCCAATTGTGACATTGGTAGTCTGTGCGTTGATTACATTAGGCGGTATTGGTTTTATTGTTATGAATGAGGTATATGAATACAGACAGATTAGGCGCCTTTCCTTACATACGAAGGTCGTTCTTTTTGCAAGCTCCCTGCTAGTAGTAGGAGGAACGATTCTTATTTTCTTGTTGGAATTTCATAATCCAAAAACGTTACAACCGTTATCCATGTTTGGTAAATTTTTAGCTTCCTTGTTTCAAGCTATCACACCAAGAACAGCTGGGGCAAATACGCTAAATATTTCCGATTTACACCATTCAACTCTCTTTCTTATTATTGTCCTCATGTATATCGGAGCATCTCCTGGGTCGACGGGGGGAGGAATTAAAACAACTACATTTGCGACATTATTAGGTGCAGTACGCTCACAAATAAAAGGAAAAGAAGATGTAATCTTTTTTCGAAAAAGAATTGCATACGATACAATTTATAAATCACTTACCGTTATGTTAGCTGGTCTGTTTATCGTTATAATTGCTGCCATGCTGCTAACGATAACAGAACCAGGAAAGGACTTTTTGATGATTCTCTTTGAAGCAACTTCTGCTTTTGGAACGGTAGGGCTTTCTATGGGACTAACCCCTGAATTGTCTCCGCTTGGAAAAATCATCATTACTTTAACGATGTTCGCAGGAAGGGTAGGTCCATTGACCATTGCTTTTGCCGTTACGCTGCGAAGAAATTCAGATCCGTTCAGTTATCCGAAAGGAAAAATTATGATTGGTTAGGTTTTCATTCATCCTTAGAGGAGCGATAGGAATATGAAAAAGCAATACGCAGTCATTGGACTCGGAAGGTTTGGTTCAAGTATTGTAAATACATTAGTAGAAGCAGGAAATGAAGTATTGGCAATCGATAGCAATGAAAGACGCGTCAATGAGCTTGAGGATGCGGCTACCCATGCGGTTATTGCTGATGCGACAGATGAAGAGGTATTAAAAGCAATCGGCATCCGGAATATTGATACAGTCATTGTAGCAATTGGAAATGATATTCAAGCAAGTATTTTAACTGTCTTGGTACTAAAAGAATTAGGAGTAAACAAAGTTGTCGTCAAGGCACTTAATAAACGGCATGGCCAAGTGTTAGAGAAGGTAGGTGCAGACTGGGTCGTATTCCCTGAGTGGGATATGGGCGAGCGTGTAGCACATCAGCTTATGTTACCGAATGTTCTTAATTTCATTGAACTCGCTAAAGATTACAATATTGAAGAAATTAAAGTGCCTTCCAGCATGTCAGGAAAAAGTCTGAAAGAACTAGATATTCGAGCAAAATTAAATTTAAATGTCATTGCGATTAAAAGTAAGGGGAGAATCAATATTTCTCCTTCCCCAGATGAAGTTGTGCAAGAAGGGGATGGTTTAGTTATGATTGGAGAAAAGAGTAATTTGCATCGTTTTGCAGATTTTGAATAAGAAGTAAGCTTGAAAAGGATGTAACCGAAAAAACCTTTCTTTTTTAGAGGAGTGAGAGCATCTGGCCGTGCATAGAAACGGTCAAGGCCCTTTTCTGCCACATGCAATGTTTAAAACAAAAGGAGAAAGCAAGTAGCGGTCATGTTGTATTCTGTATAGCAGCAATTGATATGTTAAAAATTGAAATGGATATATATACGAAACGAGAGAAATTAAGAAAAAAGCGATGTCATAGCTCATTACATATGTAAGTTATGACTCCACTTTTTCATGTATCACAAATCACAAAATTGTTTAACACAACATAGAAACTTAAGTTTGCCATGTGTGTTCAAAATTTTAAAAAAAGAACTGGTATTTCCTTATTTTTGTGGAGGTTGCATGTTTAATGCTTGTATCCCTTCTTTGGTTCTGGTGCAAAATTCCAAGACTCTTGCAAGTAATCTCCTAATCTTGGACATACTGATAGTATGACTCTAAAAAAGGTGCATGATCAGTATGGAAAAGGAAAAATTGTTCCTCAAAACAAAAAAGTGAGCCGAATTCTCATAAGTAACTGCAAAAAGGGGAAATTTTCATTATGGGGGCAACCTGTTCTGTTAGGTTGATAGGCATGGGGTATCTCATTCTCCTTAGCATGATGGCGATGTTTCCGTACCCCTTCATGCTCTATATAAACGAAAACGAAGTTTGCAAAACCAAACTTCGTTTTTTCGACGTAAAGTATAATAAATTACAACAATTTTTTCGGTCTAACTTTTCGGGCTCAGTTCATTATACTTTCTATTTTGTCTTTATACACAACATATTCTTTCCCATCCACTAATGCTACCACCGCAAATTCATCATTTGGATTGAATGAAAGCCAGTCAGCCCACATGTCTGTATTAGCCCCTCCACTCCACATATTATGAACAGTGTTTTTAGTTAAATTCATAACTTTATAAGACGCATTTGGCGCATTTGTTCCAGTCTTTATTTCAAATGTGTATGCATTATGAATTTTTTTATAAAAATAGAAAACGTTTGATGGACGAAGTTGATTCATAAGATCCTGTTCTTTTTTCTCTGCAATTTTTATCCCTTCTTGTAATGTGACAACATCTGTTCTTAATATTTTCCAACTGTCTTTCGCTGCATTCAAGTTAGGGTTTAAGAATTTATATCTATTTTGATCAGCTTTTTGATTAGCTTTTTCAATATGTCCCAGTACGCCGGAATATTGAGAGTCTAAATCATCCCATTGCGTGGACATATAAGTAAGAGCAGTAATAGCATTATCAATCGTACTATGCATATCACTAATATTATGAAACGCAACTCCAACTACACGATTTAATGTTATTTTATAATCTACAGTCTTACGTAACTCTGATAATGTAGGCTCTAATCGGCCTAAATTATCTCTTGCTGTACCTATCATTATACCGCCAGAAATCAATGTAGGAATAAAAGGGATTTTTACCATTGTTAATCCATCAGATTCTAATTTTTTATAATAGTTTACTTGTCCTAAAATTTCATCTAAACGCTTTTGATCAGTCTCCACATCAGCTCCTTGGTTTTTTAAAATCAATTGCAAGGTCTCTTTATGGCTTCCAAATACTCTAACATCTTCTCCAATAGCGTTTTTAAATTTAGTTAATTCTTCTATTAATGCCTTTGCAGACTTTTGATTTTGTTGAATTCCCTCCTGTAAATCTGTAATCCCTTTTTTTAAAGTATCCCCATCCCCATTATTGATCGCCTCTACTAATGTTTCATAATAATTCTCAAACTTTGTATCGTATTCAATAATGCCTGTCAATGTATCTAAAAGCTGTTTTTTTACTTTCGTATTCCATGTAACAGCATGTTCTCTAGCATTCTTTTGATCTTGTACAATTTTACCAGGTAAATCTGCGTACCCATTAATATTGATTCCTTGAAAATTCACATCTGGATTATTAATTAACAAGTAAGAATAGTCGTGCATAGATTTTGCAAATACCGCAGCATCTTGCAAAGCTTTTTTCATCTGTTCTTCATTTGCTGAAAGTGATATATCTCCAGTGTTAGCTTGTTCAATTTCACTTGCAAAAGCTAACACTGGTGTAACTACATTAGCGGTTGTAATAGTTAAAAACGTCGATACAGCGAGTAGTTTGTAAGGGATTTTTTTAATCATTTCATATTCCTCCTATGTAGGCTTTGATTATAAGTTCTATTCTTCTTTAAAATTGAAATGAGTTCTGTATCTTTATGAATATCATTTCAATTTTGTTTAGTAGCATTTAAATCATTAAGTATAAAAGAGAATTTATGTTGTTGTATACCGTCAATATTATTAAGTAAATCTTTATAATTAGTCCACATTGTCTTCTATTGTTGTTGAATATTTAAACGTAAGAAACACTCGTTATTATTTACTTACATAGAATATAAGGACCTTACGCCCTCATTTAAACATTATGTTTTTAATAAGTAAACAATAAAATTTGACCACTTATATTTGGAAAGTTAGATATTACATATTTGCGCTTGTAAAAATGTTATATCTAAAAAATTAAATGTTATTAATCATTTTACTAAGGGATTTAATTATACTCTGATAATTAAATCTAAACTTAAATAATTTACATTAATCTATATTAATCACTGGTTAAAAATGTTTTTAATATAATTTAATAGTGCTTTGTGTATTGTTTTACTTTATTTAGGAAATGCAAAATTGCATATAAATATGGGGCATATTAGCGATAAATAACCCCAAATATTATTATCTAATGAATAGTAATTATAGTTCCTGTAAACATTACAGGAAAACATTTTCTTCTAAAGAGAATGAGATGAGATATGCTAAAAATATTATTAAACGTTTAGGTATACACTAGGAGAATATAAAGTAAAAAACAAGGATAACTATATAGGGGCTAAAACGCTTGTAAAGTATAAAATGAAAAATAATAAAGAGTGGAGTTTGATCTCTCATTAGAGGACGATAAGACACCACGTTAAGAGGGAGAGGGTAGTAAAGAAGATAGGTGAGAGATAAAAAATTATGAAGTGAAGTAAATGAACAGGTTCGGTTGTCTGAAAGGTTACCTTGACATTTGGACGAAACTTATATAAAAAGGAAAGGCGAAGTCTTGAAGCAGACTCTGCCTTTTCCGTGTGTAAAAAATTGTTAAATGATTATTTAACGATGTAATCCTAGATTCTCTATGTTTTGGGTAACTTTACATTCCCTATTGTTGTGAAGGTTCTACTTTTAAGTTTTTGATCCCTTCTTTTAATGTGACTGCATCTGTTGTTAATGTTTTCCAACTACCTTTAGCTGCGTCCAAGGTAGGTTTTAAAAATTTAAATTTATTTTGATCAGCTTTTTCAGATGCCTTCTCAATATGTCCTAGTACTCCTGAATACTTAGAATCTAAATCATGCCACTGCGCGGACATATAAGTAAGGGAACTAATGGCTTTATCAATCGCACTATGCATCTCACTAATATTATTAAACGCAACACCAACTACACGATTTAATGTTATTTTATAATCTACAGTCTGACGTAATTTTGCTAATTCTGGCTCTAACCAGCCTAAGTTACTTCTTGCTGTACCTATCATTATACCACCAGAAATCCATGTGGGAATAGTGGGAATAGATACTGTTATTATTCCATCAGATTCTAATTTTTTATAATAGTTTATATCCGCTAAAACTTTATTTAGACGTGTTTGATCGGCTTCAATATCAGCACCTTGGTTTTTTAAAATCGACTGCAAGAGATCTTTATCACTTCCGAATGCTCGAACATCTTGTCCAATATCTTCTTGTAACTTAGTTAATTCTTGTATTAATTTTTGTGCATGCTCTTGGTTTTTTTGAATTTCACCTCGTAAATCTGTAATTTCTTTCTTTAAAGTATCTCCATTCCCAGAATTAATCGCCTTTACTAATGTTCCGTAATGATTGTCAAATTTTGCATCATACTCAATAATGTCTGTCAATGTATCTAAAAGCTGTTTTTTTACTTGCGTATCCCATGTAACAGCATGTGCTCTAGCATTCTTTTGGTCTTGTACAATTTTACCAGGTAAGTCTGCATGCCCATTAATGGAAATGCCTTGGAAATTCACATCTGGATTATTAATTAACAAATAAGAATAGTCATTCATAGATTTTGCAAATACCGCAGCATCTTGCAAAGCTTTTTTCATCTGTTCTTCATTTGCTGAAAGAGATATATCCCCATTGTTAGTTTGTTCAATTTCACTTGCAAAAGCTGTTACTGGTGTAACTACATTAGCGGTTGTAATCGTTAAAAATGTTGATACAGCGAGTAGTTTGTAAGGGATTTTATTTAGCATTTTATATTCCTCCTATATAGGATTTGATTGTAAGTTCTATTCTTTTTTAAAGTAAAATTACTTTATGAATATCATCTCAATTTTGTTTAGTAACAGTTAAATCATCAAGTATTAAAGAGAATTTATAGTGAAAGGCGAAGTCTTTAATTGGACTTCGCCTTTTCGGTATATAAGGAATTATTAATTGTTGTATGGCTATTTAACAATGCAATTCTAGATTCTCTATGTTTTGGGCATGTAACAGAGGTGATCTTTTCCTATTGCTGTGGAGTAATAGGTTCCACCTTTAATTCTTTGATGCCTTCTTTTAATGTGACCGCATCTGTGTGTAATGTTTTCCAACTCTCTTTAGCAGCATTCATGTTAGATAGTAAGAATTTAAATTTATTTTGATCCGCTTTTTCAGACGCCTTCTCAATATGTCCCAGTACTCCTGAATATTGAGAATCTAAATCATGCCATTGCGCGGACATATAAGTAAGAGCATTAATAGCATCATCAAGTGCCTTATGCATCTCGCTAATACTAGTATGTGCAACTCCGACTACACGATTTAATGTTACTTTATAATCTACAGTCTTACGTAATTCTGCTAATTCTGGCTCTAATTTCTTTAAATTCTCTTGTGCTGTAAGTACTATTAAACCACCAATTAATGGTAGGCCCAAAATGGCACCCTTCATTACATTGAATCCATCAGATTCCAATTGTTTATAATAGTTTACTGATCCTAAAATTTTATCTAGACGCTCTTGATCGGCTGCAACATCAGCACCTTGGTTTTTCAAAATTGACTGCAACTGATCTTTATTGCTTCCGAATTCTCTAACATCTTGCCCAATAGCGTCTCTTAATTTAGTTAATTCTTCTATTAACTGTTGTGCAACCTTTTGGTTTTGTTGAATTGTAGTTCGTAAATCTGTAATTCCTTCTTTTAAAGTAGCTCCATCCCCTGTATTAATCGCATCTACTATTGTGTCATAATAATTGTCAAATTGTGTATCATACTCGACAATGCCGTTCAATGCATCTAAAAGTTGTTTTTTGACTTTCGTATCCCATGTAACAGCATGTGCTCTAGCATTCTTTTGATCTTGTACAATTTTACCAGGTAAATCTGCATATCCATTAATATTAATTCCTTCAAAATTCACATCTGGATTTTTAATTAATAAATAAGAATAGGCATTCATAGATTTTGCAAATAACCCAGCCTTTTGCAATGTTTCTTTCATCTTCACGTCATTTGGTGAAAGAGACTCTCCAGTGTTAGCTTGTTCAATTTCACTTGCAAAAGTTGCTACTGGCGAAACTACAGAAGTTGTTGTCATCGCTAAAAGCGCTGATGCAGCAAGTATTTTGAAAGGGATTTTTTTGATCATTTCATATTCCTCCTATACAGGTTTTGATTTTTAGTTCTTTGCTTCTTGTGTAAAAGCGATGTCTTTCGAAATGAATTCTGCATCTTTATGAATATCACTCCAACTTTGTTTAGCAGCTTTTAAATCATCAAGTATTAAAGAGAATTTATGTTCTTGCATGGAGTCGATATTATCGTGTAAATCTGTATAATTGGCCCCCATTTTATTCCATTGTTGTTGGATACTTGTTAGAGACAGTATCGCTTGATCCACTGTTTGATACAGATCCGTCAAAGTTGCTTTCGCGTTAGTAAGCGAAATAACTGCTTGGCTAGCAAGATCGGCTTTCGTACCTAGTTCACCGATTTTTTTAGAAATTTCGTTATAGGAGTCCATATGCTTAGACGCTGTGACACCAGCTGCTGTTCCTAAACCGATACCAGCTGCACCGAGAGCCGCAAGACCACCAACAACAACTGGTGTTGCTGTACCGCCGGTCACAACAATTACTACCGCTCCTGCAATGGCTGCACCAACTAAAATGACTGCTCCCAATCCACCACCAATTGACCATGCTAATACATCGTTAAAATGCTGTGTCTGAGTAGAACGTAGCTTCTCCATTTCAGCTTGAAGTTGTGGAATTAGGGCATTATTTCCCGCTAATAGTGCTGTTAATCCACCTTGTCCATCTGGGCCACCAACATTATTTTTAAACCCTGTAGAATTGTCATACAGTTTTGTTTTGAATTCTTGTAACATCTTAATTACTTCTGTAACTTCTTTTGAATTTGTATTAATTGTAGTGATTAAATCACTTAGGCCCTCTTTTAACTCTGCTTTATCTTTCTTTTGTACAGCAGCTTCCAATACATCGTAATAATTTTTAAATTGTTCATCGTAATTTACAATATTACGTGCTGTTTTTTGAATCTTCGGCTTTGCTGTGTCTAACCAATAATTCGCATTGATTCGTGACAGTTCCTGATTAAGGTGAATATTTTTAATTAATTCTGCTCCTTCTGAACCTAAATTAATATTGGATAAATTTACATTTGGTTGTTTAATCATTGTTTTTGCGTACAAATCCATTACGAGAATATTAGATCCTGTTTGAGCTAGTGCTTTCTTCAGCCCTTCAGGCCCTAATTCATAATTCCCTACTTTTTGCTCTTGAGCGGTTTGTTCCTGTGCAAGTACATGAATAGTGTTACCGTTAGTAGCAGTTATAAGTGTTGCTAGAGTCGCTACAGCTAATACTTTAAATGGAAGTTTTTTCATAACTATTCTCCTTCTCAGTTTTTTTGTAGATTTTTATATTGTTTTTATTAAATTTGAAATATTAAAACTTATTAACTTGTTCTTCAAGGTAACTTGTTACATTTTTTAATTGTCTTAATGTATCTTTTTGAGACTGCTGGTCAGTTGTATCAACATTAGTAGATAATTTTGTAATATTATTTTTGATTAGAGCCAAATCTTCTTTATAGCGTTTCAGTAAGTCAAGTTCTACATCCACTTGATTAGCAAATGTATGTAAATCATTTTGCATAATAAGAAGCATAGATTTTTGTAAATCTGCGACTGTTAGATTCTTTGTTAAATCATAAAATTTTTGGTTTTGTTTTTCTAAATCAGCTAAATGTGCTCGTTGCTCTGCTGTTAGTCGATTTATTTCAGAGAAGGTACCATATGTTTTTTTGATTTTCTCAGGGTCAATAACTTTCGTAAGGTCATACTCTTTTGTCTTTGTAACTGCAGCTGCAGCTATTTCAGCTTGTTTGGTTTTCTCAATTGCTTCACGAGCTTCTTTTTTGGCAGCGTCAATCTCTATAGCAGATTTACCTTTTTCCTTTAATTCTTGCTCTACTTTTTTCTCTGCTTCTAAAATAGAGTTGTTAATTTCTTTTCCTTTGTTATACGCCGCCACCGCTGTTTGAGCAGCCGGATCAATGATATCTTTTGCAAGACTATAGACGTCTTGGAATACTTTAAATCCTTGTTCATTTAAAGCTCCTGGTAACAATGCGATTTGTTGTAAATCATTTTGAATTGATTTTTGAGTATTTTGTAATTCATTTTTTAGCTGGTCTATTTTCCCTGTTCCCTCTGCACTTAGTACACCCTGTGCTTTTGTCACATCAGTATCGAGAGCTTTAAGTTTTGTATCAAGCTGTGATTTAAGATCTGTTAATTCATTAATCTGACGTTGTACGTTTTCTTGGTTTGTCATAGCCATGTCTTGAAGAACTTCAAGTCTATCTACAAACCCTTCTTTATCTTCTTTACTGTCTACAAACGCTTTTAATGTTGGATAATAGCTATTAAATTTAGTTACAAATCCTTTACTTTTTGAATTTAATAGAATTAATTTTGGATAAAGTTCTGATGACCATTCGTTCATATCTTGTTTGATTAGGGATTGGTTCGTATTTAAAGATGGAACTTCCATAAGCTGTACATTAGGACTCATTAAAGCTTGATCTATATATGTTTGGATTAATTTAGATTGTGCACCTAATTTTCGTAATGATGAGGAAATATCCGTGTTTTCCTGTTGCGTCTCTGCCTGAACAATTGGTGTTGCTAGAGTATTGATAGGAATAGCTGCCCCAGTAGCAATTGATGTTATTAAAAATCCTGTAAGTATTTTATTTTTCATTCAGTACACCTCTTCACTATTGTCTTTTTACAATTTTATTCATGCATCTTGAACGATCTATCTCTTTGTTTTCTCCTTGCCTAATTGAGATAGGAGAATTCTTTCGGATAGGGTGTTAAATCAAGAAACTCTCGTTATTATCTATTTTCATAGAATGTAAGGACCTTACGCCCTCATTGTAAACATTATGTTTTTGATAAGTAAACAGTAAAATTCCATTATATATATCAAAAAATTCAGATTATTTACATTTGTATTAGAAAAAACATTATATCTAAAAAATTAAATGATATGAATCACTTTACTAAGTGAAATAGTTGCAATCTGATAATTAAGCCTTAAATGTAAAGGGTTTCATCAATCTATATAAACGGCTTACTAAAATATGTTTCTAATATAATTTAATAGTACCTTGTATATCGATTTACTTTATTTGGGAAATGTAAAATTGCATATCAACATGGTCATATCAACGATAAATAATCCATAAAATTATTATCATATGAATAGTAATTATGTTTTTTATAAACGTTGCAGGGGGAGTTTTTTTTATCGGAAAATGGGCAAGAAAACCCCATCTTCAAAACGTGCATAGCCAAGTTTAAGGTGGGGATAAATTGCCGGTATATTCTTAAAAATATCCCAGTATTAATGGGAATGTATGTTCTTTTTTTGTTGTTTTGTAGTATTATAAAGAAAAGAAGGAGGTGAAAATGATGAAGACAGAAAAAGAATATGCAACTTATCAAATTTGGATCAATAAAGGTCATAAGTTTTACTCTTACTTCTTAGAAATGTGTCAAAACGCAAAAAATCTCTACAATACAACAAACTTCTACATTCGCCAAGTGTATACGGCCATGCGTACAGAGAAATTTTTATAACCACTTCAACAAGAAGTTTTCTATACATTACAAAAACATATCGGAACCATGAATTAAATATCGGTAAATTGTTTGGACATATCGAAAATCTAAAAGAGGTACGTGTTTCTCCTGCTTACAGGAAGTTTAAATTGGAAATTGTGACAGAACAGTCCGAGCCACCACCTAAGCATGTTGACAACAATCGTTATATGAGTGTTGATTTAGGAATCGATAACATTGCAACCATTGTAACAAATACAGGGGCTACTCCTGTGTTAATAAAGGGCAATGTCATCAAAAGTATCAATCAATACTACAACAAACAAAAGGCACATTTATTGGGCATCCTTCGTCATGGAAAAGAACCAAAAGAAGGATCACATACATCAAAACGTTTAGAAAGGCTTCATGAGAAACGGTTTCTAAAAATAAAAGATCTCTTTCATAAAATGAGTTATCATATTGTTCAGTTTGCAGTTCAACAGGAGCTTTCTACGATTATGATTGGGAAAAATATAGCATGGAAACAAAACAGTGAGATGGGAAAACGACAGAATCAAACCTTTTGCCATATCCCACATAATCTACTTATTGAAATGATCACTTACAAGGCGAAGCGACAGGGTATCATGGTACAAGTTGTGGAAGAATCGTATACAAGCAAAGCATCCTTTATAGACAATGATACAATTCCTACTTACGGTGAGGAAGACATCCCTGTATTCAGTGGAAAGCGTCTCAAACGTGGCTTGTATCGTACGAAAGAAAACAAACTACTGAATGCAGATGTGAATGGTGCCTATAACATCTTAAAAAAAGCAGTTCCAAAGGCATTTGCTGATGGAATAGAGGAGTTGTGCCATCAGGTAGCTGTGTCAACTCCACTCGTGTTAAGCATCTTTTGAAGAAGATACACGAGAAACCCCCACTTCGAGATCTGGAGGAGATAAGTGGCGGGAGTTTTCATACAGGGAATAAGATGAGATATGCTAAAAATATTTTTAAATGTATAGGTATAAACCAGATACACGAGGAGAATACAAAGCGAAAAACAAGGATAACGATATAGGGGATAAAAGGCTTGAAGAGTATAAAATGAAAAGTAATATAGAGTGGGATTTGATCTTTCATTAATGGGCAGTAAGACATCACTTTAAGATTGAGAGAGAAGCAAAGAAGATAAGGGGATAAGACATTGTGAAATGAAGTAAATGAACAAGTTCTGTTGCAAAGTTTTTGAAACTTATATAAAAGGGAAAGGCGAAGTCTTGAATTAGACTCCGCCTTTTCGGTGTATAATGAATTGTTAAATGATTATTTAACGATGTAATCCTAGATTCTCTATGTTTTGGACAAAGTTGTAACAGAAGTGATATTTCCCTATTGTTGTGGGGTAACAGGTGCCACTTTTAATTCTTTGATCTCTTCTTTTAATGTGGCTGCATCTGTTTTAAATGTTTTCCAACTATCTTTAGCTGCATCCAAGTTAGGTTTTAAGAATTTAAATTTGTTTTGATCAGTTTTTTCAGATGTATTCTCAATCTGTTGCAGTACCGCTGTATATTGAGAATCTAAATTATTCCATTGCGTGGACATATAAGTAAGAGCATTAATAGCTCCGTCAATCGCATTATGCATCTCATTAATATTATTATACGTAACTCCAACTACACGGTTTAGTGTTACTTTATGATCTACAGGCTGATTTACTTTTTCTAATAATGGTGCTACTAACGGCTGTAAATCTTTTAATTGATCTTCTGCTACAATTACTATTATACCACCAATCAACGGTAGGCCTAAAACGGTACCCTTCATTACATTGAATCCATCAGATTTTAATTTGTTATAATGATTTATTTTCGCTAAAATTTCATCTAGACGCTTTTGATCCTCTTCAATACCAGCTTCTTGCTTTTTTAAAATTGACTGCAAGAGATCTTTATGATCTCCAAATGCTTTAACATCTTGTCCAATATTGTCTTTAAACTTAGTTAATTCTTGTATTAATTTTTGTGTGTACTCTTGGTTTTGTTGAATTTCAGCTCGTAAATCTGTAATCCCTTCTTTTAAAGTATCTCCATCCCCTTCATTAATTGCCTCTACTAACGCATCATAATAATTGTCAAATTGTGTATCGTATTCAATAATGCCTGTCAATGTATTTAAAAGATGTCTTTTTCCTTGTGTGTCCCATTTAACAGCATGTGCTCTTGCATTCTTTTGATCTTGTATAATTTGATCAGGTAAATTTGTATGACCTTCCACATCAATTCTTGCAAAATTCACATCTGGATTATTAATTAACATATAAGAATATCCATTCATAGATTTTGCAAATACCCCAGCATCTTGCAAAGCTGTTTTCATCTGTTCTTTATTTGCTGAAAGAGACATATCTCCAGTGTTAGTTTGTTCAATTTCACTTGCAAAAGCTGTTACTGGTGTAACTACACTAGCTGTTGTAATAGTTAAAAATGTTGATACAGCAAGTAGTTTGTAAGGGATTTTATTTAGCATTTCATATTCCTCCGTAGATTGTGATTTTAAGTTTTATATTCCTAAATCTTCAACGAACTGCTGTTGCGCTCTCTCCTTGCGCAAGCTTAAGAAAGAAGAGTTCTTTCTGATAGAGTGTTAAAAACTCTCGTTATTATTTACTTCCATAGAATGTAAGGTCCTTACGCCCCCATTTAAACACTATGTTTTTAAGAAGTAAACAATAAAATTCCATTATTTATATTTGAAAATTCAGATGTTTTGTGTTCGTATCAGAAAAAACATTATATTTTAAAAATTAAATAGAACAAATTAATTCACTAAGTAAAATAATTATACTCTGATATATTAATTTTAAAATGAAATGGTTTTCATTGATTTATATTAATCTCTTACTGAAAAATGTTTTTAATATAACTTAATAGCGCTTTATATATCGTTTTACTTTATTTGTAAAATGCAAAATTGCATATAAATATAGTTAAATTAACCGTAAAAAAACATAAAATTATTATCTTATGAATAGTAATTATGTTTTCTATAAAGTGAAACTTCCATGAGTGGGAGGGCCTCATCCCACACTAATGGTTAGTTGATAATAGAGAAATTACAAGAGCGTAAATTAGTAGAAATACAATTATGTATGGGCGCTTTTCAATATGCAAAAACCAACCTTAATAATTTGATTTGTTAGAGTAGTAGGGAGGTGAATTTGCGGAAGACGTAACATATAGTAGTACCTATTTTACAAAATGATCGGTTTGCAAATTTCTTTAATCACTTTAGTAGAATATAAGACAATTACGATAAAATGTGACAAATATGAACTCGTATATTTGTTAATATAGATGAGGTAATTATTTATATCATTGTTCTAGGGGGATTACTAAATGTTGAAAAAGTTAGCTACATTACTTCTTTGTAGCATGTTTGCCTTTAATTTAGCTGCATGCAGCAATAATGCGAAGGCGACAGAAACGAAAGATGTAAAGACAGAGGAAGAAAAAAAGGAAGAAGAATTAAAAAAGATTGAGGAACAAAAGAAGCAAGAAGAGGAACAGAAAAAGCAGGAAGAATTGAAGAAACAACAAGAAAGCAGCGCTTATGAAGATGTGGCAATGACAGATCGAGAAAATAACACGCCAAACAGTGCTGAAAATAAAGTGCAAAACGAAAATTTAGTGAATGATTCGATTCATCATATTGATGATGAAAAAAATAAAATGAATACGAATCGCGTTGTAAACGCAACTGTACTTAAAAATATTGACGGAGATACGTTGAAAGTGAAATTAGAGAATGGAAAAGAAGAAACAGTGCGCTTTTTGCTTGTTGATACACCGGAAATAAAGCACCCTCGTCTAGGTGTGCAGCCATTCGGACCAGAAGCAAGTGCATTCACGAAGAAATACGCAAGCGAAGGAAAGAAAATTCAGCTTGAATTAGATGTAAGCGAGCGTGAAAAATACGGACGTCTATTAGCTTATGTATGGGTAGATGGACAAATGTTAAACCGCTTATTAGTTGAACAGGGGTTAGCACGCGTGGCATATGTATATGCTCAGAATACAAAGTATGTTGATTATTTACGCGAATTTCAAACAAAGGCACAGGCAAATAAGAAAGGTATTTGGAGTGTAGAAAACTATGCAACCGATAATGGCTTTGATAAAAATAAAACAGCAAATCCTGCCGCGCCTGCACCAGCTCCAAAGCAATCACAACCTGCGCCAACTGAAACACAGCCAAAGCTAGAACAGAAACAACAACAACCAAATAACAACTTACCACAAGGTGAATACCATTTTAGCAGTTGTAAAGAAGCAAAAGCAGCCGGGTTCTCCAATATTCCGAAAGGTCATCCAGCCTATTCGGCTAAGTTAGACCGAGATGGCGATGGAATTGCTTGTGATAAGTAAATACAAAAAAAGCTGTTTCCAAAATGTCGTTATGCAAAGACATTTTGGAACAGCTTCTTTCTTTGGCATCAGCAGCCGAATCCGCCTCCAAAACAACTACAACCGATTATGATTAACAGAATAAACAACACAATCAGTAAGGCAAATCCGCCACCGAAGCCACCACAACCAGCTCCAAAACCCATAATTTATTCCTCCTTTTAATAGAAACCAACAATGAGAGCTACAGTTAGAGATCTTTCGGCGGATTTACAATACATTATGTGTCCTAGAACGATAGAGTGCATGGTTTAAAAAATGATTTTTGTCGCTTATGAAAAAGAGTCTGAGGATGTTGATACTTATAATACGGCGTGTTTTTGTCGGTAGTGTCTAGGAGTAATATTCGTGTACTTTTTGAAACCCTTTGGGAAATAACTTTGATCGTTAAAGTTAAGCCAATTACAAATATCAGATAATGGATATGTAGTTAATGTTAATAATTTTTTTACTTCTTCTACTCGTTCCCTCTGAATATATTCACTTAAAGAGATACCTACTTCTTCTCTAAATAATTTAGATAAATAAGTGGGATGTACATGAATAGCACTAGCAATATCATTGAGAGTTATTTCATGGTAAATATTTTTCGTAATATGATTTAGGCACATGGAAATCGTATTCGAATGCTTGTGAACATTGTATTCTCTAACACGATCTGCAAAAGTACATAAAGCATCTTCTATTAATCTATTAACAGAGTACATGTTATCTAGTTGTTCTATGGTTTGTATATATAAAGCACTAAACGAAAAAGCAATTTCTGATGGGAGATTACCATCTATTGCATATCGAGTAGCTAGAGTAATGGCAATAATTCCATTATTTTTTTGGTTTCGGAGTTGATTTCCTTTTGATAAAGTTTCGGCATCTTCTTGTGAGAATCCATACGCATATTCTATTACTTTTTCCTTGTTTCCCTCCTTGATGTTTGTGAAAAATTTCCGTTCTAATGATATATCATAATTACTTAGATTATTTTGACGACGTGTTGAAATATATACATCGGGATTCACAATTGTATAGGAGGGTTTTTCTAATAATTTATTTTTTTCCAAACGGTTTCTACATCTAATTTTTTATTATAAATCATGTAGTATAAAAAAATGCCTATATGAATTAAAGTGATTTTTTTAATCATAGGTACTGGATGGTAGGAGTTTCAATGGCTACTTTAGGGGGGCTTACGCTGACCATCTATATAAGAAAGAAAAAACAGAGAGAAAAGTTAGATTAAAAATTTTTTGTAGAGTAGTATGAGGACGAGGTGTATGTTCAATACGTTGGAGAACAGACAATTTATGGGTTGTTATAAGGATTTGAATTTTTCTTGCAATAGAAAATTTGAATCCTTATTTTTGTTTGGATATATGTTGGAGCATAATACGCTATTTAGCATGAAAAGAAAAAATAAGATGTTAAGGCATTGGCATAACAAGAATGTCCCTGTGTTCTGTGTTTTCTCTAAAAAATTAATAACGTCATCGTAACAATGAAAGTTTTTTGTAAGACTTTTGTAATACTTATGAGAGAAAATTGAAAGATTTATTAGATATGATGAAGTCAAACATACTAAGCGGGGGAATAAAATGAAAAAGAAATTTAAAACATCTGGAATTGGAAAGAAGGTAATCCCTGCAACAGCGGCACTAGGTATTTTGTTTTCTATGGCTCCTATTGCAGAAAATAAGGCTAGCGCAAGTATAGCTACCGTGCTTGATATAGGGATTACTTCATTAGGTATAGTGAAAGACATTTATGAAGGACTAGGGATAGAGGTGGGAGATCCTGACTTAACAGATTACACTGGTCCTTATGCTGAAAATGTATCTTATAGAGCTCCTAGTTTTAAATCTGGAGAATTTAATATTTCTATGCATCATACGAAAGATGATTCGAATTTTACTAGACCGGTTAAAGTACTTTATCCAAATGGAAAAAGTGAGATTCACAAATTAAAATCAGGGCAGCAGCTTAAGATTACAGAAGCGGGTACGATTGTAGATCTAAATCCTTATGCAGAATCAGCTTCTGAACACAATCTTCTTTACATTACACAAGAGCAATTGAATGAAGGGAAAACCGGAGTTGCACTTAACCAATCTATCACTATATATGTAGAAAAAACATCTGGTCAAAATAGCATTCTTGTTGACGAATTTTATAAGAAGAGATTTGGAGCAAATTCCCTTGATGGCTTTAAAGGTTTAGGGGTAGACCGTTTCTCTTATTTAACAGAAGAACAAAAGAAAGTCGCAACATTGACTTCCCATCCGGTAGACAGAACAGTTCTTTCGAATTATGTTACAAATAACCCTAAAGCTATTGCTGATTTTAATGACCGATCAACGAATGTATTAGCAAATGCTGAGTTCATTCTTGAAACACCTATTTCATTACCATTTATTACATTGAATGATGGTAAACCTTATCAAATTATTCCTTATAAAAAAGGAACAAATAAAGTAGTAGTAAAAACAGGTTCAAAATATCTTTCAGGAAAAGAAGGAAATAGTCTTCAATATTCAGATTCAATTGGTGATGATGAAGTGTTTGAACTTGTTCAAATTGAAAATTCGGGTACAAATGAAGTTCAATTCCGTTTGAATAACAAAAATGGAGTAAGTTTGGCTGGTAATCAGTATATTTCTCAATTCGGGACGGATTGGAGTTTCAAATCTGAAATTCGTTTCACTGCAAAAAACAACAATGAGATTCATAATTGGCTAAGAGAGTGGTATCCGGGTAAAGAAAATGAGAAACAGAAGTATGATGAAGTAGAGATTAAAGATGCTGAAAAGGATCTTATGAAATGGTCTGCAAAAGATTCTTCTGGGAACGTGATAAAGAATAGTTGGGTAAACCGAGGCTCTGATTATTATTATGCAGGTTCTGATGGAATTTTCTTAAAGGGTTGGCATGAAATTGAAGGTAAGACATATTATTTTCACCCAGATCATTTTGGGGCAGTATTATCGACAAGTGGCTCAAATGGAAATCATGAAATTGATGGGAAGTACTACCACTTTGATGATAAAGGCGCCTTGCAACGATCAGCATGGAGAGGTCAAAACTATTCTGATGAGTCTGGAGCGTTTATTAAAGAAGGTTTCCGAGAAATCGATGGGAAAACATATTATTTCCAAAATTATGAGCCTACAAAGCAACTACGTCTAGAAGATCAACATGTCATTCTTCACTTTTCTGACAAAGGTGTGCTTGAGAGAGCTACTGATCTGAATGGAAAAGAACTAACTGGTCCTAAAACGGTTACTCTTGACGGAAAACAAGTAACATTTGAGAACGACGGTGCTAGTAGAAAAACAGGATTGACTGGAAAGAGAGCGTTCCCTCAACCTGATGGAACGAAAAAGGATGCAATCCACTATTATAGCTTAGAAGATGGCGCTACTTATACTGGTTGGAAAACAATTGATGGTAAAAAATATTATTTCAAAGATGGTGCAAACTATACTTTTGATGGTCATCAAGAAATTGATGGAAAAAGATATTATTTTAATCATGACGGAGAAGCTAAGCTAACAGGATTTGATAAAGCGAATGGTAAAATCTACTATTATGACGATAAAGGCGTAATGCAAACAGGCTGGAGAGAAATCAATGGTAAGTGGTATTACTTCCAGGATTCTGGAGAAGCTAAGATAGGCAAGTTCCAAGTTTGGGGATACTTCTTCCCTTATTATGGATACTTCCAGTACTATGCTAAAGACGATGGTTCAATCTATCAAAACGAAACTGTTAGACTTGATACACAATATGGGCCTAAGGACGTTGTTTTTGATCATAATGGACATTATAAAGTGAAATGGAATAGTTAGGATAATACCCAAAATATGAGGTAAAGCAAGAAATCATAAGACTGCAAAACATTTCTTTTTGAAAGTTTTGCAGTCTGTTTCTATTTATAGGAGAGGTAATATATAAATATTAAGAAATAATGTAAAACCCTTTTCTTCTTGCAGGGAATCTGGTCATGCATAGCATTGCAAAAATAAACCTTACATAATAAATTTATCTATTATACAATTATTTGTTTTAGTACTTAACTTATTTATATTCTCTTTAACGGTGCTTTTTTTATCATGGTTTGGAATTTTGATTAATGCTCCTTTATTATTTGGGATTGGAGTCATTATGAGCTAACTTCAGAAGAATAAGGGATATACAAAAAATGCAACGAGAAAATTCATTCCATTTCTTGCTTCAATCTGCTCAATTTGTATTGTATCCTCATATATCACCGATTTTTCTGTTATAATAGCTCTTGCAGTCAATTTTGGAATTGTTATCATAACAATTGTATTTTTACTACAAGATTTTTTAAAGTTTAGTAGAAATTGATTATAGTATTGATAATTGGTAACAAGGTCTCTGTTGATAGCAATGGAGACTTATATTATCTAAAAAAACATTCCACTCCTATAATCAAAATTTTAAAGCTTCGATATTTAATCCTCCAAGTCTTGTAAATATACGGTATTCTCCTTTTAAGTATATCACCTGAATTGTATAATTATTTTTCATGACTTTTTTGTGAATGTATGACTATGGCACTTGACTTAGGATAAATATATTGTTAATTATTATATTTACATAAAAGGTTATTGTAAGTATTTTGAGCATGAGAAATGCTTTTACATTAGTATAAAAGAACAGTGAGGGTTCTGGTTATGAAAAAAAGAATTGTAATTGTAGAAGATGAAGAGAATATTAGAGAAATATGTAAACGGTATTTAGAGAGAGAAGGGTATGAAGTATATACAGCTGAAAATGGAACAGAAGGCTGGGATGTATTTCAACAATATCAACCAGATTTAATTATTTTAGATTTAATGATGCCAAAAAAAGATGGTTGGGAACTATGTGAGGAAATTCGTCAACAATCTAATGTTCCTATTATTATGTTAACTGCTAGGGGAGAGGAAAGGGATCGAATTTTAGGCTTAACAATGGGAGCAGATGATTATGTGACAAAGCCGTTTTCACCTCGCGAATTAGTATTAAGGGTTCAAATTATATTAAGAAGAGGAAATCAGCCAGAAGTGCAAACGAAAGAACCAGAACCAGAACTAGAATCTGAATTAGAAGTGATAGAGTTTCCAGATCTTGGGATTTATCCATCGAAGAGATGTGTGTTTGTTTGTGGGAATGAGGTTGAGTTAACAGTTAAAGAGTTTGAAGTACTTTATACGATGGCAAAACATCCAAAACAAGTATTTTCTCGGTCGCAGCTTCTTGAACAAATTTGGGAGTTTGAATATGACGGGTGTACCAATACAGTAACGGTATTAATGAGTCGTTTACGTGAAAAATTAGATAAGTATACGACAAAGAATCGTTGGATTCATACAGTTTGGGGCATAGGGTATCGCTTTGATCCAAATGGAGGAAGTGAAACATGAAATTACGTTATCAATTGTTATTGATGAATTTATTAAGCATGAGTATTATGGTCATTGCGATATGGTACAGTGATACGAGAATGTTACTTAAACCGGAACAAACTCGGTTATTAACAGGAGTTGCGATTGTAGCAATGCTTCTGTCAACTTTTATTTATTGGCTATTAACACGTCCGATTATCAGATCCATTCAAAATTTAATTGCATTAACACAACAATTTAGTAATAGACATTTTGAAACGATGTATATAATTGGACAGGAACCACAAGAATTTAAAGAACTTGCAACAGCTTTTCAGAAGATGGCGAAAAAGTTAGAAGAAGGGTTTACGAAGTTAGAAGAAGGGGAAAAAGCGCGTACAGAGCTGATTGCAAATATTTCACACGACTTACGAACACCTATAGCTAGCATACAATTGATGATAGAAGCACTACAAGATGATGTAATTGAAGACCTTGACATGAAAAAGCAGTACTTAGCGACTATATTACAGGAAATGCAAAGACTGAATGGCTTAATTAATAATTTATTTGATCTTTCTAAGTTAGAACTTGGGCAAGAAGAGTTTTATCCAAGCTTAACGCATGTCGACAGAGTGTTAATAGACGTACTAGATTCACATTCTATCTTGGTTGAGGAAAAACAGATGCATTTAGACGTACATGTTTCAGATACATTGCCTCGGCTTTGGATGATGCCATGTAAAATAGTACGTGTGATTAGTAACTTGTTACATAATGCGATCCGATATTCTCCTGCATCTTCTACAATTGAGTTGATTGTGCAGGAAAATAAGCAGAAACAACATGTTCAATTTATTGTGCGTGATGAAGGAGAAGGCATCTCATACAATGATCAATTACGCATATTTGAGCGCTTTTATAGAACGGATCAGTCCAGAAGTTCACAATCTGGCGGATCAGGGCTTGGATTAGCCATTGCGAAATCATTAGTTGAAATGCATAAAGGAGACATTGGGGTGCGAGATCGTTCAGATGGGAAACAAGGAAGTGAATTTTGGTTTACACTTCCTATTACATCGGAAAAGAAATAAGACTACTGAAAGACTTTTGTAATAGTTATGTTATCGAAATGAGAGATTTCCTTGTTACTATATAAGTATTAGAGGAGGGAATTTAATTTATGAAAAGAAAATATATATTTCTTATAGGAGCATTTCTAATTATTGGAGGGATATTGTGGTCTTTGTTTCGCCCAGAGAAATTATTTATTAATAAGAAAGTAAATGAAGCATTACCGCAAGCTGAAATGAAGTCAAAAGAAACGAAACAACAAGTAATAAGCGAAGGGCAATTTCAAAGCGGTGTTCATGAAACAAAGGGAACAGCAACAATCCATCAATTAGCAGATGGAAAACGTATTTTACGCCTTAGCAATTTTTCAACTTCTAACGGTCCAGACGTTCGAGTTGTATTGGTTCCTACGAAGCAATTGAAAAATAATGAAGATGTTAAAAATTATAAGTATATTGAATTAGGAAAATTAAAGGGCAACAAAGGCGATCAAAACTATGAAATTCCTAATGAAATAGATATAAGTGCATACGGAGCAGTTTCTGTATGGTGTAAGAGATTTAACGAAAACTTTGGTGCAGCTTATTTTGCAAAATAAGAAATAGTAAAAACAGGTGATAGAGTTGAAATCTATCACCTGTTTTTGTGTTTTGTATATATGCAAGTTAAAAACCGACATAAAAACCCCTTTCTTTTAGAGGAGGACGAGAGCATCTGGCCGTGCTAGAAGCGGTCAGGGCCTTTTTCTGCTGTAACCATTTTAACACTTGTTGATACATATTTTCTTAATATGTATTTTAATCTCCTCACATGAATATTTAATACTTTCCTTATTACAAATTAAAATCAACGAAAGACTTTTGTAACATTTACGAAAGTCTTTTGTAATGGTTATGAAAGTGATTTGAAAGATATTTAAATTAAGATGGACTCTCACATATCAATTTGAAAGTGAAAAATTTCACAAGAAGAGGAGAACAGAATGAAAAAGAAATTTAAAACAACTGGAATTGGAAAGAAGGTAATCCCTGCTACAGCAGCATTAGGTATTCTTTTTTCTATGGCACCGATTGCAGAAAATAAGGCTAGCGCAGGGATAGGTGCAGTAGTAGATATAGGTATTACTGTATTAGGTGCTGTAGCAAACACTTATCAAACACTTGGACTAGAACCAGGGGATATAGCACCAAGCACTACCATTGATGTATATGCAGAAAATCTAGCTTATCAGGCACCTAATTTTAAATCTGGGGAATTTAATATTTCCATGTATCATACAAAAGGTGATTCGAATTTTACTAAGTCAGTTAAAGTGCGCTATCCAAATGGAAGAATTGAAACTCATCAACTAAAATCTGGGCAGCAGCTTAAAATTACTGACGCAGGAGCAATTATAGATTTAAATCCTAATGCAGCAAATATCTCAGAACACGATCTTCTTTACATTACACAAGCACAATTAAACGAAGGAAAGACCGGAGTTGTAATGAATGAAGATCACACTGGATTTGTAGAAAAAGCATCTGGTAAAAATCCAAGATTGCTTAATCCACTTTATAAAAAATATTCAGGCGATTCGTTTGCAGACTGGAGCGTGATTACTTATAGTCAGGATACCCTATTTGATTATATAGCAAATAAATTATCAGATGAGCAAAAAAAATTGGTAACATTGACTTCAAAGCCAGTAGGTAAAGAGGTCCTTGACAACTATGTTAATAATGATCCTAAAGCTCGTGCAGATTTTTATAATCGATTATCTGATGTATTGGCAGAGCGTACCAACGTCATAGAGTCAGGTCTGCTACTGACATACATTAGACTAAATGATGGTAAACCTTATCAAATTATCCCTTATAAAAAAGGAACGAATAAAGTAATCGTAAAAACAGGTTCAAAATACCTTTCAGGAAAAGAAGGAAACGAACTTCAATATTCCGATTCACTTGGCGATGATGAAGTGTTTGAATTTGTTCAGGTAGAAAATAATGATTCTGGTTCATTTCAGTTCCGTTTGATTAACAAGAATGGAGTAAGTTTAGCTGGTGATAGGCATACTGCAAAGTTCGGTACTGGTGAGCGTTTCTACTCTGAAATTCGTTTCGATGATAAAAGTAGCAATGAAATTCACAATTGGTTAATAGAGTGGTATCCGGGTAAAGAAAATGAGAGACAGAAGTATGACAGAGTACAGTTTGTAGCTGATGAAAAAGATTCTACTAAATTGATTGCAAAAGATTCTTCTGGAAATGTAATAAAGAACAGTTGGGTAAACCAAGGTTCTGCTTATCATTTTGCAGATGCTGAAGGAGCCCTTTTGACAGGCTGGCAAGACATTAAGGGGAAGACTTATTATTTTGATCCGTCTAATGGAGAATTGGCTACGAAGAGAAATAAAAATAGTGTACGGATTGAGGGTAAGTTTTATACTTTCAATGATTCTGGCGCTTTGCAACGATCAGCATGGAGCAAGAGTGGCTATGATGGTCGTTCCTATTCCGATGCTTCTGGAGCACTTATTGAAAATGGTTTGCGGGAAATCGATGGTGAAATTTATTATTTCGAAGGTTGTGTGGTCCTTAAAAATGAAATACTACGTCTAGAAGATCAAAATATCATTCTTCATTTTTCTGACAAAGGCGTACTTGAGAGAGCTTCTAGGATAAATGGAGAAGCTATAGACAACGATGTTTATGTTCAGCTTGACAACAAAAGCTTAGTATTTAATACAGACGGTTCGATTTGGAAAACAGGGATCAACAAAAAGGGGAAATCACTGGCATATTATAGTTTAGAGGATGGACCTTCCTATACCGGTTGGAAAATGATAGACGGTAAAAGATACTATTTCACAAATGGGCTCAATAATACGTTCAATGATTATAAAGACATTGATGGAAAAAGATATTATTTCCATGAAGACGGCTCAGTTAACAAAGCAGGGTTCGAAAAAATAGATGGTAAGCTATACCACTTTGACAATAACGGCGTAGCACAAAAGGGCTGGCAAACTATCGAGAATAAATATTATTACTTCGATGAAAATGGAGCAGCTAAAACAGGATGGTTCCAAGTTGGTGGTGGATATAGACCTTGGCCTCTTGCATACGGATACCTTTGGTATTGTGCTAGAGAAGATGGTTCACTTTATTCAGACGGCTGGTTTAACATCGGCGGTAAAGATTATCACTTTGACCAGTGGGGACATAAAATGTAAGGTAATAACATAAAAATAACAAGGGAATGCTTGTATGCTGATGTGTACTGCATTCCTTTATTCTATGTATGCCATATTTCTATATTATGCAGATGCTGATGGAGTTTTCTTGACAGATTAGCAAGAAATCGAAGGGAAAACATGCTATGAAGCTTTGAAAATTCTTTACTGTACGAAAATGAACACCATTAAAAAATAAAACATAATTAAATTTTAATAGTATCGGAGGTGTAACAAAATGAAACAACTACATATAAGATTATCACTTATACAATAAGTTCTGTTAGTACTGAACTTATTTATATTTTCTTCAGCTATGCCATTTTTGCCTTGGTTTGTTGAAAGTGTTTTAGGTTGGTTAGGTATCTTAGCCACCACTCCTTTCTTGTTAATGATAGGTAGAATAATACCACAACTAAAAAAAGCGAAAAATTTTGTATAACAAGAACAAGAAAAGTGGTTCCTTTTATTGCATCTATTGTTTCACTATATATTATGTTATCACCTACCACAGAATTATCAATTGTAATAGCTCTTATCGTTAATGGGTTAATGGCAATCATGACAATTGTATATTTGTTACAAGATTTTTATAGGCTGAATAAAAATATAAGTTCATAAATTGTATTAGTTAACATCCTTAAATATCTTACTGTATAATTTCAGAATCCTATCATTTATAATCAAATAATTTGCAAGTAGGAGGAGCTAATATCTATAGTTTAGCTCCTGTTGTTGTGATGAATCCCTTCAGTAAGACTGAAAGATTTTTAGATAGATAGTACTTGTTGTTAAAAGTTATCTTAATAACCATTTTGCTTTAATGTTCGATAAGGAGTACAGCCAACGTACTAACATAAAACCCACGCTTAGAAAAAGAAAGCTTGATATAAAAGGGTTTATAGCGTAACAAAAAGGATTGTGATAAATAATGTTACGAATTATTTTTGATACAGCTAAATTGGCTAAATAAAGGCTAACTCTTCTTGAAACCAATGTTGTAACAAAAGCGTTCATTTTATTTACAATCCTTAGCGTACACAAATCAGGGTTTTCACTTCCCAAAAATGTCTTAACATGGGTTTTATGTCATTTGGTTGGCGGGACCCCTATAAATCATCTGATAGATTAGAACAGGAACCGCCTCACTACCCCTATTTATACTTATATTTATATAGATTTATGTTTTTCGTTCACTACTTTCGGTCGTAGTAATGCTTTGATATTTATTGTTCCTGAAAATAACAACCCACTTATTACAAAAATCGCACCAATAAGATGAAACCATGTAATGTCTTCTTTCAGTATTAACCATGCAAGTAAATAACCAAAAATCGGTGTTAAAAATAGATAGTTGTTAGCCTTAATTGGATCTTTCTTTAATAAGTAAAACCATAATAGCATAGATATAATCGATGTCATCACGACTTGCCAAAATAGACCGATGGCAAAGTTCATATCTAAGTTAATATAAGGATTACTATCTAATAAGAAACTTAAAGGGACAGCGAAAACACTACCAAAGATTATCTGCCATGTGTTAATAACGAGGCGATTAATTTTCATATCGTATTTTGTAAAACATACGCTTCCTATTCCCATCGATAACATTCCTACTGCTAGAATAATGACACCTGACACTGTTGCATGTGTATCTTTTAAATACGGATACACAGCGATTAGTAAACCTAATGCCGCTATAAGCATCCCAATCCATTCTTGTTTTGTTACTTTTCTGCTCAAAAAGATAGAAGATAATAAAGCAACAACAAATGGGTTTACAGTAATAAATAAATTAAATAAGCTTGAAGATACTAATTTTAGAGATAAAAAGCAGCATCCCACATACAATGTAGTATTTAAAATCCCTAAAACAATTAACTGCCTCCACTCTCCCCCTTTTGGCCATCTATTTGATTTAATAAAATAGGTGAAAACAAACATAATCAGACCAGCACTTATTAATCTCGTTGTTGCAAACATAAGAGGGGATGAAGACAGGAGACCAATTTTTGTGGCTATTGCCCCAGATGCCCATAAAACACTAAAAAATATACCTATTAAAATCTCCATACTAATCATTCTCCTTTACCAAAATAAAATAGTAAAACAACCGATTTTACCAAAATAAAATCGGTTGTTTATGTGAGGATATGTTAGTTTCCTGTTTTAAAATCAAACAGTTACTTCTTCTTTCCATTCATCCATACTGAAACGTTCACCTAAATTACGATGTTCAATAATATACGCACGTAAATGTTTTGCTTTATTCACAATCGCTTCATCGCCACTTTTTTCAGCGATTTGATCAAGCCAATCGTAGCATTTAGCAACTGGGATATCTTTTTCAAAATGAATTTTAGATAAAAAGAATACAACATCTCTAAAATTAATTCTGGAAATTACTTTAGATAATGAAGTAATCAGCTCCTCTTCAAATTTCTCACCTAACTTCTCACGTTGTACAATAAATCTGTCTAAATCACGATTATATGTCTTTTTATTCTTAAAGATATCAGATGGGTCAAAGTCTCCTTCAAATATATAGTCTAAGCAAAGGAATACTCGACTATCTTTAGAGAAGTTTGCAGCCGCATGGCCAATTGCTGCATCTAGGAACCAAATTTCACCTTTTCTGATTCGGAATACAGCCTCCTCATCAGAATGGAAAGCCTTTTTATTATCTTCTAAAGCTAAGAAAACACGGAATCGTTGTTTTGTACTGTGAGAGAATTCAACAAAATCTTTATGCGGGATAACCATTGCATCCACTAAATTACGTGTACGAACCATTTTTAAATTATCAAAAGTAAAGTATTCTTCAAGAAGGGCGTTAACGTATGGCAATTGCTTTCCATACTCTGTTTGCTGAGCAGCATGATCAAAGTCACGATACATTGTATCATGTTTATCATTTGATGCATTCCATAAAGAGTTATTCATCCAGTAACCAGTACTGAATTCATCATATTCTTCAGGAATAACTGGGAAATTTGCAATTGTTTCTAAATCTTTTTTTAATAATTCTTCATTAAAGTCTAATTTACCAATAATATAAGATGCCATAATATTTATTCTCCCCTTTAGTAATTGTAATGTGAACGTTATGAAACTACAATATAAGTGACGGAATAATCTGATTATGTATTCTTTTCAGAATTATGATTCCGAGATTAGTTACATAGACTAAGAATGTATATATTATTTTAGAAAAATAATATACCTTAATTAAATTTTGGTTGTTTAACCGATCTCATTCTCATTATTCTAATAGACCTCGACATACACCTATAATCAAATATATATAGTTCGTATCGCGACACCTGGTCACAATACTTACATTTAATATTTTTGTCTGTTTCACAAACATGCGGTACATTCAATTTTTTAATGACTTTTAGCACATGATCTTCGCAAACAAACAAAAAAACCATCTGATTTTTACTTTTAATTATTATGTTTTGTAGTTTTATTTAATAAGGTAAAAGACTCACTACTCAATTTCCATTTCCGCGCGGATTTTACAGAAAATTGAATCTCAAAACTACAAATTGAGTATATAAAAAAAATAACTACAGGTCTAGATGTTTTTTGTTTCAATTCAGAATTAACAGAATTATAAGCTGTCATTATTAAGCAGAAAAACGCTGTAATAAAGCGGTTTAAAGGTATTGTCTGAAAATTATGCAAAAAAATGAGAAATATTAATTATAATAATATAATTAATAACCAGATGGAGTGTTATATCTTTTTTAATCTCTCTTCCTTATTCAGAGAGAACAGTCAGCAAGTCGATTCATCTAATTATCTAATAGGGGACACCATACATACCCATCAACTAAAGAGTATTCACCATCTCTAAGGGGCACGGCAAGCATTCGTTTTTTTGAGCCACTCACATAAACTGACGCAGAACTCGATATATTTAAAGACTATCTTTTAGAAAAAGGGAAACGACTATTAGGGTTTCTTTTTCCAAATCCCCGAAATGGGGGAATTAGCTTAATTCATTAGAAATTTACACACCATGTCAAAAAGTATACTTTTTGACATAGCTAGAAATCTAGAATTTTTCATTTCAAAAATATAACTTATGCTTATTTGAAATGTGTCAGTTAAAATGTATATGTTTTGACATGTATATTCCTCATTCGCATATCAATAGCACACTTCAATACCTTGTAATTTTTCTCATCCAGTCTTGCAATACAATCCATTAAATTAAAGTGTTCGTAACTATTCCACATATTTAATGAAAACTTTCCTAGTTGCACAATAGAATTAGTTAAATCGTACGGTATCTCGAAACTTTCTTCATTTTTGTACTCTTTATATTCCTCTAATTGCAGAAGTGTATACCTCCATTCCCATCTCCAAATCCAATCAACTGGTTCTTCAGCATAATGTTTCATGTACCCCATATAGGTTCAAATGATTGATAAACTATCTAATAA
>NZ_NVOY01000033.1 GCF_002551005.1 Bacillus pseudomycoides
ATATTACAATAAAATGAAGAGCCATTTTACAAGTGTTTTAAGGCAAGGTAAACAAACAAATGAAGGCTCTTTTACTTCTAAAAGAATAGAAAAACTTCATCAAAAGCGTTACCTGAAAATAAAAGACATTTTCCATAAGGCTAGTCATCATATTGTAAAACTAGCTCAAGAAGAGGAAGTTTGCAAAATCGTTATTGGTCAAAACAAAAGTTGGAAACAAGAAACTGATATGGGAAAGAAAAATAACCAAACATTTTGCCATATCTCGCATAGTTTATTGATTCAAATGATTACATACAAAGCGAATATGGTAGGCATTCAAGTTGTTGTAACTGAGGAATCTTACACATCAAAAGCAAGTTTTCTAGATCATGACTTTATTCCAACGTATGGAACAAATGACCAAAATACAACGTTTTCAGGAAAACGAATGAAGCGTGGTATGTATCGTTCTGCAAAAGGAATCGAAATCAACGCAGACGTAAATGCTGCGGCTAATATTTTACGAAAAGTAGTCCCGAATGCATGGACAAACGGGATAGAGGGGTTAGGCGTGAAACAGCTCGCTAGTGTGTTAACTCCACTGACGTTAATCGTCCGTTAGGTCGAAACGTTAGGTCGAAACGTTAGAAACCCCCACTTCAAGCTTTGTTAAGTGGGGGAGTATTCATTACAAAATGAACGGTATATAATAGCTTTTCAAAAAGAATAACACATTCCGCATTTATCCCGCATATAATGAATGGAATATACATTGAGGAGGGTTTCGTATGTCCGAATTTAGAGAGATTATTACGAAAGCAGTTGTGGGAAAAGGGCGTAAGTATATGAAAACAACTCACACTGTTGCACCGAATCATACGCCAACAAGTATTCTAGGGTGCTGGGTTATTAACCATGCATATGAAGCAAAAAGGAATGGAAAGTATGTAGAAATCGAAGGATACTATGACATTAACACATGGTACTCACATGATGAAAACACGAAAACTGAAGTTGTAACAGAGCGTGTGAATTACACTGATGATGTGAAAGTTGGTTACCGTGATACAAATTTTTCTGGTGAAGATATTGAAATCATTGCACGTGTTGTTCAACATCCAAATTGTTTAGAAGCTGTGATTTCACCGAACGGAAATAAAATGGTTGTTACAGTAGAACGTGAATTTGTCACAGAGGTAGTTGGAGAAACAAAAATTTGTGTAAGTGTAAATCCAGATGGATGTCAAGAAGATGATCAGGAATTTGAAGTGGATGATGATGAGTTTGAAGAACTTGATCCGAACTTTATTGTAGAAGCTGAAGAAGAGTAAGGTGAAGCTAGGGAGATCCTCTTCCTAGCTTTTTGTATATGTTTCAGATGATGGATCAAAATCATTCGTGTATAATTGTGTTATAATATATTTTTAAAGTGAAAAAGAGAGATGTATGGAGGAGCAAAATGGCACAGTACACGCCGATGATGCAGCAATATTTAAAGATCAAGGCAGATTATCAAGATGCCTTTTTATTTTTTAGATTAGGTGATTTTTATGAAATGTTTTTTGAAGATGCTGTAAAAGCAGCACATGAACTTGAAATTACATTGACGAGTCGTGATGGGGGCGGAAGCGAACGGATTCCGATGTGTGGTGTACCATATCACGCTGCAAAAAACTACATTGAACAATTGATTGAAAAAGGATATAAAGTAGCAATTTGTGAACAGGTTGAAGATCCAAAAACAGCAAAAGGTGTGGTACGCCGTGAAGTTGTTCAATTAATTACACCAGGGACGATGATGGAAGGTCGTACGATAGATGAAAAGGAAAATAACTTCCTTGCAGCACTAGCACAGTTTGAAGATGGTTCCTATGCATTAGCTTGTAATGACTTAACGACAGGTCAAAATACAGTAACATTATTGACGGGAACACTTGAAGATGTATTACTGGAAGTATATGCAACGGGTGCGAAAGAAATTGTCGTATCTTCTACGTTCTCTAAGGAAGAATTGGATAAGCTGTTAGCAACATTGAAAATGACAGTTTCATATGAGGAAGAAACAAAAATTCCAGAGAGTCTAATGCATCTCGTTCAAAATGTGACGCAATCAAAACTACTTGCAGCAGTTGGACGTTTATTTCACTATGTCTTACGAACACAAAAACGTTCCCTAGATCATCTGCAACCTGTTCAAATTTATTATACAAATCAATTTATGAAGATTGATGTCCATTCTAAACGGAATCTAGAACTAACAGAAACCATTCGAACAAAAGAAAAAACAGGTTCATTATTATGGCTGTTAGATAAAACGAAAACAGCGATGGGTGGACGGATGTTAAAACAGTGGATGGAACGTCCGCTCATTCAAAAAGAAAAAATTGAAGAACGTTTAGAAATGGTTGAAACGTTTGTAAATGATTATTTCTTCCGTGAAGATTTGAAAGAAAAGCTAAAAGAAGTATACGACTTAGAGCGCTTAGCAGGAAAAGTTTCATATGGTAGTGTCAATGCGCGCGATTTACTGCAATTAAAGCGTTCCTTACTGCAAGTACCAGCTATTTTAGAAGCGGTTAGTCTTTTAGATAATACGTATGCTGCAACGCTAATTCAAGGCGCTGATCCGTGTGAAAGCTTAACAGCGTTACTAGAGAAAAGTATTCAAGAAAACCCGCCGCTTTCGATAAAAGATGGTGACATTATTAAAGATGGTTATAGTGAGAAATTAGATCAATATCGCTATGTAAGCAAAAACGGGAAAACGTGGATTGCGGAGCTTGAAAAACGTGAGCGCGATATAACGGGGATTAAATCATTAAAAATTGGTTATAATCGTATTTTTGGTTACTATATTGAAGTCACAAAAGCAAATCTATCTGCACTTCCAGAAGGACGTTATGAGCGGAAACAAACACTTGCGAATGCAGAACGCTTTATTACAGATGAGCTAAAAGAAAAAGAGACATTAATTTTAGAAGCAGAAGAAAAAATCGTTCAGTTAGAATATGATTTATTCACAGTTCTTCGCGAAGAAGTGAAAGTATTTATTCCGAAATTGCAGCAATTAGCAAAAATTATTAGTGAACTAGATGTTCTGCAAAGTTTTGCAACTGTAAGTGAAGAAGAACAATTTGTAAAACCAACATTAACGAGTAAACGAGAAATTTTTATTAAAGATGGCCGTCATCCGGTCGTTGAAAAAGTGTTAAACGGCAAATTGTATGTTCCGAATGATTGTATCATGCCTGAAAATATGGACGTCTTTTTGATTACTGGTCCAAATATGTCCGGTAAAAGTACGTATATGCGTCAATTAGCATTGATTACCGTTATGTCGCAAATCGGTTGTTTTGTACCAGCGGCAGAGGCTGTACTTCCTGTGTTTGACCAAATCTTTACGAGAATTGGGGCAGCAGATGATTTAATATCAGGCCAAAGTACGTTTATGGTTGAGATGTTAGAAGCCAAAAATGCAATTGCGAATGCATCGGAAAGAAGTTTAATTTTATTTGATGAAATTGGCCGTGGTACATCTACGTATGACGGTATGGCATTAGCGCAAGCAATTATCGAGCATATTCATGATCAAATTGGTGCGAAAACGTTATTTTCAACACATTATCATGAATTAACAGTTCTAGAAGATAGTTTAGATCATTTAAAAAATGTGCATGTTTCCGCAATTGAAGAAAACGGAAAAGTTGTCTTCTTGCATAAAATTCAAGAAGGGGCAGCGGATAAGAGCTATGGTATTCATGTTGCTCAGCTTGCAGAGCTTCCAGATAGCTTAATCGCTCGTGCTAAAGAAGTATTAGCGCAGCTTGAAGGACAAGAGGAAATTATTATTCCGAAACGAACGGAAGTTAAAGTTTTAGAAGAAATCGTGCAAGAACCTGTGGTTGTAAAAGAAGAAGTATTGCCGCAAGAAGAAGTGGAAGAAGAATCACAGCTATCCTTCTTTGCAGCGGAACAACCAGTGGAAAAAGAAGACAAGCCTGTACTTGATTTAAAAGAAACAGCAGTATTAACGCAAATTAAAAAAATGGACTTACTTGATATGACACCGTTAGAAGCGTTAAATGAACTGTACCGTTTACAGAAAAAGTTGAAGAAAGGATGAGTAAGTAGATGGGGAAAATTCGCAAACTCGATGATCAGCTTTCTAACTTAATTGCGGCAGGGGAAGTAGTAGAACGTCCCGCTTCGGTTGTAAAAGAACTTGTCGAAAATTCCATCGATGCGAATAGTACATCTATTGAAATCCACTTAGAAGAAGCTGGATTATCGAAAATTCGCATTATCGATAATGGAGATGGGATTGCTGAAGAAGATTGTATCGTCGCTTTTGAGAGACATGCAACAAGTAAAATTAAAGATGAAAATGATTTGTTTCGTATTCGAACGCTCGGCTTTCGCGGCGAAGCATTACCGAGTATCGCATCTGTCAGTGAATTAGAGTTAATCACAAGTACAGGGGATGCACCGGGAACACATCTTGTCATTAAAGGCGGGGGAATTTTAAAACAAGAAAAAACAGCGAGCCGTAAAGGGACAGATATTACGGTTCAAAACCTGTTTTTTAATACACCAGCACGCTTAAAATATATGAAAACAGTTCATACGGAACTTGGGAATATTACCGACATTGTCTATCGCATTGCACTGTCGCATCCAGAAGTTTCTTTACGCTTGTTTCATAATGAGAAGAAACTGCTTCATACATCAGGAAATGGTGATGTAAGACAAGTTCTTGCGGCAATTTACGGCATTCAAGTTGCGAAAAAATTAATTCCAATTGAAGCAGAATCGTTAGACTTTACGATTCGTGGGTATGTGACGTTGCCAGAAGTAACGCGTGCATCCCGTAACTATATGTCAACGATTGTAAATGGTCGTTACGTTCGGAATTTTGTCTTAATGAAGGCTGTGCAACAAGGTTATCATACGTTGTTGCCAATTGGACGTTATCCAATTGGTTTCTTATCTATTGAAATGGATCCGATGCTTGTTGATGTGAACGTTCATCCAGCAAAACTAGAGGTTCGTTTTAGTAAAGAACAGGAACTATTGCAGCTTATTGAAAAAGCATTACAAGCTGCATTTAAAAAGATTCAACTCATTCCTGATGCCGGCCCTGCACCGAAGAAAAAAGGAAAAGATGAAAGTGTTCAAGAACAGTTTCAGTTTGAGCACGCAAAACCGAAGGAGCTGCCAACGATCGTACTGCCAAGTGGAATGGATGAACAAGAAGAAAAACCGAAGTCACCACCACCGCTATGGAATCCACCAAAACAAGAATGGCAGCCGCCAGAGTCTCTTGTAAAAGAAGAAAACAATTGGCAACCATCTAAGCCAATTGTAGAAGAGCCGCTTTCGGGGGGAAATGATTGGGAAGTCCATGAGGAAGATTTTGAATTAGAAGAACTTAAAGAAGTACAAGAAATCGAAATGAACGGAAACGATTTACCACCGTTATATCCAATTGGACAAATGCATGGAACGTATATTTTCGCTCAAAATGATAAAGGGTTATATATGATTGACCAGCATGCAGCTCAGGAGCGCATTAACTATGAATATTACCGTGATAAAGTAGGACAAGTGGCACCTGAGGTACAAGAATTACTCGTTCCGTACCGAATTGATTTATCGCTTAATGAATTTTTGCGCATCGAGGAACAACTAGAAGAACTGAAAAAAGTAGGAATCTTTTTAGAGCAATTTGGCCACCAATCGTTCATTGTCCGTTCACATCCAACATGGTTCCCAAAAGGACAAGAGATGGAAATTATTGATGAAATGATGCAGCAAGTATTGAAGCTGAAAAAAGTCGATATTAAAAAACTGCGTGAAGAAGCAGCTATTATGATGAGCTGCAAAGCATCGATTAAGGCAAATCAATATTTAACGAATGATCAAATTTTTGCGTTGTTAGAAGAGCTGCGAACAACAACAAATCCATATACATGCCCGCATGGTAGACCTATACTTGTGCATCATTCGACTTATGAGCTTGAGAAGATGTTTAAGCGAGTGATGTAAATAAATGTCCAAAGGGAAAAAAGTCCGCTACTGGATAACGGGAATTGTTTGTATTGTTGAAAACTAGTATAAAAAAGAACAGTATCACGAAATTAATAAAATCTTGCGTTATTATACTAGAAAAATAATGATGTAAGAGAAGTATTTTAATGGAAGGAAAAGCATGGCAATCTTATGCCATGCTTTTTTATATACATAGTAATATATTGGTTTTGATTTATTTTGGAAAAGAAATTTGATTCTTTACTAAGTAAAAGATTCTGTAATAAGTTGGGTGGGGTTAAATGGGGTGTACAATGAAAAACAACATTAATTTGCATCCTACTGTATCTCCATCCAGAGCTACCATATGTTATTTATAACGAATAATAGACAAAGATAACATACATTGAACATTCAACCTCGTAAAAAGCGTAATCGTCAGATTGTGTACCTCCTTATGAAAAGGTTAGTGAACGCGTTGTTTTATCAAAATCTAAGGGAATTCTAAAGATTTCAAAGTTTTTATCATACTTTACGTATTATATAAGGAATCCAATCTATGCATGCTACATATAAACGAAAACGAAGTTTACAGTCAAACTTCGTTTTTTCAACGTATAAGAAGATAGATGTCCGTAAAAGAGACATAAATTAATTACAGGAAATTAGATTGAACTAATTAAGTGGAAATCATTATACTCTATTAAATTTGTTAATTTGTATATTATTGTGTATTAAGTTGGTATATGTAATAATATCTCCTTGAATCAATTTCACAATAGACAAAGTACACAGAAAAACCGAATAATGAATTGATTTCCCATTATAAAATTCGTATTAAAATATTTTTTCTCAATTAAATCAGATTCATTTTCAGTTTCATTCGTTTTTATTACATCGAAAACCATTTATGAAATTGACTCACTTAAATGAAAAATAACTAAAGTAGGCGCAATTGGTCACTTTTTTTAAGGAGAAAGAGAAGGGGGAGTAATTTAATATTTTTTACCCTTACGATAAATTTTTATTTAAAGAATTGCTGTGTTGTAAGCATTATATAACTACAAAATAAGGACAAGAATACAATTGTTTTTGTGAAATTGTTAACAAAAAAGGTAAAAAAGTGTGCAACTAATTCAAGGAATCCCGTTCTTATGCAATTTGCCAGTAGCGGACTTTTTTCCCTTTTGACATAAAATAGCGCTAAATCCTTGATAAATAAAGGGTTTAGCGCTATTTTTTATAAGATTGACCACATAGAGGGTAAGTGAGTTGTTGAAATGCTTTTTCAAATCGATCTGATAATTCCTTTTGCATGTCAAATGTGACATGTGAATATGTGTTCATTAATATTACTATAAAGGCGTACCGCCCACATTTTAACGAAAATATACGCTAAGTAAAATTCGGCATGAAAAAGTGTTGATTTTATTAGTCTAAGAAAATCACCTAATCTCAAAAACGTCGGTAGGTATTTGAGACAAATCCACTTCAACGTAAAATAAACTAAAAATAGCTTAAATGGTGTCCAAAAACTTATCTTTAAATAAAACTCATGCTATTGTTTTTCGAAAATTTTTTAGCGTATAAAAACATTAAAATGTACATGCTACACCTTTTTAAATTTCTGTTCAATCTTATCATGTACTGATTCGATTTTTTCAGGCAACACAAATAAATATTCGATAAGGACTTCTAGTAATTCTGTTAATAAAGCTACTGCTTCATCATCAATTTCCTGTTTCAATTCAAGCATCCCATAAAAAGGACTTTCCGGATGAACGAGGTGGCCAACATCTTGAATCGGTTTAGTTAAATCGATATATTTTGGCAATTGCTCAAATTGCTGGGAAAGGGACTGTCCATTACCTTTCTCTCCAAGAAAATGTTTGAGGACACTTTCAAGAACTTGTTTTGACAGTACTGCAGTAGCAGAATTATCTTTTGACTGACTGACATTTAAAGTAGAGCGATATGCCCTAACTAAGTCTATAGGAATATGTTTATTGCGTTCAAGCTGAGCCAAAGGATCTCTAAAATCCGAAGGACTATAAATATACACTTCTACTTCTTTATCATTAAACATAATCACAAATTCTGATGGCTTTTGACATTCAAAACAAAGCCCTTCTGCGAATAATCCTCTTTTTGTAACTTGGTAAAAATTCGTTTTTAATGTGAATTCACTTGATTTACCGCATTTAGGACACTGACTTTTGACATTTTTCGGCACCTTTAAATACCCATACTGGGTATGAGATGAAATGGCCCCAGGTAATATTTTTCTCATTTAAACCTCCTAAAAACTCAACCCTAATCCGTAACTTATATAAATATTTCTGGTAACTATTCAGTCACCTCGTGAAGATATAAGGCGCTTAAAAAAATTACCAAAAAATATGTTTATTTGTTTTATCACAAGATATAGTGTATCGCACATGTTTGTGTTGTATGCAAAAAAATAGAGCGAATTTCCGCCTACGAAACTCCTAAATTAAAGGTATAGCTGAGTAGTTATTATTTCTATAAAATTTATATTATCAATTATAAATTAAAAAAATATAATTACAATCTGTAATATATGGAAATAATGATTTTAAAGTAGAGTGTTACTATACATACCCATTAAGCTAATATTTTGAGACACTCCTAAAACGAAAAATTTACCTTTTTACAGTTATTTATGAGAATTCGGCTCATTTTTTAAACTCTTCATTAAGTTTCTTGATTGTCATGCGGACACTTCCTTCTTGAACCCCATTGTAAGGACTTAACTAAGTTGTGTCCATATGATTGTACTAACTCTATATTTATACGTATTGACTATCTTTGTTGAGAAATAAATTAATTACCTACTAATAAAAGGAAAACGATTATAACAAGCGAAGAAGTTTAAGGTGGATTTTATTCTATTACCTTAATTAAAGGAGGACTATAAAATGTCTGATCTCTATTCTCGTCTTTCCAAAAATGATGCCGCTGTACTTTTAGTGGATCATCAAACTGGTCTTATTTCCAGCTTAGTGCGTGATTATGGTGTTGATGAATTTAAGAACAATGTTTTGGCTCTTGCTAACACTGCTAAGTTTTTTGATTTGCCAGTTATTTTAACAACAAGCTTTGAAAACGGACCGAACGGCCCACTAATGCAAGAATTGGTTGAGCTCTTTCCTGGTGCGCCGAAAATAGCACGGCCTGGGCAAATTAATGCATGGGACAATGAAGAATTTGTTAAAGCCATTGAAGCAACAGGTAAAAAGCAACTAATTATCGCAGGGGTTGTTACTGATGTTTGTGTTGCGTTCCCAGCACTATCTGCTGTAAACGCGGGATATGAGGTATTCGTTGTAACCGATGCATCAGGAACTTTTAGTAAACAAGTTGCAGATGCTGCCCTTATGCGTATGGCTCATGGAGGAGTCCAATTAATGAACTGGTTTAGTGTTGCAGCAGAATTACATCGTGACTGGCGAAATGACGTTGAAGGCTTTGGAGCTTTGCTTGCTAAACATCTTCCTAGTTATCAAAATACCATCGAAAGCTATATGAGAGCTCAAAGAGAGTTTAGCAAGTAAAATGACATAATGAATAATAGTTAACTAACACATAACTAACTATCTTTACTATGACAATATAATAAAAATTAAAACAAAAAAGAGTAATAATGGATTACTCTTTTTTGTCATACTGTTGAAAAACAAT
>NZ_NVOY01000034.1 GCF_002551005.1 Bacillus pseudomycoides
TTAAAACTTATATCCCTTTGCGTATAGTTGACTCGGATGAATGATTATGCGCAAAACAAGACCGTTCCTAACAGGAACCTGCTGTTATTCTTTCACAGTAGGTGAATGAGAAGGTGATAGCCTTGCGGACAGGAAAAAAGTGAGATTCCTTTTCGGTAGTTGGCTTTTGTCTTGGTTCGCCAACATTTTGATAGATTTTTATAAGTTTTTTAAACCAGGATGAATAGGATGAAGAAGGGCTTTGTAATAGGGAGTATCGGGCTTGTTCTAGTCAGTAGTATTGCTTATATGACAGGGGATACAGCAGCGGTTTACTCGTTAGCAGGTTGGCTAGGCATCTTTTTCTTAGCTAGTGCAGCATTTCTTTGTATAGATGGTTTCATTTTAGGAGCAAGAGGGACATTTGCTTCGGCAAAACCAACGCGAAAAGAATCCCGCTTTCAATCTGCTAAAACGAATGCATTTGCTGCAATTCCGAATGTGGCAGCAGCGTTAGGAGTATATTTATGGATATCGTAAGGGAGCATGTTATACCAGAAGAAGTGAAGTTCTTCTTAGATCAATACGTGAATGAACTGCAGGAAGTAATTTCGAATGAAAAGTTAGTTGGTGTGTATGTATATGGCTCATTAGCATTAGCTGCGTTTCATCCAGAATCGAGTGATATTGACTTTGTAACGGTTATGAAAGAAGAGGTCAGTGAGGCAGAGAAAGTGAAAATCCGTGAATTACATAAGAGGCTCTGTACACATGACCTCGGTAAACGGATGGATGGGATGTATGTTCCGCTTGCCCATGTAGGAAAGCAAAATCATGAGATGTCACCGTATTTATATTGTTCAGATGGAAAAATAAATGAAGGACATTGGGACATTAATTCTGTTACGTGGTGGACGATAAAAAAATGCGGTATTACGGTTTTGGGTCAAAAAGCAGACGAGCTTCCATATGTAGTAACGTGGGATGATGTTGTCAGCACAATGAAATACAATGTAGAACAATATTGGAGTGAGAAAGTAAAGCGTCCATATTTATTTTTATCCACAGAATGGGTAGAGTCTGCAGTTGTGACAATGGGACGTATTATGTGCACGCTAGAGATGGAACGGATTGTTTCGAAAGATGAAGGGCTGCAATATATGATGAACTGTTGTAAAGAATGGGAACCGCTTCTGCAAGATGTGTACCAGGTGCGTCAAAATGAAGGGGTGAAACAATCTTTATCGAGATGGAGACGAGCTCAGATGACGAAGCGGTATTTGGTGTTTTGGATAGAGGAATGTAAGAAGAGTTGGGAAAAATAAAATAGAATTTCCATCAGTGGGGGCCATATTTCCTACTGATGGCTAGTTTTACTTTCATATCAACATCGGTACATCACTAACTAGCAGAAATAGGTGCAGAAGAATAACACCTAGTTTTTTATATTAAATTAGTCATATTGGCTTAATATGTTAGTTAATTTTTCTTTTGTATATTTAATTAATTCAACAGGTTTTTTAATAATTGCATTTTCTCCATATGTGATAAAGTAATTGGAAAAAAAGACAATATCATATTTTGAGATAGTGCCGCTCACAAATCCTGAACCATCTTCTCTTTTATTCAACTGAGTATTTGGCCATGGAACGGATTGATATTTTTCTACACCTTTCTGAGTTAACTCTACATATAACTCAAAAGTTTCTTTGTAATCATTCAGGATGGAAAAACGATTTTTTAAAGTAATATGGGATAAGTCAATTGGATTTGTATTTTCGTCGTGTTCAACAGATTGTATACGATCGCATCGAAAGACTCGATAATCTTTTTTAGAAAAACAATAAGATGGACAATACCACTTTCCTTCATTCGCATAAATGCCAATCGGTTGAATACTTCTATTGCTAGTCTTTCCATTTGTTTCATAATTAATTATAATAACGTCTTGTTGAATGGATGCATCTAACAGTTGTCTTAAAAATGGGATTTCTTCTTGTTGATGTATCGACACAAAATCAACTCGATCTTTCATATTGTCAATCGTATCTCTAATATCGCCAGAAAGATTTAAATAAAATTTCTTTTTTATTGATTCATATTCTATATCAAATGGAAGGGAAATATAGTGTCTTAATGTATGAAGGGCAAAGAATATAGAAACAGCCTCCTCCTCACTAAATGTGATGGGAGGAAGAATTCTTTCGTTTAAGACTTGATAACCGCCATGCGGACCTACTTCTGAATAAAGCGGTACACCCATCTCACTTAATTCTTGTAAATCTCTCAAAATGGTTCTTTTTGAAACACCAAATTCTTGTGCTAATCCCCCAACAGTAAATCGCTTCATTCGATTAACCATCATAATCAGTTCATTTAATCTTTTTGCTTTAGACATAAATACCTCCAATAACTATGACACAATCTGTCACTATTATAATATACAATCATTAATAGAAAAATGATTCAAGAAGTTAGTTATGTGAATACTGAATCAAGTGATAGTAAAGATTCACAAATAATTATTTATAATGGAGGAATAACTTATGTAGTGCGAGACGTTCTCGGCTAAGTAAAACGTTGATCTTACAACGTTTAAGCGAAAACGAGGACTGTTCTTTGGAGGTAAAAGCTGAAGCAGAACCAAAAGAACAGAATAACTGTTCAGATGAGCGGTAGGAATGATGGAGTAACGCCCTGAAACTACCCCAGTGAGATTCCCGAATGCATAATCTAGGCATAGATTATGTGTGAAGCAGGGTAAAACATGCGGTCATGGTTCGTAGTGCCCAACTGGGTAACCGAAAGCCAACAGGAATAATAAACCAGTTGGAATTAATCAAGTACCGTATGCTGTCAACCGACATGGTGAGAATGTGTAAACACTGACGAACTTGCGAATGTACGCCTCGATAATTATACGGGTCAGAAATGATTCGGAGTCTGAAAATATGACTTGTCTAAAGGACGGAAGAAATTACATATTCGAAATCCTAACGTTGTTATAGGCAACGGAGTTAGACACGGGGTAAAGCAAGCACCTAAATCGGAGGTCAAAGTACCTTTAAAAACAATGATAGTCTGAATGGAACGTCGAAAGCCACTAACGTTGAGAGTAATCTCTATCGGCGGATATAGTTGAATACGAAACGGGCAACCGAGGGAAGTATTCTTAATAGTGGGGAGAGTAGTGGCACGACCATTGAAGGCTCTGTAATGGAACTGGAGGAACAGCCACAAGCCTATATTGTAGGAACTGAACTTTCATCTAATCTTGCATGGATTCTGGTAAGACTCAAAAGGTCACCAAAAATCAATATGAGAGTAGGTGATAGACCATGGATGACAATTCTAAGCCCATGCCAAAGGATAAGAAACTAAGACACAATGAATACTACGGTATCCAACCTGTCCTAGACGACTTATACCAAAAGGCAACAAAAAGAAATTCTTTCAAAAACTTAATGCCTATTATTATATCAGACGAAAACATACTTCTTGCATTTCGGAATATTAAGAAAAATAAAGGGAGTAAAACAGCTGCCTGTGACAATGTAAACATCAAGGACATTGAGAGAATGGAACAAAGCTATTTCTTGAATGAAGTAAAAAGACGCTTTCAAAACTACCAACCGCAAAAAGTAAGGCGCAAGGAAATTCCTAAACCCAATGGGAAAACCAGACCTCTGGGAATACCATCTATGTGGGATAGAATTATCCAACAGTGTATCCTTCAAGTTTTGGAACCCATTTGCGAGGCGCAATTCTGTACACGAAGCTATGGTTTTCGACCAAACAGAAGTACAGAACACGCCATAGCAGACAGCGTTAAAAAGGTAAACCAACAAAAACTTACTTATGTGGTAGATGTAGATATCAAAGGATTCTTTGACGAAGTAAATCACGTCAAACTCATGCGTCAACTTTGGACATTGGGTATCCGTGACAAACAACTACTCGTCATTATCCGAAAGATACTGAAAGCTCCCGTGCAAATGCCTGATGGCAAAACAATAGTACCGACAAAAGGAACCCCACAAGGCGGTATCCTTAGTCCTCTGCTTGCCAATGTAAACCTAAATGAATTCGACTGGTGGATAAGCAAACAATGGGAAACATTCAAAGCCAAAAAGGTAAAGCCGAGATACAAAGATGGAATTTGGAGTAACGACCTCGTAACAGGAGTCTTATCCAAAACGTCCAAGATGAAACCAATGTATATCGTAAGGTACGCAGATGACTTTAAAATCTTCACAAACACGCGAAGCAATGCGGAGAAAATCTTCAAAGCAGCTCAAATGTGGTTAGAAGAACGTCTGAAGTTGCCTATCTCAACCGAAAAATCCAAAGTAACCAATCTGAAAAAGCAAGAAAGTGAATTCCTAGGATTTACTCTCAAAGCTGTAAAGAAAGGAAAAATGAAGAACGGGAACACACGATATATTGCGGAAACACACGTATCTCCTAAAGCACTGGAAAAGACAAAACAAGACTTAGCGAAACAAGTGAAGAAAATACAGAAAAACTCCAACTCTATTGAGGCAATCAAAGGAATCAACATATACCACAGTATGGTCATTGGCAAGCATAACTATTATAGAATAGCAACGCATGCCAGCCTAGACTTCAACAAAATGGACCTAGAACTTGACCATATGATGTATAACCGATTCCCTAAGTCAACAAAAAGAGGTAACAATAACACAAATGGATACACAAATAAAGGGAAATATGTAGGAAAAGACAAAGGTATTAAACCATACCTAAAGTCAAAAAGGATAAAATTCCTTATGAGACGTCCTATCCTACCAATCTCCTATATACAACACAAAAACCCGGTGATGAAAAAGCAAGCCATCAACAAGTACACCGCTGAAGGACGAATCTTGATACACAAAAACTTGTCAGACATAACCGAAGCGGAACTAAAATGGCTAAGGGAAAATCCAGTCATTAATAAACGGACGACCGTAGAATATAATGACAACCGAATTTCCCTTTATGTCGCACAAAAAGGAAAATGTAGTGTAACAGGTGAGAAACTCTTACCCTGGGACATCCATTGTCACCACAAGCAATTATGGAGCGAAACAATGGATGACAGCTACAAAAACCTTACCATCATCAAACCAAGTATCCATAGACTAATACACGCAACCAATAGAGAAACCATAGACCAATTACTCTGTGAGCTAAAACTCAATGAGGAACAGTTAGGAAAAATCAACAAGCTGCGAAAATTAGTCAAAAACGAGGAAATCTGTATTTAATCACAAAATGTAGTGGGAATGAAATATGAACAACTAGCGTTGTTCGCTTAGAAATTATCATCATTAGATGAGAAGAAAACTACAATATAGGGGGAACGCGGTATGCACCGAAAGGGGCACGTACCGTGTGGAACGGGGGAAAAGTTAGAGATAACTTCAAAGACTTACCTATCGTTATTGTAACAATTTCAGACTTTATTAAAGAATGGAATAGGGAAGCAATGCTAACTCAAAAAGTTTTGGATGGTTTGACAGATGATTCATTAAAACAACAAGTTTATCCAGAAGGTCGTACTTTGGGGAGAATTGCGTGGCATTTTACAACAAGTATTCCAGAATATTTAGCTCATTTCGGGTTGAAGATAGATGGAGTAGAAAATGCAGAAAGTGTACCAACCTCAGCGAAGGAAATCGTTGAAACCTTTAAGAATATAAGTTTCAATGCATCCAAAGTTATCGAAGAGCAATGGACGGATGAATCACTAAAGCAAATACAAGAAGCGTTTGGAAGGCAAGAATCAAATGCTACAATCCTAATGGGACTAATTAAGCACATTGTTCATCATCGTGGACAAGTTACAGTTCTTATGCGTCAAGCAGGAATAAAACCATTTGGTGTATATGGTCCACCAAAAGAAGAGTGGACTCATTTAGGGGTGGAAAATCCACCACTTTAAAAATAGTATGTCTACGAATTCGTTACTTCAACAAATTATGGGAACCCTTTATAATTTAGATTTTCCATAATTTTATCGCGCTATTCGCGGACAGTAAGATCTCCACTGATGGAAGTTTCACTTTATTTAAGTTTTAACATTGTAATTTAACACAACCGAAATATTATAGTATAGGCAAAATAAAAAACAAGAGCCGCCGTGCAGCTCTTGTTTTTTATTTAACCATTATGATGTTTATACATCCAAAGAATGCCTGATTTTAAAAGGCGAGGTACGCGGCCCATTAACGGCTGATTTGCAAGTAAACCGAAGCCATGTTTTTTACCAAGAGAACCGAGAACACCTTTTAGTTTAATAACAGGTAGCTCTTCTGGTAATGCTTCATTGTTCCAACGTTTTAACAATATTTGGACAATTTGTTCACCTTGACCTTCTGCAAGCTGTGCAGATGGTGCGTGTGGCAGCGCAGCACAGTCACCTAGCACATATGCATTCTCGTAATCTGGAATATTATGATATTTTGTTAATACAACCCGCCCACTATTATCATGCTCGACAGGGAGATTACGAACGACTTCACTCGCTTGAATGCCAGCTGTCCATACAATTGCGTCACATTCAAGTGGTTCATCGTGGTTATACACAATGTTTGGTTCTACTTTTGTAATGTTCGAGTTGCGAATAATTGTAACATTATGTTTCAAAAACCACTCTTCTACGTATCTACTTAATTTCTCTGGGAATGGGAAAAGAATGCGATCTTTTCGGTCAAATAAATAAATGTTTAAGTCTGGACGGCTTTCGCGAAGCTCACTTGCTACTTCAACGCCGCTTAGTCCAGCTCCTACAACAGCAACTGTTGCGTGTGGTTCTAAACCATTTAGTTGTTGATATGTTTGACGAACTTGCTCAATGGATTGAAGGCTATACGTATTTTCCTTCGCTCCTGGAACGTTGTGATAGTTATCTTCACAACCAAGTCCGATAATTAAGTCATCATAATTGACAACTTCACCGCCCTCAAGATGAACAGCTTTGTTTTCTAGATCAACGTTAGTTATCGTGCCATATTGAATATTTAGTCGTGGATGCTCTGGAAATGGAATGCGAATATGCGTTTCAGAAATCGTTCCTGCTACTAATGCATAGTATTCTGTTTTAAAACAGTGATACGGTACCTTGTCGATTAATGTTACTTGAACATCATCTGGAAGTTGGTTGCTCGGAAGAAGACGTTGTAAAACTCTCATTCCACCGTAGCCGCCACCAAGTATTACGAGGTGCTTCATGATGGATTACCCCTTTTCTGTTGAAATATCCCCTAATCATAGAAAATTGTATATTACAAAAATATTTTGACTTTACTCATTCAAATTATATCGAATTTAGAAGCAAATAACAATGCGTGAATGCATACTCTGTTGTACAATAATAAGAAAGTGGAAGCGGATCGTTCGGAATTAGTAGGATTCTGAGGTTTTCTGCTAGGAAACGCTTTTTATTAAGGGTTAACGAATGAAACGATTGAATGTTTTAATCGTTTTCGCTGGATTTAGACAAACATCTTAGGCTTACTGTTATAAGACAAGCTTTGAAATAGATACAGGAGGGATTAAGGTTGATTAAACCATTGATTGAGTTTTGTGTTGGCAACCTTGCAAATGGTGCACAAAAGGCACGTGAACAATTAGAGAAAGATCCAAATTTAGATGTGATTGAGTATGGGTGTCTTGGATATTGTGGCGTTTGTTTTGAAGGGCCATATGCACTTGTAAACGGTGAAGTTGTAAAAGGGGAAACACCGGATGAACTTGTGAAAAATGTATATGATTATTTAGATGAAAATCCGATGTTTTAGGGCGTTGCAATGAGGCAGCGTCTTTTTCGGTTGAACGTATAAAAATTACTTCGAAAGAACAGGTTAACAAGTTAGGAGATACAAAAAAGAAAGCCCTTTGATTGAAGGGCTTTTTTCTTACACCATATGTGTAAGCACGACATTGTTACGCCAAAATTGTCGTTGAATATGAGAAACGGGGGACATTCTTATTGTTTTCAAAAAGCGCTCATTTTATACTTATAACAATCAAAAATTTTGGAGTGAAATCACATGGCACAATTTTCTTTCACAAAAATGCACGGACTTGGGAATAACTACATTTATGTAAATATGTTTGAAGAACAAATTGCAGAAGAGCATCTTGCACAAGTTGCTGAAAAAGTATCAGATGTGAATACTGGAATTGGTTCCGATGGAATGATTTTAATTTGTCCCTCTGACGTTGCTCCTGTGAAAATGCGTATTTTTAATAAAGACGGTTCAGAAGGAAAAAGCTGCGGGAATGGACTGCGCTGCGTTGCAAAGTACGCATATGAGCATAAACTAGTAGAAGATACTGTTTTCACAATTGAAACGTTAGCAGGGATCGTTACGGCAGAAGTAAAAGTTGAAGATGGAATTGTAACTTCAGCTACAATAGATATGGGGGCACCTCGGTTAAAACGCATGGATTTACCGATGTTAGGTGAAGGGGAAACGCCATTTATTCGTGAAGATTTCCTTTATAATAACCACCGTTATACATTTACGGCTGTCTCAATGGGAAATCCGCATGCTGTTATTTTTGTAGAGAATATAGAAGAAGCACCGCTTACAACATTAGGACCTGTATTAGAAACACATGAGATGTTTCTAGAAAGCGTAAATACCGAATTTATTGAAGTATTGAATGATCGTGAAATGCATTTTCGTGTATGGGAACGCGGTTCTGGTATTACACAAGCATGCGGAACAGGAGCATGTGCTGCAGTTGTAGCTGCAATCCTAAATGGAAAGATGACGCGTGGCCAAGAAATCACAGTTCATTTAGCAGGCGGAGATTTAATGATTACATGGACAGAAGAAGGAACAGTTCTCATGAATGGTCCAGCAGAAGTCACTTGCAGTGGTGTATATTATTATAAGATTGAAGAGTAAAGATGTATAATAGAACGAGAGAAGAAAGGATGGTGGATTCTATGATTACTGTAACAGAACAAGCTGCATATCAAATTAAAGATATGTTAAAAGATGCCGAAGAAGGAGAAAAATACGTTCGTCTTGCTGTACACGGCGGTGGATGTAGTGGTCTTTCTTACGGCTTAGGATTTGAAAGAGAACCAAATGAAGACGACACAGTTCTTGAATTTTTCGGTGTTGAATTTGTTATTGATAAAGAAAGTGCTGCAATTGTAAAAGGAGTAAAAATCGATTATAAGCAATCGATGCTTGGAGGCGGATTTACTATCGACAATCCAAACGCAATCGCCTCATGCGGCTGTGGATCATCTTTCCGCACAGCGACGAATGCTGGTAAGCCTGAAGAATGTTAATGCTAGATAGCATTTATGTAATGCATATCTTTAAAGATTAATCATACTAACCTCCTTGACGATGAATGACTAAGTTCACTTGTTAAGGGGGTTTTTATTTTGTGAGGAAATGGGGGGAAATGGCGGAAAAGGTAGAAATTCGAGCTTTTTTGTTGTTATTTGCTCATTTTTATGATATTCTATAGTAGAGAAGATGGTTTCCCTTTTTGAATTAACAGAATTTTCAGAAAATAATTAGGTAGCTTTTTCCCATTTCCTCTTTCTTGTACGTCTCTACATTTAATTACAATATACAATAAAAAGCACGTATACCTATCTATTATTTCTAAAACCGAAAAACATAATGAACTAATAAATCAAAAAAACGTAATATAAAATTTAAAACGTTTTCAAGGAAGAGTGTATCATCCCCCTTACAAAGAATTAGGGAGGCATAGAATATGGGAATTTCTACACTACTATTAAATGCATTTATTATTATCATTTGTATCCTTAGTTATCAAGTATTTTGGTTAGATAAGACAGAAAAAAAACCACGTAATAATATATTAATTTCTTTTTTTTCATCGATCGCAATTGTTCTTTGTATGACATTCCCTATTCATTTACATGACGGGTATATTTATGATTTGCGGTTTATTTCTATTCTTTTAGTGCTTCTATATGGAAATACAAGAAGTATTATTTGTATAAGTATTGTATATATTGGATATCGATTTTACTTAGGTGGGGACGGCTTTTTTTCATCAGTTATTATATATACTATAACTATAGTTGTTACGACAATATTACGTTATTTTCTCCCTATTTATTTTAGGAGAAAAAAAATATTGTTTCACACACTATTGCTTTTGATTTGTACGAGTTTTTTTTCTATCTCTGCGCTAATGAATCAAATTGAAATATACGGTAAAATTGAAGCTGTTTTTATTGGATTTTTGATTAATTATGTACTGGTTAATGCCTTCACAGGATTATTATCTATTTATTTAGTAGAGGGAATGATTGAGAAGTTTAAAATGAAAGAAAAAATTCAAAGAGCTGAAAAATTTTATACAGCTAGTGAATTAGCTGCATCGATTGCACATGAAGTTCATAATCCGCTGACGACTGTATATGGATTCACGCAATTATTCCGTGAAAATGAACTGTCAAAAACATCTCAAGATGAATACTTGAAAATTATGTTAATGGAATTAGAAAAAGTACAATTGATTATCAATGATTATTTATCTCTAACAAAACCACAAAATACAATAAAAGAACGACTAAACATAAAGTGTATATTTCGGGAAGTAACAAATACGATTTCTCCGCTAGCATTTTCATACAACGTTGAAATACAGAAAGATATTCCAGGGTATTTGTATATAAATGCGAATCCTGAAAAATTAAAACAGTGCTTCACTAACATTTTACAAAACGGAATTGAAGCTATGGCAGATGGTGGAGTGTTACAAATTCATGCACAAAAAATCAAAAGTCATATTGTAATTGATATTATTGATTCGGGAATTGGAATGTCCCAAAAAGAAGTAAAGCGAATTGCCACGCCATTTTATTCAACAAAAGAAAAAGGGACTGGACTTGGCACTATGGTTGCATACAGCATTATTAGAGAGCTAAATGGAGATATAGAAATAGAGAGTTCAAAAGGAAAAGGAACATGTTTTTCTATCATTATACCTTGCTAACGAAAAAGAGCGTCTAAGACTGGACGCTCTTTTTTGTATACATAAAAATGGTCGGTGTAGTAGCAACTTATATGTTATAGTTTATCGATTTCACAAAATGTTCAAAAAATTATCTTTTGAAAAAACGAAAGTTATAGTATCATCTAATTAAGTAGAATTTTTCGACAAATAAAGACAAGTTTTTACAAAGAGCGAAAAGTTTTATGTAGTATTTTTCATTCTACATCTTGATTTCATAGAAAATAAGGAGGAATGATTAAGGTGAAAAAGCATTGTAAATTTCTCAATAAATCATTTAAAGAATTGGTACAGGAAAATAAACAAAAGATACTGAATGATAAACAAGAGATGGAAAAAATTGAACAACGTATTGAACAGCGTTATGGGGTGAAAAAGTCAGCCTCATAATAAGTTATATACAAGTTGAAAAACCGACAGAAAAATCTCTTTCTTGTTAGGTAGGATGAGGACGTCTGAATGTAAATGGAAACGGTTTCTTATTGCGCGTGAGGTTTCAAACGAAAAGGAAAAGTGTAGGCATGTTGTACTTACTGCATAGAAGTGACTTATTCGTTGAAAAATTAATATGAATTCATATCCGAAAATGAAAAGAAGATAACGATCTATATAAATGGAAACAAAATGGATTTATATAGTATGCGGTTATCTTCTTTTTCTTTTTAAATGGGTGTTTGCGGTTCAGAATTGGTAACTGTTACGTTACATGAGCAGCTTTCGCCAGAAATAAGAACTCGGGTCGTTTGAGTCATAATGATTTACTCACTCCTATCCCAGTTGAATTCTTAACATATCTACACTATACTCAAGGCGTATTTTATCTAGAATCTACAGTTGTTTTTAATATTTCGAATTTCCCTTGTTTATCCACGGTAAACATGACATTATTATTGCGACTATCCATGCTTTCTTCTAGCACATCAGGGCTGGAATAGATGGTCTGAACTGCTATGTTATAAATGCCCTCTGTTAACATGTGGCTCTTTTCGAAATCCTCCATAATACTTTGAGCATTGGGAACAGTTTCACTATTTTTGTAGGTGTTGTAATAGTAAATAAAATTGATGACTCCTATATAATTAGTATTATTTCTAGGTTTACTAACTTTTAACGTTTTCATTATGTCGTCAGTGTTTAAATTTTGATCATGTTTGAAGTTTTCAATTAATTCTTTTTCTTGTTGTTCATCTATATTTACATGTAAATAGTAATAGAAATTTTGTTTTCCTTTGTCATAGTCGTTAGGAGAGTTACTTAATAAATTATACTTTTTTATTATCTGATCAGATTGTTTCAAAACATCACGATGTTGTTCAACATAAGCTCCTTTGAATATTTCTAAGAAAACATCATCGCTGCTACTTTTATCTATTTCGTGTGACTCCCTGTCTACCATTAAATAAGAAAAAGTATGGTAAGGTTTTTTGATTTCTATATAAGTCTGATGATCAATGCCTTCAAACCAGTTATTATCAGCAGAAAGGATTTTGAAATCCCTATCCTTGATTCCGTAGTTCTCTGACAAATAGCTTCCTATTGGTTGTTTAGATCTGTTTTTGTAAAACAATCACTGAATAGGAATATTGGGATGCTAAGTACGAAAATAAAAACAGCACCTTTAAGTTTCTTCATTTTCATTTCCCCGCTTCCTATAAGATACTCCATCCAATCATAGCTAAGAGTGTGTGCCTTATTTTTTTGTAAAATCCGCCTCCGAAATAACCCTAAACCCATGTCGTCTGAATAATGCAGTTGTAACCCCATAACCAGCTTGTTTCTGTCCATTAAATTTTCCAGTGTAAATCACAGAACTTCCGCATGAAGGGCTACGTTCTTTTAGAATAATATATTCAGGGTTTAAATTTTTTATTTGATCTAATGCTTTATAAGCACCTGCAATAAAGATTTCTGTTACATCATTTCCGTTTTGGTCTATTACTTTTGCTGTTCCGTTCAAAACATCATCGCCGTTTCCTCCGACAATTTCGGCAGGGGTACGTGGTGTTGGTAATCCTCCTAATACTTCTGGACAAATAAGGGTCGTTTCTTTTTTTTCTAGTAGTTCTCCAATTTTTGCAACGAGATTATCGTTTCCGTCATAACGACAAGCAATTCCAGCTAAACAAGCACTAATTACAATCATGTCCTCACCTCATTTGGATGAATTTATTTCTATCATACAATAAATTTTTACGCCAATTTCATATATTTACTCTTATTTATAAATGGGGTGATAAATATGAGTAAATTATATGCACGAATGAAACAACATAGTGAATTTCAAAACAAAGAAGAATTTAATACATATCAGCAGCAAATTTTGGCTCAGTATCAAACTCATATCAACAAAACGGATTTTCTTATCATTCGTTTGTTAGGGAGATATGCGGTGAATGAAAAACAAAAAACAGTTGGTGTTGCATGTCCGCTAATGGAAACGATTGCGGTGAAAATAGAGAAAAATATACGAACTGTGCGCCGTTCTGTCGCAAAACTTGAACGACTTGGCATTATTAAGCGTGTGTTCACAAAAGAAAGACATAAGCGTGGAGGATATAGTGCCAATTTGTATGTATTTCGTAAACAGGCAGTTGACCGCATGATTGACCGCATGCAAATGACCGCATGTGAAAAAGGGGAAAGTGCAGGAGACTGTAAGAAGGAGCGCTTGAATGAGGAGGCGGAAACTAATGTTTATGAAAACAATGTAAAGATACAACAGAAAACAAAAACGTATAACATGGACGCAACGTATTGTCGTCATGATATACCACAGCAATTTGTAAATGCAATTGCACCTATGTCACAAAATCCCCAAACAATTAATTTCGCTTGGGGTAAAGTGGAACTTGCTTACAAAAAGAGCGGTTTATTTGAGGGAGGATTGTTGTGGGAGCAACTTATGAATCACAATGATATACAAATGCAAATTATTCGGCGGACAAAAAGTGTTGTAAGGGCGTATAAATGCGGTGAGATTCGTAAAGACATTGGAGCACTCTTATATAGTACGATGCAGTCATTATTTCTAGATGTCGCACTAGAGTGGGGAGCGGCAGCGAGGAGGAACAGCGGGATTGTTTTGTATAATCCATTTGAAAGTGAAAAAAGAAAAGAGTTATGCGTCTGAAGCATAACTCCTTTCTTTTAATCAAATTTCCGTACAGTTGGAACGCGGATTACGATAAAGAGTACAAAGATAATAACCGCAATGGCACCGCTTTTCATAACTGTAACAATCGGTATTCCAGCAGCTAAGGCAAGTGATGTAACTGCATAAGAAACAGGGATAAAGCCCATCGATGATAGCATAAGTAAGCTCATAACGCGGCCCATCATTTCTTCCTTGACCGTTGATTGAATCATAGCCATTAACGGCACAATTGCCATTGCGATTGTAATGCCGTAAAAACAGCCGGAAAGAAGCGCTTGCCAAAGTGTTGTACTGAAATTAATAGACAAGAAGAAAACACCTGACAGCAGCATCATGATAATACAAAATAATCCGCGGCGGCGATTAATATTTCGCAGTCCAACGATAACAGCGCCAATGGCCATTCCGCCGCCAACCGCTGCTTCTAAATAACTAAATTGTAAAGAGTCACCGTGCAGTACATTTTTTATGAACAACGGAAAACCAACTTGCATTGGCCCGATTAAAAACAAATTTAAAAAGGCACTGCAAATAAGAAACGTTGATAAAAAAGAAGATTCTTTCACATAAAGAATGCCTTCTTTAATAGAAGTGAACATACCTTTATTTGCTTGTTTTTCTTCTTGTCCTACGTTTGAATGAACCTTTTGAATCAATATGGCAGCGACAATTAATAAGAGAATGGTTATTGTAAAGATTGTCTCATAATTACTGAATTTAATCAGTATCCCGCCAAGGACAGGGCCGAAGATAACTGATGCTTGGTTCGTCATTTGTGTAAGTGAATTTGCTTGTGTAAGACGATGCTTCGCTACGAGCTCAGGTAGGATAGAACCATCAGCGGACCAGAAAAAGGCATCGGCTAAGCCGAAGAATAGTGCAAATAAAGCAAATGTGTATAGTGTGACGTGCCCAACAATAAACCAAATGAGAATGATCGTGACAAGAAGTGCTCGAACGATATTAGAATAAAACATGATATTCTTTTTTGGGAATTTGTCTGCAACAGCTCCGCCGATAATCATGAAGATGAGGCGGGGAACACTAAGAGCGACAAAGACAACGCCGAGTGATGCTTCTAAATTTAATGTTTTTGCTATGTACCACGTTTGGGAAAACGTAAAAAAAGCTAAGGAAAAGCTTGAAAATAGAGTGGCTGCCCAAAGAAATAGGAAGTTTGTATTTTTTAATAAAGGCATTTCCGTTTCTGCTAGGGCGGGTTTACTTTTCTGTAATTCCTCCATATGAATTCCTTTCTGTCATATGTCTTTTTATCTTTGTTAACAGTTTCTAATCTTTCTATACAGATACTTTTTTATTGTATTCAAAAAAGTGGAATTTGCCCAGCAGATTTTTCATGTTGAAAAAGGAAAAACCACCAAACGTCTCTCATGTGAGATATTGGGTGGTTGTGTTTTTAGCCGGGGGAATCCATTCTTATTGGAAAAAATTATCCTTTAAGGACCTTAATTCCTTTTACTATATTCCAAATAAAGTAGTATAGGCTAATTAGGGCACAAATGCATACGACAATTACTGAGCCAATCGCAAGTGTCGTATCTGGCTGTTTAAGACCAACATCCATAACTCCTAATACTGCAAGTCCTATAAAGGTAGCAATGCCCGGAAGAATATGTGTCCATAGAGCACGTTTAGCATGACTTCTTGTTTCATAATCGCCTACAATCCAAACGATTAGCGGGAACAAGATAGGTGCAAAGAGAACACTGAAGTACGAAAGCGCAGATAATATTTTATTTCCATTCATATGTATCACCTCATGAATTTTTTTGTTTTTGTTTGTTGTTATACGTTTATTATGTAGGATAACGCATGGACTTACTATCGCCGAACCTTACAGAAACATAACAGTTTTGTAAGATTTGACGATATGTAATGTAAGGCTTTTTTTGAGATTCAATGTTATATTCATCTATTGATTAAAAATCGTATATAACGGTATAACAAGGAATAAGTATGAAAAAAGACACAGCAGCTGCTGTGTCTTTTTAATGTATTAAGATAGTGCAATGTAAATATCAACTTGAGCGTCATTTGGATCGAAAGCTCGTTCATCATACAGTTCAAAGTCTGTTGTGAACGCACGTTTATTTTCTTTTGACCAGTTCCAAATCTCTTGCCATGCTTCTACGATGATTTCGGATAGCGGCCCTCGGCGCGTTGTAAATACGGCGTATGTAGTAGCTGGGATCGTGAATGATGTCATGTTTTCTGGTGTATCAATGACAGTGGAAACAGGAACACCAATTGCAAACGTATAGAAACCTGTTTCATCGGATTCATAGTTGGAATATAGTGCAAGCGTTTCTGTTTGTGTAGTCTTATTTGGAATGTGGTTGCTAATTTGTTCTTGGAAGTATTGACTCCATAGGTGAGGGATTTTTCCACCGCTCGACATTTCCAGTTCATTGTTTGTAGTAATAGAGATACCAACGGCTTGAAAAGATTCCTTTTTTACGATTTTAGGTTGCATCATTGTGTCATCCTCTCTTTTTTTATATAAGAACAAACGTTCCTGTCGATTGTACCATAATTATACAGAGGGAGGATAGGGGATTGTGTGTCGAATATCGTCGAAGAGTCTTTACCCCGCATTAACGGGCAGTAAAGGCTGGGGAAACACTGGAAGAAAACTGCCCGTAAAAGCCCGATTGGTTCAACTAACCATCAGTGAGAAAAGCGTCACTGATGGAAGTTTCACTTTATATTGTGTCGAACCGCCGATATATTGCTGGGCACGTAAAAAAGAGACTGATTTCAAAAGGCACCAATGTGCCTTTTGGATCAGTCTCTTCCTATTAAAACATACTAGAGCTATGCATTGGTTGCAGCTTTGCGTTTGGATCGAAGTACGCTTTTGCGTTGTTTACTGCTGTTGGTGCTTCGCCAAATCCGCATGCAATTAGTTTTACTTTTCCTTCATATGTGCAAATATCACCAGCTGCGTAAATACCAGGGATGTTTGTTTCCATTTTGGAATTTACAACGATGCTGTTCTTTTGGATATCTAAGCCCCAGTCTTTAATGGGACCGAGGGAAGAGACGAATCCATAGTTGACGATGACATCATCGACATCAATGACAACTTTCTCTTCTGTTTTTACATGTTGAAGGACAACTTGTTCAATTTTTTCTTCACCGATTAGTTCAATTGGAACGTATGGTGTTTTCACTTGTGCGCGCGAGTTCATTAACGTTTCAACGCTATGCTCATGTGCGCGGAATTTATCACGGCGGTGAACGATTGTAACTTCTTCTGCGATTGGCTCTAACATCATTGTCCAGTCTACTGCAGAATCTCCGCCGCCAAAGACGACAACGCGTTTGCCGGCAAATTTATTCATATCATCAACGAAATAGTGTAAGTTAGTTTTTTCGAATTTTTCTGTTCCTTCTAATTCTAAACGGCGTGGCTGGAACGCGCCGTTTCCAGCTGTAATGATGACGGACTTAGAATAGTGTGTTTCTTTATTTGTTACAAGTTTGAACACGCCATCTTCTTGTTTTTCTAATGTTTGAACAGCTTCTTCTAAGCAAATGGTTGGTTCGAACTTGCTCATTTGTTCTTTTAAATTGTTAATAAGTTCTTGTGCACGAATTTTTGGAAAACCTGCGATATCATATATGTACTTTTCAGGATACAATGCGGATAATTGACCGCCGAGTTGTGGCAAGCTTTCGATAATTTTTACGCTTGCTTGTCTCATACCGCCATAAAAAGCTGTGAATAATCCAGTTGGGCCTCCACCAATAATAGTGATGTCGTATACCTTTTGATTTTCTGTCACTCTTTACTCCCCCTAAAATTAGGAAATTTTTCGTGTTTCTCCTATATACACTCGTATGTATGTTATACGAAACTTCCATGAGCGGAGTGCAAGCGCACTCAAGACAAATGATATCATATTTTATGAAAAAATACCGTAGAAACGACTGAATTGTGTACGCACTTTGTATAGATTCATTATATATAGAAGAAACTAGTCAACAAGTAAAGGATGTAATGTTTGGTAATTATGTGTATTTTGTTGGTATTTCAGTATATATACGGCATAAGAGAAAGCAAAGGAATCCAGTAAAAAGCTGTATTTGCTTTGCAAATAAGCAAATGTCAAAAAACTTAAAAAGATTACGTTATTTTAAAAAATCGATAATTTTACAAGTGCTTGAAAAGTAAAGAGAAAACGACTAATATAGGAAAGTAAAAATATTAATTTTTTGTGACAAATTTCGTAACATTTTTCAAACTTGTTATTGGTTTTGTTAAGAATGTGAAAAATTTTACATTCTTAACATTTAATTTGTTTTAGCACTATTTTTATTATTTTTAACTATCTATATAAAGAAGAGGAGTGTGATTAAGTTGAAGAAGCCAAAAATCGTAGTTCTAGGCGCAGGTTATGGCGGGATGATTACTACTGTTCGTCTGCAAAAAACATTATCTGTAAGTGAAGCTGAAATCACATTAGTAAATAACAACAGCTATCATTATCAAGCAACTTGGTTACATGAAAGTGCAGCTGGTACGTTGCATCACGACAAAGTTCGTTTAGACATTAAAGATGTAATCGACACAAACAAAGTAAACTTCGTACAAGACACAGTTGTAGAAATTAAAGCAGCTGAAAAGCGCGTTATCTTAAAAAATGGCGAGCTAGAGTATGATTACTTAGTAATCGGTCTTGGTTTCGAGTCTGAGACATTTGGAATTAAAGGATTAAAAGAGCATGCATTCTCAATCGCTAACATTAATGCAACTCGTCAAATTCGTGATCATATGGAGTACATGTTCTCTCTATATGCTTCAGAAAAACGCGATGAGTTAGTTACAATCGTTGTCGGTGGTGCAGGATTTACAGGTATGGAGTATGTAGGTGAGCTTGCAAACCGTATTCCTGAACTTTGCAAAGAGTATGATGTTCCTCGCGAAAAAGCGCGTATCATTTGTGTTGAAGCTGCTCCAACAGCACTTCCTGGTTTCGACCCAGAGCTAGTTGAGTATGCTGTAAAACAATTAGAGAAAAAAGGTGTAGAATTCCGCATCGGTACAGCGATTAAAGAAGCAACAGAAGAAGGTATTATTGTTGCAAACGGCGACGATGTAGAATTATTGAAATCTGCAACTGTAGTTTGGGCTGCAGGTGTACGTGGTAACGGTATTGTAGAAGAGTCCGGCTTTGAAGCAATGCGCGGCCGTGTAAAAGTGGATGAGTACATGCACGCTCCAGGTCATGAAGAAGTATTCATGGTTGGTGATGCAGCGTTAATTATTAACGAAGAAATTAACCGTCCATACCCACCAACAGCACAAATCGCAATTCAACAAGGTTACAGCATTGCACATAACTTAGCTGTTCTTGTTCGTGGTAAAGGCGAAATGCAGAAGTTTGTATTCGATAACAAAGGTTCTGTATGTTCATTAGGTCATGACGATGCAATGGGCGTTGTAATGGGCAAAAAATTAACTGGATGGAAAGCTTCATTTATGAAGAAAGTAATCGACAACCGTTACTTATTCATACTTGGCGGACCTTTATTAGTTCTTAAAAAAGGTAAATTAAAACTATTTTAATTTGTAATTCAAAACAGAAATGGCTATTATAGCTATTTCTGTTTTTTTGTTTTTGGTTTTACTGAATATTCAGGTGTTTGTAAAGTTCTTTTTAAAAAGGGGACGCGTTCTCCTTTTTAAATCTTTATAGTATAATGAAAGAAAAGAATGAATATTCTGTTCGTTTGATCGGAAGGAGTTTCTAGTAATGAGTAAACGCGGAAAGGTGTGGTTAGCGGTAAGTGGTCTTGTCGTAACGTCAGATGGAAGATGGCTTGTCGTTAAGAAAAACTATGGCGGATTAAAAGGAAAATGGTCATTGCCTGCTGGTTTTGTCAATGAAGGCGAAACAATCGATCAAGCCGTGCAGCGTGAAGTGTTAGAAGAGACAGGAATTGCTACGAGTGTGAACGGAATTGTAAGTGTGCGATCAGGTGTAATACAGGGTGAGATTAGTGATAATATGATTATTTTTCTTTTAGAGCCAAAAGGAGAAGAGATTGTTATTCAGGAGCGAGAATTGTCTGAAGGAGCATTTTTATTTCCAAAAGATATCATACATGATGAAAATGCTTCTGTGTTAATACAGTATTTATTAGAAGCGATGCCATTTCCACTTTTACAAATGGATGAGACGTTAAATCCAGGAGATCAGTTTGGTTATACAGCATATAACGTTTTTGTAGGAAATACAGAAAATAAATAAGAAGGGATGGAAATAATGAGCGTACCTGTTTTGTTAATTTCTATGATGTTATTCTTAGTTTTATTTTTTGGAATTGGTTTTTTATTAAATATGATTTTACGGGCAACATGGGTGATGATCGTTGTATATCCGCTTATTTGTGTATTTATTATTGATAAAGTTGATTTCTTAGATTATTTTGTAAAGCCGAAAGAAGCATTTTCTTCATTAGGAACAAGTTTTCTTCATCTTGGACAGGCTGACATTTTCATTTTATCAACGGGCTTAGTTGGGGCTGCTCTATCTGGTATTGTAATCAAATCATTACGGCAACGCGGATATCAAATGTTTTGAAGCTCCTTTCTGAGGAGTTTTTTCATGAATATTTTCTTCATCGGTTGGGGCACAATAACGATGAAGGAGTGTGGAAAACGAAAATGATAAAACGATATAGCATTCGCATGATAATGGTTTGCTTATTTGTAGCTGCATTGTGTATAACTTGGCAAGCTATGTCAGGAATTTCTTTTTCTGAAATGATTCATATGTATAAGAAAAATGAAGTGAAAGTAGTACACGCAGCTGAACAAAATAAGCAGGCGATTCCAAGTGCCGAAGTTATTCGTGCTTTAGAGAATGCAAAAGATTGGTCAAAGTATCGCCAAATGGAAGTTACTGCAACAGGATATACGGCTGGTAGAGAGTCGACAGGAAAAACAAAAGGACATCCTGAGTACGGGATTACATATTCCGGAGTGAAAGTAAAACGGGATATATATTCAACAATCGCAGCTGACCTTCGCGTATTTCCGATTGGGACAATTCTATTTGTTCCTGGATATGGCTACGGTGTTGTGGCGGATAAAGGCGGTGCAATTCAAGGGAATCGCCTTGATTTATATTATGAAACCGTGCGAGATGTATATAATCAATGGGGAAAGAAAAAAGTGAGTGTTTATGTTGTGAAAATGGGAAATGGCAAACTTACAGAACAAGATTTAGTGCTTTTAAATGAAGACGAAACAATGCAAGTGTTTCGCACACAATATTTAAAACAACAATAGTCTAGACGCTTGCAGCGCTAGACTTTTTTTCGTTTGCTATCATAGAGTGAAGTGGAGGAGAAAAAACGCAGTAAAGGGAGAGAAGTAATGAAAGAGTATCCTTTAGCGTATTATGAGTTTTTTATAAAGTATAATGAAGGTGATTATTATACGTGCCATGATTTATTAGAAGAAATGTGGCTCGAAGACAGAGGGAATTTGTTTTTAAAAGGTTTATTACAAATGACAGTCGCACAGTATCATTATAGCTACGGGAATATAAAGGGAGCACGGATGATGATGGAAGTAGCTGAAATGTATTTGACTCCATATTGCAAGGTTTATTGGAACTTGAATGTTGAAAAAGTCGTCCAGTTCATTCAAACGTGTCGTGAAATGTTACCAAAAGAGATAAATCAAATTCCATATGAGCAAATTCAGGATTTGCCGAAGCTTCCGCCATTTATTTTATATATGGAAGAAGTTTGAATTATCGCATTTTCCTGAAAATAAAGGTATAATAGGAAGAGAAAAAACAGGGGGTGCTGACATGTTTCAAGTACAAAAAGAATTAGCAAGTCATGAAGCAGTAGTTGTTGCATTATTTGAAGATGAAGTAATGAGTAGTTTTGTAAACGAATTAAACGAAGCGTTTGATGGACATTTACAAGTGCTACTAGATGAAAAGGAAATTTCTCCAAAGAAAAAAGTTATTTCGAAAGTACATAGCTTAGGGAAAACAGATGTAAAGCGTTATTATTTTGTTGGTCTTGGCAAAAAAGAAAAATATACAACAGAAACGCTGCGCGGTGCACTTGGCAAGTTAGCGAAAACATTGCAAAGTGCGAAAGTGAAAAATGTTGCATTTATGTTAGATTCATTTGTTACAGAAAAACTGGACGCTATTGATGTTGCGCACATTGCGGCAGAAACATATTTCCTTGGTACATATGAGTTATTAACATATAAAATAGATAAAAAAGAAGCTCATCAATTAGATAGCTTTGTTGTGATTACAGAGGAAGATACGCAAGAAATTGAAGCTGCATTAACAGTCGGATACGTACATGGACGTGCTACAAACTCTGCGCGTACGCTTATCAATATGCCGCCAAACATGTTGACGGCAACGGCTTTAGCAAATTATGCTGTTGAACTAGCCGAAAAGTATGATATGGATTATAAAGTTCTCGAGAAAGAGGAAATGGAAGAGCTTGGAATGGGTGCCCTACTTGCGGTAAACCAAGGTTCTACGGAGCCGCCAAAAATGATTGCTCTTTTATATAAAGGGAAAGAAGAGTGGACAGATGTAATTGGCTTAGTTGGGAAAGGGATTACATACGATACAGGTGGTTATTCTCTAAAACCACGTGAAAGCATGGTTGGTATGAAAGGTGATATGGGCGGTGCTGCAGCTGTTCTTGGCGCAATGGAAATTATCGGTGAACTTCGCCCAGAACAAAACGTAGTGGCTGTTATCCCTTCGACAGATAATGTGGTAAGCGGAACTGCATTTAAACCAGATGATGTGATTACATCAATGAGTGGTAAAACGATTGAAGTGTTAAATACAGACGCAGAAGGCCGCTTAGCGTTAGCTGACGGTATTACGTATGCGAAGAATCTTGGAGCGAATTATCTTGTTGATGTTGCGACTTTAACAGGTGGTGTTATTGTAGCTTTAGGAACTCATACAACAGGTGCTATGACAAATAACGAAGTATTTTATGAGCAAGTGTTAGAAGCATCGATGGAAACAGATGAGACAATTTGGCAATTGCCAATTTTCGAACGCGATAAAGAGCGTGTTCGAAATAGTAAGTTAGCAGATTTAAATAACTCCCCAGGACGTGAGGGCCATGCAATTATGGCAGGTGTATTCCTTGGAGAATTTGCAGAAGAAACACCTTGGGTGCATTTAGACATCGCGGGAACATCTGATACAAGTAGCGCACATGACTTAGGTCCAAGCGGAGGAACAGGAGCAATGGTGCGTACATTGGCAACGTTTGTTGAAAGATTTGGAAATGAAGAGTAAGTGAGGAAAGGGTTGGCATTTGCCAATCCTTTTTTCGGTATGCGCCAATGGATTTCCACGATAAATAGGGAATTAAATGTTGTAAAAAAATAAAAAATATTGAGGGAAGCATAATTTTTTTCATATAATGAGACTATGCTGATTGAGAGGAGAAAACAACATGGAATGGAAAAAAGAGTATAAACGCTGGATTTCCTTTGCAGATTTAGATGCAGAGCTAAAGCAGCAATTAGAAGAAATGCAAAGTGATGAAAAGAAAATTGAGGATAGTTTTTATAAAAATTTAGAGTTTGGTACAGGTGGTATGCGCGGAGAACTAGGTGCCGGCACAAATCGTTTGAATGTGTATACTGTCCGTAAAGCAACAGAAGGTTTAGCTCGTTTTATTGAAAAGCAAGGCGAAGAAGCAAAAGCGCGCGGCGTTGTTGTTGCCTATGATTCTCGTCATAAATCTCCAGAGTTTGCGATGGAAGTGGCAGCAACATTAGGTGCTCACGGTATTAAAACATACGTATTTGAAAGTCTGCGCCCAACACCTGAATTGTCCTTTGCAGTGCGTTATTTACATACGTACAGTGGTATCGTTCTTACAGCAAGCCATAACCCACCGGAATATAATGGCTATAAAGTGTACGGAGATGATGGGGGACAATTGCCTCCGAAAGAAGCGGATGAGTTAATTCATTATGTAAATAATGTAAGTAATGAATTGACAGTAGAGGTTGCCGATGTAGAGCAATTGAAACAAAATGGTCTTCTACAGATTATCGGTCAAGAAGTTGACGATGCATATTTAGAACAATTAAAAACAGTAATTCTTAATAAAGAGCTTGTGAAGGAAATGGGACAAGATTTAAAAATCGTCTTCTCACCTTTACATGGAACATCTAATATTCCGGCTCGCCGCGGATTAGAGGCAGTTGGATTTAAAAATGTAACTGTTGTAAAAGAACAAGAACAGCCAGATCCAGACTTTTCAACAGTAAAATCACCAAATCCAGAAGAGCATGCTGCGTTTGAATTGGCAATTCAGTACGGTGAAGAAATTGATGCAGATGTATTAATTGCAACAGATCCAGATGCGGATCGTCTTGGCGTTGCAGTTCGCAATCATGATGGTGAGTATCAAGTGTTAACAGGAAACCAAACGGGTGCTTTAATGCTAGAATACTTATTATCACAAAAGAAAGAACAAGGTATTTTACCGGCAAACGGTGTTGTATTAAAAACAATCGTTACATCAGAGTTAGGGCGTACAATCGCAAAATCTTACGGACTTGATACAATTGATACGTTAACTGGCTTTAAATTTATTGGTGAAAAAATTAGGCAATATGAAGCGAGCGGAGAATATGAGTTCCAGTTCGGTTATGAAGAAAGCTATGGTTATTTAATTCGTCCGTTCTGCCGTGATAAAGATGCGGTACAATCTGTATTATTTGCATGTGAAGTTGCTGCATATTATAAAGCGCAAGGTAAAACATTATATGATGGTTTACTTGAAGTATTTGAAAAGTACGGATTCTTCCGTGAAGGACTTGTTTCTTTAACGTTAAAAGGAAAAGACGGAGCAGAACAAATTCAAAATATGATGACATCGTTCCGTGAAAATAGACCGACAGAAGTTGCGGACTTAGAAGTAACGATTGCTGAAGATTATAAAGCGAGCGTTAGAACAAAAGTAGAAGAAAATGCGACAGAAGAAATCAAATTACCAAAATCAAATGTATTAAAGTATTATTTGGCAGATGGATCTTGGTTCTGCTTACGCCCGTCTGGAACAGAGCCGAAAATCAAGTTTTACTTCGGTGTACAAGGTGATTCCTTACAACATAGCGAAGAGAAGCTTGAAGAAATTAAAAAAGCTATTATGAATCGAGTACAATAAAAAAAGGGAGAAATCCCTTTTTTTTATTGCATAAAGATTTAATAAATAAGTAAAAGGTACATGTATTGGGAATTCTTTGTCGTAGAAAAATAATGGAAAAAGGACTGCGCATAACAAACTGTTTCATGGGAAATGGCTTCTCAAAATAAAGGATTTCTTTCGCAGAATCAGTTGACATATCGTTCATTTATTATGTTATCAATCTATGACAAGTTCGAGGAAACCTTGACTAATGAAGAGGCAATCATGTAAAATTTGTAGGGAATGTCACTTTGTCATAAAAAACAAGGGAATATTACAAAGTAAAAAGGGTGTAAGATTCCTAGAGAGATACTATACAAGAGTTAATATGACGACGTACTTCATATTTATGTTCTCTATATTAAGTGTGCTTTGTACAATAAATTTATCCTGTGTAGGATAAATTAACTGATAGGAAATAAAAAATGTTCGCCATGTAAAACCATAAAGAAAGAGGTTGTAAACATGAAAAAAGTAAGAAAAGCTATTATTCCTGCTGCTGGTCTTGGAACACGTTTTTTACCAGCAACGAAGGCAATGCCAAAGGAAATGTTACCGATTGTTGATAAACCAACAATTCAATATATCGTTGAAGAAGCAGTAGCTGCGGGTATTGAAGATATTATTATCGTTACAGGTAAAGGAAAACGTTCGATTGAAGATCATTTTGATAATGCCTTTGAATTAGAACAAAATTTATTAGAGAAGAAAAAGTATGAGTTGCTTGAAAGAGTACAAGCTTCTTCTAAAATGGTTGATATTCACTATATCCGTCAAAAAGAACCAAAAGGTTTAGGCCATGCAGTATGGTGTGCGCGTAAATTCATTGGTGATGAGCCGTTTGCTGTATTACTTGGAGACGATATTGTGCAAGCAGAAACACCTTGCTTAAGACAATTGATCGATGAGTATGAAAAAACATTATCATCTGTAATTGGTGTGCAAACAGTGCCAGAAAATGAAACACATCGCTACGGCATTATTGATCCATTAGAAAAAGATGGTCGCCGTTATCAAGTAAAACAATTTGTTGAAAAACCAGCACAAGGTACAGCACCTTCAAATTTAGCGATTATGGGTCGTTATATCTTAACACCTGAAATCTTCCGCTTCTTAGAAGAGCAACATATCGGTGCTGGCGGTGAAATTCAATTAACGGATGCAATTCAAAATCTAAATGAAATTCAACGCGTATTCGCTTACGATTTTGAAGGAAAACGCTATGATGTTGGTGAAAAGCTAGGCTTTATTCAAACAACAATTGAAATGGCGCTGCAACATGACGAATTAAAAGAAGATTTGCTACAAATTATGCAAAAACTTGTACAAGAACAAGCGGTTAAAAATTAATTATTGATAGATGTGTAAGATTAGACATAGTGAATTGGAGAATGAGGTATTCTAAGGGAAACATCCAATTTACTATGTCTAATCTGTGCTTATAAATTGTTCTTTACTGAGAAAATTTGAAAAAGAAAGGGGTACCTTCTTTGAAGACCATTACAATTTTAGTACCGGCATACAATGAAGAAGAAGTGTTAGATCAGCTGTACAGCCGGTTGACGGGCGTGATTGAGTCGGTGCCAAATTATAACTTCGAGATTTTATTTGTGAATGATGGAAGTAAAGATAATACATTAAATATGATTAAAGAGTTCCGAGTACGCGATAAACGCATTTCTTATGTAGACTTATCTCGTAACTTTGGAAAAGAGACAGCGATGATCGCCGGATTGGATCATGCGATGGGAGATGCAGTCATCATTATTGATGCTGATTTACAAGACCCGCCAGAATTAATCCCAGAAATGATTCAATATTGGGAGCAAGGCTATGATGATATTTATGCAAAAAGACGTTCTCGTGCAGGAGAATCTTGGGCGAAAAAATGGACGGCTGGAAAATTCTATAGCCTATTAAAGAAAACAACAAGAATCCCAATTCAAGAAAATACAGGAGATTTTCGTTTGTTGGATAGACGTTGCGTGGAAGCATTAAAGAAAATTCGTGAAACACAGCGTTATACAAAAGGAATGTTCAGTTGGATTGGATATAATAAGAAAGAAATTTTATTCGATCGTGATCCACGCGCAGCTGGTGAAACGAAATGGAACTACTTTAAATTAATGGATTTAGCAATTGAAGGAATCACATCCTTTACAACGTTTCCATTACGTCTTGCATCCTTATTAGGATTCACCGTATCATTTGGCGCGTTTTGTTATATGCTTTGGATCATTATTAAAACGATGATGTATGGTGAGTCCGTAACTGGATATCCATCAATGATGACAGCGATTTTATTCCTTGGTGGAGTACAGTTGATTTCAATTGGAATCATCGGTGAGTATTTAGGTCGTATCTTTAATGAAACGAAAAATCGTCCACTGTACTTTGTAGATGAGTATAATGATGATAAAGTAACAAATTTGGATGAAAAGCCGACAGCAAAGTTATATCGCGTAGAAGATCATAAAGTAAAATCAAATCGTTAGGAGATTAAAAACGTGAATAACAGAACGAAGGAAATCTTTAACTATTTGCTTTTTGGCGGTTTAACGACGCTCGTTAATATTGTTATGTATTTTGTTTGCGCAACTTTAGCTGGAATGGATTACAAAGTTGCTACGACAATCGCATGGATTGTATCTGTGTTGTTTGCGTATTTTACAAATAAAAAGTACGTATTTAAAAGTCAACCAACAAGCTTTGCCCATGCAATGAAAGAATTTTTCTATTTTATGGGATTTCGCGTTTTATCGTACTTCATCGATCTCTTCTCCATGATTGCATTAATCGAATGGTTAGGTATCAATGATTTAGTATCTAAAATTATCGCGAATGTTATTGTTGTAGTTGTTAATTATTTTGCAAGCAAATATATAATTTTTAAAAAGAAGGTCGAAGTGAAACAAGGCCAAAATGCATAAAAAACAAATAGCTTGGCTTTATGCCGGCTATTGTTTTTTATACATATATTTTCGAACTAGGAATGATATGGAGGAGTATAATGCAACAACTGTTAGATTTATTTAAGAAAAAGAAATTTTTATATGCATTAGCTTTTTTCCTTCCGTTTTCTATTTATGGTGTAATGTTTATACTGCTTGGTATTGCTCCGTTTGGAGAAAAATCAATTCTTGTTACTGATTTGCACACACAGTATGTACAGTTTTACACATATTTATATGATGTTATGAAAAATGGGAAAAGCATTTTTTATAGTTGGGAAGGCGGAATGGGACTAAATTTTCTTGGCGTATTTGCCTATTATTTAGCAAGCCCGTTTTCTATTTTAATTCTCTTTTTTGATCGTGCTCATATTCCAGAAGCGATTATGGTTATGACATTATTAAAGGTTGGATTAGCTGGCGTGACAATGACGCATTATTTAAGTCATATGATGAAGCGTCGTGAAATTACAATCGCATTATTCTCAACTTTTTATGCATTAATGTCATTTGTAACAGTGTATTCCTTCTGCGTGATGTGGCTGGATGGAATTTATTTATTGCCACTTATTATGCTTGGAATTGAGAAGTTGTTGACGACTAAAAAATACGGATTGTTTATTTTTAGTTTAGCTCTTACGTTTATTACAAACTTTTATATTTCCATTATGGTAGGGATCTTTACATTTATTTACTTTGTGGCGCGTTTTTGCGTCCTTTATGACGTTCGTAATGTAAAGCAATTTATGCAAAAGTTTGTATGGTTCTGCTTTGGAACAGGTTTAGCAGCAGGAATGTCAGCATTTATTACGCTGCCGACGTATATGGATTTAAAGAGCAACTTTGCAGAGCGTACGAAACTGCCATTTTCTACAGCATTTAATTTTGACCCATTTGATTTTTATAGTCGTTTCTTTAATGGAATTACTGATACAACGGTTAATGGAATGCCAAACGTGTATGCTGGTGTATTAACACTCTTACTTGTTCCATTATTCTTTGTAACAAGTAAAATTTCATTAAAAGAAAAAATTGTATACGGGGCAGTGATGCTCTTTATCGTTCTTTCTTTTGAAATACCATTTTTAAATATTGCTTGGCATGGTTTTGAACCACCAACAAATTTCCCGTATCGTTATTCGTTTGTATTATCATTCTTACTTATTTATGTGGCTGTTCGAACGTTTATGGTATTTGGAGAAGAATTATTACCGGCATTGAAAAAGGTCGTTTTCTTTAACCTATTTATGATTGTTTTACTTGGAAAAGTGGCACCTTCTTATATGCAATCCAATAAAATGATGGCAAACATCTTTTTCGTTGTTGTATATGCGCTGTTACTATATGCAAAAGTTCGATTAACAAAGAACAAAGCATTGGTATCTTTCGCATTAGTAGCTGTAGTTGGACTAGACGCTGCACTTAACACAGTATATATGATTAAGTTAATGGGTTATGAGTATGGCTATATTAATCGTCAAGAATATGCATCTCCATACCCGAGATATGAAGAAACAATTAGAAAAGTAGCTGAAAAAGACAAAGGGCTATATCGCATGGAAACGACAATGGGAAGAACTTGGAATGACGCAATGCGCTTTGGGTATAAAGGACTTACTCATTTCAATTCTGTTGCGAATGGACATTTGAATTTATATATGCAAGAGTTAGGTTACGGTTATTTGGACGCATTAATTTTGCAAAATGGCAAAGGAATTGTTTCAACGGATGCCTTATTTGGTATGAAGTATATGATTTCGGATCGTCCATTAAATAAGTATGGTTTTGACAAAGTCGACAGTGTTGGAGATATTTCGATATATGAGAATAAAAATGCTCTTCCGTTTGGATATATGGTCAATAAAGATGAGTTTGATACAAAAGGAAAAGAGAAATTAAAAGTTGAAAAAACGAACTATACAAACTCATTTGAAGAGCAAAATAAACTAATTGGCAAGTTAAATGGACAAACTGTTAGCTATTATAAGCCGCTTGAACCAATCTCTGTTCAATATAATAATTTAGCAGTAGCAGATGCAGAAAAAAGTAAAAAGCAACTTGCTTCCGAGAAGAAAAAAGCAGCTCTTACAAACCAAAAGCCAATTCAATTGGTGAGACAACAAGATGATAAAATAGCAAGCATTAAATACGTGTTTGATGTAAAAGGGAAGCAACAATTATATACAAAATTACGTGTAGAACCAACTGGTGTAACAAAGGTTTACGTAAATGGAAAAACATTAGGTAAAACAATCGGTGAAGGACCAGACAGCGACGTGTCTGATTATCCATCTTATTATTGGAACAATGGTATTCTTGATCTAGGCTATTTTGAAAATGAAAAAGTAGAAGTAGAAGTGAAGGTAAAACGTCATGCTATTGAATTAGATCAGCAGTTGTTCTATGGACTCGACATAGATACATTTGAAAAACGTGTAGATGAATTAAAACAACAACCATTGAACGTAACGAACTATACTGGTCGAAGTGTTCAAGGAAAGATTGATGTAAAACAAGATAATCTCCTTTTCTTATCTATCCCATATGATAAAGGATGGAAAGTAACAGTTGATGGAAAAGATGGGAAAGTACTGAAATTAAATGATGCATTTCTTGGCGTAGAACTACCAAAAGGAACACATACAATTGAATTGAAGTATACATCCCCTGGATTTGTAGTAGGGGTCATCGTTTCTGTTATTAGCTTATTGGCAGCGGTTATTCTTTGTCTTATCGTGCCAAAGAAGAGGAAGTAATGTGAAAGAGAATCCTTTCTAAGCAGGGGTAACAGAACCTGTTTAGGGAGGATTTTTATATGTTCATTTATGTAAAAAAAGGCAAGTATACAAAAAATAAAAATGAAACGGGAGCATAAAATAATGAAACAATTAAGAGGGTTATATGGGATTTTGTTCTTTCTCATTCCATTCGGGATACTGCTTTTAAGTTATGCTATATTTGGTATGTATCCGTTTGGGAACTATTCAGTATTAATTAGTGATTTAAGCACGCAATATGTTCAATTTTATTCTTATTTACATAGTGTATTTACAGAAGGTAAGAGTTTACAATATACAATGGAGTTAGGCGGGGGAATTAACTTTATTGGAACATTTGCTTACTATTTATCAAGTCCGTTTTCTATTCTTCTTTTCTTCTTTAATAAAGCAAACCTTCCGGAATTTATTTTTCTTATTACAATTTTAAAAGTGGGGTTTGCAGGATTAACATGCGGCTTGTTTTTACGTTATGTGATAGGAAAGCAGCATAAAGGGTTGTTATTGTTTTCAACAGCTTATGCATTATCAGGCTTTGTTATGGCCTATTCGTTTCATGTAATGTGGCTAGATGGTATTGTATTTCTACCTGTCGTTTTAATGGGAGTTGAAAAACTTTTACGAGATAAAAAAATTATTTTCTTTACGACTTCGTTAGCAATTATGTTTATCGCAAATTTCTATATTTCCTTTATGTTTGGGATTTTTACATTCCTTTATTTTATGATTCGACTCTTTACACAATATGAGTTTCGGGATATAAAAGCATGGGGAAAACATTTTCTTCTTTTCTGCATAGGAACGGGATTAGCCGCTGGAATAGGAGCGGTGATTATTCTTCCAACTTTTGAAGCATTAAAGAGTAACCCATATAGTATCACTTCAACGGACTTCAAATTAGAATGGAAACTTGATTTACTTCTTTTCTATTGGAAGCTATTATCTGGTGGATATGATTCAAGTTTATTTGGTACTCCGAACGTATATGCATCCACATTAGTACTCGTATTATTACCTTTATTCTTTGTTAATAAAGAAATTAATAAACGAGAAAAATTCTTATCTATATTTGTATTTCTGTTTTTAATTTGTAGTTTTGCAATTCCATTTTTAAATTTAGCATGGCATGGAAATAAGTGGCCAAATGCATATCCAAATCGTTTTGCGTTTGTCTTTGTGATGTTAGCTGTTTTTATGGCAGCGAGAGTATTTCAACATATAAGTCGAAAAGATGTATTGCCGTTATGGATTAGTTATGGTATACACCTAATTTTATTGTATGCATTGTCAGTGAAACATTATGAAGTAGTTCATAATAAGATACTGATCATAAACGCTATCCTTATTACATGTATTGTTGTCGTATTGCATATTCGCATGATGAAACCATCATTAACAAAGATAACGACAGGATTATTGCTTCTTTGTTTAGTATGTGACATAGGTTTTAATACAAGAAAATATATTTATGGACTACATAGAGAAATGGCTTATACAAAGCGTGATGAGTACGAATTGAACAAAGATGCTAAACAAGCTATTCAATATGTAAATGAAATCAATGCAGAGCGTTACCGCGTAAGTACTAAATATTCCCGAACGCTAAATGATTCCTTACAATATGATTATCCATCTTTCCAAACATTTAATTCGATGGCAAATGGATCATTTCACCGCTTTTTAAAGCTAACGGGCTATTCAACGTCTCCAGACCTTTTAGTATCCAATAACCATGGGGACACGTTGCTCATGGATGCTATTTTAAAAATTGGATATAAAATTGAAGACGGCAGCGTACCGAAATATGGGCATGAAAAAATAAATCAATTTGGCTTTGCTAATGTGTTTAAGGTTAACAATATGATTCCATTTGGTTATCCAATCGAACATATACCTTCTAAAGATGAAGAAAATCCGTTTGTTTTCCAAGAAAAATTGATTAATATAAAAGAAGGAACACTATTTAAAAAGCTAGAAGATCCAAAGATTTCATTGGAAAATATGGCTGCTATTTCAGGGCAAGAAGGAAAATATGAACGAGTTAATAAGGAAAAACCGGGATATATTACGATTCGAGTAAATATACCAAAAGAGGTTCAATTATACGGATTAGCTACAGGGATTGAAAATTGGAAAGAAATTATGGTGAATGATCAGTATCCATGTTATTTACCGCCAGATATTGAAAAAACTTTGATTGATTTTGGGTATTTCCCAACAAACGGGATTACGACAATGAAGATCAAGGTTGAACAGGAAGATATCTTTTCATTAAAAGGATTACAGTTCTATGGATTAGACATAGACAAGTTTAATGAGACAATAAAAGCACTACAAAAAAGTAGTATGAAGGTTACTGAAAACTATGGAAAAATGGTGAAAGGGAATATTTCGTTAAAGAATGAAGCTACATTTGTATTCCCGATTCCTTATGATGCTGGTTGGTCAGTTACAATCGACGGGAAAGAGCATACTACAACAGCCGTTGTGGATGGGTTGCTAGGAGTGAAGGCGGAAGCTGGTAACCATGAAGTGGTGCTTACTTACCATTCTCCAGGGTTAAAACTTGGAATGATGATTTCCAGTGTAAGCATCATCCTTACGATATTGTTTACGATTGTACAGGTAAGAAAGTTACGAAAGAAATAGTATAAGAAAAAAGCTACTGAATTCTCAGTAGCTTTTTTTCATGGCATGCTGTATATACCCGGCTGTTAAAAAGAAATACATCATAAACGAAGCATTTTCTAATATGTTATAAAATGCGCTTCCTATAATCGCTCCAACTATTAAATATAAAGTAAGAGGAGCAAACGGTGCTTTTCTCCTATATTTCCAAAGAAGAGAAAGGAATCCAAATGTAAATCCCGCACATAAGAGCACGCCAATAATACCTGTCTCAGCAAGGATTTGAATGTATTGATTGTCAGAATAAAAATTCCATGTAATCTCATATTTTTCGTAAATAGGTGATGAAAAAGTTTGCGTAGCAGCATCCCCAAATGTACCTAGTCCATAGCCAGTAATCGGCTTATCTTGAAAGATTTCAACTGCTTTTTTTACGTAGTAAATGCGTCCGTCTTGTTTACTAAGTTCAACTGTGTCTTCTGATAATGCTTCTGTAAATCGTTTTACGCCTACTTGATCTCCCTCTAAATAGTTTGTCATTTTTGAGATGCATGTTGCACATAGGAATGACAAAAGGGAGATGACTAGCAATGATCTCCAAATTGGAATCTTTCGGTGGATACATAGATAGATAAGCATAAAGACGATAACTGTCAGAAATGCACCGCGTGAATATGTGAGCCATAATGTTGTGGCAATAAGCGTAAGCCCTGTATATGTGACATATTTCATTTTCCCTGATACGTGTTGAAGAACGTATAAAGAAATAAGAAAAGCTAACGTCAAATATAATGCTAATTCATTTGGACCGCCGGCCATTCCGTATATCCGAATTTTATTTGTTGGAGCAAGGACAAGAGTTTTCCAAGCTTCCGGCAATAACATAGTGCGCAATGATAGTTTTTCAATTAAACCTTGCACGGACATAATGACAGAAGCGATAAAAGTAATTTTTGCAAAAAACACTATATCCTCATGATGAATGGTGATGCGGGACGCGATATAGTATACAAAATAAAATAGAAGCAATGTGTGTAATTGCATAGCAATTGCAATGAATGAAACGCCGTTTAATAGACCGATCCCAGCGCCGAACAAGCAGAAAAGAAAGTATAATATTTCAAAGTATCGGAATGAAAAAAGCTTTGAAATATTATTTCGATATTGCCGTAATAGACGTACTAAGAGAGCGATGATGATAAATAGACCGATAAACTTTAGCCCGGGGTTAAAAGCAACGAGAAACGGGCGCATTGGGATAAATAGTAATAAATAAGCAATACCGAGCTTTTCATCTCGAAAAGCAACACATGCTAGTACGAAAGAAATGAAAAGCCCGGTATAAGTTGATGGAAATAGTAATCCCAATATAATGAAGAAGATACTTGCCCATATATAGTAGAATCGAGTTGAATGTGTCATATATATCCTCCTTTAACATGATGATGGTATGCGATAAATTGTTGTAACTTCGTTCACCATTTTTGAGAAAGTAAAGTGTTGTAAGTAATGTTCGCGTCCGCATTCTGCTAAGGAATGATATAATTTTTCATCTTGTAATAATTGTGCTAAGGAAGCAGCTAATGTTTCTTCCGATCCAAACGGTATTAATAGCCCTGACTGGTTATGAACAATTACTTCTGGCAAGCCGCCGACATTTGTTGCAATCACAGGTTTTTTCATAGCAATTGCTTCAATAGCGACATAGGATAATCCTTCATTTTCTGACGGGATCACAATAATATCATGTTCTGTATATTCTTTTATAATATCGTCTTGAAATCCTTTTAATGATACATGCTCACTTAGTGATAATTCTTGAATCATAGTTGTTAACTCTGTTTTTAATGGCCCTTCACCGATAATATCGCAGTGCCACCCTAAAGATGGATGCAGAGCTTTTAACTTTTGCAAGCTTGTTAATAAGAACGGTTGTCCTTTTTCTTTGCTTAGCCTCCCAATAACAGCAATTTTTTTCGGCTCACGCTGAGAAAGAGGGACATCTGTATATGGATCTGCAACGCCGTTATAAATAACATGTATCTTTTTTTCTGGTACGCCCTTTTGACATAGTTGCTGCTTCATAAATTGAGAGATGCAAATGACTGCATCATTATAGCGAGTAAAAAAAGAATTGCTACACTTTAGGTGAAATGGCATCGGCACATTTACGTGATATGTCCAAATGACCCGTATAGGAGCACCTAATAGTTTGGCTAAAATCGCAATATAGTTTTCACGTAAAAATTGTGCATGAACAATATCGATTTTCTCTTTTTTGATAATCTTCTTTAATTGCAGGGCAGCCTGTATATCAAAAGGATGACGCATGTCAATGCGGTACATCGGTACGTTTAGTTGTTCAAACTTTTTTAAGAAAGGACCAGGGATAGAGTACACAAGGATACAGCGCTCTGGACCAATAGATTCCATTAAATCTAGAACGTATTTTTCTGATCCTCCATCCCCGATATAATTTAAAAGGTACATAATTTTATTCATTTATATCCTTCCTTCTACCTAAAAATAGCGATAGCAATTGTTGTAGCTCCTTTATCTTTAATGTGTAAGTGACGAGTAAGTAAACGATGGCACCAATTGCTATTGCTAATAAGATAAGCAACTTTGTATCATGTAAGAAATGAAGCAGCAGTTTGGAAGTATACAAACTTACAAAAGATGCAACAATACATTTGAATAAAAAGCCACCGTAGCGCAAGTTCACCTGTTCTTTCTCTTTCATGAATTTTCGGAGCATCCATAATAGCATAAGTACAGTGCTCGCCGATGCTATTGAAGTGGAAAGAGCTGCACCAGCTAAACCAATCTGGTTAACAAGTATAATACATAATATAACATTTATAATCATGGAAATAATCGATGCATACATAATGTATCGATTCAGCTTCAAAGAAAAAAGCAAACGGTCAAGTAAGTCTTTTAATGGTTGCATAAGGGCAGCTAACGCATAAAATTGCAACGCGGTTGCTGTCATCATAATAGAATCTTTCCCAAATGCCCCATAGTTATAAATAACTTTGACAATTTCCTCTGTAAAAAAGGTGAAATAAATAAAGACAGGAATAAATAAATATAACAGCACCTTTATATTTGTTTCCATTAATTTTGCGAAGTCTTTCCAGTTTGAGTGATTTACGTATTCAACAAATTTAGGATACATAACTGTTAAGACAGGAGCAGCAATTAATCCAAGCGGAATAAAGTATAGCTTTTGGGAATAATTAAGCGCCGCAATAGATCCTTCATTTAATCCAGAGACTAGTGTACGATCAACAAGTAGATTAATTTGAACAGACGTACTTGTAATAAAAGCAGGAATGCTCAAAGAAATCATCGTTTTTAAAGAAGGGTCTTTAAAGTCGATTATAAATTGATAACGATATCCTTCCCTCTTGGAAGCGATATAAACGAGTATGTTTTGTACGATGTTTCCGACAATAACACCAAGTGCAAGTGCATAAATTCCAATCCATTGTACAAGGGCCACAAAGATAATAAGTGTAATTCCGTTTAATACAACCCATTGCATACTTGTAATACGAAATTTATGTAAACTGTTCAAATAAGCATTAAAAATATCAATCATGAATGTACAAAATACGGTCGGAAAAATAATTTGTATTAAGTGAGCTGATAACAAAGCTGTTTGCTCAGGCAGCCCGTGTGCAAAGAGTGAAATGAAGAAACGGGGCTGCAATTCAATGAGCAAAAGCGGAATGAAAAAAATAAGTAGAACAATGTTTAAAAAATTATTCATGAATCGATATGCTTTAACCGGATCTTTTCCCTTTAACTCCATAAAGATAGGAATGAAAGAAAAGGCGAAAGCGCCTGTAATACCAGTAAAAACAATTGTAGGTATATTTAAAGCGACAACGTATGCATCAACAGCATAGTTTGTACCGAAATAAGCTCCAAGTGTTACTTCTTTTGCGAATCCAAGTAGTTTTCCTAAAGCTGTCCCAAGTGTGAAAAATAGTGTTACAATAAGAAATTTTTTTGTCTTGTCTTGAGATGCTTCTCTACTCATTTCTAATCAAATCCTTACTTTAATTTAATTCTTTTTCAAGCATAATTTATTTGTATGTAAAAATCAAATATATATCTTGGTAATAGCCATGAAAAAGAGGATATTATCCAATAGGAGAATATCCTCTTTAGCTCGCGTGAAAGACAAGCATGATTCCTGCCTTTTGTAACAAAATAAGGGCATTTTCACTTTAGGAAACAAGGCGACTATTTTGATAGGCAGAACGGCGAACCGCATAGTATATACGAGGTGCAATGACTGCACCAATTATTGTGAAGATAATATCTTTTACTGCAAACCACATCATAATTTTCCAGGCAGCTACATAGCTAATGTGACCGCCCATCCAGTTATTGATAGCTAAGTACATATAAGTTGTTCCAATGACATAGGTAAGGATGATTCCAACAGCTGAAGCTGTAATGAATGTCCCGAATTTTGGCTTTTTCACTTGTTCAACAATCTTACCTGTTACATAAGCAACGATAATGAAAGCAATAATAAATCCGCCAGTTGGACTTAATAGTTGACTAAATCCAGCAAATATAGGTGCTCCGGCAATTCCGACTAATGCATAAACAATCATAGATAAGGCCCCAAGACGGCTTCCAAGAAGAAGACCAGCTAAAATAGCAAAAAATGGCTGCATAGAAAGTGGAACACCTGCAACTTGTAGAAATGGCGCCCAAGATGTAATATTGGCACCAATCGCCATAAGTGCGACAAACATAGCGGCTAAAGCTAAGTCTAATGCACGAAGTTTATTCACAATGTCAACCTCCTGTTGTTGTTAGGTTAACATTATAGTACTGAATCCGTCTAGGCGTTGTCAATTAAAATATTTTGATATTTCGGCTCGAATACTTCACGAAGTAGTGTATAAGGAATACGGAATTGTGGAATGCCACTGACGTATGGTGCAATTTCGTACAACGGGAAATAAATCATTAAATTGTCTTGTTCTAAAACGTATTTGAGCTTTTTTTCATTCATTACTTTCTCAGCAGCGTCTGGAAAGAAATTCTCCTTATTTTGCTCAATTTGTCTAACGATTTCGGTCCTAATAATGTTTTCATATTGACTATCTTTTTGAAATAAATCTGCTAAGCGAAGCGGTTTGTTCTGCTGCATGTCGAATGTATTTGCTTTCCATTCATACATGCCATGAGCGCCGCCTGTGTATTGATAATAGTTTACATACAGACTGAGTAATGGGAATGTATTGAATCCAATTTTGTAGTCAACATTTGCAACATATGGATGAAACGGAGCATCAGTTTCTTTGAACTGGTCATAATATGTTTTTGCATCTTTTTCTAATCTCCGTTTAAACTCATTTATGCTTTTTTCATAATACGTATTCATTTTCTTTTGAAATTTCTTATCTGGAATGTTACGAAATTGCGGGTAATTGAGTTGATATTCAAAATAAGGTTTCTTACCTTTTTGGGTTGCAGTATGTACTTCAATTGTAATGTTAGATGTTTGGGCTCTTATTGTTTCTTTTGGTACAATAGCAATTAAGAAGAAAAAAAGTAACATGATATATAATAGTTTCTTCATATAATATACCTCCATGGATGATTTACTAATAGTTTGAAAAGAAATAGATTTTATTATGCATTTTTTGGTAATTTGAAGGGAGACAGCCATATGCCTAAAACATTAATGGAAGCGTTAGGTATTGAATTATTAGAAGTGACTGAGGAAAAGGTTGTGGCGACGATGCCAGTACATGGAAGTACGCATCAACCATTGGGCTTTTTACACGGAGGAGCCTCTGTTGCTTTAGCAGAAACAGTTGCTAGTATAGGCACATACAATTTAATTGATCAAGAGAAATATATTTGTTTTGGTCTTGAAATTAATGCAAATCATTTGCTGTCTAAACGAGACGGCATAGTTACAGCGATTGGAACGCCGCTTCATAAAGGAAAGACGACAATGGTATGGGACATTCGAATTATTGATGAAGAAAATAATTTAATTTGTATTTCAAGATGTACAGTTGCGGTGAAAGAAAAAAGATAAAAACGATTGCCGATGAGGGCAATCGTTTTTTCTTTTTTGCGTTGCATTTCGCGTGTCGAACAACGTCGAATGGTCTTTAAATCGTGTCGAAGCGCCGATATATTGGTGGGCATGAAAAAAACGACTGCTTCAAGCAGTCGTTTTTTTATTAGAATTGAATTTTCTTTTCTAAGAAGCCTTTTAGTTCGCTAATTGGCATACGTACTTGTTCCATTGTGTCACGGTCACGTACTGTTACTGCTTTATCTTCAACAGAATCGAAGTCATATGTGATACAGAATGGTGTACCGATTTCGTCTTGGCGGCGGTAACGTTTACCGATAGAGCCTGTTTCGTCGAAGTCTACCATAAAGTCTTTCGCAAGCTCTGCGAACACTTCCGCGGCACCTTCAGATAGCTTTTTAGAAAGCGGCAGGATAGCTGCTTTAAATGGTGCTAATGCTGGGTGGAAACGAAGAACTGTACGAGAATCGTTTTCTAATTGCTCCTCTTCATATGCATCGCATAAGAATGCTAATGTTACGCGATCTGCGCCAAGAGATGGCTCGATGCAGTATGGTACGTAACGCTCATTCGTTTGTGGATCTACATAATTAAAGTCTTCAGTAGAATGTTCCATATGACGGTTTAAGTCAAAGTCAGTACGAGATGCAATACCCCAAAGCTCGCCCCAGCCAAATGGGAATTTAAACTCGATATCAGTTGTTGCATTACTGTAGTGAGATAATTCTTCTTCACCATGGTCACGAAGACGCATGCTTTCTTCATTCATACCAAGTGCAAGAAGCCAGTTTTTACAAGTGTTGCGCCAGAACGTGAACCACTCTAAATCTTCCCCAGGTTTGCAGAAGAATTCAAGTTCCATTTGTTCGAACTCACGCGTACGGAACGTAAAGTTACCAGGCGTAATTTCGTTACGGAAACTTTTACCGATTTGGCCGATACCAAATGGAAGCTTTTTACGCATAGAGCGCTGTACGTTTTTGAAGTTTACGAAAATACCTTGTGCTGTTTCAGGACGAAGGAAAATTTCGTTTGTGCTAGATTCTGTAACGCCTTGGAATGTTTTGAACATTAAGTTGAATTGACGAATTTCAGTGAAGTCTTCGCTGCCGCAATCTGGGCATTTTACTTCGTGTTCTTTCATTAATCCAGCCATTTGATCGAAAGTAAGACCGTCAACGATCATTTCGATACCTTTTGCTTCTAGTGCATCTTCAATTAATTTATCAGCACGGTGGCGCGCTTTACATTTTTTACAGTCAATCATTGGATCGTTGAAGTTTCCAACGTGTCCAGATGCTATCCAAGTTTTTGGGTTCATTAAAATTGCTGCATCTAAACCTACGTTATACGGAGATTCTTGAATGAATTTTTTCCACCAAGCTTTTTTTACGTTGTTTTTTAATTCGATACCAAGTGGACCGTAGTCCCAAGTATTTGCAAGACCGCCGTAAATTTCAGAACCAGGGAAAACAAAACCACGATGCTTTGCTAAGTTTACGATTTGCTCCATTGAAGCCATTTTCAATTCCTCCTTAAAAGATAACGTATTGGCGATGAAAGGTGGTGTAGTACTTGGAGAAGCGATTAGGTGAGCGAGCCGCTTCCGCTTTTCGATAGATCCAGCTCCAGCGGCTAGAACAGTCGGTCGTTTCGCGCCTTCCTACGAGGTAAAGAACACCTCTATGTCAGGAGCTCCAACGTCCTCCTGTTCTGAACGAGCCGCTTCCGCTTTTCAAAATAAAAAAACGCTCATCCCAAGGCTTATTTGCCTAGGGACGAGCGTTTGCCCGCGGTTCCACCCTAGTTGACACACAAAAGTGTATGTCCACTTTATACTGTATTGCTCGGGACTGCCTGTTTCCTTGCAGTTTCAGGCTTGCACCATCCCTGAATCGCTTCTTTTTGCAAGTACTTATATGTCCTTCATCGCTACCATATTTTAAAAATAGATGACCATATTCTATCATGTTCTTTTCTAATTCACAATAGAGAGACGCGTGTTTAACTTAGTGTATGTAGTGTCTGTTATGTAGTATAGCCCAAAACTTACTCTGCAAATACAGTTTTAATATGTTTAGTAGCTTCACGTTTACTAAGCGGTGCGAGGTCATGTGTTTGTACGAATTCCCATACAGCTTGAGGATTTGTTTTTGCGTATTCACGAAGTGTCCAGCCGATTGCTTTTTGAATGAAAAATTCTTTTGAGTGACTGAGTTGTCGGGTTAAGGAGAAGAGGAGCTGTATATCTGTTTTCTCTTTATATTTCAGTTGGAATAAAAGACATGTTCGTTGCAGCCACATATTGTTAGATGCCATCCACTTTTGCACATATGATTCGATTACATCCGAATGTTTTGACAAGATAAGGCCGACAAAATGACTTGCGAGCATATCGACAGAATCCCACCATGATTTTGTCGTAATGAGCTCTTCTAAAAGCGGGATATGCGTTTCATCTAAATGTTTTCGATATTTATCTAGTAGCGTTAAAGCAAGCATTTGAAATTCTCGTTCTGGCAGTGCCCAAAGTTCGCGAACAATTATGGGGAAATCTGCTACTTTCGGTGCTTCAGTGCTTTGCAGTACTTCACGAAATAATTGCTTTCGTTCTGGTGTTTGAATGCCGAGAAAGGGAAAGTGGTTTTTCATATAACGTTCCATTGGTTCTGCTTTTTCACGGTTTCGATGTGCTTCAAAGTGCTTTTGTAAGCTTTCAGTGAAAGGGTGCATATGTTCATTCCTCATTCCTGTTTTTATCCCGCATTAACGGGCAGTAAGCCCCCCACCTCAAGATTCAGAGAGAGCAAAGAAGATAGGTGGGGGATAACTGTCTGTAAAAGCCCGATTGGTTCAACTAACCGTCAGTGGGGGATGAAGCCCCCCCCACTGACGGAAGTTTCACTTTATTTCAGTGTAACGTTTTTTGGCCAAGATAAAAATTTTTTTATCCACTTCTTAATACTTTTCGTGACGAATATATAGAAAAAGAACGGAATTAAGACAGAAGGGGGTATTAGAATGGATAGTCAAATTGTAATAGACGGTGTACCGAGTGATGGGATTATAGCCTGGTTTTTAGCGTTAGGACTTATTTTTGTTATTATCTTTTTAGTTTGGGCTGTGGTGGCGTATTTGTTAACAGCATTTGCGTTGTATAACATGGCAAAAGCGGATGGATTGGAAGATTCTTTCTTTGCATTTATTCCATTTTTAAACTCTAAAACATGGGGAGATTTAATTGGAAAGAAATTTCCGCAATTTATGCAGCCACAATCAGGTTGGAAGTTAGTTGGTGTATATGTTGCTTGCTTTATTATCGGATGGATTCCGTTTTTAAATGTTGTATCGTCAATTCTGTTATTTGTATTAGGAATTTATGTTATCTATTTATTATTTGAAAGATACACAACAAATGCAGTACTATATACGGTTCTACACGTTATTACATGTTCTATTTTTCTCCCGATTCACTTATTCGTAATCCGAAATAATGAACCGAGATATTGAGAGAAAGAAAAAACGGAAGGGGCTCCCCTTCCGTTTTTACGTTACATTAAGTAACGTAAATAAATATAAATGTTCGAAATGATTAATGAAACAATTGTAATTGGGAAGCCGACTTTTAAGAATTCCATATAGCTAAAGCGATGCCCTTCGCGGTTTGCGATACCTGCAACAATTACGTTTGCAGATGCCCCGATTAATGTTCCGTTTCCGCCTAAACAAGCACCGAGTGCTAATGACCACCAAAGTACATCAACTTGTGCATCGGATGGTGTTAAGCCAAGTCCAACTGCCATATCGTTAATAAGTGGAATCATTGTTGCAACGAATGGGATGTTATCAATCGTTGCAGAAGCGATACCTGATACCCATAAAATAAGTACAGAAGCAAAGGAAATGTCACCGCCAGTTATATTTAATACTTGTTGTGCTAATGATTTAATTAAACCAATATCAATAAGACCGCCAACGAGAACGAATAAGCCAGCAAAGAAGAAAATTGTAACCCATTCAACATGCGCAAACACATCTTCAATTTCATGTTCTTTCACACCGATTAACATTAATACAGTTGCTCCTGTTAAGGCAATAACTGCTGCGTCAATGTGAAAAATGGAGTGTGTCATAAAGCCGATGATTGTAAGGCCAAGTACCGTTAATGATTTTTTCATGAGCAATGGATCTTTAATATATTGCTTTTCATTTAAGCTCATCAATTTTTTAATTTGAATCGGATCAGCTACTAATTGTTTTCTGTATACGAAGTACAATATAACCGCTGTCACAGCGATAATAATAATGACAATTGGAGCTAAGTTCACTAAAAAGGCATTAAAATCTAAATGTTTATTTGATGAGCCAATCATAATGTTTGGCGGGTCACCAATAAGTGTAGCCGTTCCGCCGATATTTGAGAAAATAATTTCTGATAGTAAATACGGCACAGGATTAACTTGTAAAATACGTGTGATAGATAGTGTAACTGGTACAACGAGAAGAACAGTTGTCACGTTGTCTAAAAAAGCAGAACCAACTGCAGTTAGTAAGGAAAGAATAATTAAAATGCGAATTGGATTTCCTTTTGCTTTCTTAGCGGATTTAATCGCAACGTACTGAAAGACTCCCGATTTACTTGTAATGTTAACTAAAATCATCATACCGATAAGTAAGGTAATCGTTCCCCATTCAATATGCTTTGTAAAAGCGTTATGTAAATCAACAACGCCTACAATGACCATTAAGGCTGCACCGAGCAGCGCGATGACAGCACGATTAATTTTTTCAGAAATGATAATGGCATATGTAACTAAAAAGACCACAATTGCAAAGTAGTATTGCCAGTTTGCTATTTCTTGTGTTGTTTCGTGCAAAAATCTCATCTCCTCTAAGTAGTTTTTCTTATTATTTGATACAATTGCGAAATAAACACAATTAAAGCCATTATAAAGTAAAAAAATGTATGATGTAAATGAAAGCCCTTGTTTTGTCATATTTTCTGCAAAAATGAATTAAGCCATTTTCTTGTTTTTGAAAATATTTGCTGCTATTTGACATATATATAAGATACACCTTATGGAATGTATGAAGTGAAAGTTTCATTTGGATTTGGTCTCTACATTAAAATTCGTAAATTCAAAAGTGTTCGTCGTGATTTGTTATGGTATACTGGATGAAAATGGAAGAGTTAATAAGGAAGGGATCGTATGGATGAACAACAACTTTTATTTTTAGATTTTGAGTTCACGATGCCTCAAAATCGTAAAAAGCCAAAAGGTTTTTTTCCAGAAATTATTGAGGTTGGAATTGTTTCGGTTGTGAATCATGTTGTAGTTGATACGTATTCTTCTTATGTAAAACCAGCAACTTTTTCGGCATTAACAGAGCGGTGCAAAACATTTTTAGGAATTGGGCAAGAAGCGGTGGATAATGGGATTTCATTTGAAATGCTTGTTGAACGGCTAGGAAACTATGAAAAACGTTGCACTACAACGGTTGTGACGTGGGGAAATATGGATATGAAAGTGTTAAAGCATAATTGTGAAGTAGCGAATATCCCTTATCCATTTGCAGGACAATGTCGTGACTTATCATTAGAGTATAAGCGTTTTTTTGGAGAGCGAAACCAAACTGGGTTATGGAAAGCAATTGAAGCATACGGAAAGGTCGGGACAGGTAAGCATCACTGTGCCTTAGATGATGCGATGACGACATATAATATTTTTAAACTCGTGGAGAAAGATAAGCAATATTTAGTAAAACCAGCTCCTCCGACACTTGGTGAGCTTGTAGACTTTTCAAAAGTATTAAAAAGAGTGAGTGCACAATAACGACCAAATTACAATTTTAATTGTAGTTTGGTCGTTTTGTTGTTTTTACAGTTGATAATCATGCTTTAATTGTTCTAGCATTTGTAAGCTGCGCTCTGCGAATGGTGTGTCGTCTTCTTGTAATTGCATGATTTGTTCTGTTAATGCTTGTTTTAGTGATTCTTTATAATCTGGTACATCGCCTTCATAACGTTTCACCATTGATTGCGGAATATTTGTTTGTTCACGAAATGCTAAGGCGCGGCGTTCATGGAAAAAAGGTACGTCAGCTTGTTTCACATTATGTAGGTCGCCTTGTATAGGATGTTTCACGACAGCTAGAACTTTTACAAGATAATGTTGCGGACGGACGTTTGTAATTTCTCCGATGTACTTACCTGTTTTATAAATACCTGTTATAATATCGCCGATTTGGAATGTTTCATTCATATTTTTCACCTCTTTTTCATAGTAAGCAATGGAAGAGAATGAGTCAAAGAAGAAAGGAAGTTTTATTCGGACTGAATTTTCTGTATAATCAATTGTAGCAAGGAAATGAACAAAGGAGTGAACAGTTATGATGCCTTTATACTTTCCAGAAGATAAGACAGAATATATTATACCTGCCATTGTATGTGTACTATTTATCATTGGAGCAATTGCGACGTGGCGTATGTTTATTAAATCATCAGAGCGAGAAGCGGAAAAATTGAAAGAGATAGAAAAACGCATTATGGAAAAACGGTAAAGGTTAGTTGAATGAATCGGTGATTAGGGAAGAGTTGTTGACTTTCATGCAGAGTAAGTTGATTTTGTATGTTTCCTTCTAGGCTCGGACAATATAAGGATAGAATGAGTTTGGAGGGAACAGGGATGAAAAAGCAACTCGTATTGGGATGTTTTGCAGCGATCCTCTTTGCTGGATGTGCGAAAGGGAACCCGAAAGAAATAGATGTGAAGCTGTATAATGTTTCTGGGGATCAAGTAGGAACGGCGAAGGTTATTCAGCAATCAAGTGGAGTAAAGATTTCGATTAAAGTAGAGGGGCTTACACCTGGTGTACACGGATTACATATTCATGAAGTAGGGCAATGTCAAGCACCGGACTTTACTTCTGCCGGGAATCATTTTAATCCAAATAATAAGAAGCATGGGTTATTAAACCCAAAAGGGTTTGAAAATGGAGATTTGCCGAATGTGATTGCAGATGGCGAAGGAAAGGTTAAGGTGGATATTACGGCACCACAAGTTTCTTTAAAAGCAGGAAAAACAACGATGAATAGAAAAGACGGTGCATCACTTATTATTACGGAAAATGCAGATGATGGGATGACACAACCAGCTGGAAATTCGGGGAAACGAATTGCATGCGGTGTCATTGTGAAAAAAGCTTCGGATATAAAAAAGGAAAAAGGAAAATAAAGAAAACCGAACGTTTTAAAGGTCGCCTGGAAAAAATATGGCGGCCTTTCTATATTTTGATGACATATGTAGAAAAGGAAATATATGATAAGTGTGCACAGTCTTTAAGTTTGTTTTTTTAGTTGATATATGATTAGGATTATCTTTGGGGAAATTATCCAGAAAAACCTTTATAATAGAATATACATATACACAAAAGGGGGAAATTCTATGAAATTGTTACGTTCACTGCTTATTCTTACGCTTGTTGTATTGTTAAGCGCATGCAATGGCAATGTAGCAATAAAAGTCACAAAGGTTCAAAACAACGGCGAAACTACTTTAAAAATTGGCTCTCTGCAAGGTTCTCACGAAGTGCAAACAATTAAAGTTGAAAATGGAAATGTGGAGATTCCTTATGAAGCGTCTGTTGAAGAAGGTACAATTTTATTGCAAGTCATAAAAGGCGATAAGGTTATTCATGAAGAAGAAATCACTTCCAAAAAAGACGGTCTGCTTTCTTTTGAAGCACCGAAACCTGGTTCATATGAATTGAGTGTACGTGTGAAGGGTGAAAAAGAGAAAGCAAAAGGAATTCGGATACATACGAAGCTATGAAACAACGGCAAGCGAATGGTAATCGTTTGCTGTTTTTTTACAGATGATTACACCATCTATGCGTAAATTTTCGTCATGTTCCTCAACAAAATTTGTAAGGGAACTGCGAGATCCGCTAAAGCACGGACAATTTCACGACGATAAGTAGCCGTCGAAGAACGAACATGGAAGCTTTCCTTTATATTTTCTGAATTATAGTTATTCCCTCTTGCTTGTATATTCTTAGCTTCATTTCTGGAAACAGTTATCTAGAAAATCCTTTATAATAGGTACATAAGAAAGATCAACCCTAATCAAACTTCTAGTATAGACTATTAGATATTCATGTTGAATAGTAAGGATGAGAGGAAAGAAAAGAATGGAACCTAAAATAATAAATATCCCAGCCAAAAAAATTGTTGGAGTTAGGAAAGAAACAACTTTTGCAAAAGATCCTGAAGTTACAATGGGAATATGGAAAACATTTATGCCGTTAAGAAATAGCATCCCTTCCAGAAGTAATTCTTGTTTTCTTTCCGTAAAGGTGTTAAACACCCCTTTAAATTTGAGTGATATAAACTATAGTTATGAAAAATGGGCTGCTGTTGAGGTTAAACATTTCGAAAAAGATCCTGGTTCAGAACTATCCACGCATACGCTAGCAGGCGGCTTATATGCTGTTTTCATACATCAAGGAACAGCTTCTGATTTGAGTACATTCCAGTATATTTTTCAAGAGTGGTTACCGAATTCAAATTATAGTTTAGACTTAAGGGAACATTTTGAAGTTATGGATGATCATTATCGTCCGGACGATGTAAACGCAAAAGAAGAAGTGTGGATACCGATAAAAGCTAAAAGTACTGATAAATAAAAGAGCTGGAAAGAATATTTCCAGCTCTTTTACTATAATAACTAGATTCAAATCACATAGATAGCTTTTCCTTAGAATTACATGAAAAGGTACATTGTAAGCGGCGAAGTGCATCTTCTAATACGGAGCGCGGACAGCCAATATTTAAACGAATGTGTCGCTCACCGCCGGCACCGAATTTTTCTCCAGGTTCTACGATGATTTTTCCTTTTGTCTCTAATAATTCCATTCGTTCACTTTGTGTTAGTCCAAGTTTGGAACAGTCAATCCAAAGTAAGAACGTACCATCTGGCTGAATGACGGATAGTTGCGGAATATGCAGTTTAATAAAGTCACATGCAAATTGTGCATTCTCTTCTATATAAGCTAACAGATCTGCTAGCCATTCATTGCATTCTGTGTACGCACTTTGCATTGCTGCGTAAGCAAATGTGTTTAAACCATGAAAGCCTTGGCGATGCTGCACAGCGGTAAAGGCATTTCGCAGCTTTTCATTTGGAATAATAATAACGGATGCTTGCAACCCAGCAATATTAAATGTTTTACTTGGGGCGATGCATGTAACAGTTCGCTTCGCTAAGTTTGATGATAAAGAGGCAAGTGGAATATGCTTACGTCCATTAAAGATAATGTCAGCATGAATTTCGTCTGCAATGACGGTTACATCATATAATTCGCAGAGTGCACCGAGTTTTGTTAACTCTTCCGCTGTCCATACACGTCCAATTGGATTGTGAGGACTACACAGAAACATCAGTTTTATACCTTGCTGAAATTGTTTCTCTAACTGTTCAAAATCCATTTTGTAAACACCGTTTTCTAAGCACAGCGGATTGGTCAGCACTTGGCGTCCATTCGTTGTTACCATTTCGAAAAATGGTGGATATACAGGCGGTTGTACAAGCACTGAATCTTGCTTTTCAGTAAAAGCTTGTACAGAAACACTAAGTGCAGGAACGATGCCAGCGCTAAAGACAAGCCATTCTTTTTCAATAACCCAATTGTATTGTATTTTTACCCAATGACAAATTGCTTCTTTTACTTGTTCACTTGAAGTGTTATAACCGAAAATAGGGTGTTGTAAACGTTTTGTTAAAGCATCTTGAATTGGTGAGGGAACAGGGAAGTCCATGTCTGCAATCCAGGCATGAAGAAGTTCCTCGTTTTTATGTGTATCCCATTTAACGGAGTTTGTTCCGCGGCGATTTATCATTTCGTTAAAGTTCCCCATATGTATTACTCCCTTCGATTAGAATGAATATATTGAATTTTATTCCATTTCTTCTAGGATAGCTGATATGATACGATAAAGGGAAGTGGAATTTATGAAAAAGGCGGGAAGTGTATGGGGACATATGGGAAGATGGTAGACTTTGTGAAGAATTGGGACCCGTTTCAAATGGGTCCGGAATTTTATGAAACGGAAGCAAGCGACATCGTCTACATTGTAAGTACGTTTGATGATGCGAAATATATCGCAAAGAAAATACAGCACATTTATTTAATATCATTTGATAGAACATTACCGATTGAAAAGTGTCAATGGTTAGCAGAACAGTTGTTGTTATTAAAAGATGGCGGTAGCTGTAGTCTATAGTTTTTCTGTAGAGGCGGATATCGAAAAGTTCATGAATGCGAACTTTTTGATATCTGCCTTTTGTTTTCTTAATTTGCTAAGAAAGTCATAATTTCTTCGCATACGTGCTCTGGTTTTTCTTCAGGTAATAAATGTCCTGTGTTTTCATAAGAAATAAAGTGTGAATGCGGCAGGTCATTGTGCAGGCGGTGTCCAACTTCAATAGGAACAACACGATCTTTTTCTCCCCAAATGAGCAAAGTAGGTGTTGAGATCTTTTGTAGCTCTTTTGACGTTAAGTCTCCTTCGCGATCGCGAATCATGCGAGTCAGTGCTGGGAAGATACGATTATCATAAAAAGGTGCTGCATAGCCTTGCATCATTTCATCATCAATTAAAGAATGATCGTGAACAACATTCATTAAATTATGGATGATGCCTCGCCTTACAATCCAATTTTTTACGTATAAATGAAAGAACGGTAAATAGGAAGTATAAATAAGCGGCAGTTTCGCCCGTGATAAATAACTTGAACTGCATAAAAGAACCGTCTTTTGGATTAAGTCAGGCCGCAATTTGTTTACATATAACGCAATTTGTCCTCCCATCGAATGGCCTACTAAAATAACGTGTTTTGTTTGTAAATGTTCGATAAGCTCAATGACAATCGTTGCGAGATTCCCATAAGAGTATGTGAAATGATAAGGTTTATCGCTTTTTCCAAATGGCGGTAAGTCTAGGGCAATCACGTTCCCTTGCTTTGTTAAAAGGGGAATGAGACGCCGATAACTAAAGGTTGAAGAGAGAAACCCGTGAATTAAAACAAATGTTGGCTTTTCTTCGGAATCGAAAGACTGATAGAGCTCATAATGAATCGTCATCCCTCTTGTAGAAAAGGTGAAGTGAGGGAGTTGAACTTCGTTTTCCATCTTCATCACTCCGTTGTTTTTTGTTCATATCATCTCCTTTTTGAATTGGAATTATCCTAGATGAAACGAGAAGGAAAAGCAGTAGTGAGGCTGGAATTTTTTAAGGGAAATATTAATAAAGGAGTAGGAGAGTTTATATGAACAGCGATTACCAAACTCGAATGGAAACTGTTATAAAATATATCGAAGACAACTACGCTGAAAAAATTGATCTTGATTCATTAGCTCAAGTATCGCACTTTTCCAAGTATCATTTTAGTAGGATTTTTAAAGCGATCATTGGTGAAACTCCGATGTCTCTTGTCAATAAAAAACGTCTTCAAAAATCGATATATTACTTAACAGAAACGAACAAATCAATATTAGAGATAAGTAACCTCTGTGGTTTTGAATCAGCTTCAACATTTCATGCATTGTTTAAAAAACACTTTCATATCATACCTACTGATGTTAGGAAAAATAATTTTCACAATAGCAATTTTTCGTTATATATGAGCAAGAATCAAGAAGAGATGTCTACCTCCGTTTGCTACGCTAATGGTAGCAACAATAACTTGTTAAGGAGGATATGGACAATGAATATTATGATTAAAGAATTACCTGATTATGAAGTAGCGTATGTTAGACACGTTGGAAGTTATTTAGAAACGTTTCGTGCATGGAGTAAATTAGGGGAATGGGCACATAAACATGGGATTGACCAAACACACTATTCGATTGGAATTTCATTGGATGATCCTAATTTTGTTGATGAATATGCTTGTCGCTACGATGCATGCGTAACAATTCCGGAAGACTTTCATAAAGAAAATAATGATGACATACAATATAAAACGTTGCAAGGCGGCACTTACGCTTTGTATCAGTTTTACGATACTCTCGATAAATTTGCTCTTGCTTATCAAAGTATCTTTGGACAATGGTTACCTAATAGTGAGTACGATGCAGATGATAAACCGTGCCTTGAATTTTGTATGAATAACCCGGCAGCTGATCCAGAAGGAAAAGCAAATGTTGACTTGTACATTCCTATTAAAGAAAGTGTATGAATAATGAAGCGCCTGTTTTGATAAACAGGCGCTTCAACATTATTTTAGTTCATTCACAATGTTCGGTGGTGTATGTCCTTGCAATCCAGTAACTAAATTTTTTGCTGCTGTCATTGCCATAGTTCGGCGTGTTTTTAACGTCGCCGAACCAATATGAGGGAGCGTCACGACATTTTGCAGAGATAACAACGGGTTATCCTTTTCAATTGGTTCTTGTGTAAATGTATCAATGCCAGCCGCGAAAATTTTCTTTTGTTGCAATGCTTCAATTAAGGCAGTTTCATTTACTGTTTTCCCGCGGGATGCATTAATAAAAATGGCTGTTTCTTTCATCATATTAAATTCTTTTTCCCCAATTAAGTGATACGTTTCTTCTGTTAATGGTGTTAGAAGAACGATGAAATCTGCTTTTTGCAGTAACGTTTCTAATTCGCAATATGTTGCGCCAAGCTCCTGTTCTGCTTTTTCTTTACGGCTTCGATTATAGTACAAAACGTCCATATCGAAACCGAATTTTGCACGTTTTGCAACGACTTCGCCGATGCGCCCCATACCGATAATTCCAATCGTTTGATGGTGAACATCTAAGCCGAAATGCTCTTTGCCAATTTCCGCATTCCATTGTCCTGATTTTACGTAACGATCAAGTTCACAAACGCGGCGCGATGCAGATAACATTAACGCAAAGATAAGATCAGCGACAGTATCATCTAACACGTAAGGTGTATTCGTTCCGATTATGTTTCTTTTCTTCATGGCTTCGATATTGAAGTTATCATAGCCCACTGAAATATTACTTACGACCTTCAATTGCGGAGCGGCTTCGAGTAGTTCATCATCAATACTAGCCCCGAAATTTAATAGTCCGTGTTTATCTTTTACTTTTTCTAATAAAACATGGCGCGGGATTTTTTTATCGCCATCCCATTTTTCGTATTCATAATGCTCAGCGATATATTCTTCAACAAATGCAGGAACTTTTTCTGCAATGTAGACTCTTTGTTTCATAGCTTCAGCCCCTTTTTATATGTATTGTCACATAATTCCTGAAAAAAATCTTCTTTTCAAATCGGAAAAGTAGTCTGTATAATTTAGAAAATATACAAAAAGGAAAGGGAGATTGTGATGACAGAAAAAGAATTAGAATTGTTAGCTTGTCTTGAGAAAAGTAGCCGATTATCTGAAGAAACATTAGCCAAAATGTTAAACATAGATGTAGAAGAAGTAATAGCAATCCTTGAAAAATTAGAAAGAGAAAAAGTGATTGTCGATTATGTAACATTGATTGATTGGACAAAAGTAAAAGAACACACAGGTTTAACGGCAATGATTGATGTGAAAGTTACACCGAAGCATGGTGTTGGATTTGATGCGGTAGCAGAACAAATTTATCGTTATCCAGAAGTGAAGTCAGTGTATTTAATGTCAGGGACATATGACCTTTCCATTACAATAGAAGGAAAAGGAATGGCTGAAGTTGCAACGTTTGTTGCGGAGAAGTTAGCAACAATTGAATCTGTCGTATCAACGACAACGCATTTTATTTTGAAAAAGTATAAACATGAGGGAATTATATATGAAAACAAAGATGATGATAAACGAATTGTGGTGGCACCATGAGTAAATTTGAATTATCCAAAGTAGCACAATCTTTACAACCATCCGGTATTCGCAAGTTCTTTGATTTGGCTGCCGGTATGAAAGGGGTTATTTCATTAGGGGTTGGAGAACCTGACTTCGTTACTCCTTGGAATGTAAGACAAGCATGCATTCGTTCGCTAGAAGAAGGGTATACAGCTTATACTGCGAATGCTGGATTATTAGAGCTGCGCGAAGAAATTTCGAAATATTTACACAAACAGTTTTCAGTAGCTTATGATCCGAAAGAAGAAATCATTGTAACAGTTGGGGCAAGTCAGGCGTTAGATGTGGCAATGCGTACCATTGTTAATCCTGGTGATGAAGTAATTATTATTGAGCCAAGCTTTGTATCATATGCGCCGCTCGTTACGTTAGCGGGCGGTGTGCCGGTACCAGTGTCTACATCTCCAGAGGATGAATTTAAAGTGCAGCCGCAGCAGATTGAATCGGCGATTACATCGAATACGAAAGCGATTTTACTATGTTCTCCAAACAATCCGACAGGAACGCTCTTAAATAAAGAAGAATTGGAGAAACTTGCTGTTATTGTGGAGAAATACAATTTAATTGTATTATCCGATGAGATTTATGCTGAGCTTGTTTATGATGAAACATATACAAGTTTTGCAAGTGTGAAACATATGCGTGATCATACGATTTTAATCTCTGGTTTTTCAAAAGGCTTTGCGATGACAGGGTGGCGCCTCGGTTTAATTGCAGCTCCTCAACATTTTACGGCTATCATGTTAAAAATTCATCAATATTCGATGATGTGTGCGCCGACGATGTCTCAATTTGCGGCATTAGAAGCACTGCGCTCAGGAGAACAAGAGGTTATTCGTATGCGCGAGAGTTATAAACAACGCCGAAACTTTATGGCAAATTCATTTAATGAAATGGGATTAGATTGTCATATGCCTGGCGGAGCATTTTATGTATTTCCCTCGATTCGTTCGACGGGATTATCTTCGGCGGAATTTGCTGAACGTTTATTGTTAGCGGAAAAAGTTGCTGTTGTACCTGGAAGTGTATTTGGCGAGAGCGGCGAAGGGTTTATTCGCTGTTCGTATGCAACGTCACTTGAACAGCTTATGGAAGCGATGAAACGTATGAAGCGGTTTGTAGAGAATGAAAAAAGGACAAAACGTAATACGTTTTGTCCATAAAAGGGGGGGAATACTAGAAAGCCATGTGTTAGTATTTTATCCCCATATTTGAAAATTTATACATGTAAAAGGAATTTTTTTCATGAATTTTGAATGAAAGTCAACTAGGTGGTATAATTTACTAATACGAAAGGTAAACATATGGGAGTGTTTCTTATGTTAAATAAATATACAACTGGAGTGGTTGTGAAGGGAAAAGTAACAGGGATTCAAGATTACGGAGCATTCGTTGCATTAGATGAAGAAACACAAGGGCTTGTGCACATATCTGAAATTACAAATGGATATGTAAAAGATATTCATGATTTTTTAAAAGTTGGAGATGAAGTGGAAGTAAAGGTACTTTCAGTTGATGAGAAGAACGGAAAAATGAGTTTGTCATTGAAGGCTGCCAAACGGAAACAAGGGAAAGTGCGTATTCCAAATCCATCTGCAAATGGATTTAACACATTACGAGACAAGTTAACAGAGTGGATTGAAGAATCGCAAATTACAAAATAAAAGCAGGGAGCCATGCTCCCTGCTTTTATTCATGTTACATTATGATATAAAAGAATCAAACGTTTCTTTTGCTGCGCTTGTAATCAGAATAAAGAAACGTCCGTATGTCGGAAGGTAGGACAGATCTCCACTTGTTTACAAACAAGCGGAGATCTGTGTTTTATAATATCATAAGAGAGTTATCGAACTTGACGTGCTTCTGGGTGTGTTCCAAGCTCTTCAGAAGGTTTAAATAATAAACCAAGGTTAATTAAACCTGAAATACCTACAATACCGTAGATAATTCGAGCAAGTGCTGTATCTTGTCCGCCGAAGATAGCTGCTACTAAATCGAATTGAAAGAAGCCAATGAGTCCCCAGTTTACTGCGCCAATAATCGTAAATACTAAAGCAATGCGTTGTAATGTACCCATTTTAAGCAGTCCCTCCTTAAATGATGAAGCACAAACGAGCTAAGTTTACTCGCTTAATCAAGCTTCTTTTATAGAATGGATACCTTTTGTCCTTCTTATACAAAAAAATTAAATTTCTCATCAAAAAAACAGGAGATATGACGATTTTGTAAAAAAAACAAATTGGGTACGCTTACAATTTGTAGTTCGCTTGATTTACAACGGTGGTTTCGCTAAAGTGAAGACAGAGATACATATACATACTGTATTGGAGGCAAAAAAATGAGCACACATGTAACGTTTGATTATTCAAAAGCATTATCGTTCATTAGTGAACACGAGCTAACATACTTACGTGATGCAGTAAAAGTATCACACCATGCAATTCATGAAAAAACAGGAGCAGGGAACGATTTCTTAGGTTGGGTAGAACTTCCGCTTGCATACGATAAAGAAGAATTTTCTCGCATTCAAAAGTGTGCGGAGAAAATTAAAAATGACTCTGACATTTTACTTGTTGTTGGTATTGGTGGTTCTTACTTAGGAGCACGAGCAGCGATTGAAATGTTAAATCATTCTTTCTACAATATGCTGTCTAAAGAACAGCGCAAAACTCCACAAGTGCTATTTGTTGGACAAAACATTAGCTCTACTTACATGAAAGATTTAATGGATGTATTAGAAGGTAAGGACTTCTCAATTAACGTCATTTCCAAATCAGGTACAACAACAGAACCTGCAATTGCATTCCGTATTTTCCGTAAGTTATTAGAAGAGAAATATGGAAAAGAAGAGGCACGTAAACGCATTTATGCAACAACAGATAAAGCGCGCGGTGCTTTAAAAACATTAGCTGACGAAGAAGGCTACGAAACATTCGTAATTCCAGATGATGTTGGCGGCCGTTTCTCTGTATTAACACCAGTTGGTTTATTACCGATTGCTGTAAGTGGTTTAAATATTGAAGAAATGATGCAAGGTGCAGCTGCTGGACATGATGACTTTGCGAAATCAGAGCTTGAAGAAAACCCAGCTTACCAATATGCGGTTGTACGTAATGCTTTATATAATAAAGGAAAAACAATTGAAATGCTTGTGAACTATGAGCCAGCACTTCAATATTTTGCTGAATGGTGGAAACAATTATTTGGTGAGAGTGAAGGAAAAGATCAAAAAGGTATTTTCCCATCTTCTGCAAACTTCTCAACTGACCTTCATTCTTTAGGTCAATACATTCAAGAAGGACGCCGTGACCTATTTGAAACAGTTCTAAAAGTAGGCAAATCTACACATGAACTAAAAATTGAATTAGATGAGAACGATTTAGATGGATTAAACTATCTTGTTGGTGAAACAGTAGACTTCGTTAATACGAAAGCATACGAAGGAACATTACTTGCACATAGCGATGGCGGTGTACCAAACTTAATCGTAAACATTCCTGAACTAAATGAGTATACATTCGGTTATCTTGTATACTTCTTCGAAAAAGCATGTGCGATGAGCGGCTACCTACTAGGCGTAAATCCATTTGACCAACCAGGCGTAGAAGCATACAAGAAAAACATGTTTGCATTGCTTGGAAAACCAGGATTCGAAGAACTAAAAGCAGAATTAGAAGAACGTTTGAAATAAGGAAAGCGGAAGTTGCTCGCTTAGAATGGGAGGTGGATGGAGCTCCTGACGTAGAGGCGTTTTCTGCCTTGCAGGAAGGCGCGAAGCCACCGAGCATTCTAGCCGCTGGAGCTAGACAATAAGAAAAGCGGAAGCTGTTGGGATTATCCCAACAGCTTTTTTTGATGAATGCGCGTCGAATGTTGTCGTAAGGTCTTTATATCATGTCGAATCGCCGATATATTGAAAAAAACGCCGATATATGCAGTACGAATGGGGAATGCTAAAAAAAATCTAGAAAGGATGATCCAATTGATTCAGATTCATTCGAAGCTAGAAGGACAAACATTCTCCCTTTTCCAATTGGAAGAAACATTAAAGCCGCTGGGCTATACAATCGGCGGAAATTGGGATTATGAGAAGGGATGTTTCGATTATAAAATAGATGAAGAGGGAGGATATCAATTTTTACGATTACCGTTTACAGCCATTGAAGGAGAGCTTGATGTAAATGGAGTTATCGTTCGCCTTGATACACCGTACCTTCTGTCACATGTGTATCAAGACGAATTAGATGATGAAGTGAATACATTTACAGCAGGGATGACGTCTTTTGATCAGTTTGCAGAACCGAAAGATCCAGACGGAGATATTCAAGCAAAATATATTGATATTGGGAAAGCTTTAGTTCGAGAATTAGAAGGATACTTACTTAATGTTTAATTACAATCAGTAAATCATTTTTTTTCAGAGTAAAGGAATGAATCGGATTTATATGATAGTGTCCGTCACGTTGTAGACCAAGCAAGAGTATATTCTGTTTTAATAAATCGCAGTTACAATATTCGAAAGTTTCACCAGTATATTGTTCAGGAGTATGCAGAAGTTGTAATTTATTTGCAGTAATTTCATTGTAAATTGTAAATAGTACTTCTGAAATCGAAGGGAATAATAAAGAAGCGGCAAATACATAACTCGTTAATTTATTTCCTTCAATAGTTTCTGTTGCACCTGCTCGTTTAGCGTTATGAATTTGATCGGAAGTTAACATTTCAACGATACAATATATAGTTGGGTTTAATCCTTTCGCTGTTAAGATGGTTAAAATAGACTGTGTATCAGCAGAGCTCTCGCTTTTTTCTTTGTCAGCTGTAATCAAAATAGTATGCGCAGTACGAATATTTGCTTTGAGTAAAATATGATCGTGATGAGGACAACCTTTAATAAATTGTAGATGATGAAATGACTTTGGCAGCAGAGGGAGTGTTTCATCTATGAGAACAATATCAAGGTTTGGTTGTAATACGCGCATTTGACTTACTACATGTTTCACACGTTCGTTCCAGCCGACAACAATCATATGTTTATGGCAAGAGGCAGCCTCTTCACCTTTTATTTTCATATATTGTTTACTAATCATTTCTGTAGCAAAAGATACCATATAATAAGAACCAAATCCGGTTCCTAACAAAATGAGAATGATTGCGAGGATTCTTCCTTGTATACTATGAGGAACGTAATCGCCGTATCCAACAGTGAATGTTGTGACAAGTGCCCACCATATACCATCGAACCATGTTTGAAAGTGAACGGGTTCTAATTTGTGAATAAGAAATCCAAAGAAGAGGATGAATAAACCAATTAAGGTGACCAGTCGTAAAATAATAGAATTGCGAAATGTATCTAAAATACTACTTCTTACATTCAATGTTTGTAGCTCCTCCCGCATCAATATAGTTAGCCCGCTATTTGTGGACAGTAAGACCCCCACTGATGGAAGTTTCACTTTATATTGTTGCCATTATGAAAAAAAGAAAAACCCCCTTATGAGTGAGGGAGTTGTCAGATGCTTTCCACTTCGGTTTGTTGAACGCTATCAAGCTGTTGAATCGCATAGTATACATTAGCTGTACGTATTTTTTGATCAACAGATAGCTTCATTTGCAGAAAATGTGCTCCATTTTCTAATGTTTTCAGTTTCATATTTTTAACTTTTATATCCATCTTTTTTATGTCATCGATGACTGTAGGGATATTTTCCATACTATTTACGACAAGGTTTACCGCAATTTCGCGTTGCCTGAGGGACTTTGGTCCTAAAATATTCATAACAAAAGGAATAAGTTCTACGCTAATCATAAGGAAACACATACCAGAAATAGCTTCTAAATAAAAACCAGCTCCAACTGCGATGCCAATTCCTGATGCTCCCCAAATCATGGCAGCAGTAGTTAAGCCTGCGATGCTATCGTTACCTCTACGTAAAATAACTCCCGCTCCTAAAAAACCAATTCCCGATACAACTTGAGCTGCTAAACGGAGGGGGTCCATAGTGATCCTGTTTGAGATAGAGCTTGGTAAATTATAAGCTGCTTTAATTGAAACAATAGTAAGTAAACAACTAATAATAGAAATAACTAAGCAAGTTTTTAAACCTAGTGGCTTTCGCTTTAGTTCACGTTCTAAACCAATTGCAAATCCTAAAATGGCAGAGAGGCCTATCTTAAGTAATAAATCGAAGTGTTCCAATTTGTATTCCTCCCCGTAATTTGGTGTAATAGATAACTGATATTTTCAGTATATGGTACAAGGAAGGAAAGTTGGACACTTTTTATAAAAAATATTGAAAAAGAGTGTTGCATTTCGGAAATCATCATGCTATATTAATAAACGTCGCTGCTGCACAAAAGCAGAAAGCGAAATGAAAAAAGAAATTAAAAACAATGTTGACATCAA
>NZ_NVOY01000035.1 GCF_002551005.1 Bacillus pseudomycoides
TTTACCTCGTAGGAAGAAGCCAAGCCACCGAACATTCTAGCCACTGGAACTGGACAACGATTCTCTCCCAATTTTGAGGTGGGAGTATTACTGCCCGTTAATGCGGGATAAAAATAAAGCGTTGCTTAACTTTGCAAATTCTTCAATTGATAATGTTTCGCCTCTTCGCTTCGGATCAATTTCAACTTCTGCTAGTATACGCTCAAGTAATATTTTATCCTTTGGAAAACCATTTAAATTATTAGATAGATTATTCATCAATGTTTTACGTCGCTGCGCAAAGCTAGCACGCACTACTTCAAAGAAGAACGCTTCATCTTTTACTTCCACAAGCGGCTTTTGACGTCTTAGTAAACGAATAACTGCTGAATCCACATTTGGCTGTGGTACAAATACTGTACGCGGAACCGTCATTACCGTTTCTGGTTCTGTATAGTATTGAATGGCAATTGACAACGAACCATAATCTTTTGTTCCTGGGCGAGCTGCTAAGCGATCTGCTACTTCTTTTTGCATCATCACAACAAAACCACGCACTGGTAATTGTTCTTCTAATAGCTTAAATAAAATTGGTGTTGTCACATAGTATGGTAAGTTCGCTACCACCATTACATCTTGGCCTTCTTCAAACTGCTCTTGAAATACGGTATTTACATCTGCTTTTAAAATATCCTTATTGATTATCGTTACATTATTATAAGGTGCTAATGTCTCTTCTAAAATCGGTAAAAGGCGTTGGTCAATTTCAAACGCTACAACTTTCTTAGCGCGCTTTGCCAACTGCTCTGTTAACGCTCCAATACCAGGTCCAATCTCAATTGCCCCGCTCTCAGGTCCAACCTCTGCATAATCTACAATCCGATTTAATACATTTGTATCAATTAAAAAGTTTTGTCCTAAACTCTTTTTAAATGAAAATCCATACTTTTCAACAATATCTTTCGTACGATTTGGCGTTGCGATATCTTTCATTTCTTTTCCTCCTGTAATACTTGCTTATACGCTTTTGCGAAATCCTGCTTTGAAATTTGGAACATTTGCAAACGTTTATGTAACTGCTTTGCATTTGTATAACCGATCTTTAATAGCTTACCCATTCGTTCCCTACGGCTTTTGGATTTTTCTCCACCAACGAGTCCCGCTTCTACTAAGTCAATCCACTGAATTTCGCTCGTGTACTCTTCCATCTCTCCGTGTAAACTTTCCAAAGCGCGCCTGATAGATTCGTTAGAGGCATGTTCAATTCCAACGCCCTTCTTTCGCTTCGCTAATGCTTCTTCTTTCGGTAAGAATGCGTGCTTACAACCTGGTACTTTCTCAGAAATAATTTTACGAATACGCTCTCCTGGATAATCAGGATCTGTAAAAATAATAACACCTCGTGTTTGTTGCGCCAATTTCACCTGTTCAATCACATGATTTCCAATTGCCGAACCGTTCGTTTCAATTGTATCTGCATCTACTGCACGCTTAATGGCCACCGTATCATCTTTACCCTCTACAATAATTATTTCTTTAATCTTCATAACTTCCTCCACACTCATTTCACATCTCTAATTAGTAAAACAAAAAAACGCCTACTTTTCCATTATTATTTTCCTAGTTCATACAATTTAAAAAGCAGAGGAGAAAAAGTTCCTCTGCTTACCCTATTATTGTAACACTTTAATCTTCACTTGTTTTCTTCCCCAAGCTTCTGCCTGTGATTCTGTTGGCATAAGAACATCAATACGATTCCCTTTAATCGCCCCGCCCGTATCACCAGCAACTGCATATCCGTATCCTTCTACCCATACTTTTGTTCCAAGAGGAATAATCCGTGGATCTACTGCAATTAATTTCATATTTGGATTTGCCTTATAATTATAACCGCCTGCGCTTACACCTTGGCATCCGCCGCAGTACGGGGAATACGCCGTTGCTTGCACATAAAATTCGTTAGCAACTACACCTTCTGCATCACCTAGAATATGCGCTTCTTCTTTTGTGCCAACAGCTACAATACGACTTTTTTCTTCTTGCACGATCTCTTCTTTCTGTAAGTTTCTTAAAACTTCATTCCCATCCTCTTTGATGACTGCAAATACTTTCTTCTTTTTTCCTTCTATTCCTTCTTGAATCACTTTTTCTGTTCCCTTACGGAGTGAAGAATCTTCTTGTCTCACTTCAGTATAGGGAATTGGCTCTTCCACTGCATCGCTTACTTTTTCTACTCGAACCACTTTGACCTTCATATTTTGCTGCATCACTTCCTGTAAAGCTGGTTCCACTCTATCCATTTCACTTAGTGACACTTGCCGTTCTTTCAAAAAGTTAGCGACAGTAGTCGAAGTTGACCATACTTGCTGTTCTTGACCGCCAACATGTAATGTAACTGGGAATGCTTTTTGAATCATAATTTTTTGAGTACCTTCTAACGATGCATACAAACTAGGATATACTTTATCGTGCTCACTCATTTCACCTTTAATTTTTGTAGAAGGTGCTGGATATATATGATCTTTTTCTGTTACTTGAATCTTCTCATCCTGCAATAACTCATCTATCGTATTTGCATGTGTATAAATCTCTTGTTTCTTTCCATCTACTTCAATAATTATTTTATCTGTTGTTCCCGCATACGCTACTGTCCCCACAGACCCTGAAATAATTAATGCACTCGTAAATCTTATGACTAATTTTTTGCTCACTTCTAACCTGGATAATAAATGTTTAGTATTTGCAATCATAATAAGTACCCTCCCTGTCTAGATCAGAATTATTAACTCTCATTCTCCTACTATTTCTAGTAGTGTTACTCATCTGAAGATAAACATAGGTGAAGGGAGAAAGAGAGGAGGAATCCCCCCTCTACTTCTCATTATTGAATACCAAATAGTTTTTTTGCATTTTCTGTTGTTTTGATCGCTACTTCTTCATAAGATAGTCCTTTTAATTTTGCAATTTCCTCCGCAACAAGCTTTACATAGCTTGGTTCATTTCGTTTTCCGCGAAACGGATGAGGAGTTAAATACGGACAATCTGTTTCGATTAAAAGTTGTTCCATTGGAATTCCCATTGCTACTTCTTTTGGTTTCTTTGCATTTTTAAAGGTTACTGGACCGCCTAATGAAATGAGAAAATTCATCTCCACACACTGTTTTGCAACTTCAACACTGCCGCTAAAACAATGCATAATTCCTCCTACTTCGGATGCATTTTCTTCTTTTAAAATGTCTACGATGTCTTGTGTTGCATCTCGATTATGTATAATGATTGGTAAATTCACCTTTCTTGCTAGCTTAATTTGTTTACGAAATACTTCTTTTTGCACTTCTTTCGGAGATTTGTCCCAATGATAATCTAAGCCCATTTCACCAAGCGCAACAACTTTTGGATGAGCTGCTAACTCTTCCAACCATTTTAAATGTTCTTCTGTCATATCAATTGCATCAACAGGATGCCAACCAACAGCTGCATAAATGAAATCATATGTTTCTGCCAATTCAATTGCCTTTTTGATGGTCATCTCATCAAAACCAACTACAACTGTATAAGAAACACCCACTTCTTTCATTCTTGCAATTACTTCCTGTAAATCCTCTTTAAATTGCTCTGCATTTAAATGTGAATGTGTATCAAACAACATAATAATAACTCCTTTTATTTGAAATAAATTCTATCATAGGGAAAAATTACTTTCCTAACACCGCAATAACAACTACATTACAACTTTGATACAAAAAAGGAAATTTTAGAAAGATTTTCGACAAGAAAAAAGATGCTTCACGAATGTTACACGTGAAACATCTCTCGTTTTGTCGTTATTACTTAATTTTTGTACCATTTGGTAAGTTTTGATCGACCGTTGCTAACGACAATTTCCCGTTTTCTTCACCCGCTAAAATCATACCTTGTGATAACTCACCACGTAGTTTTACTGGTTTTAAATTTGTAACACAAATGACTTTTTTCCCTTTTAACTCTTCTGGGGAGTAAAATTTAGCGATTCCAGAGACAACTTGTCGTTTTTCTGTGCCTAAATCAAGTTGGATCTTTAACAGCTTGTCTGCTTTTTTTACAGGCTCTGCATCCAATACTTCTGCTACGCGTAAGTCTACTTTAAAGAAATCATCAATTATAATTTCTTCTACTTCTGGCGCCGCTTCTTTCTTTTCTTCTACTTTTGGAGCAGATCCTTTCATTTGTTCTTTAATATATTCCACCTCTACTTCTACTTCTAAACGTGGGAATACAGGTTGGCCTTTCACAACTTTTGTACCAGCTGGAATGCAGCCAATTGCAGAGAGGCTATTCCACGTTTTATATTCTTCATCTGTAATTCCAATTTGTTCAAAGATCTTCCCTGGTGTTTCTGTTAAGAATGGCATTAACAAAATTGCTGTTTGACGAAGCACTTCTGCAAGGTGTGCCATAACAGAAGCCAGTTTCTCGCAATTGCTCTCATCTTTTGCTAATACCCATGGCTGTGTTTCGTCGATATATTTATTTGTACGGCTAACAAGCTGCCAAATTGTGCTTAGCGCTACTGAAAACTCCATGTTTTCCATTGCATCTTCTACTTTTTGTAGTGTGTCTTTTGCAAATGTTACTAAAGCTTCATCAAAATCCGTTACATTTGCTTTGTAGGCTGGAATTTCTCCATCAAAATATTTATCAATCATCGCTACTGTACGATTTAATAGATTTCCTAAATCATTCGCAAGATCAAAATTAATACGCTCAACAAATCCTTCTGGTGTAAATACGCCATCTGATCCAAATGGTACTTCACGAAGAAGATAATAACGAAGTGCATCTAAACCATAACGATCAATTAATGTAACTGGATCTACTACATTCCCTTTTGATTTACTCATTTTTCCGTCTTTCATTAAAATCCAACCATGCGCAAATACTTTTTTCGGAAGTGGTAAATCAAGAGCCATTAAGATAATTGGCCAATAAATTGTATGGAAACGAACAATTTCTTTTCCTACTAAATGAACATCTGCTGGCCAATATTTTTTATACTTTTCTTCATTCGCCGTTCCATAACCTAATGCCGTAATATAGTTAGATAATGCATCTACCCATACGTAAATAACATGCTTCGGATTACCCGGTACACGAACACCCCAATCAAAAGAAGTACGAGAAACAGCTAAATCTTCTAATCCTGGTTTAATGAAATTATTAATCATTTCATTTTTACGTGATTCTGGTTGCATGAAGTTTGGATTATCTTCATAAAACTTTAACAGTCGATCTACATATTTCCCCATTCTAAAGAAGTAGGATTCTTCGCGAACAAGTTCTACTTGATGACCACTATCCGGGCTCTTCCCACCAACTATTTTTCCATTTTCCATCACTGGATCAACAAGTTGATGCTCTGTATAAAACGTTTCATCTTGTACAGAATACCAACCTTCATATTCATCAAGATAAATATCACCTTGATCAACAAGTTGTTTAAAGATTTTTTCTACAACTTCTTTATGACGGTCTTCGGTTGTACGAATAAAATCGTCATAAGAAATATCCATTTTACCCCACAGTTCTTTAATTCCCGCTACGATGTTGTCAACGTATGCCTGTGGTGTAACATTTAATTCTTCTGCTTTTTTTTGAATCTTTTGTCCGTGTTCATCAGTGCCTGTTAAGTAGTACACATCGTATCCTTGCATACGTTTATAGCGTGCCATTGCATCTCCCGCTACTGTCGTATAAGCATGTCCAATGTGAAGCTTTCCACTTGGATAATAAATCGGAGTTGTAATGTAAAAGGTCTTATTTTTCTCTGTCATTATTTTAAACCTCCCAAATGACCTCATATTATGTATTTTTATAAACAGTATATCAAAAACTTACGTATAAAGACGAGTTTATGTGCTATATCTTTATCATCTATTACTCATATCAATAAAAAATATACATTTCTATATTTCGACACTATCATTAAAATTCTAAGAATAAAATAAATCTTTCTATACATCTACTATTTTTTAGTATATATAATAAATATATAAATCCGTTTTACTTTTCGACATATAAGTCGCTGCTATGCAAAATGAAAAAATGACCTGCACTGGCCTTCTTACTTTGTTTTAAAACCTGCATATGGCAGGAAAAAGCTTGACTACTTCTATGCATGGCCAGATGCTCCTGTCCACCTAAAAAGAATGATTTTATGTCGTTTTTTAATTTGGATTTATATAGATGCGAAAATCTACAAAACTTTTATAAATTTTATAATTAAAGAATTGACGGAAATGTAAATGATTGGTATCATATGTTCATAGGGTATTTTGTCGAAAAATGGCGAATTAAAATAGACTTGCAGAATATGAGGAGGAAAAACAAATATGAAATCTACTGGTATCGTTCGTAAAGTTGATGAATTAGGCCGCGTTGTAATTCCAATTGAATTACGTCGTACACTAGGTATTGCAGAAAAGGATGCTCTTGAAATCTACGTTGATGACGAAAAGATCATCTTAAAAAAATATAAACCAAACATGACTTGCCAAGTAACTGGTGAAGTTTCTGATAGTAACCTTTCATTAGCTGAAGGTAAAATCATTTTAAGCCCAGAAGGCGCAGAGCAAATCTTAAATGAACTACAACAATTTATCGCAGCAGCAAAATAAAGCTTCTCTTTTAGAGAAGCTTTATTTTCATACTGTTGAAAAAC
>NZ_NVOY01000037.1 GCF_002551005.1 Bacillus pseudomycoides
ATTAGACGTTCGACAACTTGGGATGTAGCATTCACTGCGTCATGAATTGTTGTCATCTGTGTAATTGATTTTTCGATTACTTGACGACCTTCACTTGCACGGTCAGAAGTAGTTACTGTCAGTTCAGCAACGTCGGAAGCAGACTGGGCAATACGCTGTACACTAACTGCCATATCATCCATTGCAGTAGAACTTTCTTCAATGCTAGAAACTTGCGATTGAATGCTATATTCTAATTCGGACATTGTTGTTTGGATACTCGTTGTTGCATCCATAGAAATATTCGTTTCTTTTAATATGTTGTCAGAAGCAGTGCGTACATTTAAAGATGTTTTTTGTACTTGTCCAATGATATATTGGAGGTTTTCTAACATTTGATTAAAGGAAGCTGCAATGGCACCAATTTCGTCATTGCTTTTTACAGATAAACGTGCTGTTAAATCCCCATCTTGAGAAGCGAGTTCTTTTAGCTTTGTATCAATTTCTTGAATTGGTTTCACAAGTTTACCAGAGAACCACCAGGCTACCATAATGCCAATAATTGTACAAAGGATAAGAGAGATAAGAACAATAGATTTAACGAGTGAGGATGAATTTTTTACTTGCTCGATAAGTTGATCACACTTCTTATTTTCGTCATTGCTATATTTGTCGAAATCCCCGATTACTTTAAAAATAGTTCCATTTTGTTCAGCGGTAATTTTTATTGCCTCGTCCCATTTGTCTTCTTTAGTAAGAGGAATTACCTTTTCAATAATAAAATGGCGCCATTGTGCTCCTGACTCCATTGTGTTTTTGAGATCCTGCGAAATACTTGGGTCGTTTAATAGTTGTCCTTTTGTATCTTCTAATTGTTTATCCATCTCATAAAACTTATCTAATTCGGCAGAATCATGTTTTAATAGATAGCCTCGAAATGCCGAAAGTTGCACTTGATATGCCTTATTACGTTCCATTAAAAGTGTTGTTTTTGGTGCAACATCTTTTTGTAATGTTATTGCTACATTGTTTTCACTTTTGGCAAAGAAAAAAATAAAAGCTAATGCAATGCCAAATAAAGCACAAATTGTACCTGTCATAAACATCATTTTTTTACGAATGCTTACGTATTTCATAATGATAAATCCTCCTTTTATAATTCGTTTATAAAGATTAATTAATATTATGATTAAAAAGTGCTTTATTCTCGAATAAAATCGAAATAAAGCACTTTTTGTTCCTATAGAAATTATAGCAGACTATAGTGTAGAAAGTGAGATAATATTTTATTATTTGTTTATGAGAATTTGTTTTTCACCTCTGTGTATAAGTCGCTTCTATACAATCTTGTTTACGCCTCGGTTCTAAAACGAGAAACGAGCGACTCGAGTTCTTCTACAACGTGTTTCATTTGTTCAGACATAATAGACATGTCGTTTATGACGTTTACTTGCTTACCGGCAGAGCTTGCGGTTTTGGTTGTTTCTGTTGCTACTTCGTGAGAGATCGAAGCGATATTGCCAAGAGCTGTATTCATTTCTTCTGCACTCGCAGCCATTTCTTCAGCAGTTGCCGAAACTTCCTGCATTTGTGAGGATACCTCATTAATTTGGTCTACAATGGTTGTAAACGAAGAGCCAGCTTGGTGCATAATGGCAATTCCTTCAGCAGCTTCTATTTGGCCTTGCAGCATCATCGTGTTTGCAGCGCTCGTATCATTTTGAATATGATGAAGCAATTGATTAATATCTGTTGCAGCTGTCTTCGATTGTTCTGCAAGTTTTCGCACTTCATCTGCGACAACGGCAAATCCTTTTCCTTGTTCTCCAGCGCGTGCTGCCTCAATTGAAGCATTTAATGCAAGAAGGTTCGTTTGTTCGGCAATATTAGAGATTGCTTGCACAGCAAAATCAATTGATTTTGTATGAGTAATCAGGCGCTCAACAACTTCCGATGTTGCGTGAACAGCTTTGTGAATTACACCCATTTGTGTAATAGACTGTTCGATTACGTGACTACCAGTATCAGCTTGTTCAGAAGTCGTCACAACAAGTTCTGCAACAGTAGAAGCTGATTCAGCAATACGTTGTACACTAACGGTCATATCATCCATTGCGGTAGAGCTTTCTTCAATACTAGAAACTTGAGAATGAATACTATGTTCTAACGTCCGCATCGTTGTTTGGATATGAGTTGTTGCGTCCATAGACTGTTTCGTTTCTGTTAACATATTTTCAGAAGCTATTTTCACATCTGAGGATGTTTGTTTCACTTGATTAATAATAGTTTGCAAATTGGACAGCATGTGATTAAATGATGCTGCAATATCACCAATCTCATCATTACTACGGATAGGAAGGCGAACTGTTAAGTCACCGTCTTGAGATGCTAATTCTTTTAATTTGGAATCAATTTCTCGAATAGGTTTTACAAGTTTACCAGAGAACCACCATGCTAGTATAAAAGCTATTATTGTACATAGGGTAAGTGACAAGAAAATAGTGAACTGCATAACGGTTGATGAGTGCTTTATTTGATTTATTAACTCATCCCGCTTTGCATTTTCTTGATCTGTATATTTTTTGAAATTCGCTAAAATGGTATCGCCAATTTCGTTTTGCTGCAAGGCAATTTTGCTTGCTTCCTCCCATTTTCCTTCTCTTGTAAGAGGAAGAACTTGGTTATCCATTACATTACGCCATTTTCCTCCCATGTTAATGGTATCTTTCATTTCTTGTGGAAGACTTGTATCGCTTGTTATTTTTTCGCGTGTATCGGCTAATTGTTTTCCCGCCTTATTAAACTTTTCTAGATCTTTTTCACTATGCGCCAATAAATAGTCATGTAAGCCAGAAACTTGAGCTTGGAATAAATCACCGCGTTCTTTTAAGATAGTTGCTTTGCGCGAAACATCAGCTTGTAATATTTCTGCTTGATGTGCTTGACTCGTAGAGAAAAATAAAATGACTGCTAAAGCAATGCTAAATAATAAGCAAACGCTTAGGAGCATAAAAATGAGTTTCTTGCGAATGCTAACATACTTCATTTATAACCCCACCCTTTGTCTCTTTATTAGGATTTATACATATAATAAAAAAAGAAAACGCTTTATCTCATATTGCTGGGAGGGCATTGTCCCGAAACAAAGCGGTTATCGTGCAAGTAACAAGTCAAATATCATTGTAAAAGTAGTATGTAAAAAATTATAACAAACAGTATAGAGGAGAAACATAGAGAGAGGCTTTTGTTCGGAAAATGTATACATTTATATATAAGAACATTGAAAAGTTTATTAATATAAAAATAAGTATTGTATTTATAAAAATCATACTGTATAATTTCAAATTGTCGATAATGATTATCATTGTTAATTGTTTATTGACATGTGTGTTGTTATACCTTTTTTGTTGTATAGTCAAAAAATAAATTGTCCTATCTAACAATATTTTGGTAATCTCTTATCTCAACTTACTATACACAGAAGAAAAGCTCTCTTCATTTTGAAGAGAGCTTTTCTATATATTTTTGGCGATGAGTGTATATAGTCCAGGGATACGATCTTCAATTCCTTTCAGGGCAGGAAAGACCCATTTTTGCTTTGCACCACATTCTTCTGTGAGCTCCTTAATATGAAGGCCTGCTTGTGCAATGCTTGTTACGATTTCTCCTAACGTCCATCTGCGGATCATATTTTTAGGTAAAGAATTACGCTCTGCTTCTGACAAGAGTATACTATAGGCTACATCTACTTCGATTACATCTTTTTGAAAGTAATCCCCGCTTGCAATTACTTTGTTATCTTCTACTTGTAGCAGTTTTGTATACATGGGGTGATAGTCTCGTAAAATAAATGTGCCGCCGTGTTTTAGTAATTGAGAAATGATTATAAATAAAGGTTTTAAATCTATGAAATAATGGAGCACACCAAGCTCAAGTAATACTACGTCAAATGAGCCGATTGTCTCTTGGATATTGAGTACATCAGACACGATGTATTCAATATGTGTTTCAGCAGCTACGGCAAGTTCTCTTGCATATTTTGCGTTGCTTTCTGAAATATCAACAACAGTTACATCTGCTCCGAGCAGTGAAAGAGCAACTGCTTTACTTCCTTTTGATCCCATTAGATTTATAATTCGTTTCCCGCGCACTTCACCGATATAAGGTAAATAATGAGTGACCTCGGCAGCTGGATTTTCTCGTATTCGCTTGCTGTAAGACTGCGGCGTTCCGTGGCGATTTGTCCAAGCTTCATAAGCTGATTTACTCCAGCCAGTTTTATTCGTTGTGCTTAATTGCTCTTGATTCAAAACAATCTCCCCTTTCCGAGAAGGTATATAGTTTCCTTATGAAAATAGAAAATCCTTCTGCGTATTTATAAAAAGTTTGATTTTTCTGTATAATATCTATACAATTTAAATTACATACGAAAAGCGTTGAAGAGGAAAAGTAGAATGACCCCATTCTTTCCAGAGAGCTTCGGGAGCTGAAAAGAAGCAAGAATGCTCATTTGAACAATGGCCTCTGAGCTTCGTCCTGAACTTATCACTTGATAATAGTAGGCGGCGACGAGCCTTGACTCTCGTTATCAAAGTCACAGTATACGAGCAATGATTGCTCCGTACTTGAGAGGTCAATTGTGTGAGCAATTGATGAAATAAGGTGGTACCACGACTGTATATACAGCCTCGTCCTTATCTTTTTAAAAGATAAGGGCGGGGCTTTTCTATTTTTAAAGGAGGAATGTAGGATGAATATTTTTATTGGAGGCGCTTGGGTTTTCATATGATTATTATGCTCGTACTGACTCTGCTGCTCACCATCAAGTCGTTCAGAAGATTTTCTTAGAGCTTTTAGAAAAGGGGTTCATTTATAAAAAGACAGTAGAGCAAACATACTGCGAGACTTGTGTCCAATTTTTATCGGATCGGTATGTGGAAGGCGTTTGTCCGCACTGCGGTGCGGGTGCACGCGGTGATCAGTGCGATGCATGTTCAGCTATTTTAGATCCACTAGATTTATTGGAGAAAACATGTAAATTGTGCGGCGCTGCGCCGACAATTAAGGAGACAGAGCATTTTTATTTTGCATTAACGTCATTACAGCAGAAGCTAGAAGAATATGTAGAAACAGTAAAGCAAAGCGGTACGTGGCGTGAGAACGCTGTGAAATTAACGCTGCGTTATTTACAAGAGGGTTTACAAGACCGTGCTGTTTCAAGAGATTTACCAATAGGTGTGAGTGTTCCTGTTTCCGGATACGAAGATAAGAAGGTGTACGTGTGGATCGAGGCTGTGTCTGGGTATTATTCAGCAAGTAAACAATGGGCGCAAGAAACAAACAGTGATGATTTACCATTTTGGCAAGAGGATGCACGAACGTATTATGTGCACGGTAAAGATAATATTCCCTTTCATACAATCATTTGGCCAGCTATTTTGCAGGGGATTCAAGTAGAAGCATTGCCTAAATATATTGTTTCGAATGAATATTTAACAGTTGAAAAAAGAAAGTTATCAACGAGTAAAAACTGGGCTGTTTGGGTTCCTGAAATTTTGAAGGGATATCACCCTGATTCGATCCGCTATTTTTTAACTGTAAATGCACCTGAAAATCGAGATACGGATTTTTCATGGCGGGAGTTCATTTATAGCCATAATAGTGAATTGTTAGGAGCGTACGGGAATTTTGTGAACAGGACGCTGAAGTTTCTTGAAAAATATTATGAGAACACTGTACCAACTGGTCAAATGAATGAAGAAATTGAAGAAAAGCTAAAAGGATTATATGTTGAAGTAGGGGATTCCATAGAAAAAGCGCATTTTAAGCAAGCGCTGGAGACGATTTTTGAGCAAGTTCGCTATGCGAATAAATATTTCGATGAAAGGCAGCCGTGGAAACAAATAAAAGAAGACAAGACGGCGTGCGATGACACGATGAGAAACTGTATTCACTTGATCGTGAATTTTGCGCAAGTATTAGAACCGTTTCTTCCGTTTTCGTCCGCACAAGTGCAGCAAATGTTAGGAGTTTCAAAGAATGGATGGAACTATACGAGTAAAAATCCAATTCGTATTTTGAATGTATCACCGTTATTTGAACGGATTGATGTGAAGAAAATTGCGGAAGAAGTTGAAAAACTGAATGAGTCTTTCAATGGTATATAAGAAGTGGGAGTTGCTTTGGTTCAATCATTTTTAATTTTTCGACATAGAAATCGATGTTACACAAAATACAACATGAATGCTACTGGCTTTCTTCTTTTGTTTAAAACCACGCATGTGGCAGAAAAAGGCCCTGACCGCCACTATGCATGGCCAGATGCTCTTGTCCTCTCCTAAAAAGAAAGGGGTTTTTATGTCGGTGTTTTAATTGAAAGTGATCTCCTTACAAAAATGTAAGCTTATTGTAAGTTATTACAATAGCAGGTTGCTAGAAGATTCTATACAATAAAAGTAACAAATAAGTACGTGATAGAAGATTGCGTATCAGCAAGAAAAAGGAGAGGTCAACATGGAATGGGTTCACGAATTATTTCAACAGTACGGATACTATGTTGTACTTGTTGGACTACTGTTAGAATATATTGCACTTCCGTTTCCGGGAGAGCCAACATTAGCTTATGCAGGATATTTAGCGCATATAGGTGAGTTACACTTACCATTATTAATCTTTTTCTCTTTTTTAGGGACAAGCGTTGGGATGACAATTCAATATTTTGTAGGGAACAAGCTCGGTATGCCGTTTATTCAAAAGTACGGAAAATATGTTTTTTTAACGCAACGTAAAATTGATTTAACACGAAAGTGGTTCGATAAGTATGGGTATTTCCTAATATTTATTGCATTTTTTATTCCTGGTGTGCGCCATTTTACAGGATACTTTGCAGGGATTATTAATTTACCATTTCGCCGCTTTGCGATAACGATTTATTGCGGGGCATTATTTTGGGTATCGTTCTTCTTAGTAGGCGGTTATTGGTTAGGTGGCAACATAGATTCTATTTTTGGATTGCTTGGAGATCATATCGGAAAGATTATTATCGGTGTTGTTGTGATTGTGGCGGTAAGTGTAGCTGTACGATTCCGTAAAGAAATTAAGCGCGTGTTTGTACACACAGTAAATTAAAATTATCCATTTCATGTTGAGAAAGGCAGTGCTTAAAGAGAAGCACTGCCTTTTTGTGTAGGTAAGCTAGTGGGTTGTTCATTATGTATTTTTGAAAATCTAAAATTAGACTAAGCAACAACATCGGTAAGAACAGAAATGTATGTAGTTATAATATAAAACCAGAGATAGGATGCAACCAAAAACCAGAGATAACAGAGAACCAAAAAGCAGTATTACATATTTGGATAAAGCTCATTATGAGTGCTGCTTTTTTCTTTTTTAATACACTTATAACAAAAAGTAAGACGTAAAGGATGATAAGAATAGTCCAAAATGGAGTGATAGAAATTGTAATAGGCAATGACTCTTCGGGTATTCCAATAATGAAGAATAGAACAGGCACGAAAATCATGAGAAAGGGAATACAGGCTAGCAGGGTAAATAATACACTTCTATCACGAATACCTTGAATTATTAGTAGAAGTGCAAACAATATAATCGACAAAAGTAATAGCACCATAATATGTACTCCTTTTTAAATAAAAGTGTAATTTTACACTTTTATTATAAGGTATAGCATGGAAGCTGTAAATATTTTTTATTATGAATTGTTCGTCATCTAAAAAGCAGGGGATTTTTAGGCCGTTTTTTCAATTTATACTTATATAGTATGTGCTTTTATGTTATATACATAATATAACGTATTTTGAATTTTAATTAGTAAGATTATCGGGTATTTTAAGTTTTGTATATTTGCACTTTAAAGATGCGAGGGCCCTTTAAAGTTTTACGTATTCGATATTCTTTATGTTTAAATTTAACAATAAAAGGAGAACTACTATGAGCTTACGAACACGAATTTTAGGAATTGTATTTGTAGTCATCCTAGGGCTGGCAAGTATGAATTTTGTATTTTTATACTTTACTGCGAAAGGAACTGGGGAACAAACAATTGGCGAATTAGGGAAGATTCAAGTTGAAGCAATGAAAAAGCAATTTGATAAAGACACATATGAATTGTGGTTAAAAGATCCTCAAAAAAATGACACATATGAAAAGCTGCGAACTACATTAAATGAAATGCGTGAACATAACGGCGCATTATATGTATATACGATGAATTTTAAAGAGAATGCATCGTATATTATGATTGATGGGCAGCACAGTTCGGAGGAAGCTTCACCGATTGGGGAGAAGTCGGAAAGTAGTCAGGCAGAAATCCAAAAGCTTAAGCAAGGTGAATGGATGTACAGTCCGATTATAAATGATGAAAAATACGGGAAATATATGTCCGTTCTTGTGCCGTTACAAGATGAAAAGGGTCAAGTTTATGGGGCGCTTGGAATGGATATAAAAGCTTCTGTTGTCGATACGATTATGCATAACTTGTTGGCTGATCGAATGGTGAAACTCGGTTTTATTAATATAGGGGTTGTTGCCGCTGCTTTTGTATGTTTGTTCTATTTTATTTATCGAGGCTTAAAGCCGCTTCATACGTTGAAAGAAGAAACGAAACGAATTGCAGAAGGAGATTTAAGAGAACTGCGCATCTCATCTCGTAAGAAGGATGAGATTGGACATATGATTCGTTCTTTCGGATATATGATGGAGAATTTGAGAGGAATATTGCAAGGTGTGCAGAAAGCTACACACTCTGTAACACAAACATCGGAAATGTTACTTTCTTCTACACATGTGATGAAGGAACAGAACCAGACCATTTTATTGTCGAGTCAAGAAATTACAAATAGTAATGCACAAACTGTTTCTTCGATGGAACAAGTTTCAAATGCTATGCATTCTTTTGAAGAAGAAATACGCGGCGTTGAACATGCGGTAGGAGATATGAAAAGTATTTCTCAAGCGATGGCACAAGCAGGCGAGGAAGGCCAGGGAATGTTGCATAATACAGTTATGCAAGGAAAAGAAATGAAAGAGACGTTCTATCAGTTTGAAGATACAGTCAACTCTTTATTAACACAAGTAAGTCATACGGGAGAAATTCTATATACAATTGAAGATATTGCGGCGCAAACGAATATGCTTTCCTTGAATGCAGCTATTGAAGCAGCTAGAGCGGGAGAGTCGGGAAGAGGATTTGCGGTTGTGGCAGAAGAAGTGAAATTGTTAGCAGACCGTACCGCAGAGCAAACAGGGAATATTCGACAGTTAATTTATAAGATGCAGCAAGAAGCGTCCGGTACGACAGAACAACTGTCGCAAGCGTTGCAGCAGTATGATGCGCAGTTCAACCAAGTAAGCATTGTTGCGGAGCAAATGAAAGCATTGCAATATATTTCAAACGAATTAAATACATCACTGCAGCATGTGATTGAAAAAATGGAAACGATGAAACAGCAACAGGGCGTGATTCATACAGAAGTATTGTCTGTTACAGCTGCAAGTGAAGAAACAGCTGAAGCCACTGAGGAGGTAAGTGTTACAATAGAAGAAGTGGCGAAACATATGAATGTGTTTACACAAGAAGTGCAAGAAATGACAACACAAATTCATGAATTGAGTGAACAAACGAAGCGCTTTACACTGTCATAAAGTGAAACCTGTATTTATAGCGATTCAGTTGAGAAACTAAATATATAAGTAAAAAAACGATATAAAACCCCTTTCTTTTTTATGGGAGGACGAGAGCATCTGGCCGTGCATAGAAGCGGTCAGTGCCCTTTCCTGCCACATGCGAGGTAAAACAAAGAGAGAAAACAAGTGCAGGCTCTTCTGTATAGCCGCAATCTATATGCCGGGAAATTAAAATGATATATAATAAAAAAGACCATCCTTTTTCAAAGTGAACTGAATAAGGATGGTCTTTTATTTGTTATTACGCCTACTATTTCTATAAGTTAGTGGTTATTTGATATGGCAAGAAATGATTATGAATTGCTTTCCGCCTGAACAGGACTGTCATCTTGTAGCAAATCAAAGATATCTGCCATGCAAAATGCAATAAACCACGTCCATAGACCGTGGAAGAAAGCTGTGCTAAGCTGCAGCGGTAAGTCATAATTCGTTGTTGAAAATGAGATGCAAGCGCCGACGATACCGATCATTATTAAAAGCGTCGTTTTTCTAGCATTTTCTGCTGAACTAAAAAGGAAGAAAATAAACGAACCAAATACGGAAGCGCTTACAATAGAATCGATCCCATTAATATATACATTTTCACCAATATGAATATTTGTCCAAAAGCATAAGAGACCGCCTGCTATGGCAAATAATGTTGCGATCATAAGTTTAATTTTTTTGTTCATATGTTCTACTCCTTTATCATCATCATTTGAATAGGAGAACCAATATATAAATCAAAATCTAGATTTATATAAAATGAAATAAGATGCTATATGTATTGTTTACTTTTATGCTATATACATAGTATAACATGTTTTAGATTCGAATAAAAATAATTATCAGATATTTTAACTTTTTAATATATTAATTCCAAAAAATGATTGTTGTTTAAAATGGTTTTTATATTTAATATTCAATACATATAGATTGTTTGATTTCAATTCAGAAAGGGGAACAGCAATGAATTTACGAACACGAATTTTAGGAATTGTATTTGTAGTCATCTTAGGATTGATGAGTGTGAATTTTTCATTTTTATATTTCACCGCGAAAGGAACTGGAGAACAAACGATTGGAGAATTAGGGAAAGTTCAAGTTGAGGCAATAGAAAAGCAATTTGATAAAGACACATATGCATTGTGGTTAAAAGATGCGAAAGAAAACGATTCCTATTGGAAACTGCGAACTACATTAAATGAAATGCGTGAGAATAACGGCGCACTATATGTATATACGATGCATTTTAAAGAGAATGCAGCATATATTATGATTGATGGACAGCCAAAAGGTTCAAGTACTGCTTCGCCAATTTTGGAGAAGAGTGAAAATGGTACAAAAGAAATGAAAAAGCTTAAGCAAGGTGAATGGGTGTATACGCCTATTATAAATGATCAAAAATACGGGAAGTATATGTCCGTTCTTGTGCCATTAAAGGATGAAAATGGCAAAGTTTACGGGGCCATGGGAATGGATATAAAAGCTTCTGTTGTCGATACGATTATGCATAACTTGTTGGCAGATCGAATGGTGAAACTCGCTCTTATTAATATAGGGGTTGTTGCCGCCGCTTTTGTATGTCTGTTCTATTTTATTTATCGAGGCTTAAAGCCACTTCATATGTTGAAAGAAGAAACGAAACGAATTGCAGAAGGAGATTTAAGAGAACTTCGCATTTCATCTCGTAAGAAAGATGAGATTGGACAGATGATTCATTCTTTTGGATATATGATGGAAAATTTAAGAGGGTTATTACAAGGTGTGCAAAAAGCTACACACTCTGTAACACAAACATCGGAAATGTTACTTTCGTCTACACATGTGATGAAAGAACAAAATCATACCATTTTATTGTCGAGTCAAGAAATTACAAATAGTAATGCACAAACTGTTTCTTCGATGGAACAAGTTTCAAATGCTATGCATTCTTTTGAAGAAGAAATACGCGGCGTTGAACATGCGGTAGGGGATATGAAAAGTATTTCTCAAGCGATGGCACAAGCGGGTGAAGAAGGCCAGGGAATGTTGCATAATACGGTTATGCAAGGGAAAGAAATGAAAGAGACGTTCTATCAGTTTGAAGATACAGTGAATTCTTTATTAACACAAGTAAGCCATACGGGAGAAATTCTATGTACAATTGAGGATATTGCGGCGCAAACGAATATGCTTTCTTTGAATGCAGCTATTGAAGCAGCGAGAGCAGGAGAGTCGGGGCGAGGATTTGCGGTTGTGGCAGAAGAAGTGAAATTGTTAGCAGACCGTACTGCAGAGCAAACAGGGAATATTCGACAGTTAATTTATAAGATGCAGCAAGAAGCGTCTGGTACGACAGAACAACTGTCGCAAGCGTTGCAGCAGTATGATGCACAGTTCAACCAAGTAAGCATCGTTGCGGAGCAAATGAAAGCATTGCAATATATTTCAAGCGAATTAAATACATCACTGCAGCATGTGATCGGAAAAATGGAAACGATGAAACAGCAGCAGGGCGTGATTCATACAGAAGTATTGTCTGTTACAGCTGCAAGTGAAGAAACAGCTGAAGCCACTGAGGAGGTAAGTGTTACAATAGAAGAAGTGGCGAAACATATGAATGTGTTTACACAAGAAGTGCAAGAAATGACAACAAAAATTCATGAATTGAGTGAACAAACGAAGCGCTTTACATTATCATAACGTGAAAATAAAAACGCAAGGACATCATCCTTGCGTTTTGCACTTTGTTGAAAAAAGATT
>NZ_NVOY01000038.1 GCF_002551005.1 Bacillus pseudomycoides
ATTAAAGTTTCACTTTATGGGCTTAAATATGACTAATACATGCTTTTGCTTTCATACCTTAATGGTAAGGAGGGGGTATGTAGTGAATAAAGTAAAGCTATCGGTCAATATCATTGTCAAAAATGCTGCTGATACGATTGAACAATGTTTACATAGCGTTGCATCATGGGTAGATGAAATTGTAATTGTTGATACTGGCTCTACAGATGAGACACTTATGAAAATTAAACGGTATAACGTAAAGTTAGTTGAAGCAACATGGAAAGATAGTTTTAGCGAAGCAAGAAATATAGCAATTAATCATTCAACTGGAGATTGGATTTTAGTATTGGATGCAGATGAAATATATACCGCTACTGAAGCTGAGACAAAGCGGTATATACAAACAGATGTTGTTCAAGGGTATTGGGTTGAAGTAAAGAATATGACAGACACATATAATAGTACGTATCATCGTGCGTTGCGGTTGTTTCGAAATGATCAACGATTTCGATTTAAAGGTCGTATACATGAACAAATTTTAATGACAATTGTAGAAAGTTTTTCATTAGAACATATACAAGAAAGTCAATTGACGATTACACATTACGGATATACTGAGCAGTACATACAGAAGTTTTCTAAAGTAAGCAGGAATATGAAATTATTAGAGATGGCAATTTCGGAAGGATTTATGACCGCTTTTTATATGTACAATCTTGGAGTTGAATATTTACGGCTTGGAAATTATGAAAAAAGTGAAGATTTGTTTGAATTGTGTTTGGCGAAAGAGACAGAGAACGCTTCGTATTTGCATACATTATATTACTACTTAATTTTAACTAAAAAGGCACTTAAAAAAAGTTCTGAAGCACTATTATTACTAGAGGAAGCGCTTCGAAAATATGAAGATTATATGGACTTGTATATATTACAAATTCAAATCTTATATGAACAAGGGCTCTATAATCAGGCATTCAAAGTAATTGAAAAGGTACAAACATATACGAATCATTCATCACGTTATGTGTCTGAAAGAGAAAATTTACACCATATCGTATCTTTTTATCGCGGGGAGATTCATCGTAAAAATAGAAATGACGTTGCTGCATTACGCGATTATTGTGCAACGATTGCTTTGCAACCGTATTTTCCAGAAGTGTACCAGGCTATCGTTGAGATGTGTTTACAAAGTGCCGATTATACATTATCACAAGCGATAAAAAGAGTGTTGAAAGCAGGAGCAGAGAAAGAGATTCTTATTAGTATTTTACAAGAATATGGAGCTCATGATAGGATTCTTGATTTATATAAAGAATATGAATCTTTTTCTCAGAAAGATTTATTTGTGCAAAATGAGTGCTACATAAGGAAAGGGCAATTAGAGCGAGCGCTGTTAATACAAAATTATGTATTAAACATTGGCCCAACATTGACAGTAGAAGAAAAGAATAGGTGGTTAGTAGATCACTTTCTTACGTATATAGCTAAAGGAGATGAAGCGCCTCCTGTTATACGTGAACAATACGGTTATTCCTTTTCTATATACGATGTAAGTACGTGGCGTAATGATGAAAAAAAGAAGGTTAAACATTTTATCGAAAGGTGTCTTCAGCTTCAACTTCTATCTGCTTGTGAATCTATTCTTGAAAGTGCAGATGATATAGAATTGACAATTCATTATGCGAAAAGTTTGTATAAAGAAGGCTATATTGAACGAGCCGGACATTTATTTTATAAATTAATGAAAGAAGAAGAGTACGATGAAGAAATATTGTTTTATATGGGAGAGATGCTCTTTCGTAATAAGCAGTATGCACATGCGATCACGCAATTAGAAAGAATTTTAGAATATAATCCGTACCATGAAAAGGCTAGAATAGCAGCTGCACATGCGTATTTATATGAGACTTATGAGCGTTTGCAAAATATAAAAGAAGGTGTTTCGAATCGTTCTTTTCTTAACCGGCAACTTTCTACTGTTATGCAATCATTACAAGCGATGGATGAGAAGGAGTGGATGACAGATAGAACGTTTGTACAAAGGGGGAATTACCATTTATGAGTCTCATTTCATTTTGTATGATTTGTAAGGATGAAGAGAAAAGGATTGAGGCTTGTTTAAAAAGTATTGTGGATATTGTAGATGAAATTATTGTTGTTGATACAGGATCTATAGACCGCACAGTAGAAATTGCAGAACGTTACGCAACGAAAATCCTTCATTTTGTATGGAATGATGATTTTTCAGCCGCTCGTAATTATGCATTAGAGCATGCAACGGGGGAATGGATTTTATTTTTGGATGCAGATGAAGAATTAGATGAGCATACCGCACTGTTATTACGCTCCCTTGCTAATGAAAATAAACATCCGGCATATTTTCTACAAATTGTTAATCATATATCTAATAAGGGAGAGATAGTTGTAGAAACATGTCCTGTATTACGTTTTTTTCGGAATGATAACCGAATTCGTTTTACGGGTGAGGTGCACGAACAAATTGGTGGTGCGATTGCGGAAGTATATCATAATGAGTCAGTTGCTTATACGCAAATTCAAATTCACCATTATGGATATTTAGAAGAAATTGTTCAAGAAAAAAAGAAAAAAGAACGTAATATGACGCTAGTCTTAAAACAAGTAAGGAGAGAACCAGATAACCCTTTTCATCATTATAACTTAGCTGGTGAGTATATACGTGTAGGAAGCCTAGAAGATGCGTTGTTTCATTTGCGAAGGGTAAAGGAGCTTTGTGATATTAGTCATATGGGATTTGGGCCTTTAACAGTAAAAAGAGAAATTTTTACACTATATAGCTTGAATAGAAAAAAAGAGGTATTGAATGTATGTCGCAAAGAAAATAAACACTTTCCTTATTTTCCAGATTTACTATTTTTGTGGGGGCGTGTTGCAGCTGAGATTGGTTTATTTGCAGAAGCTATTCGTGTTTATCGCATCATTGTATCTATAACAGAAGTTCCATTGCATTATACAATGGACGAAGGAATTCTTAAGAAGAAGGCGCCGTTTGAACTTGCAAAGTTACTGGAAAGAAAAAATCGGAAAGAAGCGCTTGCATTGTATAAGATGGTTTTACAACATGATTCACAGCAAAGAGAAGTATTAGAAAGGATAATGGCATTGCTAGAAAGTATAGAAGAAGTGGAAGATATATTTCAAACGTTTCATTATTGGGATGATTTACCCTTATTACAAAAAACATGTGAAATGTTCTTTCAACAGCAAAAAAATTCGCTAATTCTTTATGTATATGAAAGAGGAAATTTATCAAACGACTTACTATATGACATGGCTGCATATATGGAGCATCGTACGATTCATCAATCTATTATAACAGCGTTTCATGATTGGGTAGAAAATAAACAATTAAGAATGAAAAATAAGACACATGTTTTTATATCTTTTTTACGAACAGGTGAATGGCCTGATGACATATTACCAGGCGAAGAAGACTGGTTATGTATTCAATATGGCTTTCAATTAGCCTTACAAAAAGAAAATCACCATAAACTATGGCAAATCACATCATTGTGGCGTTACTTTATATCAACTGTGAATGGGAAAGAGGAACAGATATATAGGCAATATGTATATAGTTTACATATTGCGAAAATTCCGGAGGTATATATAAATAAACGAGTTTCTATACAACCAATTTATAAATAAAAGGATCAGATGATGATGCAACCTTCAAATGTAACGTTATGTATGATTGTTTGTGATGAGGAAAAGGATTTGCCCATTTGTTTAGAATCAGTAAAAGGTATTGTAAGAGAAATTGTGATCGTTGATACAGGATCGCAAGATTGTACAGTAAATATTGCAAGAAAGTATGGTGCAATTGTAGTTGAACATAAATGGGAAAATAATTTTGCCAAGGCAAGAAATGCTGGATTAATGTATGCAACGAGTGACTGGATACTTGTGTTAGATGCAGATGAAACATTGCATGTGGAAAAACAATATTTACAATCGTTATTAACAGAAGATATGCGTGCATATTATGTGAAAATTAAAAGCTATTACGGAAAGAAAAAGGATATAACTCGTTATATGGTGGACTATTGTTGTCGATTGTTTAAAAATGAACCTTTTCTTACGTATAGAGGTGCTATTCATGAAGATGTAACCTATGCATTTTCACAAGAACAAATCCAATTTACGAACATTGTGATTGAACATAGCGGGTATTTAGAAGAGGAAGTATATCGAAAAGAAAAAGAAAGCAGAAATATGAAAATTCTAAAGCGAACGTTGGAAAAATGCTGTGATGATGCGTATATGCAATATGCATATGCAACGGAATTTTTTCAACATGAGAAATATAAGGAAGCATTACTTGTATATGTACCACTTTTATTTGCTTGTGAACAAGAAGCTTTTTTTTCTGATTTAGTTATAAAAACAATATATAGCTATATGGGCTGTATGCAGTATGAGAATGCTTTAAAATTGATAGAACGATATCAAGATAGGTTTTTGGATTTCCCAGATTTTTTTTATGCTAAATCTATAATTCTTTTAAAAATGAACAAATATACAGAGGGAGAGAAAGCGATAAATCATTGCCTGGAAACATGCGAACATGAACATTACTATTCAACTTCTTCAGAGGTTAGCAAGGAGTCGTGTTTGTTGCTACTAGCACTTGTAGCGGAGCGAAAGTATGTCTTTAAAGAAGTGCAGGAATATTATAAGAAATTAGTTGCACATTCAAATTATGGAGATTTGAAATATAGATATTTAAAAATATTGTGCGTTACTTCCACTCAGAAAGAGATTTTAGATGAAATTGAAAAAATGTTTCCGTTGTTGTATACAGATGCGATACAAATGTTGGAAATGTTAAAGTTTTTAGCTAAAACAGGGGAAGTTTCATTGCTGCAGTCCGTTTTACAAAAATCTTTATGCGCTGATCAACGGTTCTTTAGTTATACAATAATTGGAGAAAGTTATGGGGCTTTGCATACACAGCAAGTAGTAGGGGGTGTTATTTCTGATTATTCCGTCTTATATTACTTATCATGGAAAGAAGGCATTGAAAATCGTTGTATGTATGACTGGGAAGAGCTAAGTTTACAAAACGGAATTCATATGAAACAAGTACTGAGTATATTAGTTATGACAAATAATTGGTGTGCATTTCTTTCGGTATTTAAAAAATTAGTGATCAAATGTTCGTTAAAAGATATCGTAGACTACAACATATGTTATTTTTTTAAAAAAGCTTCAGTAGATCATTTAAAAACAATTGAAGAAATATGGAATCAGCATGTGAGGCAACCTTTAGATTATATGATTGGCGCATGTTTAGCTTTAGCATCACATAAAAAGAAACGGGCAGAACAGTGCTTTTATCATTTGATGCAGTGCAACATATTTGACTTGGAACAGTATAAGAAAAGTAATGGTGAAATAACAAAGATTGATTGGAGTCGTTTGTTAAAAATATTTCTTTACATTCATTCTAGATAGCTGTATTTCGGAAAACGGATAAAGAAGGTGATATAGGTGGCGGGTAAAAAGGGATCATCAAATAAGGGGCATAGCGAGAAAGGAAAAAAGGATATTTTTTCACCGTTTTCAGCTCAAAAGAAAAATCAACCTATTTTACCTCCTCCATTACAATCTGGAATGACGACAAAACAGATCGCATTACGAGAAGAAAATGAAGAGAAACAAAGAAACGGGATGCAAGAAGAAGAAGTTGAAGAACAACCAATCCTATTTTTATATGGAATAACAGAGAATGAAGAAGCAAGACCGTTAAGAGTGGACGATGAAGGGTATTTATTAACAAAGGAATATAGTGTAAAAGGTGAAGAAGAAGGGACATTTAAGGAAAATAATTATGGAAGAAAGAGTAAGTTGTATGAAAAATATAAGCAATTGGGCTACATGAATTGCTTTGCTCCATTAGGCGTTGATATGCCAGTAATGAGAAAAATGTTTTTCAATAGAGAAGTTATTTTACATATTTCTCAAGAAGAAGGGGACTTTGTAATATTTGACGTTTCAGAGCTAAATCGGTATTCTTTTGCAATTATTAATAATACAAATGCTGCCATTGAAACGTATGTACAAATTAGCCCGGACTCTGTTCATTACTTTACAGATACAATCACATTTAAGATTGATCCTCTTCAAATGGCAACAATTTCTCCAGTTCGTTTTCTTAAATATGCAAAAGTCGTTGTAAAGGGGAAAGGAACTGGAGAAGTTTCTGTTTACTTGCAAGGGCAAACGTTAGGGTAATATTTAGATATAACTTAGACTTCATTATTATGAAATGGCAGAAGAGAGGATGATGAACGTAAGAGCCTCTTCAAAACATACATGAACGAACCTATTAAATATTTTGAGAAAAGGAGGAGATTATTTAGAATGGATATATCGTTTGTCCTGTCAAGATGTTATATGCAGCGCAAAACTGTGATTGTGTATATTCGTTAGTTTTTATATCTGTTTCTTCATGTGTAAGTATCGTATGGAACGAACGCAGAATACAATTTAGTGCAAAGTATAACTCTTCCTGAGAGCAATTCTTTTCTTTTGTTGCGGTTGCTAAAATTAACTCTTCTGATAACGAGCGAAAATCAATAGTAGCTTGTCCAATTCTCATCGTATCATCTCCATTTTGGTTTTTACCATGTATATGAAGTGATTGGACAAAACATGCAAAATAGATTATATTTTTAACAAATATATATAATTTCAATTACCGTAATAAGATTACTTGCATTTTGACTATTAAAATTGGTAAGATTGGATATAATAATCAGATGTATAACTATACATAAAGAGAGTTGGAGTATATGGGAGAAGAAAAGCAGGACAAGGTTGTTGTTATTATTGGACCAACTGCAGTTGGAAAAACGAAACTTAGCATTGAATTGGCAAAAGCGTTAAATGGAGAGATTATAAGCGGCGATTCCATGCAAATCTATCGTAGTATGAATATAGGTACGGCGAAAGTTACGGAAGAAGAGATGGACGGAATTCCGCATTATATGATTGATATAAAAAATCCAGAAGATGCATTTTCCGTTGCTGAGTTTCAAGAACTTGTACGCGGTCATATAGCAGATATTACAAGTCGTGGTAAACTACCTATCATTGTTGGCGGGACGGGTTTATATATACAATCTGTATTATATGATTACCAGTTTTCTGATGAGCCCGGAGATTCTGCGTACCGTAAACAATTAGAACAAGTAGTAGAGGAACATGGTGTAGAGTATATACACGGAAAGCTTGAAGAAGTTGATCCGAAAAGTGCAAAGCGCATTCATCCAAATAATGTGAGACGTGTCATTCGTGCTTTAGAAATTTTTCATACAACAGGGCAGAAGATGAGTGACCAATTAGAGCAACAAGAAAATGAGTTGTTATATGACGTGGCTTTAATTGGTTTAACAATGGATCGAGATTTATTATATAGCCGTATTAATTTACGTGTAGACATTATGATGGAGCAAGGTTTATTAGAGGAAGTTAAGCGCTTGTATGAAGAAAGAATTCGGGATTGCCAATCTATTCAAGCGATTGGTTATAAAGAGTTGTATGAATATTTTGATGAAAAAATTTCGTTAGAAGAAGCGGTAATCGCTTTAAAAACGAATTCCCGCCGTTATGCAAAACGACAATTAACTTGGTTCCGAAATAAAATGGATGTTAAGTGGTTTGATGTTACAAGCGGTGAAAAAAATCAAGAAATTTTACAGTATACAGAAGGAAAGCTACAACTTAAGGCGAATAATAAGTAGTAGAGAAAAAGAGGAGGATTCGACATGAAGCAATCAATCAATATTCAAGATCAATTTTTAAATCAACTCCGTAAAGAGAATACGTTTGTCACGCTGTACTTATTAAATGGCTTCCAACTTCGTGGTTTAATTAAAGGATTCGATAATTTTACTGTATTGTTGGAAACTGAAGGTAAGCAACAGCTTATTTATAAACATGCGATTTCTACATTTGTTCCACAAAAGAACGTTTCAATCGAATTAGAATAGTAAAAGAATTGTACATAGTAAAAAGAGCGAATGATTCGCTCTTTTTTTATTTCTAAAAAATACATGGAAATCTAGTTAGGAGATAGAGAATCTAGATGGTTTGTTATTTGTTTAAGGAATGAAAATGCGAAAATAAAAAGGATGATTCTTAAATGTAGTTGAAAGTAAAAAATGTATCTACTTCAATAGCTAGAAATGTATCTTATTTATTGAAAACTTATGTTGGAAAAGGTGTTAAAATGGGCATTTTGAGTCAACTTTACGTATTACACAGGTAGATGTAGGGAGATTAGCTCCTCCTCGCTTTCTTGAAGTTGCTTATCTTGATGCTGCTGCTCATCTAAAAGTGCAAGATCGTTTTGTTCGTAGTGTTCATTTGAAAGCTCAAGTTCGCTTTGTTCATGGTGTTCGTCTTGATGCTCTTGTTCATCTTGAAGTTGATCATTCATTCCGAGTGGCATTATTTGAAGTAAAGCTATTTGTAAATTCTTTGTTTGTTTAATAATATTTTCAGATACATGGTGGTTCATCTTAAATGATTTTATAATATACAGTGAAAAGTTGAGTAAATTTTGTAATCCAATATATAATACATTTGCCGAAAACGGTTGATTGTTCAAAATAGTGATTAAATTCCTAGCAATCTCAATACCGGTTCCTCGCTGTGTTAGTGATACGTTTAAACGTTTTAGGTCCCCTTGTATTGCTTCTAATATGTTTATAAGTTCCTTTACGTTTGATTGTGATGGCGTTGAAAATACAGCTGGAATTAAATGAGTTAAGTCACTTAGTGTTTTTTGCAAACGTTTGATGGATGGTGTGGAAGCATGAGTGTAATGAACAGCTGGAATTCGGTGGGAGTGTATTGGAAAATAAGGCATTGAAACATTTTTCTCATTATCATTAAAATAAGACATTGAAAGTCTCCTTCCTAATTGTCATGGTGATGAATTCTATCTTAGTAGATGCAAGTAATGTATAAAAAGGAATAGGGAGACGGGGTATTGTTATAAAAAATAATAAAAACGCCTATTACGAGGCGTTTTCTTATTGCTTTGCATAGTTATAATATCTTTTTAATGAAATTTTTGATTTAAAACCGATTCGTTTTATAATTTCTTGTTCAGGAACATGATTTTGGATGAGGCGTAAAATAAAAGTATTGCGTAAATGCTGGCCAGAGATACCTTTGCGTAGCCCTGCACGCGCTACTTCAAGTCGAATCATTTTTTGTACGGAAATCTCTGTTAATCCTTTTGGAGCGTCATTTTCATATACCCAACGGAATGTATTTCGGTTAAAATCAAAGGCCACAAATAATGAATCCGTGCTATGGTATTTTGGACGTACTGGCTCGGGGATATTTTTATAGTATTGATATAACTTTTTTTTATCTTCTTTTGTTAATGTGATAACTCGCTCTATTCCAGATACAGCAGGAATAGATAATGTATTATTTTCAAAATGAACGTGATGCATATTCAACGAGATGAGCTCTTGTAATGATAAACCGTAGTCAAGAAGAAGCATTATTATACATACGTTTCGATCCATAAGTAATGGACGTACAGGCCGTTGTTTATCTGACAGTCCTTCCAAAGAAGTTAAAATATATTTTAAACGCTGTTCTTCTTGTTGTGAAATGAAATCTTCATCTCGCAATGTACGATCTGGTTGTATAACAAGTTCCATATCTTTCAGGGGGCTAGGCAAGTTTAAGAAATGATACAGTCGATTTAATACAATAAAAACACGATGCATTGTTTTTTCGGAGTAATGACGTTTTATTTTTAATTCTGAAAAATAATCTTCATAGTCTTTTGTACAAAGTGTCCCCCATATATTATTAGAAGAAATTTTTTTGTACTTTTCTAACCAATGAACAAAATCTTCGATGTCGTAGACGTATCGTTTAATGGTTGAAGGTTTTCGTCCCTTATTTAATAAATAAGCGCAGAAAGCCTGTAATGTATCATTAAGTTCTTTTGTTGACATAGTCCCACCTCCCTAGTTTTCTTACATTATAACAAAAATTTTCAGAAAATGTTTATTTCTTGGGAAAGCGCAAATGTTGACAATATTCGTCAGTGAGATGATAAAAAATGAGGTGATTGTATGGAACAGTCGATGCGAAAGAAGAACAATAATCAAATTAACATTGTGCTAAATCACCGAAATAAAATTTCTGTTTCTTCTCCAGAACAAAAGCAAAATCTTTCAAATGAAACTGTTACAAAACATGAAATGTTGCAGCGGATTGAAGAAGAAATGAGCAAGCTTGTGGGAATGCAGGAAATCAAAAAAATTATAAAAGAAATTTATGCATGGATTTATGTAAATAAAAAACGGCAAGAAATGGGTTTGAAATCAGAGAAACAAGTTCTTCATATGTTATTTAAAGGCAATCCGGGGACGGGGAAAACAACTGTTGCTAGAATGATAGGGAAATTATTATTTGAAATGAATGTGTTATCGAAAGGGCATTTAGTTGAAGCGGAACGGGCAGATTTAGTTGGTGAATATATTGGACATACGGCACAAAAAACGCGAGATCTCATTCGAAAAGCAATGGGGGGGATTTTGTTTATTGATGAGGCGTATTCGCTTGCACGGGGGGGAGAAAAAGATTTTGGAAAAGAAGCAATTGATACGCTCGTTAAACATATGGAAGATAAACAGCATGCTTTTGTACTCATTTTAGCAGGGTATTCACGGGAGATGAACCATTTTCTGTCACTTAACCCAGGTTTGCAATCTCGCTTTCCTTTTATTATTGAGTTTTCAGATTACACAGTCAATCAACTATTAGAAATAGGGAAACGGATGTATGAAGAAAGGGAGTATCAACTATCAAAAGAGGCAGAGTGGAATCTTCGTGATCATTTAAATGCGGTAAAATATTCATCGCATATTACTTCTTTTAGCAATGGGCGTTACGTTCGTAATGTTGTTGAAAAGTCGATTCGTACACAAGCGATGAGATTGCTTCAGGAAGAAGCCTATGACAAATATGATTTAATAACAATTTCTAGTAGCGATTTAACACTTGAAGAAGAAGTGCATAGTTTATAAATTGTTTATAATAAAACACGAAGCGTTACGCTTCGTGTTTTATTTCGTATTCTTTGTTTTTGCACGCTGCTCTAATTGGCTTTTTGGACTTTGATCAGCTACATCTGAAGCAAGTCCTTGTGGATTAACGCTACTACCTTGTCCGCGATTACGTTGGTTGTTTCCTTTTGCCATATTATTTCACTCCTGTTCTTCTTTTGCTTTTTGTTGGTAAGCTTTGTGATAACGTTCCATTTTTTTGCTTTTTTCGTATGATGAATTTAGATCGTGCCCAAATTGATCTACAGAACTTCTTTGTGCACCTTTATTTACGTGCTTTGTCATTTGTTTCACCTCTCTTTAAGAAATAGTATTTGCGAATATGTACAAAAAACATGCAATAAAATAATCCTTTTATGAGTGGTATTTTTCGTTTCTAATAATGATAAGGAGGAGTAAGAGGAATGTTTTCTTTATTAGGATAGGGGAAAATAGAAAAACCCTTTACAAAAAAAGTAAAGGGTTAATTTGTTATCTCTCGCTGAAATGTTCAATCTTTTCTACACTACGATGTGGTAGGTGCCATTTGTAATAGAGTGAAACCATACGGAGACATACGATAAGAACGAATAATACATATAATGCCCAGTCGCTCACAATAATTTTAGCCCCAATTAAAAGTCCAGCTATAATTGTCCAAAGTGCATAGACTTCTGCTCGTAGTACAAGTGGTTTTCGGCGTGCTAATAAATCGCGAATAATCCCCCCACCGATTCCGGTTAAGACAGATGCTACAATCGTTGCGCTAATTGGTAAATTTAGTTTTTGTGCATATAGTGCCCCTTGAATCGCAAAAGCGGATAAACCAATTGCGTCAGTGATATTTTCCCAACGCTTCCAATGCCGGATAAGTTTGTTCGGAAATAAAAAGATAATGGTGATTGATAAAAGTGCAATTTGAAATAACATATCTTGTTTCCAAAACGCAACAATTGGATAGCCGATTAATAAATTACGTAGCGCACCTCCGCCGAATGCGGTTGCCATCCCTAAAATATAAACTCCGAAAATATCATATTCTTCTTCCATCGCGATGATTGCTCCACTTAAAGCGAACGCAATTGTACCAATGATGCTAAATAAATCCCATGCCATGAAATTCTCCCTCACTAACTAGATGAAATGTTCTTACTCTGCTATTATATTAGAAGGTTTAACTTTCGAAAAGGATGAGTGAGGATATTTGTTAGAAAAAAAAGAAAAAGTGATATTAGTTGGCTGCCAATTACCCGAAGATAATGACGAGCGTTTTGAACACTCGATGGAAGAGTTAGCATCATTAGCAAAAACAGCACAAGCAGAAGTGTTAGTTATGGCGGTGCAAAAACGTGCTAAGTTTCATCCAGCAACGTATGTTGGAAAAGGAAAGTTAGAAGAACTTTCGGTGCTTGCAGAAGAACTAGAGCCAGATGTTATCGTTTTTAATAATGAATTAACACCAAGTCAAATTCGAAATTTATCAGCGCAGTTAGATGCGAGAGTTATTGATCGTACACAGCTTATATTAGATATTTTTGCTCAGCGCGCGAAGTCCAAAGAAGGTAAATTACAAGTGGAACTTGCACAGCTTCAATATGCTTTGCCGCGTCTTGTAGGACAAGGGCAAGCGTTATCTCGCCTTGGTGGTGGTATTGGAACAAGAGGTCCGGGAGAAACGAAATTAGAAACGGATCGTCGTCATATTCGCTCTCGTATCGATGAAATCAAAAGGCAACTTTCTGGTGTGGTTGAACACCGTAAGAGATATCGAGAGCGGCGAAAAGAAAATCAAGTTTTTCAGGTTTCTTTAGTTGGATACACAAATGCTGGGAAATCCACGTTATTTAACAGATTAACGGCCGCTGATACGTTTGAGGAAGATTTATTGTTTGCAACACTTGATCCAACAACTCGTAAAATGCAATTGTCATGTGGCTATACAGTGTTATTAACAGATACAGTTGGATTCATTCAAGATTTACCGACGTCTTTAATTGCCGCGTTTCGTTCTACATTAGAGGAAGTGAATGAAGCGGATGTTGTTTTGCATGTTATTGATTCAGCTGATCCGAATTATTTAGGGCATGAAGAGACAGTTAAAAAATTATTGCAAGAACTTGAAGTTGATCACATTCCGATTATTACTGTGTACAATAAAAAAGATAAGTTACATCCAAACTTCATTCCGTTCCCAAAGAATGATTTTATTATGACAAGCGCTTTTAATGAAGTGGATTTAGAAAGATTAAAAGAAGTTGTAGAAATAGAAATGATGAAGCGAATGGATTCGTATGAATTAATGATTCCGGTAAGTGAAGGCAGATTGTTGACGCTTTTAAAAACAGAAACAGTATTAACAGCAATGACGTTTCAAGAAGAGAAGCAAGCGTACGAATGTACAGGGTATATTTTTGCTCATTCTCCGCTAAACGGCCAAATCAATAAATATTCAACGAGAAAAGGAGAAGACAAAGAAGATGTTTAATCGATTGAAGAATGGGGAAGAGATTGCTCCGATTGTAAAAGAAGTAGAAATGCAAATTGCGGATATACATAAACAGATTGAAGAAGTAATTGAAAGTAATCAATTTCGTGTGCTAGAAAGTTTTCGTAATCATAAAATTAGTGACGCACATTTTATTCCAACAACAGGATATGGATATGATGATATTGGCCGAGATACGTTAGAGAAAGTGTATGCTAATGTATTTGGGGCAGAAGCAGGCCTTGTGCGTCCGCAAATTATTTCTGGGACTCATGCAATCTCTACAGCGTTGTTTGGCATATTACGACCTGGTGATGAATTGTTATATATAACAGGGAAACCGTATGATACGTTAGAAGAAATCGTTGGTGTTCGCGGAAAAGGTGTTGGCTCATTTAAAGAGTATAATATTGGTTACCAGGCAGTTGCTTTAACAGAAGAGGGGCGTGTTGATTTTGCTGCAGTGCAAGCGGCAATCCATGAAAATACAAAAATGATTGGAATCCAACGTTCAAAGGGTTATGCAACTCGCCCATCATTTACAATAGCTGAAATTAAAGAAATGATTGCATTCGTAAAAGAAATTAAACCTGATGTTGTTGTGTTTGTAGACAACTGCTACGGAGAATTTATAGAAGAGCTAGAACCGTGTCATGTCGGTGCGGATTTAATGGCTGGTTCACTTATTAAAAATCCAGGTGGCGGCATTGTGAAAACAGGAGGCTATATTGTTGGGAAAGAGCAATATGTAGAAGCGTGCGCATATCGTTTAACGTCTCCAGGTATCGGAGCGGAAGCTGGTGCATCTTTATATAGTTTGCAAGAGATGTATCAAGGTTTTTTCTTAGCGCCTCATGTTGCTGGTCAAGCGTTAAAAGGTGCTATTTTTACAGCGGCTTTTTTAGAGAAGCTTGGTATGAATACATCACCAACTTGGGATGCGCCGCGAACAGATTTAATACAATCGGTTCAATTTGATGATAAAGAACGTATGATTGCATTTTGCCAAGCGATTCAATATGCATCACCAATCAATTCGCATTTTACACCGTATCCGAATTACATGCCGGGTTATGAAGATGATGTAATTATGGCTGCAGGTACATTTATTCAAGGTGCGAGTATTGAATTATCAGCAGATGGTCCAATTCGTCCGCCTTATGTTGCTTATGTACAAGGCGGGTTGACATATTCGCACGTGAAGATTGCGATTTGTTCTGCTATTGATATGCTGATTGAAAAAAATCTATTAGTAATTTCATAAATGAAAGCTGCCAATTTTGGCAGCTTTTTTTGTATATAAGTAAGGAATTGAGACATTTTAATAAAAGTGAAAAAATTCATAAAAAAATCATGTTAGAAAAGCTAACATCTATTGACACGAAACATAACATGATATAAAATGAGAATCAAGTTAAGGCGAAGGAGGAACTGAAGTGACACAACATGATCGACGTTCTGCTCCGCTGTTTCCGATAAGTATAGTTATGGATTTAACACAGTTATCTGCGCGTCAAATTCGTTACTATGAAGAACATAAATTGATTTCCCCAACCCGTACAAAAGGAAATCGCAGATTATTTTCATTTAACGACGTAGATAAATTGTTAGAGATTAAAGACTTGTTAGATCAAGGTTTAAACATGGCTGGTATTAAGCAAGTACTACTAATGAAGGAAAATCAATCAGAAGTGATACAAGCAAGAGAAGAAGTGAAGGAAATTTCGAAATCTGAGCTTCGTAAAATTCTTCGAGATGAACTGCAACATACAGGCAGATTTAATCGAACATCTTTACGACAAGGTGATATTTCAAGGTTTTTTCATTGATGATTGATAATTTTGAAAATGTTTAGAGGGACTAAGGAGGAATTTAAAATGGCAAAGTACACAAAAGAAGATATTTTCCGCTTGGCGAAAGAAGAGAATGTAAAGTATATCCGTCTACAATTTACGGATCTTTTAGGAAGTATTAAAAACGTAGAAATTCCAGTTAGTCAGTTACCAAAAGCTCTAGATAACAAAATGATGTTTGACGGATCTTCTATTGAAGGATTTGTTCGCATTGAAGAATCCGACATGTACTTATATCCAGACCTAGATACATGGGTAATTTTCCCATGGACTGCTGAAAAAGGGAAAGTAGCACGACTAATTTGTGATATTTATAATCCAGACGGAACACCGTTTGATGGTGATCCACGTAACAATTTAAAACGTATCTTGAAAGAAATGGAAGAACTAGGCTTTACTGATTTCAATCTTGGACCAGAACCGGAGTTCTTCTTATTTAAAGTTGATGAAAAAGGAAATCCAACATTAGAATTAAATGATAATGGCGGATACTTTGACCTTGCACCGATGGATTTAGGAGAAAACTGTCGTCGTGACATCGTTCTTGAATTGGAAGAAATGGGCTTTGAAATCGAGGCATCTCACCATGAAGTTGCACCAGGGCAACACGAAATTGACTTCAAATATGCAAATGCAGTTAAAGCATGTGATGATATTCAAACATTTAAACTTGTTGTAAAAACAATCGCGCGTAAACACGGCTTACATGCAACATTTATGCCAAAACCGCTATTTGGTGTAAATGGTTCTGGTATGCACTGTAACTTATCACTATTCAAAAATGGTGAGAACGTATTCTACGATCAAAATGGTGATTTACAATTAAGTGATGATGCTCGCTATTTCATCGCAGGTATTTTAAAGCATGCATCAAGCTTTACAGCTGTAACAAACCCAACTGTAAACTCTTATAAACGTTTAGTACCTGGATATGAAGCGCCTTGTTACGTAGCATGGTCTGCACAAAACCGTAGCCCATTAATCCGTATCCCTGCATCTCGCGGTGTAAGTACACGTGTAGAAGTACGTAGCGTTGATCCAGCTGCGAACCCATATTTAGCAATGGCTGTATTACTAGCAGCAGGTCTTGACGGAATTAAAAATAAACTTGCGGTACCACCTGCAGTAGATCGCAATATTTATGTAATGACTCCAGAAGAGCGTGAAAAAGCAGGTATTATTGATTTACCAGCTACATTAGCACAAGCGCTAAATGAACTAAAATCAAACGAAATCATTTGCGGTGCATTAGGAGAACACTTACTTGAGCACTTTATCGAAGCAAAAGAAATTGAGTGGGATATGTTCAGAACGCAAGTTCACCAATGGGAACGCGATCAATATATGAGTCTTTACTAAGAGCAGAAAGTCTTGATACTACTGGTATCAGGGCTTTTTTTATGGATAAAACACTTTTAAAATGCAATGCACTTTGAAGGAAATATAATTTTTGTAGATTAACTCAGTAATACACTAAAAAAGAAGCCCCAGGGTATATGGGACTTCTTAGGGTACTTAGTCAAGTAATGGCGCACTTGACTAAGTAAATTTAACATAAACTTTTGAAAAATAATATTGGTAAATGTGTCCAAATATAAGTAAATAAAGGGAGTTTAAGTTTTATACAATTTGAATGTTATTAAAATTGGTGGTTGCGAGGTGATTGAAGTTGGTCTTAGTGAAGCGATGATAGGTTCTATATTTGGAGGCGAATAGGGAAAAACTCTAGCTGTAATACAGCTAGAGCGTTCTAGAGGATGCATATAACATGTGCTGTTCATAAAGAATATTAATATCTATTTCATTGTAATTTAATGGATATATTTTACAATTTATTGAACAAGTGGATTATAAAACTATTATTTGATTATAAGCTTGTATTAAAAAGAGCAGCTAGCAAAAGCTAACTGCTCGACCTCGAGGGAGAGGGAAAGACAGGACCTAGCTGCAATTTCTTGTGGTGTCTTAATTGTAGTATATGGAAGAGTTGAAATATTATTCGGGGGAGAAGTATGATGTCTACACAGCATAGCAATAAAATCGATGGATATATACTATTAGAAGTATTTGCATATGATGTCCATTATCGTTATGCTGATTGGGTTTACATCACTGGTCAAGGCGTTGAGGGTTGGATGTATTTCGATGAGTCTTATGTAAGTTGACTTAGATAACTAACAAAAATCCCTGATGAAGTAGAGCATCAGGGATTTTTGTTGTTGTTTGACAAGATGACAGTTTCCTAATCAAACATTTTCATTCTTTAGGTTATGACATTACAAATACAAAAGTAGATAGACATTACTATATAAAGATAACATAATATAACAGGTGTTTAATATGCAATTTTGCATATTGATATTTTAATATTATTTTCCTGGTTTTACAGCATGGTGTGAAAGTGTATAAAAGGTTAGGTTATATTCAGAACGCGATCAAGATATGACCCTGTACTAAGATTGGGAAGTCTTGATACTACTAGTATCGGGGCTTTTTTGTGGATAAAATACTTTTAAAATGCATTGCACTTTGAAGGGAACATACTTTTTCTGTTGATTAAGTCAATAATATTCTAAAAAAGAAGCCCCGGCGTATACGGGACCTAAAAGCAATGCTGACATGTAAAAACCTATGCTATGCAACTTTAACATGATTTTTCGAGAAATAATATTGGTAAATGCGTCCAAACAAAGATGAAAAAAGAGGTTCGGTGTTTTATGCAATTTGAATTTTATAGAAATACAGGTGGGGAAAGATTAAAACTGTAAGCGGGATATATATTATAAATTTTTAAGTAGAATAATCCTTTTGTACACTATGAGTTAAGTAGGAAGTAAAGAGATAAGGATAATGTGTTCATTGATTGGAAGACGAACGGGCGTCTTCTCTTGAAAAGAAGGGGAGCTTTTATGTCAGTTTTTTAGTTATCTATATAGATTTATTACACGTAAGATCATGAATACTTACTTTATATAAAAATAACATTTACAAGCAATGAATAAATGTTTGCGCGAAACATATATTTTTAGAAGGTCAATATAAAGGGTTATTAGAAGTTTTAAGGGGAAATTTGATTTATTAAAAAGCGAAGTTTGTCGATTTAAAAGCAGCACATTTGAAAGGGAAAAATAAAGAATTACCGAAATATTTATATTGACTTGTTCTATATAAGAAACTAAAATTTACCTTAAATAGAATAAATTGTATTTTTCTTTATGAAGGTATGCTTTTGCATAAAAAGATGTACATAGATAAATTCTTTAAATCTTTGAATATAAAAAGTGCGGAGGGAGCCCCAATGGAAAAAGAAATTAATCTAAAAAAGTTATTTAGTGTTATGAAAAGAAGGCTATGGATAATTATCGTGCTCACAATAATTACTACATTGGCCGGTGCGGCTTATAGTATTCTTTTAAAAACTCCATTATACGCATCTTCTGCAAGAATCATTATTCAGGCAAATAATGCAGAAATGATGAACACACTTAAAGTAATGATTAATGAACCAGCTGTGTTAGAAAAAGTAACTGCAGAATTGCATACTGACAGATCAGCAAGTGCATTAAGCGGACAAATCAGTACGGAAAGTGTACAAGGTTCTCAAGTAGTGAGAATTAATGTAGTTGACGCTGACCCCGAATTTGCAGCTAAAATTGCGAATACTACAGCGACAGTTTACAAGCAAGAAGTCTCCACTTTGTTAAATTTTAATAATGTTAGTGTTTTATCAGAAGCGAAAGCTTCGAAGTACCCTGTACCTATAAACATAAATCATTTAAATACAATAATGCTTTTCTTTTTTATTGGCATCATATTAAGCATCGGCTTTGTGTTTTTACTAGATTCTTTGGATGATACTATTAAATCGGAGCGATCTATGGAGGAATTATTAGGCATTCCAACGTTAGGGAGCATTTCTAAAATGAATAAACGAAATATAGTAGACAAATATAGCAAAGGCAGATCGGTGGCATTAAGGGGGAACGGCAATTGGATTACACAAATAGAAGAAAAACAGACAAAATTAAGAAAGAAGGCCTAGTTACTTATTTAGCTCCAAACTCCAAAATCTCTGAACAATACCGTGCAATTCGTACAAATCTTCAATTTACATCTGTGAATCGTAAAGCGCAGACGATTGTTATTACATCTCCAGGTTCTGGAGAGGGGAAGTCAACTACTGCAGTTAATTTAGCTGTTTCAATAGCACAGCAGGGGGAAAAGGTATTAGTCGTTGACGCAAATTTACGAAGCCCAGCCATTCATAAAATCTTTAACTTAGAAAATATGATTGGAATGACGGATATTTTAATCGGAAAAGCAACATTGGAGGGGGCTGTCAGGCAAACGGAGGTTGGGAATCTCTCTGTATTAACAAGTGGTCCAGTCCCTTTTAACCCCGCAGAATTACTTAGCTCAATGCCGATGGAGAATCTAATTCAAAAGGCAATGGAACAATATGATTTCATATTATTTGACTCTCCGTCAGTTTTAGATGTAACCGATACGAGTGTTTTAGCTGATCAGTGTGACGGGGTAGTATTAGTAATAAGCTGCAATCATACTGCAAATGAGGATGCAGTGGAAGCAAAACGAATCTTAAGTTTTACAAGAGGAAGGTTAGTAGGTGCTATTTTAAACAATAAGGTGTAAAAATTTTCGCAATACAATAAACTCCTATATTTGCTAAGTGTACACATTCCCTATATACGAATCAATCGTTACAGGCACTACAACAAGAAGTTCTCTATACATTACAAGCATATATTGAAATCATTTTTTGCTTCTATGAAAGATTATTAGGCACACCCTTCCGCTTTTAGACGCAGACCTCCTATTCCAAACTATATCCAACTATTCATTATAATAATTGTATTCATAAAAAAAGTATATAAATTCCAAGATAAGTACATGCGTTTTCCAAAAACAAACATAAAATTTAATATTAATAAATCGTTTACGGGGATTGATAATCTCAAAGGAGTACCAAAGTTGTTTGTCGATGGAGCAAAGGGGGGGATATCAGGCAAGTTGTGTCAACTTCACACGTGTTAAGCATCTAATGATTTTTTACTCAAGAGGAAGGACATAAGTGGCGAGAATTTTCGGGAAGATAAAAGTTTTTTGTTCTTTATGAAGAACGAAAAGGGGGTCTTTTTTAAGCTATAATGTGGTGATGTCTCCTTACCGATATCAATGGAGGAACTCGGTCATGCTGTGGGTTGCGATAAACCTTAGATGCCAGTCATCAAGAGTGTGATGTGAGGGTGGGTTAGATGCCCGATTTTTATTAAAGCTTTTAACTATAANNTTATAGTTAAAAGCTTTAATTTTTTCAAAGTAATGACTAAAAGGGGGGGAAGTTTATGACATATCGTCAAAGATTATCGCTATTACTTTTAGTAGATTCACTTATTGTATTAAGTGCAATTTTCTTTAGTTATTTTTTAGTGAATGCTAGTTTCCATGTTATTACGTTATCATCAGTAATTAGCTCCATAACTTTGCTACTCAGCCATCATTTATTTGCTTTTATTTACAAGTTGTACAAAAAAGCATGGGAATATGCAAGTATAGGAGAATTATTAATTATTTTTAAGGCTATCACATTTTCTATTATTGTTACGGCTATAGTACAAGAAGTATTTTTGAAAGGTATTTATTTTCGGTTGCTTGTTGTCACTTGGATGATTCACATTTTATTAATCGGAGGATCTCGTTTTGTTTGGCGGATGTTACGGGATGTGTATTTTAAAAAAGGTGATACAAAAAAGAGAACTTTAATAATTGGTGCGGGTTCTGCTGGAACAATGATAACGAGACAATTACAAAAGAATAATGATACAGAATTATTACCTGTTGCGTTTATTGATGATAATAAGAAAAAGCATAATCTTGATATTTTAGGGATTCCAGTACTTGGAGGTGTGAATCAAATTGAGCGTGCCGTTCACGATTTGAATATTGAAAGCATTATAATAGCAATCCCTTCTCTAAGTAAAAAAGATTTGAATGCTATTTTTAAAGAGTGTTCAAAAACAAAAGCGAAAACGCAAATTCTCCCTATGTTAGAAGATTTAGTGACAGGAAAAGTCTCAGTAAATGAGTTCCGTGATGTGCAAGTAGAAGATTTGTTAGGTCGAGATCCTGTTGAATTGGATATAAATAGCATTTCAGGATATGTAACCGATAAAGTCATTCTAGTAACTGGTGCTGGTGGTTCAATTGGTTCAGAGATTTGTAGACAAATCGCAAAATTTAATCCGAAGCAATTGATCTTATTAGGTCATGGTGAAAATAGTGTTTACTCAATTGAAATGGAATTGAAAGAGTTATATGGTGATACGAAGATTACATTTGTTTCGGAAATTGCAGATATACAAGATTATAAGAAGATGATTTCGGTAATGAATCAATATCGTCCCCATGTTGTCTATCATGCTGCTGCACATAAACATGTACCGTTAATGGAATATAATCCAGAAGAAGCTGTAAAAAACAATTTGATTGGGACGATGAATGTTGCAGAAGCAGCAAGCTGGCACGATGTAGAAACGTTTGTCATGATTTCTTCGGATAAAGCAGTGAACCCAACAAGTGTTATGGGAGCAACGAAAAGGTTGGCTGAAATGATTATTCAGCATAAAGATAAAATGAGTCATACAAAGTTCGTTGCGGTTCGTTTTGGTAATGTATTAGGAAGTCGAGGTAGTGTAATTCCGCTATTTAAAAAGCAAATTCAGAAAGGTGGACCGGTTACGATTACTCATCCCGATATGGTTCGTTATTTTATGACTATTCCGGAAGCATCAAGGCTTGTTATACAAGCTGGAGCTGTTGCTAAGGGGGGAGAAATTTTTGTGTTAGATATGGGAGAACCAGTAAAAATTGTTGATCTTGCAAAAAAATTAATTAAACTATCTGGAAACTCTATTGAAGAAATAGGAATAGAATTCACTGGAATGAGACCAGGGGAGAAGCTTTTTGAAGAGTTGCTAAAAAATGATGAAATGAATGAAAAACAAATTTATCCGAGAATTTATGTAGGGAAAGAAACGGATGTTTATATAGAAGAAATTGAAAAAATTATTTCTACATACTCAGATTTAAATAAAGAAGAGTTGCGAAATAAACTATTACATTTGGCGAATAAACGTAATGTTTCAAAAACTTTAATTCCGATATCTAGTTAAGTGTCTATGTAAAAGCAGTATTTTCATTGAAAATATAGTTGAATGGGTGTGGTCTAAGTGCCTAAGAGAGTTTTGTTTTGTGCAACAGTAGACTATCATTTCAAAGCATTTCATTTACCTTATATGAAATGGTTCACAGAGCAGGGCTGGGAGGTACATGTTGCTGCAAGTGGCAATATACAGCTTCCATATGTAGATAAAAAGTACAACATTCCTATCCAAAGATCTCCTTTAAACCTGCAAAACTTTCATGCATACAAAGAGCTTACAGCAATCATAAATACAAATAAGTACAGTATTATTCATTGTCATACTCCAATGGGCGGAGTACTTGCTCGCCTAGCAGCAAGAACAGCAAGAAGAGAAGGAACAAAGGTAATTTATACAGCTCATGGATTTCATTTTTGTAAAGATGGCCCGCTTATAAATTGGTTTACATATTATCCAATTGAAAAAGGGTTAGCTCATTATACGGATTGTCTCATAACGATCAATAAGGAAGATTATAATCTTGCCGTGAAACATCGATTTAAAGCAGGGAGTATTGAACATGTTCATGGAATAGGGGTGGATACGGAACAATTTAGACCGATAACCGAAGCTCGCAAACGAAATTTAAAGGTGCAATTTGATTTTAAGCCAGACGATTTTTTAATGTTTTACGCTGCTGAATTTAACAAAAATAAAAATCAGCAATTCTTGATTCAGTCATTATCTATATTAAAAAATGAAGTTCCGCATGCAAAGCTTTTACTTGCAGGAAACGGTCCATTAATCGAGGAGTGTAAAAAATTAGCTTTTCGTCTAGGAGTTGCCGAGATGGTTCATTTCCTTGGTTATCGAAATGATATTGCTTCATTATTACCAATGTGTGATCTTGCCGTTGCATCTAGTCTTCGTGAAGGTTTACCAGTGAATATTATGGAGGCGATGGCTTGCGCTCTTCCGGTTGTAGCTACTGATAATAGAGGGCACAGGGAGCTTGTTCTTAATGAAGAAAATGGTTGGATCGTAAGCCATGACAATATAGAAGAGATGTCTAATAAAGTAAAACTTTTTACGCAAAAGCCTGAACTGGGGCTTCAATTTGGGAGAACTGGACGTAAGATAGTTGAAAATAAATACGCTATTCATGAAGTGTTAGAAGAGAAAGGAGATATTTATGCTATGTTCATGGGGGAAACGGGGGAATTAAAGTGGGCTGTCCATTAAGGATATTGCACGTAGTTGTAAATATGAATCGAGGTGGAGCTGAAACTTTAATTATGAATTTATACCGAAATTTAGATCGCTCTAAAGTCCAATTTGACTTTTTAACTTGTAAAGAAGGTGTATTCGATGAGGAAATAGTAGCGTTAGGTGGAAAAGTTCATAGAGTTCCATATGTTACCGATGTTGGACATACAGAATACATCAAAGGTCTAGATACTTTCTTTTCGTCTCATCAAGAATATAAAGTTGTGCACTCCCACATGGATAAAATGAGCGGATTTGTCCTACGATCGGCTCAAAAAGCGGGTATACCAATTCGAATTGCTCATAGTCATAGTACGAGCAGTGAGGGCGGCATTGCGGCAAAAATGTATAAATGGTATGCAGGAAATTTTATTTTGCCATGTGCAACACATTTGTTAGCATGTTCGAATACAGCGGCTCAGTGGTTATTTGCGGGTCGAGCAGATATGGCTAAAATTTTAAAGAATGGAATAGAATGTGAGGAATTTTCGTTTTCTTCAAAAATTAGAAAACAGGTAAGAGAGGAACTGCAACTTCACCAAGATACTCTCGTAATTGGACACGTTGGGAGATTTGCCTATCCCAAAAATCATTCTTTTCTTGTAGATATGTTTGCTCAATTACTTTTACTAGAACCAAATTGCATTCTTTTATTAGCAGGAGATGGTCCACTCCGCTTACAGATGGAAAAGAAAGTAGAGGAGCTAGATTTAAGAGATAGTGTAAAGTTTCTTGGGATACGAAATGATATTAATCGGTTGCTTCAAGCATTTGATGTGTTTGTATTTCCATCTATTTATGAAGGTTTTCCGGTTACTCTTATAGAGGCACAAGGAGCAGGTTTACCTTGTATTATATCTGATGCTGTTACAAAGGAAGTCGATTTGGGTATGAATTTAGTTGAGTATTTCCCTCTGACTGATAAGAGGATATGTATAGAAAAAATAAAAAGCGTAGCATCTAGGGACTTACCGAGAAATATGCCAGACAAAGCGTTATCTAAAAAAGGATATGATATAAAAAAAACTGCGGAATTAACGCAAGATTTTTATTTAGCAGTGTCGAGGTGAATCAGTTGAAGAAATTAACTATTTTTACGCCTACTTATAATAGGGCATATTGTCTTCATAAATGTTATGAAAGTTTGAAGTGTCAAACAAACAAGGATTTTATATGGTTAATTATAGACGATGGTTCCAGTGATCATACAAAAGAATTGGTAAGCAGCTGGAGAGCTGAAAATTGTATAGAAATAAACTATTATTGGCAGCAAAATCAAGGTATGCACGGTGCTCACAATACAGCTTATGAATTGATCGATACGGAATTAAATGTATGTATTGATTCTGATGACTACATGCCGGACGATGCTGTGGAAAAAATTCTTTCTTTTTGGGAAAGATGTGGAAATGATGAGGTAAGTGGCATAATTGGATTGGATTCATACACAGATGGACAAATCATTGGTTCGAAGTTACCCGAAAATCTTAAACGCTCCACACTTTTTAATCTCTATAACAAGCATAATGTAACTGGTGATAAAAAGCTTGTATATCGCACGGAACTGACGAAGCAGTATCCATACCCAATTTTTAAAAATGAAAAATATGTAGGATTAGCGTATAAGTACTATATGCTTGATAAACAATACGAAATGTTACTGATGAATGAAGTCCTTTGTTGTGTTGAATATTTGTCTGATGGTTCATCTATGAACATGCTAAAACAGTACCGGAGAAATCCAAAAGGTTTTGCTTTTTATCGTAAGGAGCTTATGAAGTTGCCGTTTGTAAGCAAATCATTTAAATACAGACAAGCTATTCACTATATATCTAGTAGTCTTATATCTAAAAATAGAAGGTTTATGAATGAGACGCCATGTAAAATCCTTACATTTTTTGCTGTTCCACTTGGGATTATGCTTTATTGTTACATCACAGCAAAAACAAAAATGTTAGAAGTAACATAGGGGTTTAGTAACATGTTGAAAGGAAATAACAAATGACCATACTTTGGATGAATCTCGCTATAGTGTTTATATTCTCTTTTTTTGCTAGATATTTTGCCATTACTATGACATCGAGACCTGCATTGATAAAACCTAATCAGTTTCTTATCCTGATAGCAACTCTATCTCTTGTATTGGTATCCGGTCTTCGAAATAATATTGGAGATACATATTATTATATGCATGCGTATACTGTTACTGATTACAATTGGGAATATATTCAAAAAAGTAAAGACATAGGATTTAATACTTTTCAAATGATTTTACAAAGGTATACCGATGATCCGCAAGTCATGGTTTTTATTACAGCATTAATAACAAATGTAATAATTGTATCCGTTTTATATAAGTATTCGAGGTTAATTGATTTAAGTTTATATGTCTATATTGCATCAGGGATGTATTTAACATCAATGAACGGAATCAGGCAATACTTAGCTGCAGCTATTATTTTTGCTGCCACAAAATACATTTTTGATGGGAATTGGAAAAAATATTTCCTCATGGTTCTACTTGCATCAACAATTCATCAAAGTGCACTCGTTCTTATACCAATTTACTTTTTAATTCGAAGAAAAGCTTGGGCAGCAACAACGTTTATTCTCCTTTTTTTAGCGGTACTCATCGTAATAGGATTTAATCAATTTTCTGAAGTTTTTTTTGCTGCGATAGGGGATACTCAATATGGTCACTATAAGGATTTTCATGAAGGTGGTGCCAATATACTTAGGGTTGCTGTTGATGCTGCACCACTTATACTTGCTTATCTTGGTAGGGGAAGACTTAGAGAGCTCTTTCCGAAGAGTGATTATATTGTAAATTTAGCTTTATTAGGCATGATTTTTATGCTTATTTCAACACAAAATTGGATTTTTGCAAGGTTTTCTATTTATTTTGGATTGTACCAATTAATATTAATTTCTTGGGTTGTAAAGGTATTTACTGAAAAGGATCGGAAGTTTATCTATTACGCCATTGTAGTATGTTACTTTGTTTATTTTGTTTATGAGCATGTAGTTACTTTGAGGATTATTTATAAGAGTAATTTTCTATAATGTTATTCTTTCCTTATAGGAATATAAAAGAAAGCAAAGGAGGTTTACGTTTAGATATATGGAAAAAATACCTCGCATCATCCATTACTGCTGGTTTGGAGAAAAAGAAAAACCTGTCATAGTTAAAAAATGTATAGATAGCTGGAGAAAGAACTTATCGGAATATGAAATAAGAGAATGGAATGAAGATAACTTTGATGTAAATTGTAATTCATATGTAAAAGAAGCTTATGAATCGAGAAAATTTGCATTTGTTAGTGATTTCGTAAGGGTATATGCTCTCTATAAATTTGGAGGGATTTACTTGGATACAGATGTCGAAGTATTCAAACCATTCGATAAAATGTTACATCATGACTCATTTTGGGGATTTGAACAAGAAAATTACATTGCTACAAGTACAATAGGAGCAGTAAAGGGAAATACGCTCATAAAAATTTTTTTAGATTCGTATGAAGAGAAGAAATTTAAGAGAGAGAATGGAAGCTACGATGATCTAACTAATGTAGCTGTTATTACAGAGATATTGAAAAATGTAGGGCTAAAAACAAACGGAGAATATCAGGAAATAGAGGGAATAGGAGCTTTTTATCCGCAAACATATTTCTCACCGTATGATTATATTAATTGTAGAAAATTCATAACCGAAAATACATATGCTATGCATCATTTTTATAAGAGTTGGTTGTCACCAGAAGCGAGATTAAAAAGTAGCATAAAGATAATAGCATCCAAAGTTATCGGTGGAGAAAATATAGCTAGAATTAGAAAATTAGTTTCGAGAACTTAGGAGACAAAAATGAAAAATATATTAATAGCCTCTTTTGACATGGAAGTTGGAGGAGTAGAAAGAAGTCTAATAAGTATGCTTGAAAACTTTGATTACAAAAACTATGCAGTTGATTTGATGCTATATAGACATCAAGGTGATTTTATGAATTTAATTACGAGTAAAGTAAATTTATTAGACGAAATTTCGCAGTATACAACTTTTAGAAAGTCAATAGGTGAAACGTTTAAAGATAAACAGTACAGTATTGGGTTGGCAAGAGTTCTATCTAAGATAAAGGCTGAGTTTATAGGAAGAACAAAACGAATAACAGAACCAGGGTATTATCAAATGCAATTAATGTGGAAGTATGCTTTACCATTTCTTCCGAAAGTAGATAAGGAGTATGACGTAGCAATTAGTTTTTTATGGCCGCATTATTTTATAGCCGATAAGATTACGGCTAAAAAGAAAGTAGCATGGATTCATACAGATTATTCCACTATAGAGCCGGATGTCAGTATGGATTTAAACATGTGGAATAAATTCGATTATATTGTAGCTGTATCAGAAGCATGCAAAAATTCGTTTGTAAAAAAATATAGCAAGTTAGAAAATAAAGTTGTTGTAATAGAAAACATAACTTCTCCAGAGTTTATTAAACAAATGGCAAATGTAGAAGTTAATAATCCAATGGCTGTTGATCAGAGGTTTAAAGTTGTAACAGTAGCAAGATTGTCTCATGCAAAAGGAATTGATAATGCTGTTAGAGCTTTAAAGATGTTAAAAGATAAAAGCTATAATGATATTGCTTGGTATGTAGTTGGATATGGAGGAGATGAAGCGATGATCAAAGACTTAATAAAAGATTTGAAACTTGAAGCCGATTTTATATTACTAGGGAAACAAACGAATCCATATCCATATATGAAAGAAGCGGATCTATATGTACAACCGTCTAGGTATGAAGGAAAGGCTGTTACGGTATGTGAAGCTCAAATACTTTCAAAACCAATTATGATAACGAATTATACAACTGCAAAAAGTCAAGTAAGAGATGGAGTTGATGGATATATTACGGAATTGTCGGTTGAGGGAATAGCAAATGGAATCGAAAAATTATATAAGGATTCTGTTATGAGAAAAGAATTAATCAATAACTGTGTTAAAACAGATTATTATAATGGTTACGAATTAAAAAAGTTGTATGAAGTGATGGGTAACTAAAGAGAGCCAATTGATTTGTTATTAGAAAATTAAAATTTGAAAGGAAGTTAAGATGGTTCCGAAGGTAAGTATAATCGTACCTGTTTATAATTGCGAGGAATATTTGTCTAACTGTATAGAGAGTATACTGAATCAAACCTACAAAAATATTGAAATTGTAATCGTAAATGATGGATCAATTGATCAAAGTGAAAAGATAATTAATGAATATAAAGTAAAAGAAGATAGAATAATGTATTACTATCAAGATAATTGTGGACCATCTGAAGCGCGGAATAAGGGGATTTTAAATTCAACAGGAGAATATGTAACCTTTATTGATGCTGATGATACAGTGGATAAATACTATGTTGAATTATTACTAAATAAAATGATCAACTCAAATTCTGATTTAGTATGTTGTGGTTATAAAGATATTTCAGAATATGGGGTATTGAATTATACAGATTTTAATTTCAATACTAATATCTCCTTGTATTCTTTTGTAGACATGGTATGTAAAGGAACAGGGGGAGTCTTATGGGGGAAAATGTATAAAAAAGAAATAATTATTAATAGGGATTTGAAGTTAGATAAAGATATATTTATGTGCGAAGATTTAGTTTTTGTTTTACAATATGCATCTCAGTGTCAGTCTTTTTCTTCAATAAAAGAGCCTTTATATCATTACAATAGATGTAATCAAAATAGTATAAGCTCTAATATCTCCATAGATTATATTCAAAATTATATTACTGTTTGTGAGAGGATAGATAAGATATTAAGCGCTATTCATTTAGATAAACAAAAAGTAAATAAGATTATTACAAAGAGAATTCAAGATCTCGTATTGATATTAGTTGAGAAGCAATGTATTGAAATACGAGTTTTTGGTATGAAGAACGCTATTGCTAATTTAACGGGAATTTTATCTATGCCGTATATTAAAACATATATAGGTGAATTTTCAACCAATAGTATTTTTTTAAAGCCATATATTTTTTTTATTAAAAACAGGCTTATAAGAATGAGTATTATGTATGGAATTTATTTGAATTTATTAAGAAATATTAAAAGGAGAATAAAAATAAGAAAGCAAGTGAGGACATGAAAAAAAATTTGTTATTTGTAATTGATTCGCTAACGATTGGTGGAGCAGAAAAAAGTTTAGTATCTTTATTGAATTTGATAAATTTTTCAAAGTACGAAATTGATTTAATGTTATTTAAAGCAGGGGGAGATCTTGAAAGTTATGTTCCCAAGCATATAAATATCTTATCGGTTCCAAAATATTTTCAATATATAAATAATGAAAACGTCCCTCTAAGGAAAAGTGCAACCTATCTTTATTATAGGATTAAAACTTCTTTAAGTTTAAGAGTAAACAATTATAAGAAAAATACTTTACATAGTGAGCAAGTAGTGTTTAGAAGTATACAAAAAATAATAGATCCAATTCAAACAAAATATGATGTAGCCATCGCTTATAGTCAAGGGATGCCAACATACTTTGTTGCGAATAAAGTTACTGCATCACAAAAATTTGCATGGATTAATACGGATTATGTGAATACATTGTATGACAAAGAAGTTGATTATGAATCTTATAAGAAGATAGATAAGATCATTACAGTTTCTCAAAATACGAAAGATTCACTAATGCAACTTAGAAAAGAATACATCGATAAGGTAGATATCGTTTTAGATATAATAGATCCAAATATGATTTTTAAAATGGCAGAAGAAGAAGTTAATGAATTCGACAAATCCTGTATAAACATTTTAACAGTTGGAAGATTGGCAACTGTCAAAGCATATGATACAGCTATTGAAGTAGCTCATTTACTAAAAAAATCAGGATATAACTTCAAATGGTTTGGAATTGGGGATGGACCAGAAAGAAAAAGACTCGAAGAATTAATAGATAAATACAAATTAAATAATTATTTTATATTGCTTGGAAAGAAACTGAATCCATACTCATATATGAAAAAATGTGATATATATGTTCAAACATCGGTAAAGGAGGGATTCGGTCTTACAGTATGTGAAGCTAAGATATTAAAAAAGCCGATTGTATGTACCGATTTTTTTACTGCTAAAGAAATTATTAATCATAATGTAGATGGTTTAATAGTCAAACATAATATAAATAGTATATACAATGGAATAAAAAAGTATTTAGATGATAGCAATCTTAGAGGGAAAATAATAGAAGAGCTAAATTGTAAGGAACCATATAGTTCGATAAATCAATTAAATAAATTCTATGAACTGATAGAAAATGAATGAGTGGTGATAATGAAATGAAAAGGATTTTTGTAGATATTTACTTAATGTTCAACTTAGGAGATGATTTGTTTTTAGATATTCTTGCGAAGAAGTATCCTCATTGTGAAATTACAGTTAATTATCTTGGTAAAGACTATGATCAATTTATTTCTCAATACTGCAACGTTAATAGAAGAAAATATACAATTTTGAATAAAATTGGACAACGTCTTAAAATATTAGATTCTATAACGAATTATGATAAAGTAGCAGAGGAACATGATGCATTAATATTTATAGGTGGTTCTATTTTTAGAGAAGAGAAGTATCATAACTCATTATATCAAGATAGAATAAGGATGGCTCAAGAATTTAAAAAAAGGAACCGGCCAATTTTTATATTAGGTGCAAACTTTGGTCCATATGAGACAGAAGAGTTTTTTCATGATTATAAAGAATTTTTCAAGCTATGTGATGATATTTGTTTTAGAGATAGATATTCGTACGAATTATTTCAGGATTTACCGCAAGTTAGATATGCACCAGATATTGTTTTTCAAATGAATATAGATGAATATAAAACAGAAGTAAGTAAAAACATAGTTGGATTTTCAATCATAGATGTTAGACATAAAAATGGATTATCAATGTATTATAATGACTATGTAAACAGTACAGTAAAGACAATAGAGTTATTGGTGAATAGAGGGTATCGATGTTGTTTAATGTCTTTTTGTGAACAAGAGGGAGATTTAGAATTAATACGTACAATTAAATTATTTCTTTCTCCTGAAGTATTAAAAAATGTGACAATTTATAACTATAATGGGAATTTAAAAGAAGCTATCACATTGATAGCTTCTTTTAAATTTTTTATTGCTGCAAGGTTTCATGCAAATATATTGGCGTTACTACTAGATATTGGAGTTATGCCCCTTATATACAGTACAAAAACTACCAATATGTTAAGAGATATTAATTTTAATCGTCCTTTAATCCATATGGAAGAGCTTCATTTACAGCATGATGAAAATTTTATAAACCAACTAAGCCATAATAAAATTAATTTGGAATTCATAACAAAGAACGCTAAAAATCAATTCGAAAAACTGAGTGAGTTCCTCAACATGGAGGCGTTTATAGGAGAGGGAGTATGAAAAAAAAGATTGTATTTATGGTTATAAATATGAATGTGGGTGGAACGGAAAAAGCGTTGCTTAATCTGATAACAGAGATACCAAAAGAAAAATATGATATAACGGTTTTAATGTTAGAGGAACATGGGGGGTTTTTAAACTCAGTTCCTAGTGAGGTTTATGTTGAATATTTAAAAGGATATAGGGATATAAAAGAGATATTGAACGAATCCCCTCACAAAGTTTCTTTGAACTTTTTTAAAAGAGGAAAAATAATAAAATCTTTTAATATAGCGTTTTTATATTTATTATCAAAGGTTATGAAAGATAGAAGCATTTTCTTTAAATATGTGTTACGTGACTTTCCTGTAATGGATAATCAATATGATGTTGCAGTAGCTTATGCAGGACCTATGGACTTCATAAGCTATTTTGTTGTAAATAAAATAACGGCAAAAAAGAAAGTTCAATGGATCCATTTTGATGTTACAAAAATTTATTTTAATAAAATATTTTCATCTAAAATTTATAATAAGTTTGATAAGGTTTTTGTTGTATCAGATGAGGCTAGAAGTAAGTTAATTGGTATGATACCTTCTTTGAAAAAGAAAACTGAGGTATTTTCAAACATAGTATCCTCAAAATTAATTCATAATCAAACAAAAGAAGATAAGGGATTTTATGACAAGTATACAGGATTAAGAATATTAACAGTTGGTAGGTTGGCGAATGAAAAAGGGCAAGATTTAGCTATACGAGTATTAGCAAGATTGATTCGTGATGGATATAAAGTTAAGTGGTATTGTCTAGGAGAAGGTGCTTCTAGAAAGAAATACGAACAGTTAATAGTAGAATGTGATTTAAAAGACAAATTTGTTTTATTAGGCGTAGATCCGAACCCCTATCCGTATATAGAGCAATGTGATATATATGTCCAACCATCGAGGTATGAAGGTTATTGTATAACGTTAGCTGAAGCTAGATGTTTACATAAAGCAATTGTAACGACAAATTTTACTGGAGCAAGAGAGCAAATAAAAGATGGAGAAACGGGACTGATTGTAAGGGTTGATGAAAATGAAATTTATGAAGCTGTAAAAAATTTGATAAATAATCATGATCTGTGTAGGTGTTTTTCTGAAAATTTAGCGAAAGAACATTTTGATAAGGCATATGAAATGAATAAACTATATGAACTGTTTTAATTAAAAGGGGCTGTATTTAATGTCATATAAAGAAGAAGGCGTTAAATCTGAAAAAAGGACAAGGTATACAATTGTTTAAGTTAAATGAAAGGTAGCTATTAGAATGAAAAGTCAACTTAAAGCAGGTGCATTATTATCATATATAGCGATGTTTGTTAATAGTGCCATATCAATAATATATACTCCTATTATGTTGAATTTGCTTGGGAAATCAGAGTACGGTCTATTTAGCTTGGCTACGTCTGCAGCAGGATATGTAGGAGTTTTAAATTTTGGATTAGGTAATGCAGTGATCAGATATACTGCAAAATATAAAGCACTTAAAGATGAACAAGGGTGTTCCAATTTATATGGAATGTTTTGTGTTATGTATGGTGTATTAGGGATTGGAGCATTACTAATAGGCTTAATTTTGACAGTAAATGCAGACAGAATATTTTCGAATTCTTTAAGCATAGATGAGGTTAGTAAACTTAAAGTATTGATGGGAATCATGGTAATAAATATTTCTATAGGGATAGGATTAGGTTTTTTTAGTGTCGTTGTATTAGCGTATGAGAGGTTTATTTTTCAAAAGGTGATAAGTATAGTTAGTTCCATAGTAAGCCCCCTTATCATGCTACCTATTCTTATGATGGGATATGGATCTGTGTCTATGACAATTGTAACGACTATACTTAACTTTATAGTAATTTTAATGAATATATATTATTGCTTTAAAGTTCTAAAAATAAAAATAGCATTTAAAAAGTTCGAAAAAAAATTGTTAAGAGAGATAATAATATTTTCATCATTTATCTTCTTTAATTTAATAATAGATAAGATATATTGGTCTACAGATCAAATTATCCTTGGCATATTTAGTGGTACAGCAGCAATTTCTGTATATACAATAGGGGCATCTTTTACTGGATATTTTTCAGGTTTCTCTGTTGCTATATCCAATGTATTTTTAAGCAGAGTGACAGGAATGGTAACTAAAGAGGTCTCGGATACAAAAGAAGTATCAGATTTATTTATCAAGATAGGGAGAGTTCAATATATTATATTATCATTTGCTATAAGTGGATTTATTGTTTTTGGAAGGGAATTTATTATTTTATGGGTCGGAAAGGACTATAGTGATGCTTTTGTTATAGCTATCATCATTTTAGCTCCAATGATAGTATCTCTAGTACAAAGTATGGGAGGAATCATACTTCAAGCAAAAAATATGCAAACATTTAAATCGGTAATTTATTCTATTACAGCTATAGTTAATATTTTTATAAGTGTAATATTTGCCCGGTGGTGGGGGGCTATAGGATGCGCACTTGGAACAGCAGTAGCTTTTACTATAGGGAATATATTTATTATGAATTTTTATTACTGGAAGAAGATAAAGATAGACGTACCTAAATTTTGGATTAATATTTTTTGGATGAGTTTTCCTTTAATAATAAGTTTAGCTTTTGGAGGAACAATAAATAAGTTAGTACTTGCCGACAATTGGTTTGTATTTATTATTAAAACTCTTCTATTTTCTGTAGCATATACTCTTTTAATGTGGTTTACGGGAATGAATAAATATGAAAAAAATCTGTTTATAGTGCCTTTTAAAAAGGTAATACAACGATTGGGAAAATGGAAATTGTATAAAGCAGGTTAAGGAGGAAAAAGGTAAGCAAATTTATGGAGGGATTTTATGAGTAAGGTAAGTATAGTAGTACCTATTTATAATGCAGGAGAAAAACTTCATAAATGTATAAAATCAATTCTTAATCAATCTTTTGAGGACTTTGAATTAATTTTAGTGAATGATGGTTCAATAGATAACAGTTTGACTATTTGTAAGAAATATCAACAACAAGATAATCGAATAACCGTGATAAATAAAAAGAACGAAGGAAGTATTCCTACAAGAAGAAAAGGTGTTGAAGCTTCTAAGTCAAAGTATGTCATGTTTGTGGATGCAGATGATTGGATTAATATTAAAGCTATTGAAACATTATATGATGAAGCAGTGAAAAATAATGTAGATATTACAATATGCAATATGTATAGAGTTATAGGAAATAGCACGTTGATTAAGAAAAAGGTTAATAGTTGGTATTTTAATGAGAGTAAAATTTATGACGAAGAAGAAATTAAACAGAATTTAGTCACTGCATACTTTCATGGACATCCATTTCCGGCATCATTATGTGCAAAGTTGTATAAAAGAGAGTTACTTACAAATTCTAGGGATTACGTGAGAAGAATACGTTTCTTAGGGGATGATCTTTTCTATAATCTAGAAATGTTGTTAAAAGTAAATAGGGTAAAAGTAATTGATAAATCGTTTTATTATTATCGGCAGGGTGGATTTACTAGCAAATACCAGCCTTTTTTGTTTGAAGATATGATTAATGGATATTTGATACAAGAGGAAGTAATTAACGAGCATTACTACGATACTGCAGAAAAAAATTACAATGGAATTAGTATAATGCTACTCAATACGTTTAAAGCATGTTTATTAAATTTATTTAATAATAGCTTTAAAGAATTTGAGATAAAAGATTTAATTCGCTTATATGTTTCGAATGATACTCTAATTAAATGTGCTTCTAACGAGGGAGCAATAACATTTTTTCCTCAAGATTATTTACATGCAATAAGAAATAAGGATACAGAATACCTTTATCAGCTAGGAGAAAGTATGTATAAAAGTGCAAGAGTAAGAAAAATTCTTATAAATATTTTATCTAAATGCTGTTGAAGAAAATCGTTATACATGTAAAAAAGTATGTTATTAAATAGTATTATAAAAAATTTTCTTTACGCTTTTGATGAGAATATATTCGTATTAGGAACAAATTAGAGATTTTGTATGTTTATTTCTTTGTTATAAAAGGTAATTATTGACACCAGTCTTCTAACTATAGCATTTACTATATTATAAAGGTTAGAAGGAGTGTTAAGTTTTGTCTCTTGGAGATTGCTATATTATTGAACTGGATCGATGGGGTATCAAAAATGATGGAACGTTGCCCATAGAAACAACTCAAGGAATTAATAATGCATTTATGTGGGCAGAAAATAATGACTTTCAAACGGTCATTTTACCAAAAGGAAATTATCTTGTAGATAAAAATTCGACATTAATACTTCGAAGCAACACACATTATAAGTTTTATGATTGTCTATTTATTAAAGAAGCAAACAATCTCACAGGATATACTGTAATAGTATGTGATAGCATTAAAAACGTAATACTAGAAGGCGCGACAATAAAAGGTGATAGAGAAACGCATGATTATTCGAGTGGTGGTACTCATGAATGGGGACATGGAATCTCTATTAAAAATTCCTGTTATAACATTTTAATAAAAGATTGTAATGTTAGAGAATGTACAGGAGATGGCTATGTGACATCTATGGATTTTTCTGCAATAGGTGGAGTACAGCATCCAGCTCATTTTGCAAAAGGAGATATTGATAGTCAAGGGAATCTAGACACTATAAAAACTAATTATACAACGGTAACAAGGTTTTATGATGTGACTGGGAGTTTGGTGAAATCTGCTGGTTATTTTTATTACTCAGGAGACGGATATGGTGGATATGGAACTGGTTGTAACTTAAATAAAACTATCATAAAGGTACATTTTTATGGGGAGAATGGTTCATATTTAGGTTATAGAAATACAAGATCTTATGAATTTATATATCTTGATTCGATGCCAGTAGGGACAACGAAAGTAAGATTTTCCTTTCTCCAAAATTATGATTTAATGAATGGTAATTTACATTATGTAATGTGTGCTAAAATTCCACAATATGTATACTTTGTCAATTGTAAATCTCAAAAAAATAGAAGACTTGGCGCCTCAGTTAATGGAGGGAGATTTATAACGTTTGATAGTTGCGAAATTTTTAATAATAGCAATCCTATGAATAATTCGATAGGTTGTAATCCTGGGTATGGGATTGATATTGAAGATGGTTATATGACGAATCAAAAGATAACTATTAGAAACTCTAATATATATGATAATAGAGCTGGAGCGTTTACGTGTGTTAGTACTAGAGGGGTTTATTTAGAAAATAATAAATTAAAAGGAACTGTTAATTTATCAGGAAGTGGTGATGATTATTTATCCTTAAATAATATGTATTATGGATTTATTGCAGGTAGATCTATAACAAGCGGAGTTGAGGCAGATGGAACCTTTTGTACATTTAGGAATGATTCTATATTTGGGCAAGCTTGTAGTATTACAGGAGGGAATACCACTTTAGATAATTGTGTTTTTTCAAAAAGTACAGTGTTTTTAGGTGGAGAAACGGTAAAAGTTATCAACTGTAAATTAACTTTTGATGATCCTGAAAAAGATGGGGTAGTGGGTTTTAATAACAAGAATTTAGAGGTACGTGACTCAGTATTTGAAATTAGAAGAGCTAAAGGAGTAGCGGCGGCTAGTTATGCTCAAACTGAAAATGCTACATTTTCTAATGTAAAGTTCCTAACGAATGAATGTAATGGAGGTACTTATATAGGAACTAGGAATTTAACTGTTGAAAATTGCCAATTTATTCACTCTGGAAAAACAGCGAACTATAGTCGAATGATGGTATCGGAATCCATGAGAGTCGAAAATTCTATTTTTAAAAACCAGTCTTTTAGATTTGATGGCGGCAATATCTATGGAGAAGAAAAATTAGCTAATGATAAGAAGTATAGTACACATAGCTTTAGGAATAATCAAGTCATTTGGGATGAATCATATAGCCTCGCAGTCCATGAGGCCAGAGGACCAGGAGTATCATTTATTTATATACCAAGATTAGAGATTATTGGTAATTCTCTTGAGGTGAACGGGAAAGTTACTTCTCTAGGATCCCAACATACTCTTAGAGTATTTACTGAAAATTATTTGAATATTTCCGATAATACAATTGTTACCAGTAATGATATAGGGATTAATACGAAAGGAACTATTACGATAGAAGGTGCATACCGGAAGGCTGCTTCAATACTTCCTATTCCTAAGACTATTGTAGTATCTCAAAATAACAACATAATTAACTCAGAAATTAAGTTTACAGAAAAACTAAATTCACAATTGGGAAAAAATATATTAGGAAATTTTCCATTAGTTGCTATGGTTTCATCAGAACCTACATTTGGTATATATAGTCGTGGGGAATTGTTGTTTAATACGAATCCAGTTATTGGTGGGTATGTTGGATGGGTTTGTATCATTTCAGGTACAGCAAACAATTATGCATGGATGGCAAATAAGAATTATGCGATGGATAATTTAGTAAATGCGAATGGAAAAGTTTATAGATGCACAGTCGCAGGAACTAGTGGTACAACTTCTCCTTCTCATACTAGCGGAACAGCTTCGGATGGCAATGTGATATGGGAGTATGTAAATGTTTTAGCTATATTTAAACCATTTGGATTGATTTCAAGCTAGAATAAATTTTATTCTAGTTTTTTTTAATTAAGCAAATGATACGTTAAAACATTTCGTAATGTATTTTCATAAATACTACTGCTAAATAAATTTTGTTGAAATAGGAGGAGTACATTTATATACAAGTATAGAGTGTATGTAAATGAAATTATAGAAATGAAAGGTGTACAACCATTATGGAAATTTCAAAAAATGATACGAAAATGCTAAAAGGAGTAGCTATTTTATTCATGCTGCTTCTTCATTTATTTTGCCAGAAAGAGGTTAATGGATTGTATGAAACATTTCCCGTAATTAACGGAGTACCTTTCGTTTATTATATAAGATTATTTGGTGATGCGTGTGTTCCGATATATTGTTTTGTAAGTGGATATGGATTGTTTATGGTACATAGTAAGGAACATAAATCAAACATAATGAAGAATATTACACGTATTTTTAAGCTACTGATTAACTTTTGGATCGTGTTAGTTTTGTTTGTTGCTATCGGATTTCTTACTGGTAAGACGGAATCTTTCCCAGGCGGTATCGGTGAGTTCTTTCTTAATTTTTTCGTATTATCAAATTCATATAATGGTGCATGGTGGTTTTTACAAACATATATTATTCTTGTCGCTTTGGCGCCTTTGCTTACTAAGTTAGTCAGAAAATATAACTCATTGAGTTTGCTAATCGTTTTTGGGTCTATATATTTAGCGAGTTATATTCAGCGTATAAAACATGTCTTCGATTTTGGGGATTATATAGCTCTAAACGCATTTGTAAATGCTATGGTGTTGCTTGGGACATCTTTACTACCATTCATTGTAGGGGCTATTTTCGCAAAAGAAAAGGTGCATTCGAAATTATATGGTATGTGTCACGATTTATCTTATAAGAATACGCTTTGTTTTATTGGCATAGTTATGTTGGTAGTTATTCATTTCGTTTATGAATCTATGATTATAGCACCTTTTACAGCTATTGCGTTTATTTGTTTCTTTAATTTTATGGATAAGAGCAATCTCATAAAACAGATATTTACCTTTTTTGGTAATCACTCAACAAACATATGGTTAACACATATGTTTTTTTATAAGTCAATTTTTCCAGAAATTACATTTTTACCTCGCTATCCAATAATAATATTTGGTTGGTTGATAGTAATGTGTCTTACGTCATCATATGTAATAAATTTCATATATAATCCTATAACGCGAATAATTGAAAAAAGAGTTTTGATTATGCGTGATAATCAAAAAGCAGTTGGTTAGGAGGACTTAAACTAATAAACTTTTAAAGGATTGCGCAGCTCAACAAACAAATTGAGCTGTTTTTAATTACTAAATACAAGAACCTATAAAACAGAGAGGATTCAAAAATAATAATCGCTTTGGGAGGTAAGAATACATGAAAATTCTAATCACAGGCGGAGCAGGTTACATCGGCACTCACACATGTGTAGAACTACTAAATGCTGGTTATGAAATCATTGTGGTAGACAATTTTTCAAACAGCAAACCAGAAGCTTTAAATCGCGTTCGTAGAATCACAGGAAAAGATTTTAGATTTTATCAGGTAAATTTACAAGATAAGGATGAATTAGATAAGGTTTTTTCAGAAAATCTGATTGATGCTGTTATCCATTTTGCGGGATTGAAAGCTGTTGGTGAGTCAGTTTCTTTACCACTTTGGTATTACGAAAATAATGTGACAGGAACCCTTAGGTTGTGTGAAGTGATGAAAAAATATGATGTAAAAAAGCTAGTCTTTAGTTCCTCGGCTACAGTATATGGAATGCCGGAATATGTACCGATATCTGAAGCTTGTTTACTTGGAGCAACGAACCCTTATGGACGTACAAAACAGATGATTGAAGAAATATTACGTGATCTATATGTATCTGACCATGATTGGAGCGTTGCTCTTTTACGCTATTTCAATCCTATTGGAGCGCATAAAAGTGGAGAAATTGGAGAGGATCCAAATGGCATTCCAAACAATCTTATCCCATATATTACACAAGTGGCTGTAGGCAAGTTAAGTGAATTAAAGGTTTATGGTAATGATTATCCAACAAAAGATGGAACAGGTGTAAGAGATTATATACATGTTGTAGATCTTGCAATTGGACATTTGAGAGCCCTTGAAAAAATATTGGGATCTAATGGGGTAGAAATATATAATTTGGGGACTGGGCGTGGGTATAGTGTATTAGAAATAATTACTGCTTTTGAAAAGGTTTTAGGTAAGGAAATTCCATATAGAATTGTAAATCGTCGTCCTGGCGATGTAGCTGTTTCTTATGCAGATGTAACAAAGGCCAAACTAGAGTTAGGATGGGTTGCCCAAAAAGGTATCGAAAAGATGTGTGAAGATTCATGGAGATGGCAGTTAAAGAATCCAAACGGTTATGGAGAAGTTGATGCACTAAAGTTGAGTGGTGGTTGAGAGGAAAGTAGAAGTGAGAAAAAATGATGTCTTGGATTTGTTGTGAAATATAAAATGAAATATTTTCATACCATTTATTTATGAGAAGGTGTTCTCAAAAAATTTTGGTTAGGAGCATGATTACTAATGAAACGATTTTTCGATTTGTTAATTTCTTTGTCGTTATTATTGTGTTTTTCTTCTATTCTTCTTGTCGTGGCAATTTTAGTTAGATGGAAATTAGGATCTCCTATACTATTTCAACAACAACGTCCAGGCCTACACGGAAAACCTTTTTATCTTTACAAGTTTCGTACAATGACTAATGAAAGAGGTATTAATGGTGAACTTTTACCTGATGAACTTAGATTGACTTCGTTTGGGAATTTTCTCAGAAAATATAGTGTAGATGAGTTACCGCAACTTTTAAATGTTGTGAAAGGAGATTTAAGTTTAGTAGGACCACGACCATTATTAATGGAATATTTACCTTTATATTCTAATGAACAAGCTAAACGGCATCATGTAAGGCCTGGGATTACTGGTTGGGCCCAAGTGAATGGGAGAAATGCAATTACTTGGGAAGAAAAATTTGAATTAGATGTATGGTATGTAAATCATCAGTCTTTTTTACTCGATATGAAAATATTATTTCTTACAGTAATAAAAGTGTTTAAGTCGGAAGGTATAAGTCAAGTTGGTCATGTAACAATGAAACGTTTTACAGGTACAAAATTAACTGTAAGAGAGGGTAACGAATGAAAATTGTAATTATCGGACAAGGTGGTCATAGTAAGGTTGTACAGGATATTCTCTTATCGAATAAGGGATATGAGATCATTGGATATTTAGATGACCGATATGAAGAAATAACTATTGTAGATAATAGTTATTTCGGACCTATTTTAACTGCACATGAAATGATTAAATTTTTTAATCAAATAAAATTTGTGATTGCAATAGGGGATAATAAAATTAGAAAAGAGATTGTCGGAAAATTAGGTCTTCCAGATGATTGTTATGCAACATTAATACATAAAACAGCTGTTGTTAGCCCAAGTGCTCAAATAGGACTTGGAACGGTTGTTATGCCTAATGTTGTGATTAATGCCGACACGCGAATTGGTAATCATGCCATTATAAATACAAGTTCTATTGTTGAACATGACAATAGAATAGGAGATTTCGTTCATATTTCTCCTCATGTTACACTTACAGGTTCTGTCGTCATAGAAGAAGGTGCACATGTAGGAGCAGCAGCTACTTTTATTCCAAGTGTAAATATTAGAAAATGGTCTATTATTGGAGCGGGAGCCGTTGTAATACATGATATTCCGCCTAATTGTACTGCTGCCGGTATTCCTGCCAAAGTTATCAATGAAGTAAGACAATAGGAGGGAGAAAAATGGTAAGGACTCAACAAAAAAAACGAATTTATCTCTCTTCTCCGCACATGAGTGGAAATGAGCAAAAATATATTCAAGATGCATTTGATACAAATTGGATTGCTCCTCTTGGTCCAAATGTAGATGCTTTTGAAAAGGAACTTGCATCAGTTGTCGGAGTTAAGGGTGCTGCCGCGGTTAGTTCGGGAACTGCTGCTATTCATTTAGCTCTGCGGTTATTGGATGTCCGGAAAGGAGATAAGGTATTTTGTTCAAGTCTTACTTTTGTAGCAAGTGCCAATCCAATTGTATATTTAGGAGCTGAACCAATATTTATTGATTCAGAACCAGAAACATGGAATATGTCACCTCAAGCATTGGAGCGTGCGTTAAGTGATGCGGATGAAGAAGGGACATTGCCAAAAGCTATTATCGTTGTTCATTTATATGGACAGAGTGCCAAGATGAATGAAATTCTTTCGTTATCTAATAAATATAATGTTCCTGTAATTGAAGATGCAGCAGAATCGCTTGGATCTACATATAAAGGAAAAGCAAGTGGTACATTGGGGGATTTTGGCGTATATTCATTCAATGGTAATAAGATTATTACCACTTCTGGCGGAGGAATGCTTGTTTCTGATGACATTGATGCATTGCAACAAGCTCGGTTTTTAGCGACCCAAGCAAGAGATACAGCGCTCCATTACCAGCATAGTGAGATGGGTTACAATTATCGAATGAGCAATATATTGGCCGGTGTTGGAAGAGCTCAATTAGAGGTATTAGATGAGAGAGTAAGGGCTAGAAGATTTATATTCGAGCGGTATTACGAAGAATTATCCAGCCTGCCTGGATTTTACTTTATGCCCGAATTAGAAAATACTTCTTCGAATCGCTGGCTTACAACGTTAACGATTGATGAAAAAGAAGCAGGCATATCAATTGAATTATTGCTAGGGGCTTTAGCTCAAGAAAATATTGAAGCTCGTCCTGTTTGGAAACCGCTTCATATGCAGCCGCTTTTTGAAGGGATGAAATATTATTCTCATAGTATAAATAATCATGTGTCGGAGCAGTTATTTAAAAGGGGGATATGTCTTCCTTCTAGTTCGAACATGACAGATGAGGATCAACGAAGGGTCATTCAATGTATTAAAACCGTCTTATAAAATACAATCCTCTATGTAGAAGCAGGAGGAGCTTCTTTTATGTGAATTACTATTGTAAAAATACGTTTAAACATAAATGGTTTACATGTTAACGATTTTTGAAAAAATGATAAATCATTGTTTTCCGTATAGAGAATTATACGATTTGAAAAATGGGAGAAGGGGATAGATGAATGCTTGGGAAAAACATTTATCAATTTCGAAAAAAAAGGGGGCTTACTTTATCTGAACTAGCAGAAAGAGCGGGGGTTTCAAAATCTTATTTAAGTAATATTGAGAGAAATATAAACCGAAACCCGTCTATTCAAGTAATGGAAAAGATATCATTGGTATTGGAAGTAAATCTTAATGCATTACTTGAAACGAATGTGGAAATAAAGCAACAAGCTGACAGAGAGTGGATAGATTTTGTTTATGAATTAAAAAAAGCTGGGGTTGATAGAGAAAAGTTACAGGATTATAAAATATTGATAGATTTCATTAAATGGAAAAATTCAGGAGTGAACAAATAAAGGGTTTGTTTATTTTCGTTATTTGTATAGATTTTTATGTTTTGTTCCGCATAGCAGAGACAAATATGTAGAACAATTATAATGAATATATAGTTTGCCAATTTGGTGTAAAAGTATCTTTATTTACGGAAAATCTTTAGAAGATAAGACAGTGACATTAAAGGTGTATTTATCGATCGAATATTCGGTTAATTAATTGACATTGCAAAGATGAAATGGTAATTTATAACTTATAATAGTTCTATTTATGGAAGATAAAACAACTAAATTAAAAAAGTCAACTATCAGTAGGTTATTTTTATTGAACTAAGCATGTGTGTTCTTTATAAAGAATGTTTGTGAACTGTCTGTAAAAGCCCAATTCGTGAGAGGTAATGATCAGTAAGGGATAAACAAAATCCTACTGATAAAAGCTTTACTTTATCCGATTGGGCTTTTATTTACTTTCTGCGTAATGGGAGAGGGAAAAATGAGTGCAATAACAGGTATATTTCATTTTAATGACGAGCCAATATCAACTGAATACAGTAAGGGACTAATGGAGTGTTTACAAAAATATCCTGCTGACGATGTTCAAATATGGCATAAAGAGAATGTATTTCTTGGCTGTCATGCACAATGGATTACACCAGAGTCCATTAGTGAACAATTGCCTTTTTATGATTCTGAAAGGCAATTGGCAATTACAGCAGATGCTATTATCGATAATCGTGATGAATTATTTGAGAGATTGCAAGTGGATTATGCAGATAGAAAAAGCATGACAGACAGCAAATTGATTTTACTCTCTTACCAAAAGTGGGGAGAAGATGCCCCTAAATATTTAGTAGGTGATTTTGCTTTTATAATTTGGGATAAAAGAAATAGAAAGTTGTTTGGAGCAAGGGATTTTTCTGGGAGTCGGACTCTTTATTTTTACCGCGACCAGCATCGATTTACTTTTTGTACACTTATAAAGCCGTTATTTACTTTGCCTTATATAGAGAAGAAGTTGAACGAGCAATGGCTTGCTGAATTTCTAGCTATACCAGTGAATTTTGAATCGGTAGACCCTTCTCTTACTGTTTATAAACATATAGAACAGATTCCTCCTTCACATACGATCTTGGTGACAGAGGAAAGAGTAACGCTTTCTAGATATTGTACATTAGTTGCTGGAGATAAGCTCCAGCTCAAGTCAAATGAAGAATATGAAGAAGCCTTTCGGGAGGTATATCAAAGGGCGATAAGGGCACGTTTGCGTACTCATCATCAAGTAGGAGCTCATTTGAGCGGAGGATTGGATTCAGGTTCCGTTGTTAGCTTTGCTGCAAGAGATTTATGTGCGGAAAAAAAACAATTACATACCTATAGTTACGTTCCAGTAGAAGGGTTTGTAGATTGGACACATAAGGGCAGGGTGGCTGATGAAAGACCTTTTATTCAATCGACTGTACAGCATGTAGGAAATATAAAGGATCACTATTTAGATTTTGCAGGAAGAAGTCCTTTATCAGAAGTTGATGATTGGCTGGAAACGTTAGAGATGCCATATAAATTTTTTGAGAATACATTTTGGTTAAAAGGGGTTTATGAGCAGGCATATCAGCAAGGAATCGGTGTACTCTTAAGTGGCCAAAGAGGGAATTGGACAGTATCTTGGGGCCCTGTTTTAGACTATCAAGCGATGCTTTTAAAAAAGCTGCATTGGTTTCGTTTTTTCCGTGAACTGCATTTATATAGTAGAAACTTAGGAGTGAAGAAATCGAGAGTTTTTAAAGTAGTAAGAAAAAAGGCGTTTCCGTCTTTAAATCGGCTATTTTCACTGGAAGAGGAAAGTCTTTTTCCTATAATAATCAATCCCGAATTTGCAAAGAAAATGAACGTTGTAGAGAAGCTCAAAGAGCATGATATCGATATGACTGGTTCTTCGACTTCGAATGCATACGAGATGAAAAAACAACAATTTGAACAATTGTATTACTGGAGTATAAATGGAACGTATGAAACGAAATTATCTTTACGTTACTCTTTATGGAATCGTGATCCAACGAATGATTTACGAATGATTCAATTTTGTTTATCAGTCCCGGAAGAGCAATATGTTCAAAATGGTATAGACCGTTCGCTTATACGGAGGGCAACAAAAAATTATCTCCCTGATAAGGTGAGGTTAAATCAGCGCGTCCGAGGTGTTCAAGGAGCAGATGGGGTGTGTCGTATGGCACCTTCTTGGAATCAATTTATCGAGGAACTTCAACAACTTAGCATGGATCCTATAATCTCTGAATTTCTAGATATAGAAGTAATTCAGGCAGCGATTTTAAAAATTCAAAAAGAACCAAGGCCAGAATATGCATTTGATTTAGATTTTAGAATTTTAATGCGTAGTTTAATTGTGTATCGATTTATAAAAAATTTTAATTGAAAGGGGGTGAGATGATGAAAAAAGAGTGGAAGAAACCAGTACTAGAAGTGCTTGATATCAATATGACAATGGCTGGACCAGGACATAAAATTCCGGATGCAGTTCAGCCCGATCCAGATGATCCTGTAAAGTATAGCTAAACAATAAGGTTTGTATGTGTTTAAAGCTCTTATATAGTATGAATTTATATAAGAGCTTTAAAAATAAATTGTTATTAGTGTGGAGTGAGGAAGATGTTGGTCACAGGGAGAAACGTAATATACAAAGCTTTCGGATTAAGAATAGAAAGTGAGATTCCTCTACCTGAATTGCCGCAAATGAATGAACCAACACAGAGGACAGATATTATCATTGAGATTGCTGATTTATCGGAGCAATGGTGTAAATATAATGTTAAATATGAGCAAAGGTTTGTAGTTGAGAAAAATATAGTAATGTTTCAAGTCCCTGAAACCGCTATATTTTCTATACAAGAAGGTAGGAAAATTACTTTTTCACCTCTACCAGGAGCGGAAAAAGATAAAATACGGCTTTATCTTCTTGGAACTTGTATGGGAGCGTTATTAATACAGAGGAAAATACTTCCGTTACATGGAAGTGCGCTCGCCATTAATGGAAAGGCTTATGCTTTAATTGGTGATTCGGGGGCTGGAAAATCAACGCTTTCTTCTGCATTTTTACGTAAAGGGTATCAACTTTTAAGTGATGATGTTATTGCTGTGTCTCTTTCTTGTGAAGGTACTCCATTTGTTATGCCATCTTATCCACAACAAAAGCTGTGGCAGGAAAGCTTAAATGAATTTGGAATGGAAACCACAAATTATCGTCCGTTGTTTGAAAGAGAAACGAAGTATGCTGTCCCTGTATGTTCGCAATTTTTTGCGGATCCATTACCTCTTGTAGGTGTGATTGAATTAGTAAAAACAGAGGATGAGAGCATTGAAATGATTCAAATTGAAGGACTTGAGCGTCTTCGTACATTGTTTCATCATACATTTCGCAATTTTCTAGTCCCGCGATTAGGATTGATGGAATGGCATTTTACAGTTTCTACAAATATGGTAAACAAAATTAATATGTTTCAATTACGCCGTCCAACTTCAAGATTTACGGCGCGCGAACTTGTATCTCTTATTTTAAGTTCTATACATGAAGAACTAAATCAATAGTAGTCATGTTTATATACAAAAGTATACAAACATGGGCAAATATGTTCGTATACTTACTATTGATTCGGTTTCAAGCCTAAGTGAGTGCGTTTTGACGAAAGTTAAATTGCATGATGAACTACGATTGATGAGTAAGTTGAAGACTTATCCTCGGACACACGCTTTAGTTATTTGTGGGTTAGAGATCAATGATACAAACATAAAAGACTGGGTCATTAAACCAATCAGAAAGAAAACGAAAGCAATACATTCTGAAACTTATGGGTTTAGGCATAGAGATATTGTACAATACACAGATACCAAAAAGGTAACTCATGTTGGCTATATTACTGCAATGTACCCAGATAAGTTACAAATTAATATCCAAACAAAAGAGAAGCACCTAAAAAGAGTAAATGCAAGAAACAGTGTACTAAAGTGGAGATCTAGAGGGTTGTATTTCCTATGAATGACCACACATGAATACTTTTGTGTATATTTTTTGAAGGAGGAATATAAATGATTTCGCTAGATTGCCAGATTGTACAAAGCAAAGGAAACATTGTAAGCGATATGGATGGAGAAAAAGTAATGCTGAATGTCCAAGAAGGAAAGTATTACAACTTGGGGGAAATGGGAGGAGAAATATGGGATTGTATTGAAGAACCAATTACGGTTTCTCAATTGGTTACGATACTATTATCCAATTATGATGTAGAACAAACAGATTGTGAAAAACAAGTTCTTTTCTTTTTAGAATGTTTATTGCAAGGAAATTTGATTCATATTGAGAATCAGTCCAATACGTAGTTTCATATCTTTTACTAGAACTATTAGAAAGGGACTCATGAATATTGTGAAAAGGTTAAGGATATTTTTAGCGTTAAATACGAAAACAAAACTGTTGTTTTTAGAGGCTTTTATTCTTTTAGGTTGGGCTCGTATATTAAAAAGTGTACCTTTTTCTAAAGTAGCACCTTCTTTAGGCGACCATATGAATGAAACACCTTTTACTCATGGTGAGTTACACAAGGAGACATTAAAGAGTGTATCTCAAGCTATACATATTATGAGTCGCTATACTTTTTGGGAAAGTCAGTGTCTTGTGAAAGCCATAGCCGGGATGAAAATGCTTGAAAAACGTCAGATTGAAAGTACTCTTTACTTAGGAACTGCTAAAGATGATAGCGGAAAATTGATTGCACATGCATGGTTACGTAGCGGCCCCTTTTATGTTACTGGGGCGGAAGGAATGGAAAAATTCACAGTTGTCGGAACATTCGCAAAGAGGATAAGTGAACAAGCGACTAAAGGAGAATACAATGAATAATAATGATTTTAGCCTTCATGTAGAATGTATCCCTAAGGAACTACAACTCCTGCTTGAAATGTTAAAAACGCAGGATGGTGATACCGTATTATCAAATAGTAATGAATTGTTTACAAATATCGATTGGGGTGCGTTTCTTGAACTTGCAATGCATCACCGCGTTTATCCATTAATTTATTTGAAGATGAAAGAGCTAGATGAGAAATTGATTCCGCTATACGTTATTCAAACTTTGTATCAACAATTTAAAAAAAATACGTTTCAAATGCTTCATTTAAGTGCCGAAATGGAACAAGTAAGTAAGCTATTTACTGAAAATGAGATTCATACTCTTTTTTTAAAAGGACCGATACTTGCTCATGATCTATACGGAGATATTTCTTTAAGGACATCCTGTGATTTAGATATTATTATTCCAATTCATCAACTAGAAAAAGCGGAATCCCTTCTTTTAGAGCAAGGTTATGTGAAAGATGATTATATTCAAACGATATTAAATGACTGGAAGTGGAGACATCATCATATAACATTTTTCCATCCTCAAAAGCAAATCAAAGTTGAAATTCACTGGAGACTAAATCCTGGTCCTGGGAAGGAACCAAGCTTTGAGCAACTATGGGAGCGGAAACGAAAAAGTACACTAACAAGTTACCCTATATACTTGCTGGGAAGTGAGGACTTGTTTTTATTTCTTGTTACTCATGGGGCGCGGCACGGCTGGTCTAGATTGCGTTGGCTTGTAGATATAAACCAAATTGTAAGGAAAAGTCTTGATTGGGTGCAGATTAATAGGTTATTGAAGAAGTATCATTACTTTCCATTAGGAGGACAAGCGTTAATTCTGGCTTCTCAGTTATTAAATACTACGATCAGTAAAGAAATGATGAAATTGACAAACCAGAAACAATCTAAACAGTTAGCGCAAGATACATTATTTTATTTCAAAGAAATGATAAATTTACATGCAGATTCTGTTCCAGAAGAAGTAACGATATATCACACTCGTTATTTATTTTCGTTAATGTCTAACCAGCAAAAGTTTTTATTTATTATGAGTTACCTTTATCCTTATCCTATTGACGCTAAAACGTTACCGCTACCTAAACCCCTTTATTTTTTGTATTTTCCTTTACGTCCTTTTTTATGCTTCTGGAGAAAAACAAGGAAACACGCTTTAACATAGGGGGATAAAAATGAAGCATATTCTATATTTTATGAAACAATTGTATTCTTTTGCAGGGAGAATTCTTTACGTGAATCTGATTGGAATGATTTTGGTTAGTTTACTTGAAGGGATAGGGCTTCTATTATTAATTCCCATGATCAGTATGAGTGGAATCGTCAATATGGGGGGAGGGGATTCTCCTCTTTCATCTATTTTTAAATTTTTGCAGGAAACTTCTAAAGCAACTAGTTTATCCTTCATTCTAGGTATATATATATTAGTGGTTGTTAGTCAAAATATTTTACAAAGAAATTTGACCATGCGAGATGTGAAAATTCAACAAGGTTTTACTCGGCAGTTAAGATGGGACATTTATAGTGTTATTTTGCGAGTGAAGTGGAGTTTTTTTATCAAAAAAAGGAAAACTGATCTAATCAATGTATTAACCTCAGAATTGGCACGTGTTAGCTATGGTATGAACCTTGTTTTACAGTTATTAGCTTCTATCGTTTTTACCTTTGTACATGTGGGGATTGCTTTTTGGTTATCTTCTAAAATAACTATATTTGTCTTATTTTGTGGTTTGTTCCTTTCAATCACTTCTCATATTTTCATTAAAAGAGCTAGAATACTAGGGAGCAAAACATCCGAGTTAGCGCAAAATTATCTTGCGGGTATAACAGACCATTTTAATGGGATTAAAGATATAAAAAGTAATACTTTAGAAGAGTCACGGTTAACTTGGTTTCGCTCTTTAACGCAAAAAATGACTCTTGAGCAAATTGAATACACGGAAATGAGATCTGCTTCCCAACTTTTTTATAAAATTTCTTTGGCTGTTCTCATTGCATTTTTTATTTTTTTATCTGTAACGTTCTTTCATGCGCAATCAGAGCAATTATTATTAATTATTCTTATTTTTTCAAGATTATGGCCTCGATTTACAAGCATTCAATCTAATCTAGAGCAACTGGCTGCAAGTACTCCAGCTTTTAAGTCTCTAATAGAATTACAAGAAGAATGCAACAAATTTGCGGAATTGCAAGATATAGAACAACAATATAAACATGTAAAACCAATATCTCTAGAAAAAGGAATTGAATGTCGGAACGTTGATTTTCGCTACAATCTGAAAGAATCCGTATATGCACTCGAAAATATCAATTTACAAATCCCATCTAATTGTATGACTGCTATTGTCGGACGATCAGGCGCTGGAAAAAGCACACTAATCGATATTTTAATGGGACTCATGCAGCCGGAAAAAGGAGAAGTATTAATAGATGGTACACCTCTCACAAACGATAGTTTATTATCTTTAAGAAAGTCTATTAGCTATGTGCCGCAGGATCCATTTTTATTTCATGCAAGTATAAGAGAAAATTTGCTAATGATTGAACCGGATGCAAGTGAAGAACAAATGTGGGAGTCTTTGGAGTTTTCAGCGGCTGCTGAATTTGTACGAAGACTACCACAAGGGCTTGATACTCTTATTGGAGATCGCGGAGTGAGGCTTTCCGGAGGGGAGCGACAGCGGCTTGTACTAGCACGAGCTATTTTAAGAAAGCCTTCGATTTTGGTGCTGGATGAAGCGACAAGTGCGTTAGATACGGAAAATGAAGCGAGAATTCAAGCTGCGCTAGAAAAATTAAAAGGAAAGATGACGATTATCGTTATTGCGCACCGATTATCAACGATACGCAATGCTGATCAAGTGATTGTACTAGAAAATGGAAAAATTGTTCAAAAAGGAGCCTTTAACGAATTGGCAAAAGAAAAAAGGGGTATGTTTAGTAAGCTGTTAGGAAATCAGGTAGAAGTTAGCGTTTAGAGGTAGTAATTATTTGAAAACCTACTGCTAGGCTTTTCATCAGTGGGGAATGAAAAAACCACTGATGAAAGCTTTACTTTATAGTCTTTGCTTTGAAGTATGAAACATGTTTGGAAGGGTCACGAACCGTGCTCCGTTAGATGTAAGGTTAGGAATAAATTGGTCGAGGGCGTCTACGGACCCTTGTAAATTCCCCCCTGGTGCAGTGTGTTGCAAGAGGATGCTTCCAGGAAATGTATTTCCTAATACTTTGTTAGTAATTTGCTGGGCATTTAAGCCTTTCCAATCTAATGTATCTACACTCCATTGAATAATCATAAAGTTCTGTTCAGTAGCCCATTTCATTTGATTTTCATTTATAATCCCATAAGGAGGACGGAAGAATTTAGGGGAGTATCCGGTTAGCTTTTGTAATATTTTTTCTGTTTTTAATATCTGCTCATGATATTGCTTATCATCTATTTTATTTAAATTAGGATGATTATAAGTATGATTTCCTACGATATGTCCTTCGTTAACGATTCGTTTTACAACTTCGGGATATCTTTCGGCATTTTCTCCTAATAGAAAGAAAGTCGCCTTTACACTAAGTTTTTTCAATTTATTTAATACTTGAGGGGTGTAAATGGGATCTGGACCATCATCGAATGTGAGAGCGACTTCGGCCTTGTTATAAGGTCCTGCAAACGCATATGCGTATTTTTCTACCCATGAAAAAGGAGTCCAGGAGCCTCTAACTGTTGTCGGACTCTTTTGTAAGATAGGAACGGTCTCCGCGTAATGTAAAGGATAAAATGTATTGTGAATAAGCGGATAAGGAGTTTTAAAAGAGGAAATGTCGCGTGGAATATTATAATAGGGAACATATTGAAAAGGAACTACTATTTGAGCTGGATAAAAATCATACATCATTAAAATACCTCCTTAGAAAAGATAACATTCTCTTTAAAACTTTTATATGTTAATAATTGTAGTTTGGTTAGGGGGGATGAAGAAAGCATCTAATAAGTGAAATTTCGTTTCATTTTGAAAAAATTGGAACAGTACCTTGTAATATTCAATACTGAATGATATATTATAATTAATAAGGTACCTTGCATTGAATAGTACTGAATGGAGAGGAGGATTGCCTTTGAATGTTCAATTTAAAAAAGGGGTATTGGAGCTTTGTGTTCTTGCACTTGTAAGGAAACGAGATTGCTATGGCTATGAATTAGTTCAGCAAATTTCAAATAAATTTTTAATATCAGAAGGAACGGTGTATCCTTTGTTACGCCGTTTAACGAAAGAAGGATACTTCCAGACGTATTTAAAAGAATCATCGGAAGGACCTCCGCGTAAGTATTATCAGTTAACAAATCAAGGTGCAGAGCAGCTTAACGCTCTTGTAACAGAATGGCGTGAGTTTGCAAGAGGCGTACAAGAAATTATTGAAGAGGTGTAGGGGATGACCAAAGAACAGTTTCTTCGTGAATTATCAGAACATCTTAAAAAGTTACCAGAAGAAGAACGAAACGATATTTTATATGACTATGAGGAACATTTTCAATTCGGAATAGAAGAAGGGAAAACAGAAGCAGAAATTATAAAAGCGCTCGGTTCTCCGAAAGCAATAGCTAAGGAAACGTTAGCGTCTCATCGTTTAGAGCTGGTAAAGCATAATCCAACTCCTTCTAACATAGCGAGAGCAATTGTAGCGATTATTGGACTTAGTTTTTTTAACTTGGTTGTTGTGCTAGGACCGCTCATAGCAATTGGGAGTCTTATATTATCACTTTGGATAGTAAGTGCTGTATGTGTTTTCTCACCAATACTTCTGTTAACAAAAATTATTTTCGCCCAAATTTTTATTTTATCTGATGTATTTGTCGCTATTATACTCTTCGGTATTGGTTTACTTTTAGGGATTGCCGCGTATTATTGTACGATTTGGTTTAAAACGCTTTTTGTTAAGTACGCCAGTTGGAATTTAAAAGTAATTAAAGGGGAGTAGATAAGATGAGAAAAATGGTGCTAATAGCAATTATTTGTATTGCGATTGGAGGAATCGGTTTATTTTTTACAAGATCAGCCTTTTTTATGAAAACTGCGAATGGGTCAGCAGAAACAAAGAAATTGGAACAGAGACAATTTAAAAATGAGCAAATAAAAAATATTAATGTTGACACAGATGTAGGAGACGTTGTGATTGAAAAAGGTAAGACTGATTTATTTGAAGTTCGATATAGCGGCAATCAGGAACAGCGAAAGTTAAACGTAAATGAGAACGGTGAAGTGCTACAAGTGGAAGTAAAATCAAAAAAGAAACATATATTTGACTTTTCTTTTTCATCATTTGATTTGAAAGATGAGAGCTTAACGGTTGTTGTCCCTGAACGCGTATACAATAAAATTGAAGCGGAGACGGCAGCAGGAAAGATTCATGTGCAAGATATTCAAAGCGAAGATATATCTGCGCATTCAGCAGCGGGCGATGTGGAAATGAAGGAAATGAAAGCACGAAATGTAAAAGTGTCATCTAATGCTGGAAAGGTTGTTCTTTATAAAGTGGAAGGGAAAGTGCATGCAGAGGCAGCGGCAGGAAGTGTAGAGATAACGCAGCATAATCCAGAGTATAGTGTTGAGGCGGAATCGGCAGCAGGAGATGTCAATATTCAGCTGAAGGAAATGCCAAAAGATGCTGTTGTGAAAGGCTCCGCTGATGCAGGAGAGGTACAGATTTTCGGGAAAGAAAATAAAGAAATAACTATAGGTAACGGGAAGGTGCAGATTAAAGGGGAAACAGCAGCGGGCTCTGTAAAAATCGCGGCGAATTAAAAACAGACCGAATTTGGTCTGTTTTTTTAATGTAAATGACGATATACACCGATTACTTTTCCGATAACAGAAACGTTATCTAGAATAATCGGTTCTAAAGAAGAATTTTCAGGTTGTAAGCGGAAATGATCTTTTTCTTTGTAAAAACGTTTTACCGTAGCTTCATTATCTTCTGTCAAAGCAACAACGATTTCACCATTGTATGCAGATTGCTGCTGGCGAACAACAACTAAGTCCCCGTCAAAAATTCCTGCCTCAATCATACTGTCTCCAGAAATGCGCAACATAAATACTTGATCTGAACCCGAAACGAGATTCGCTGGAAGTGGAAAATGTTCTTCTACACTTTCAACTGCTGTAATTGGTAAACCAGCTGTAACTTTTCCTACAATCGGTACGTGAACGACTGGTTGTGTATCTGTTTGGATGGTGTCGGCTCCTAAAATTTCAATTGCTCTCGGTTTTGTAGGATCGCGGCGAATGTATCCTTTTTCCTCTAAGCGAGATAAATGTCCGTGCACAGTAGAGCTAGAAGCAAGGCCGACTGCTTGACCGATTTCACGTACGGAAGGTGGATAACCTTTTTCTTGTACTTTTTGTTTAATGAAGTCGAGAATGTCTTGTTGCCGTTTCGTTAACTTCTCCATATTTTTTAACACCTCGTTTTCTACAAATTTTCTTATTTTTATTATAACATGCAAGAAAACATTCTACAAACGTAAGTTCGAACAAAAGCTGGAATTATGTTACACTAAGATGTAAAAAGTGAGATAGAGAAGAGGGTATGAAATGAATGCGATTATTTATGCACGTGTGAGCACAACAAAAGAAGCGCAGGAAACATCGTTAACACGTCAAAAGGATGAGTTATTGCATTTAGCTAAGCAGTATGAAATGAATGTTGTAAGGGTAGTAGAGGAGAAGGCGAGCGGATATAGTATCGAACGTGATGGGATTTTAGAAGTGCTAGATGTCATTCGTGATGAACATGTTGATGTGCTCCTTATTCAAGATGAAACGCGTCTTGGAAGAGGGAATGCAAAAATTGCCTTAATGCATTGTTTGAATAAAGAAGGGGTAAAAGTATATACACATGCACATAATGGTGAATTACAGCTTTCTGATTCTGATTCAATGGTGCTTGATATTATTGGTATAGTAGAAGAATACCAGAGAAAGATTCATAATTTAAAGATTAAACGAGGAATGAAGCGAGCTGTAGAAAATGGCTTTCGTCCTGAAAAAAACTTAAAGAATCGACATTTAAGCACAGGTCGTGAGAAAAAGGAAGTACCTATTGAAGAGATTGTTCGTCTGCGCCGTAATGAGTTAACATTTGAAGAAATTGCAGCAACGCTCCGTGGTTTTGGGCATGATGTCTCAAAAGCAACAGTACATCGCCGGTATGTGGAGTATATGAATCAATCGCTTGATAAACAAGAGTAACTATTGTATGATAATAATCAGTTTTTAGTAGAAAGGGGATTCGAGATGCTAAGTCACGAACTCATTGAACGCATTAATTTCTTAGCGAAAAAAGCAAAAGCAGAAGGTTTAACAGAAGAAGAGCAACGTGAGCGTCAATCGCTCCGTGAACAATATTTAAAAGGTTTTCGTCAAAATATGTTAAACGAATTGAAAGCAATCAAAGTCGTTAACGAAGATGGTAAGGACGTTACGCCGAAGAAGTTAAAAGAATTAAAAAAACAAGATCAAGCAAAATTAAATTAAAAGATGGGCGTAGCCCATCTTTTTTTAGTTTGATAGGAAAATGTGTTAGTTAACAACTTTCCAATTATGATTTGTCGTTGCTTCGATCGTTTTTCGTTCTAATATGTAATTTGCAATGAGCTCAGACATATCAATTTGTACATCTTTTATAATGGGCTTATTTTGAAACATAACATAATTTCCACCGCCGCTTGCCCGATAATTGTTCATGACAACATCGTACTCTTGATGCAAGTGAAGAGGAGCTCCTTCGTATTGCAAGGAAACAACTCTTTCGCCAACTGGTTTTGAAATGTTTAATATGTATGAAATTCCTTCCCACATATCGTAATGATAATGCAGCGGTTTTGGTTCGATATATGCAGGGTTTACAATGATATTTCCATCTGGATCTAATGAGAAATATTCAGCAGTTAACTCAAGTGCCTCTTTTATATCTTTTCCTGTAACACGAACAACTTTTAATGTATTTGGATAAATATAATTCGAAACAATATCCCTCATTGTAATTTCATTTGGAAAGCCGGAAGATTCATTGTGAAACAGACTTGTACAAGAAATGTTGACTCCAGTTACATCCATCTGTACTTTATTTATAAATTCGATAAAGGCGCAATCTCGTAAGCGATTCTCCATGGCATCGTGAATCAGCATATCACCGGCAATGGTGCCGATTGGCCTATCTAACCATTCTTGCGTTTGTTGTTCATATACTGATACGAGTGAAAGTACCGTCTCATCTGCTGGAATGCCTTCGATAGGCAGTAGTTCAGAATAACATTCTTTCATCATCCATTGATTTTGTTTCTTTGTTAAAGTGACATGAACTTTCCCTAATGAGCGGCCATTGGATCCAGTTTGTAAAATTGTTACACCATTTACTTTTGTATGAGCAATATAGCGATGTTGATGCCCGGTTAATAATATATCAATTTCTTCAATTTCTTGACATATTGCATATCCTTGATTTTCCCCTGTTAAAATCTCTGTTGGTTCTCCAGTTTGTAAATTACGTTCAAAACCGCCGTGGTAGGCTACGATTAAAACATGTGGTTGTTCCTGTTCACGAATATAGGTTACCCATTGCTTTGTCGCTTCTAATGCGTTTTCAAATAGTAAGTCTTTAATATGATGCGGCTGCTCCCAATTTGGAATGTAATGCGTTGTTACTCCTAAAACAGCAATTTTTATATCTGGATGTATATGTTTAATTATATATGGCTTCCCAAAGTAAGGTTTCTTTGTTTGTTTATTCATAATATTAGCGGCTAGATAAGGCATATTTGCATGAGCAACGGCTTTGTTTAATACGTTCATTCCGTAGTTAAATTCGTGATTTCCAATAATCGCGGCATCATAACCGATATGGTTGGCAATAATCGACATTGGATTTTCTTCATGCTGCCTATATTTGGCGTAGTAATAAGTAAACGGAGTTCCTTGTATGAAATCACCGTTATCAATTACGAGTACATAATCATTTTTGGCGCGTTCCTGTGCAATGCGCGTTGCAACCTTTGCTAGTCCTAGTTCTGCCTTTTCGTTATTTTGATAATGTATTGGGTAAACCGCACCATGAATATCACTTGTTAATAAAATATTTACATTTACAATGCTGTTTTGATTCAATGTTATCAACCTTCTTTTATATAATGCATTTGCAGGTAATAGCACAGTTTATTTACATATGTATTATCTACATTTGAATTAAACATATATGCAACTGCCGCTTTAGAAATTTTTTTCTTTTCATGTTGACTCTCACGTAACGTTATACTTTATTGTGTGTACTAAGGGAGGGCAAAACAATGACAATGAAAGTGAAAGAAGTAGCAGATTTAGTCGGTATTAGTGTGCGCACACTGCATCATTATGATGAAATTGGGTTATTAACCCCAGAGGAGACGACCGAATCTGGTTATCGGCTTTATTCTGATGATAATCTGGAGACTTTGCAACAAATTCTATTTTTTAAAGAACTTGGCTTCCCTTTAAAGAAAATTAAAGAAATTATCAATAATCCTTCATTTGATCGAAAAGAGGCGCTTGTTTTACATCGTAAAATGTTGCTCGAGAAGCGTTCTAGATTAGATAAAGTGATTGCGACAATTGATAAGACGATTCAACACTCGAAAGGGGAAATTCAAATGACAAACAAAGAAAAATTTGAGGGTTTTGATTTTAGTCAAAATCCGTATGAGCAGGAAGCTCGTGAAAGATGGGGAAATGAAGCGGTCGATAAGGCTAATAAAGTAGATATGACGAAAGAGAAACAAGAAGAATATAATGCGATTTATAGAAAGCTTGCAGCACTTCGTCATGATTCACCTGAATCAGACCAGGCTCAAGAAACAATTCAAGAATGGTATAACTATTTACAGAACTTTGGTCATTACTCATTGGATGCGTTCAAAGGTCTAGGACAAATGTATGCCGATGATGAACGTTTTACAAAAAATATTGATCAATTTGGCGTAGGGTTAGCGAAGTTTATGTGCGATGCGATGGCAGTGTATGCGGATCGTAATAAAAAGTAAACTATGTGTTTGTAATTTAAAAGGTTCTATTCTCTTAAATGGAGAATAGAACCTTTTGTTTTTGTAATAAGCATACATTGTACTTCATGTATTAAAAAATGGTTTAAAGTTTGGTTATCAACTGTAGTGTACATGCAGTGTATTATATAGTTAAGGAGAGAGGGGGAGGACATTATGGCATTACAACATGAATTTGTATTTGTTTCAAATGAAAAAGAAGAGTTAAGTTCTAAAGATCTTGATTGGATTGAAAAAAGTTTTTGTTATAAAAAAAGAGCGTTAGCAGAAGACTGTGTCATATTAAGCGATGAAATTGTTGTGTATTTGCTAGATTTTTTTAATTGGCTTCCAACACATATCCCTCCGAAAAAAGAAACGGGATTTGGTCTTCATTATTATGGCATCACAAAAATAGAGAAAGAAGGAGCGGACATAGCGGTAAATCTATTTCGTTCACTAATTCATTTATTTTCATTAGCACCTGAAACGATTGAACTTACAGGATCATTTCAATGGACTTTTGGTACAGAGGATACTAATGGTAAATATGAAAAACTCTTTTTCAATCGAGATATTCTTTGTGCGCAATTACAATCTTTGGTCATGTTATTTCATAAAGTGAAATGTGAAGAAGGATACATTTTGCATTTTGGAATTTAATTTTGCAAAAAAGTATGTGTATCATTTTGAATGTAATGTTTAAAGATAATGAGGAATTGTATGTATGAATCAGTGCTAAGAAAGGCTCGTATATACAAAGTAGGAAAACCAAAAAAGTATAGCAGATTGAAACCCTATACATTGTGGGAAATAGTACGTTTTTTTGAACAAATACGAAAAAACATCAACATATTTGTCGATACATGTTGTATAATCTTGCGAGGAAAGATATCATATAAATGTGTAAAACGTTTACTTTAATATAAGCGAAGGGAAGAATAGCATGACACATTCAATCGAACAACTTTCTATCAACACGATTCGCACATTATCCATTGATGCGATTGAGAAATCAAACTCTGGTCATCCAGGAATGCCAATGGGTGCAGCTCCAATGGCGTATACATTATGGACGAAATTTATGAAACATAATCCAAAAAACCCAACGTGGTTTAACCGTGATCGTTTCGTATTATCTGCAGGTCATGGTTCAATGTTACTATATAGCTTACTGCATTTAGCTGGTTATGACGTAACAATGGATGATTTAAAGAATTTCCGTCAATGGGGAAGTAAAACACCAGGTCACCCTGAGTTCGGTCACACACCAGGTGTAGACGCAACAACAGGTCCACTTGGACAAGGTATTGCAACAGCTGTAGGTATGGCGATGGCTGAAAGACATTTAGCAGCGAAATACAATCGTGATGAGTATAATCTTGTTGATCACAATACATATGCAATTTGCGGTGACGGAGACTTAATGGAAGGCGTTTCTGCTGAAGCATCTTCATTAGCAGCTCATTTAGGATTAGGTCGTCTAGTTGTGCTATATGATTCTAATGATATTTCATTAGATGGCGATTTAAATCGTTCTTTCTCTGAAAGTGTAGAAGATCGTTATAAAGCATACGGCTGGCAAGTAATCCGTGTTGAAGATGGAAACGATATCGAGGCAATTGCGAAAGCGCTTGAAGAAGCAAAAGCTGACGAAAAACGTCCAACATTAATCGAAGTAAGAACAACAATCGGATTTGGTTCACCAAACAAATCTGGAAAATCAGCTTCACATGGTTCTCCGCTTGGCGTAGAAGAAACGAAGTTAACAAAAGAAACATATGCTTGGGCATTTGAGCAAGACTTCCATGTACCAGAAGAAGTGTATGAAAACTTCCGTAAAACAGTACAAGATGCTGGTGAATCAGCACAAACTGAGTGGAACAGGGTGCTTGATGAGTATGCGAAAGCATACCCAGAATTAGCAGCTGAACTGCAAGCAGCAATGAAAGGTCTTCTTCCAGAAGGTTGGGATAAGAACTTACCAACATACGAAATCGGTTCAAAAACAGCAACTCGTTCATCTTCTGGACAAATTATTAATGCAATTGCTGAATCTGTACCGTCATTCTTTGGTGGATCTGCAGACCTTGCTGGTTCTAACAAAACATATATGAACAAAGAAAAAGACTTCACAAGAGAAGACTATAGCGGTAAAAATATTTGGTACGGTGTGCGTGAATTTGCAATGGGTGCAGCAATGAACGGTATCGCACTTCACGGCGGTTTAAAAACTTACGGTGGTACGTTCTTCGTATTCTCTGACTACTTACGTCCAGCAATTCGCCTTGCTGCGTTAATGCAACTGCCAGTAACATATGTGTTCACGCATGATAGTATCGCAGTTGGAGAAGATGGACCAACGCATGAGCCAATCGAACAGCTTGCAGCGCTTCGTGCAATGCCAAATGTAGATGTTCTTCGTCCTGCTGATGGTAACGAATCTGTTGCAGCTTGGAAACTTGCGTTAGAATCTACAAAAACACCGACTGCATTAATCTTAACTCGTCAAGATCTTCCAACATTAGAAGGTGCAAAAGACGATACGTATGAAAAAGTTGCAAAAGGTGCATATGTAATTTCTTCAAGTAAGAAAGAAACTGCTGATGTAATCTTACTTGCAGCTGGATCTGAAGTAAGCTTAGCAATTGAAGCGCAAGCAGCATTAGCTAAAGATGGTATTGATGCATCTGTTGTTAGCATGCCGTCTATGGATCGCTTTGAAGCACAATCAGCTGAATATAAAGAATCTGTATTGCCAAAAGCAGTAACGAAACGTTTCGCGATTGAAATGGGTGCTAGTTTCGGATGGCATCGTTACGTTGGTCTTGAAGGAGACGTATTAGGTATCGATACATTCGGTGCTTCTGCTCCTGGTGAAAAGATTATGGCAGAATACGGATTCACTGTAGAAAACGTTGTTCGCAAAGTAAAAGAAATGCTATAATGATTTTAGAAAAATCTCTCCAGCATGGAGGGATTTTTCTATGTAAAAGAAGATATTCGTTATTTTTAAGATAGTAAAACTTTATTGATGGAAGTTCGCTTTATTCGACAGAAAAAGTTTTTTCTTTCTCCGCAGTCAGACAATCATTGCGTTTTTATTTCTATATAATGAAGGGAATAAAGTTGTCCAATGCGGGAGGGAAAGTATGAGAACGTATGAACTATACTTAATTCGAGAAGATATTACGAAGGCGTATTTCGGTCGTGAGTTTTTATTGTTTGATTTGTTTGCTTGTTTTGCACAGTCTCGTTCCCTTTCAGAAAAGAAAGTGTTGTATAAACAAATGAAGTATATAACGTTGCCCTTACAAGTAATGAAATTACATCATAAAATGGAACAAGCGCTGCGAACATATGAGAAATACGAAAGAAATGGGTATATGCACATGGTGTCTAATGAAAATGCATGCGGAGAAGTGCGTATTAAATCACAGTATATCCGGATGCATACTTCTGAAAATGTTGAGCTCGAAACGGCTATTTTTGAAGTGCTTAGAAAATGTGAATTGACATTTCTTGCGATGGATTATGAGAATAAGCAGTATGGATGGTTAAATCCTCTCAAACAAGTACGTACTTATATATAAAAAATGTCGAATACAATCTTGTCTTATTGAAAAGGTTTTAGTACACTGTAAGGTAGACAACATGAAGGAGGAAAATATATGTCAATTTGGGTAGTTGTTCTAGTGGGCGTATTAGCACTAGTAGCAGGCGTAGCGTTAGGGTTTTTTATCGCACGCAAATATATGATGAACTATTTACAAAAAAATCCACCAATTAATGAACAAATGTTAAAAATGATGATGATGCAAATGGGACAAAAACCATCCCAAAAGAAAATCAATCAAATGATGCAAGCGATGAACAAGCAACAACTGAAATAAGCTTACGGCTAAACCTTAGAGCCGCAAGCGTTTCACCGCTCTGATGTAAGCATTAATTTCGTAAAAATGAGCAAACTTAATGGATTCATTGGTTTATCTTTCTCTGAAATTTTTATGAAATTTGCTTTACTTTTCTTAAAACCACTTTTTCTGTTGGAATAACAACCAGCAGGAAAGGTGGTTTTTTTGTTTGGAATTAGAAGATGTAATTGAAGAGTATTTGTATCACTGCTTGGCAAAAGGATTTACTCAAAAGACAATGAAGAACAAACGCCAAGAAATGAAGCAATTAAAACGGTTTCTAATGGATGAGAAGGGGATAAGCGAGTTAGAAGCCATCAATACACTCCATTTAAAGCAATACGTTAGAACAAAACATGCAGAGGGGTTACAGCCACAATCAATAGTATCTATGTTTAAAATGGTTCGTGCTTTCTTTAGTTGGTGTCAGAAAGAGGAGTACCTTAAAGAAAACATTGCTAAAAAGGTGGAATTGCCAAAAGTTCCCAAGAAATTATTGAAGGGATTTACTGTTCAAGAGGTATCGGCAATGATAGATGCATTTAGTTTTAAAAACTATATCGAAGCCAGAAATAAAGCGATAGTAGCCATGTTAAGCGATTGTGGACTTCGAGCAATGGAGATTAGAGGATTATTAACGAAAAACGTGAAAGAAACGACAATTTTAGTAAATGGTAAAGGGAATAAAGAACGTATAATGTTCATCTCTCCACCGTTAAAAAAGATTCTGATACGATACGAGCGATTAAGAAAGCAGTATCTCAAAGATAAAATTGTCAAGGCAGACCATTATTTCTTATCATACACAGCCGACCCATTATCACATATGGGGATTTATAACGTTATTAAAGAAGCGGGTGAAAGAGTAAAGATTGAAGAGGCAAGATGTAGCCCACATACTTTTCGCCATTTCTTTGCTGTTCAGTGTATCCTAAATGGCGTTGACATCTTTACATTGTCAAAATTGCTTGGTCATTCTGAGGTATCGACCACACAGCGTTATTTACAGTCATTAGAGGATTTTGAACTTATTAAGAAGGCAATGCCTTCAAGTCCATTGATGAATATAGGTAGGTCAGTTAAATGACAACAGAATCAATTATCCCAGCAGTTAGTTAATTACAAACAAAAAGGAAAAAGTCCCCAGCGCCAACTGGAGACTCAAAACAATTCGACTCAATAAAACTAAATAACGGACATTCCGTAACCTATTCAACGACAATTGAATATAGGGAATTCTGTAATTTAACAACAATTAAATACCGAACAATTCCGTGTATCTAGCACCTTCATTTTATCGAAAAAATTCGAGAAATGCAAGGCTTCTTAAGTAATGCCTTTTTTAGGTGCTGAGTTACGGGATTTCCGAACGTGGAATTGCCTGTAAACCACGATAAAAACTGATTGGCTTGCTTTTGGTCGTGCAGAGGATACAAAGTATGTCCTTACAAGAAAAGCAACTCCCACTGGATTCCTATTCGTCTGGTGAGGGAAGGTGAGAACTACCTAGGCGTGAAGTCTAAAAGGTTCGGGCTGGTTATTGTGAGCATTAAGGTGCTTGGGAATGCATTCAGCGTGTCGTACAGGGACAATATTGTAAGGGCAAGCCATAGAAAAAGGATGCATATAGCGAAAGCTGTTGAGTGAATAGGGTCTATACATACGGAAACTTGACAAGCGACCGCATGGAGTTGTAAAGACGCTTATCCTTCTATTTTGTTAGATTACTTTTTATCTTGCAAAGTAGGGGATAAGTCTGTCTTCCAGCCGTTTCTTGAACCCACTCCCACATGGTAAAGGGCGTTAAAGAAAAGTCAAGGGATTTTTAAAAGAAAAAGAATCGCCACTAACTAGGATAGAGGAATAAATATAAGGTATCTGAATAACCGACAGCCCAAGTCAAACGAAAGGAGGTGGAAAATGACTATAGAGAAAATTTCTTTTTTTGACAATTTGATACGATGAACTTTTTTAGAAATGTGGGTAACCTTTTTTGACAACTTTTTCGAAATATACTTTATTTCCAGCCCTTCAAAAAAATAATTTAATAGTGTTTGTATTGTAAAAAGAGCAGCCGTTTTTGTCGAAAAAACAAATTTTTAAAAAGAAAGAAATTATACATATATCTTGTGTCCCTTTTTAAAAAGTAATACAATATACAGGGGAAGAAATACAACTAGATTCTACATATGCAAAGTGGTAACTCTAGTACACTATTAATAGATTCTGTGGTTTTTCATCTCTCTTTCCATTTTGGAGGAGGAGGTGAAGTGATATGATTAAAGCTTTGTTATTATTATTTTTGGGTTCATTTGCAAAAGGATTTGTTAAATCTCTGGGAAATCAGTCTGGGACAAGTGTCGGAGATTATTTATCTAAAAAAATAAGAGCCTCCCTTAACTTTAAGAAAGATAAGGATAGCTCTCGTAGTGAAAATTAAAACAACAGATGATTTAACCACACCTTCTATTTTGCCGAATAGTGATGGGTTACTGAATAAGACAGAGGTTTGCCGACTTCTGTCTTATTTTTTTATTACACAATTACACAATTACACTTGTGTAATAACTAGTGCAAATATATCACTTTCATATATTTTAGTCAACAGACTCAATTTCTCCATCTTTCCAAAAGATTGTTTTACCATCTTCGGAAAGTACTCCTTTACGTACTGGATAGGTAGGGCTTTTAATAGCTTTTTCCATTTCAAACTTATCCCAAAAAGCCATTATAATGCACCTCCTTCCATATTGGATGTTACTGGAGTCTGTTCAACTGGAGTTTGTCCAAGTTCCATAAGCTCAACTTCATTCTCCAGTTCTCGAACTTCATTATGGAGCTGGCGAATATTTTCAGTTGTGCGAGCTTCTTTAAAAGCTAACATTTCCAAGGTAGTTCCTTTTTGATAGTTTTCAACGCTTCCATATGCTTTGTGCCAGTCACTTGCAAAGCGTGTGCTATTAATATCATTAGATGGTCGAGAAAGGAACATTTCAGCATAGTCAAAAGGTTGTCCTTCAATCTGTACACGACTATTATAGTATTCTGTATCGTTTGTTTGGGGTGTAAAATTATTATCTTTAATACGTAAATAATCAGCGGGTGACAGGGATTTAATTTCCATTAATTCATTGCCAGTCAATTCCATATCATTAGTTACTTTTTCAACCTTTTGGACATTGCCTGCCTTATCTGTTTTTACACGTGACAAGACACCTTCGATATTGCGAATAAATGTTTTATCCTTATTGGCTGGGTTTCCAAACTGGATAGAATTAAGCATATTCTTTTTAACTTCAATGAAGTCTTTTTTTAACATTAAAGTAGTCTCGAATTCTTTTTGTTCAGCCTTTGCCATTGCTAGAAGTCTTTTCCCTGTTGGGCTATTTAAAAAGTTTTGTAGTTCTGTTGTATTCATGTTTTCAGTCTCCTTATTGGTTATATTTTATTAGTTGTTCAGCATTTAAAAGTCATTTTCCGTGTCTAGCACATCAACAATAATTTGTGTATCCGTACTAAATACATGACGTTCAGATAAAATCCCATGATATTTTCCAAGCAATTCAAGTGCTTTAACTCTTTCACGAGTATTTACACGAGATTCCACAACGTTTCCTGAAGGTAGCACAGTATCAAGCGTATCCATATCACGTGCTATATTTGTAAGTAGAGTCATAGTCTCTATCCATGAAGCAATCCCAACATATTGGATATTGTTTAGAATATAGTCAATTGCCTCCCTAACATTTTCATTTTGTAATAGTTGGTAAGCATAACCCACATTGTACCCAACTTGTTTAGCAGCCTTTGATACATTTAGATTATTTTCGAAGTACCTTGCAATGAATAATGTTTGTTGTGGAAGTAATTTACTGGAGAGTTCAGAAGGCAACTTTAAAGCATCCATTTCCTGCTGTTGTAATTCTGTTGGTAAAAATTCTTTACTCATTTTCTTCAACTCCTTTCAAAACGTTTTGAATTTCTTTATAAAAGCCAGCGAGAACCGCCACGTCATTATAAGAAATAGGGGATAATACATTCTGAAATACTTTATCTAGCATAGCGGAAAGTGTAGCTTCGGAAAGTACTCCAGCCTTTGCCTTATAAAAATTTCCTTGGTTAACCTTTGCAAGTTTTAAAATCTGTCGCTCTGACATTGGTGATAGTTCTGTAATTAATTTTAAAGCGTTCAAACGCTCATTATTATATTGTGTTAAGTGGCTCATAGTCTCATTCCTTTCTATAATTGTTTTAAGTCATTGACTTATTAAAGCTATTAAATAAGTTGCCAGCCTTTTATTGACCAGCAACCTACTTAATCTAAGAAGTTGAAATGTGAAAACAGATAAGATAAACATGTTCTAGACAATGCTAGGATTCAATTTAATGAAATGTTTTATTTTTGGAGTCGGCAAAAACTCCAATTAAAAGCACTCTTTAAATGCCCTTAATTCAAGTTTCTACCCTAACTATGTAAGCTAAGTTACCAGCAAAGGGAAAACTATCCCTCATAATATAAGGCAACAAAAAAGGGCTTTTGCCCACCTATTTTATAAATAATTGTGAAAATATTGCGGTAAATTAAATATTTCTTTTGCTATTATTAATACAGATATTAGTGGAGGCTTTGCGGCTATTATTGACGGAGGGAATGACCACTTCTCAGCAATTTCTGCTGTTTCTGTATTCTTTGGAGAAGGGGGTTTTCAAAATTCTTGTGATTATATTGCTTTTTGTTTAAGTGATGGTTGGAATTTATGGAAGTAGTCCTCGCATTTATACAAAGTACTTATAGATTGGGTATTTGGCGACTTTGAGCTGAAAATTAAAGCACCCCCGCCTTATTCCTGTTGCCAATAAAAAAGCTCAGTCCACATTTTTCGGCTCAGCTTCTAGGAATAAGTTTGGTAACTCCTTTAAACGTTTATTGTTAAGTTTTCTTTCTTTTGTTATTGTTGTTGTAAGCTTTGTAACAGACTCTCACGCTCTTTCTACTCACTCTCTCGCTCCTTCTGTGCTTGTCTCTGCTTGTGTAGTGTTATTGTATTCATTGATATGTAAGTACTTGTGAGAGCCAGTGTAGAGAGCCACAGTGTGTATTGTTGTAACATAGATAGTTACTTGTGATAACATGTATTATGTAAACAAATAACTATTATCAATTAGAATAGTTAGGGTATATAAACCATTGGTATATAGGGGCTTGTAACCCTTCAATACTTTTTTACCACCAATTGTATAAATTACTCTATTTAGTAGCTTGGTATATTATTCATGGTATACATTTATATACATTCAAAAGGGGTATTTATGCAGGACTTTATACAACCCTATTAATTATGTGGGGTAGTTGTGGGATAGTTATTATTGATACCATATAGGGGTATGTTCTTCATGGTAATTAGTAAGCACATTGGAGGGCGCTGGCTCTGTATTCTACTCACAATAGCAGATATTTCTATATATACGTGGGCTTATTTGTCATGTGCGCCAGTAGTTGTTTTTAGTAACTCTTACAATTAGTATGAGCGATTCTCAAAAGTATTTCCATATGTTTAACAGATAGTATTCTCCAATAGGTAAACAATGTTTACTTTTTCCAATAGCTCCAAGGAATTGTATCCAAGGAACTGTCTCCTAGTATTCTCCTAGTGAGCTACTTTCCAAGTGGTTCTCTATCTCCTTTTCTAACTGGTTGGGGAATGGACTTCGAGCGTATCACTAATTCTTATTCTATTTTGTAGCCAATAGTTTCCCTTTTCTTTCTATATTACTTCCAATAGTATTTCTTCTTATTCTTATTTTCTCCAATATATTCTCTTTCTTGGAAACATCAGCATGAGCTTTAGCGAATGCAATCTTTTATATCTGAAATAGTTTTCCATCTAACCAAGAGCAATACATTGCGTTTCACGCTGTCTTTTAGCTGCGCTTTTTCCTTTCCTCTCTCTTTCCTAAACACTTATAACAACTGTTGGAACAACTTAGTAATTACTTCTGAAAAACCTCTCTATAATTTATTGGGGAAATGGACTGTTTTTGGGACTGTTTTTAATAAAATAATTTTAAACTTTTTTATTTCCGTTATTTTGCGCAAAAGTTTTCCCTTTCTTTCTATATTACTTCCAATAGTTCTTTTTATTTTATACTCCAATATATTTCCTTTCTTGGAAACCTCTCAGCGTGAGCTTTTAAGCGAGCGCAATCTTTTTCTTTCTAAATCATTCTTTTTAAAATCATTCTTAATAGAAGATACATTTTGGTTGTCTCTTATAACAACTTTTGTGCGTACCGATGCTATTAAACTTGTGTTTCTACTGTTTTTCACTCCAAAAACAATTGGAAAAGTGCGTAAAAATCCCTCCAAAATAGAATTAATTTGTGTAAGGAAAAGCGCAAAATTCCTTTCTATTAAGTATTTATAAATAGGAGATAAAAAACTATCAAACCTTTTGGAGTGAATATAAATGAGTACACAAGATTTATTACAGATAGAGTTAGCAAAACAAGAAGTAGCATTCGAACAACATGAGAAGGAAACAAAAAAACTTACTCACCAAGACGAGGTTTGGCAAAAGTTACATTTTCGATTAATGAAACCCCCTTACAACCTAAAGGCAGATGAAATAATTTATTACACAATGCTATTAAGACGTATGCAACTATCAAAAATGCCTTCCAATGTTGCAAAGTATACAGATAAAGATAATGAAGTTTATTGTATCTATTCCAGAGAGCAAGTAATGGAAGATTTTCAGATATCTCAAAATACCGCAACAGCATTAATGAAAAGAGTTGTTAAAAAAGGATTTCTTAAAACCAAAAGAGGTTTTAACCATACAAAATTATATCCACTACCTTTGGAAAAGGTTTGGAGAGAGTTTAAAACAGAAGATAGAAAATTTACTAAGGAGGGAAAATAAATGAGTGTAAAAAGAAGTCGATACATGGGAGGATTTGTACTATATCACAGACTTACAGAAGAACCATTTAACCTAACAATTTTGGAAGCAATGTTTTACTCTTATATCCTTACCAAGCTCTATTTTGCTAAACAAGAACCGTCTGAATATATGCTAGAAGATGGGCGGTTATCCGTTATGATGTTTGGAGCTGAATTTAAAAAGTATTTTGGCTTGAATGAGGAGAAAACTTTACACATTTTAGAACGCTTGGAAGAGAAAGGGTTTCTTGAAATATTACGTTTTGGAAAGGTTTGTGTATTCGTTCCAACTCCAATAGATTTAGCTTTACTGGAGCATGGGATTGAGCCATATAAAGAAGATTAATAAAAACGGATTACTGGAGGAATTTAAATGACCACTAAAAAGCAATACAAATATAAAAGTAGAAACCAACGATATTGGATGGCGAAAAGAGAAGGATTGCTAACAAGGAAACGAAAAAGGGGAAGGGAATGGCTAGATAATGCACCACGTAAAACAACTGTAAACGGGAAAGGAGAAATCCTTTATTAAACCATCTTTAATAGGTGGTTTTTTTATTTAGTAATATAACCACTAACCACTCAAAAAGATTTTTCTGAAAAGCTTGCAGATGGTATCGTTTTAGTATATAGTAATTAATGTACTAGTTAACGTCAATCAAATGGAAGTGAGGAAATGGACAAGAAATACCTCACTAAGTACGGAAAGAGGTGAACAAGATGGAGAAAAAACCTTATTACAAATATTATGAATTGAGTTCCAAGGCAAGATTTTTCCTTTATGTCTTATCAGATAATAATGGAAACTTGGAAATGACTCATGAAAAGTTGTGTGAGGTTTTAGGAGTGAGCAAAACAACCCTTCTAAAAGTAATAAAAGAGTTGGAAGATGTTGGGTTTATTGAAGTGAAGAGAGAAAGAGGAAGCCAAAAACCTAACACATACATTTTGAAAAAGTAACGTTGACAAGATTGTAACCTTTTCACAAGGGAAAGTATTAAAGGGGCATATGGTAACCATTCCTTTTTTCTTGAATGGCTCAAAAAGTAAAGAATGGTTGCTGTAATCCTCCTAGACATAAAGGAAAACATTATTAAAATACCAAAAAGAAATTTATCAAAGTGTATTGAATTCAATACAAATACATGGTATAATAAATACATAAGGAGGTGAGGGAAACATGATACATATTCTACTAAGTATTCTCAAGGGACTAACAACTCTATACAGTACATATAAAGCTACAAAAGAGATTGCTAAAGAGTTGAAAAAGAGATTTGGAAAGAAAACTAAAAAGCGTCCTAGACGTAAAGGTAAGCGAGTCCGCCACAGACGATTACCAAAATATCTAAGACGCTAACAACTTGGAAGTCTAGCCGAAAGGCTAGGCTTTCTAAATAGAATAACAAAATTAATGAAATCTGTCGAGGAAAAAGGCTTGATAATATTGATTAAGTGATTATACCTAAAATAAAGTTTATCGTTGACGTATTGTTTGTTTTTTAGTATATTAGATTTATAATCATTAAGGTGCATTAAATTATTCCTACTTATAGCAGATTAAAGGCGGTTGCAACGCCAATACAAAGGAAAGAGATGAATAGATGGGAGTTATCATTTATAAGTTACCTATTTCAGTAAAAGCTAAATACATGCTATATGTGTTATATGAGAGATACGGCAACGAACCTTTTAAGGAAACACATGATGTAATTATGAAAATCACTAATTCATCCCGTTCAACATTATTCAAGTGTTTAAATGAGCTGAAAGAGATTGGACTTATTGAAGTTCAAAGAAGAGGGGGTGCCTCTCCCAACACTTACCAACTTAAATTATAAGAAAATAAAAAAAGCGTCCTAGACGGTTATCAAAACATCTAAAACGCTAAATGACTAGGAAGTCTATTTGAAGGATTAGGCTTCCTAAATAAAAATAAAAAGAGCCAGTTAGCTGCCACTAACAAGCTCTTTCAAAAGGAGCAATAAAAATGAATAGTATCAAATTTATTACCACAACCCTTTATTCAAGTTCAATTGTATCATTTCTAATAGTACTTTTACAAGACGAGATTAATTTTACAATTGTTTTTGGAATTATCCTGTCATTGGTTCTTTCCACTTTAGCTGACAGAGTTGTCACAACTAAGGAGGTAAAATAGTATGTATAGTGTTATTTACCAAGGTACTTTTTACCAAGTTAGAATTAAACGAGAACTCCAAGCAAGAAACGTTACTAAAGATGAAATAGAAATGGTACATATTTTACCCCTTGAAATGGTTATGGAGTTATTGGGAGAAGGATGTAAAATGAATACGGAAGGAGGCTTTGCGGCTATTATTGACGGAGGGAATGACCACTTCTCAGCAATTTCTGCTGTTTCTGTATTCTTTGGAGAAGGGGGTTTTCNNAAATTCTTGTGATTATATTGCTTTTTGTTTAAGTGATGAATGATAAACCACTTTTGTATAATATGCTGGAATTTTATAGACAAAACATTTTAATATGTGGTATATTTTCCTTAACAGAAAAAGTGGTTAAAAAAGTCGGTTAAACCCTTATATATCAAGGGTTTCGATGCAAATGGGACAAAAACCATCCCAAAAGAAAATCAATCAAATGATGCAAGCGATGAACAAGCAACAACTGAAATAAGCGCTAGAAAGGGCACTCCTATACGAGTGCCCTTTCATTTTGCTTCCTCGAAATGTTTTAAACTTTAAAAAATTCAGTAATTTTGATAAACTGAAAACATCGCTCAGTTGGGATAGGAGGTATAAAATGAAAGTTTTTTTAGACTTAGCATGGTTTTTTAAACAAGAGAAGCGGGCATACATAATGGGGAGCTTTTTTTTGTTAGGCGTTGCACTTCTTGAACTCGTACCACCTAAAATAATTGGGATCATTGTTGATGAAATTAGCAATCATTCTTTAACGACTCAGAAGTTATTACAATGGGCAGTAATTTTAGTTGGTGCTGGGGTAATGGTGTATATTTTGCGTTATGCATGGCGAATGATGATTTTTGGCTCTTCTTTAAAGTTAGCTCGTCAATTACGTCGAAAGCTGTATGAGCACTTTACGAATATGAGTCCATCATTTTACCAAAAACATCGGACTGGTGATTTAATGGCCCACGCAACGAATGATATTCAAGCTGTACAGCAAACAGCAGGCTCTGGGGTATTAACACTTGTAGATTCGTTAACAGTTGGCGGATGTGTTCTTTTTGCGATGGGATTTACAATTAGTTGGAAATTGACATTGCTCAGTTTAATTCCAATGCCAATCGTAGCAATCACGACAAATTATTATGGAACTTTATTACATCGTCGCTTTCATAAAGCGCAGCAGGCTTTTTCAGAAATCAATGATAAAGTTCAGGAAAGTATGAGTGGAATGAAGGTAATTCGTTCACTTGGTCAAGAGAAAGAAGATTTGCAATCATTTCGTACTAAATCGGAAGAAGTGGTACAGAAAAATATTCTCGTCGCCCGCATCGATTCATTATTTGATCCAACAATTTCTTTAATTGTAGGTTTCTCTTTTTTAATTGCAGTATGTTACGGCTCTGTATTGGTTGTTCGCGGAGAGCTTACGATAGGAGAACTTATAACATTTACTACTTATTTAGGCACGCTTGTATGGCCGATGTTAGCGTTTGGTTGGCTATTTAATATTATGGAACGTGGCCGTGCGTCTTATGATCGTATTCAAAGATTATTTATGCAAGTGTCTGATGTGGAGAATAGAGAAGGGGCATGTGAAGAAGTAGCAAGTGGTGACATCGAGTTTGATATTGATACATTCTCGTATAAGAAAAATGAAGTAATAAATCTACAAGACATTCATTTTTCTTTACGAAAAGGAGAAACTTTAGGAATTGTAGGGCGTACGGGATCAGGGAAAACGACATTATTAAAATGTTTAATTCGAGAATATGATCATTTTGATGGGAACATACGAGTTGGGGAAAATGATATTCGAGATTTGACATTACACGCTATTCGTTCCTCCATTTCATATGTACCACAAGATCATTTCTTATTTTCTGCAAGTATTGGTGAAAATATTGCATTTGGAAAACCTAGTGCTACATATAAAAATATTGCCCATGCAGCTACTATTGCATGTATCCATGAAGATATTACAAAATTTCCAGAAGGATATGAAACAGTGGTTGGTGAACGCGGCGTTTCTTTATCTGGTGGTCAAAAGCAGCGTATTTCGATTGCGCGTGCATTATTAACAAATGCTGAAATTTTAATTTTAGATGACTGCTTATCAGCAGTAGATGCAAAGACAGAAGAAACGATTTTGACGGCATTAAAGCATGAGCGTCAAAATAAAACGACTATTATTACAGCTCATCGCTTAAGTGCGATTCAACATGCAAATTTAATACTTGTTATTGATGATGGAAAGATTGTGCAGCGTGGTACGCACGAAAGTTTAATGCAACAAGATGGCTGGTATAAAGACATGTATGAAAGTCAGCAATTAGAAGCACTAGTTGAGAAAGGAGGAGTATGATGCAGGGGAAAAAACAAAATGATTTATGGCGTTTATTATCATATTTGAAGCCTTATAAAAAACTGCTCGCTTTTGCATTTTTATTTTTAGTTGGTGCAACTGTTGCGGAAATGATGGGGCCTTTTTTAATTAAGGTATTTATCGATGAGCACTTAGTCCCAAAAAATTTTGAACAAAATGTGTTAATAATGTTATTTATTGTTTATATCGTGTTTCATTTATTAAAGGTGTTGTTTACATATTTAAATTTATTGTATTTCCAAAATATCGCCTTCAAAATTGTGCAAGATCTGCGCATAGAAGTATACGAACATGTACAAAGTTTATCGCTTAGCTTCTTCGATCGTACACCGATTGGAACGCTTGTTTCGCGAATAACAAACGATACAGAAGCAATTAAAGATTTCTATGTAAGTGTATTATCTACCTTTGTAAAGAATATTGTATTTTTAATCGGTATTTTAATAGCTATGTTTTTATTAGATGTGAAACTTGCGCTGTTTTCATTACTTCTTATTCCAATTATGATTTCAATCATGGCTCTTTATCGCCGGAAAAGCTCGGTTTTTTATTTAGAACTTCGCAATCAATTAAGTATATTAAACGCAAAATTGAATGAATCGATTCAAGGTATGAACATTATTCAAGTATTCCGACAAGAGAGACGGATGCGTAAAGAATTTGAAGAAGTGAATGAAAAACATTACGGAGCAGGGCGCCGCAATTTGAAATTAGACGCTTTGTTACTGCGCCCAGCAACAGATCTTGTTCATACTTTAGCGATTGTTTTGGTGGTCACGTTGTTTGGGATTGATGCAATGCATAGTCCTGTTGAAGTGGGGGTATTATATGCCTTTGTAAACTACATTCATCGTTTCTTTGAACCAGTAAATGAAATGATGATGAAATTGTCTTTTTTTCAGCAAGCACTAGTATCTTCATCACGTGTGTTTCATTTAATAGATGAAAAAGATTTAGCGCCAGTACAACAAGGTAATGCAGCCCCTTTAATGAAGGAAGGGGAAATTGAGTTTAAAGATGTTACCTTTTCTTATGATGGAAAACGTGATGTGCTAAAAAATGTGTCTTTCCATGTGAAACCTGGGCAAAATGTTGCTTTCGTTGGGCATACAGGTAGTGGGAAAAGTACAATCATGAACTTATTGATGCGTTTTTATCATATTAATGAAGGAGAAATTGTAATTGATGGAGCGCGGTTAGTGAACTTTCAAGAGGCGGAGATACGAAAACGTATTGGTCTTGTATTACAAGATGCTTTCTTATTTGCTGGAACAGTGAAGCAAAACATTCGTATGTATGATGAAAGTATTACAGATGAAGAAGTAGAAAAAGCTGCAAAATTTGTGCAGGCAAATACATTTATTGAGCAGCTACCAAATCAATATAATACAGAAGTAGTTGAGAGAGGGGCAGCGTTTTCAAGTGGTCAAAGACAGCTTGTGGCGTTTGCAAGAACTGTTGCAACAAATCCGAAAGTATTAGTGTTAGATGAGGCAACAGCAAATATTGATACAGAAACAGAAGAAGCGATTCAAACGGCATTGCAGCATATGCGAAAAGGGCGAACAACTATTGCCATTGCACATCGCCTATCCACAATTCAAGATGCGGATCAAATCTTTGTGATGCACGACGGCCAAATTGTTGAAAGAGGAACACATCAAGAATTGCTGGCGAAACAAGGGTTATACTACAATATGTATTTGTTGCAGAATAAAGGAAGCCTTCAACAAGCCCTGTGAGAACAAGGTTTGGAAGGCTTTTTCTTTAAAGATATTATAAATAACTTGAATATGGAAGGGAGATTGGTTCACGATTCATCGCACACATATGCTTCTCTTTATAAGTTTTTGGATAAGTTTATTAATCTCAGGAATTCAGCCGAAAGATTTGTTTACATGGTGGCTAGAAATATTGCCAGCAATTATTCTCGTATTGATTTTAGCAGCAACATATCATCGTTTTCAGTTTACGACGTTTACGTATACTTGGATTTGGTTTCATATGATTATTTTGCTTATTGGTGGTCATTATACATATGCAGAAGTACCGTTTTTCAATTGGATTCGTGATACCTTCTCATTAGAAAGAAATTATTATGACCGCGTAGGACATTTTGTGCAAGGGTTCGTACCGGCTCTATTAACACGTGAGGTTCTTATTAGAGTGGTAGGTATTCAAAAAAAAGGATGGTTATCAATTCTTGTCATTGCTGTTTGTTTAGCGTTTAGTGCAGTGTATGAATTGCTAGAGTTTTTAGTTGCTAAATTGACAGGAACTGGAGCAGATGCCTTTTTAGGAACACAAGGAGACCCATGGGATACACAGTGGGATATGACCTTCGCATTAATGGGTGCAATTATAGCTCTATCAATGTTTAGAAATGTGCCAGATAGAAGGATGAAATAGGAGATTAATATGTATTACATATTAATTATATATGTAATACATATTTCCGATATGAAGAAGGATAGTATATTATAATAGATGTAATGTTCGAATGTTTGAAGTATTACTGGTAATATCCCTATCCCTTTTCTAAAAATGCGAACTAAACTTCCCTTTTTCTGGATGATTTGTTGTAGATTATACAGAAAATATTGTTCGATATCCATTATGGAACGTACGTAATGGAAATATTCCGATCTCATAGAGGATGCCCCTAATCTTCATGTGATAATGTGTACGGAAAGAAAACGCAATACGATCGGAAAATAAAAAGCTGACCATTTTGGTCAGCTTTTTGTAGTTTCTGCTATAATTTCTTCTTTTATAATTTCTGTTTTTAATAATAATGCTTTCCCAAAACGTCGCTGACATTCTTCTGTTATTTTTTGAATTGCTAATGTGTTAGAAGAAGCAGCAATAGTCACGGATGTTTGTCTTGTTCCTCGATCTTTCTCACAAAATACACAATCCACAACATACTTAGAAATTTTCACAGAATCCTTCCTTTCTGTTTTTAGGAATGCGCTGTCAATGAAGTTGCTGGAAATATTCGATAGATTATAGGTTTTTTCCTCTTTTTTCGAGGGAAAAATAAGTGAAATACAGAATAGTATGTATGGGAGGGGAAAATAGTGAAACGTTGGATTGGAGCAGCTGCAATTTGTATTAATGATAATAATGAAGTATTAATGGTACTACAAGGAAAGCCAGAAGAAGAAAAACTTTGGTCTGTACCTTCAGGTGGATTAAAAAATGGAGAAACGCTAGAAGAGTGCTGCATTCGTGAAGTATGGGAAGAAACTGGCTATCGTATTGAAATTATTGAAAAGGTACATGAAAAAATAGGTGTTACGTTTAATGTTCCTGTGCAAGTACACTATTATGTTGTGAAAATAGTAGGGGGAGATCGTAAAATTCAAGATCCAGACGGATTAATTTATAAAATTGAGTGGAAACGACTTGATGAACTTCAACACCTTCAGCTCTCATTTCCGGAAGATTATGAGTTGTTGCATCGATGTGTGAATATTTAGTGTTCACTAGGAAATGATTGAGGCGAGAAATGTGAAAATGTACATGGACTAATTGAATAGTGAAAGAAATAAAAGAAAACGCTCTATGCGTGTCCAGATGCTCTCGTCCTTCTCAAAAGAAAGGGGGTTATGTCAGTTTTTTAATGTATATATAGACTTGCTGTAATTGTTAAAACCATCAATAAAATATTTAGGGATATTACCGTATGATTTCTTTAAAAACATTTGTCTAATATATAATTCTTATGTTATTAATTTATTATACATATTAATAAAAAAGGGTGTTCTATATGGAATTACGGCATTTACAATATTTTATTGTTGTAGCAGAAGAGCTTCACTTTGGTAGGGCAGCTGCTCGTTTACAAATGACACAGCCGCCGCTAAGTCAACAAATTCAACAATTGGAACAAGAGATGGGAGTAACACTATTTTCAAGAACGAAACGAAGAGTAGAATTAACAGAAGCAGGGGAATTATTTTTAAAAGAAGTGAAAAAAGCTTTTATACAAATTGATAAGGCCGTCGAAGTTGCCAAGAGAGCGCAAAGAGGAGAAATCGGAGAGCTGTCTATTGGGTTTGTTGGTTCAGCGATGTATGATATTTTGCCACCAATTGTTCGGGAATATCGAAAAAAATTTCCGAATGTATCTGTTGTACTGCATGAATTGTCTACACCAGAACAAGTAGATGCACTTCATGATAATCGAATTGATGTCGGGATGTTGCGTCCACCTATTACAAGTCAATTATTACAGTTAGAAACTGTGCAGCACCTTCCTTGTACACTTTGTTTACCGAAAGCGCATCCACTTGCGAATAAACAAGCAATATATATTGAAGACTTGCAAAACGAATCTTTTGTTTTCATAACTCGAAATGTATGGCCGACTTTATATGATAATATTCTTTCTTTATGCCGTAATGCAGGGTTTAGTCCGCAAATTGTACAAGAGGCGACAGAATATCAAACGGTTATAGGACTTGTTGCTGCTGGGATTGGAATAACGGTAATACCGGTTTCTGCAAATAAATTATATCAATCAGAAGTGGTCTACAAAGAAATACGTGATTCTAAAATTGTTGCGGAACTAGCTGTTGCATACCGAAAAGCGAATAGTAACCCAGAATTACAAGAGTTTTTGAGAATAGCAAAAGGCAAGGTAATGAACACATTTACAAAATGACGAGAAAAATGACAAAACTGTAAGAATGCACGAATGTATGTAAGAAAGTTCGATGTTTTCCTTTTTCTTTTTTCATTATAGTGAAAATAGAAGAAAGAAGAAGGAGATGTCATACTCATGATGATACCTATTTTTATGAAAGTACAAAAAACGTGGGAGGGGAAAGAAAATGACGTTTTCTCAACTCGCGTTTAAAAACGTTAGTCGAAACATACGTGCGTATGCCGCTTATTTTTTAAGCAGTGCATTTTCAGTTATGATTTTCTTTTTATATGCTTTATTTATTTATCATCCTGATATTGATGGACAGGGTGCTATTCGGCAAGGAATGCTTGTTGCAGAGTATATTATTTATTTCTTTTCTTTTTTCTTTATTTTCTACTCTGTTAGTTCATTTTTAAAGATGAGAAATAAAGAATTTGGGATTTTTGTGATTCATGGTATTACAAATTGGCAATTAATACGGATGATTTTCTTGGAAAATATGATCGTTGGTATAAGTGCTCTTATCGGCGGTATTGCCTTTGGATTTTTATTTGGAAAATTATTTTTTATGTTAGCAAGTACAGTAATGGGATTGAACAGTTTGCCATTTTATATGCCGTGGAAAGCAATGAAATTAACAGCTGTTGTGTTTTTAGCATTGTTTTTCATCGTTGCTTTTACGACAAGTTTATTTGTGAAAAGTAAAAAAGTAATCGCGTTACTAAAAGGAAATAAGAAGCCAAAACCTGAACCGAAAGCTTCTATTCTATTATCTATAGTAGCAGCAACTTTAATAGCTATTGGATATATGTTATCTTTAACAGCAAAACCAGGCGCTGTCGCATTTTTATTGCTTCCTGTTGCAACCATAGTAATGATTGGCACGTATTTTTTATATTCGCAGCTTAGTGTATTTATTATAAAGTTTTTAAAGAAATGCAAGCCAATCTATTGGAGGAAAACGAATTTATTATCATTTTCTATGTTAGCGTACCGCATGAAAGATAATGCACGTATGTTTTTTATGGTAACGATTGTGTCGACAGTTGCTTTTTGTGCTATTGGAACGTTTGCTGCTTTTATAGAAACGCAAAAGGGCGAGTCGATGAAGAACATCCCATTTGCATTTAGTTTGATTACATATAATGAACATCAAGAACAGAAAGCGCAATATGAAAAGGAAATTGAAGATTCGTTTCAAAAGGAAAATGTTATTTTCCAAAAGATAAGTACGCAGTTGAAAATTCAATCTATTTCTAACGATTCGCAAGCCGTAATCATGAGTCAGAATAATTATAATAAGTTTGCAAAGCGGCTCGGATATGAAACTGTGGCATTAGCAGGGAATAAAGCGGTTCGCGTTCCTTCATTTGCAATGGAAAGTAGTGTTGTAGATTATTCTAAAGAATCAGATGTAACATTGAAAGAAAGTGGGAAACAAATTCATGTCTCTTCTATGTTGAAACAGAACATTTTTTCAGGCGGTGTATTTTCTGGAAAGATTTTTGTTGTTTCCAATGAAATGGATAAACAGATTACAGGTGGGCAGAAGAAAGCGAGTTATACAGGATATACAGTAAAGAGTTGGGAAGGAACGACGCAAGTAGCAGCAGAATTAGAAAAACGACTGAATCAAAAAGGGCAGTATGAATTTTCATCACGTGTGATCATTTACAATCAGATTAAAGAATTGACAAGTATTATTCTATTTATCGGATTGTTTGTCGGAGCTATTTTTTACTTATCTGCTGTAAGCTTTTTATATTTCCGCTTATTTACCGACTTGGAAACAGATAAACAACATTATCAATCGTTACTGAAACTCGGTATGGATGAAGCGGACATGAAGCAAATTATAACGGTGCAAATGGGTGCGTTATTCTTTATCCCGATTGTGATAGCTGTGTTGCATACAAGTGTTGCTCTTACAACATTGCAAACACAATTTACAACACCGATTCTTCGGTCTTCACTGATCGTCATGGGGCTATTTTTACTCGTTCATATATGTTACTTTCTACTATTAAGAAGACGCTATTTTTTACAATTGAAAAAGCAAATTATGCGATGAAAACGGCGATGTTACTTTGTAACATCGCTGCTTTTAATTTCGATACAATAAGTGTACACGTGTTCATTTTCTTGGATGAGGTGTTGTATAGAACGATCATCTTCAAGAGAATTGGAAGACATTACTGTTTTGTTTGTGTTAAAAACCCATGCACCAAGAATAATTTTTTCATTATATTTCATTTTCTTTTTCTCTCGAATGGGGACAAAAAATGAGCCGTTTTTTTCAGGGAGGCTATCTTCGAACATTTTGTAGGATCTGCCAGAAATATTTATAAACCATTGCTGAATTTCACGAGTACCGCTTTCATATTGAAATTCTTGCTGACCGAAAGATAGTTTTACTTTTTTGTTTTCAAAATGGGACGCGGAGAATGCACCGATATCTTTTACTTTTTTTCCATCTTTATAATACTCAAGAGTTGCCCGAATTGCGTCTTGGTTATTTGGAAGTTTAACTTCAAAGATATGTATGTAACTTTGCTGTATGGGGGATAAGTTTACTATTTCTTCTTCTTGTTTTGTTAATTTATACGGTTGAACAGATGAATATGTATTATTAGTGCAACCACTAATAAAGAACGTTACTAAGAGGAAAAAAAGAGAGAAACTTTTTTTCATATGATTACCTCAACTTAATATATTATACGTACTATTGGAAATACCTTTAAATGGATAATGATAAGTGAGGTAACTATACATAAATATATGTATTATTAAATCTAATATTTAAGTATTAGGTACAATTTCTATTAGAGTTCAATGTGTGGATTATTTGAGCCTTGTAGATTCAACTAAAGGGAATGACAAAGTATGAATGCTTTAAAAGGTAACAGAAAAGGAAAACCGGACTTCTTTAAGAAGTCCGGTTTGTTATGCTGCTAATTTTTTATGTGTATGCTGTCTTGTGTATCGTCCGCGTATTTTATAAGCAATTTGTGGAATTGTAATCCCAATAAGAATAAGAGCAACTCCAAGCCATTGTGAAGTCAATACGGCCTCTTTTAATAGAAGCACTGACATGATTGTTGTAACTGGAAGTTCAGCAGCACCTAAAATTGTTGCTAAACCAGAACCGATTTTAGGAATTCCAATTGTAAAAGTAATAGTCGGAATGACAATACTAAATGTTCCTAATGCTAATCCGTATTTCCATAGTCCATTTGTAAGTGTACCGTTATATATAAATGTGGGTGGGAAAGCAATCATTACTAATGTTAATGCACCTGCCATAAGCGTTAAACCACGAGGCAATGATGGAACTTCTACTGCTACTCTTCCGCTCACAAAAATATAAAAAGCAAATGCTACCGCTGATAATAATCCGAAGAAAATTCCTTTCATGTCAATTGCTCCTGCTGATTGTTCAAGTAAACCACTTGAAAGAAACGTTCCAATAAGCAAGAAAAGTACAGAAATCAATTTTTCTCTAGAAGGAAATGTCTTCGTTGCAACTGCTTCAATGATAATTCCGATCCATACGAATTGAAATAGCAAAACAATACCGATTGAAGCAGGTACAGTTTGTAATGCGCCGTAATAAAAAATACCTGTTAAGCTAGCTGATGTTCCTGCAATAAATAAAATAATCATTTGTTTAAATGGTACACGATGTCTAGAAAATAATAATGTAATCGCAAGTAAAATGAGCCATCCGAACAAATATTGACTTCCAATTACTTCTCCAAGCGAAAATCCTTCGCTGTATGCAAATTTAACAAAGATTGCTAAAATACCGTAACTACATGCTCCTAATAAAACGAGTAATGAATAACGAAGCATCTATATCCCTCCGATCACTTCTATATGGTAATCCTGTTCAAAAACGAACAAACTTAGCTAGATGGAAGTATACAAAATTAAAAATAGAGGGTCAACTGAAAGAAAAGTGTGACATTTTATAGAGTAATAATAAAAGTATGATATTTATGCATAATGATGAAAAAAGAGAACGAATTCCTTGAGAATATAAGGTGAATATGAATAAAACTTTCATTATAAAAAAATATTTTCTAATAATAAATGAAGTGAAGTATAAATAAAGTAACCATATAAATACAAATTGAAGAAACGACATAAAAACCTCATTTCTATAAGGTGAGCGAGAGGATCTGACCATACATAGAAGCGGTCAGATCCTTTTTCTGCCACGTGCAAAGTTTAAAATCAAAGGAGAAAGCCAGTAACGATTATGTTTTGTTCTGCATGACAGCAATTTATCCTGCTGATTAAAGTTTCACTTTATATGTTGGAACATCAAAAAGGACTTATATGTAAATACGAAGAATAAGATTTTAATATATTCATAGTGATAATAGTATGTTCACGAATTATTCATGGTATTCGCCTTGAATTTTGTTACAATAAATTGAGAAGAAAGGAGGCATAATATGCAAGACATTAATTTATTTTTAGCATTTGGAGCAGGTTTTTTATCGTTTATTTCCCCTTGTTGTTTACCGCTTTATCCAGCATTTTTATCATATATAACAGGAATGTCTATATCTGATTTGAAGGAAGAGAATGCAATGCTTCGAAAACGGAGTATGTTGCATACTGCATTTTTCTTAATTGGATTTTCAATAATTTTTATTGCAATCGGTTTTGGAACAAGCTATGTCGGGAAGTTTTTTGTAGATTATCAAAATTTAATTCGTCAATTAGGAGCAATTTTTATTGTTGCGTTCGGTCTCGTTATCACAGGGGTGTTTAAACCAACATTTTTAATGCAAGATCGCAAAATCACATTTAAAAGCAGACCGAGTGGCTATCTTGGCTCTACTCTCATTGGAATTGCATTTGCTGCCGGATGGACGCCTTGTACAGGCCCGATTTTAGTATCGGTTATTGCACTTGCTGCAACAAATCCGCAATCGGCAATGTTATATATGATTGCTTACATACTTGGTTTTGCAATTCCATTCTTTATTTTATCGTTCTTTATTACAAAGATGACGTGGATTAAAAAACATAGTGCAACGTTTGTTACAATCGGTGGTTATATTATGATTGCGATGGGTGTATTACTTTATTTTAATGGCCTTACAAAAATTACAATCTTCTTCTCAGATTTATTTGGTGGATTTAAAGGGTTTTAGTTTTTTTTGTGGAAAAGTTGGAAATACTAACAGAAATACATATAATGATACTACATTTTTGATATTTCCAAAACAAAGGGTGAGTGCGAATGAATTTAGCTCTCTTATCAAGTATTATTGCAATTTGTATGGCTGTTGGAGTCATGTTTATTCGTTTGAAGGCAGCGAAGAAACCAGCAACTTTGAAAAAAATTGTTCTTCCACCAATCTTTATGAGTACAGGAGCATGCATGTATCTGTTTCCTGAATTTCGCTTAACAACATCAGAAATATTAGAAGCAATTGCTGTAGGGTTAATTTTTTCTATCTTTCTTATTAAAACATCAAAATTTGAAATACGTGAACATGAGGTTTACTTAATTCGTTCTAAAGCGTTTATCTTTATTTTAATCGGTTTACTTGTTGTACGTATTGCATTTAAATCATATTTAAGTCAGTCACTTGAAGTAGGACAATTAAGTGGCATGTTCTTCTTACTTGCGTTTGCAATGATTGTATCTTGGCGCATTGCAATGTATCGTTCCTTTACGAAATTGCAAAAGGAAATGAAAAAACAAGAAGATTTTTATAATGAAAAAGATATGAAGTTAACGTAAAAAACCTCAAAATGTTTTTGAGGTTTTTATTTTGCGAATAACGATTGATAACGTGTGTAATCAATTTGCTTTTCTTTTAATTTTTTTATTAAAAATTTATGATCTCGCTTTGGAGTTGCTACAATATACCCTTTAATGATTAAATCTTCAGTTATTTTGGATGCTTTCTCTTCTAAAGCTAACTCTCCGATTTTACCGGCAATTTTTGATTTTGCAACATCGCGGAAAAGTTCAGGGACTGGGCTTACAAGTTCCTCTAATAATTGTTTTTGCTCTTCATCCCATAAGTGCCGTGTTTCATTAATATAATGTTCTTCCCAATCTAGAATAGACATACCATCTTCTTTTGGTAATCGTTTTAAGAATTTTCGGAACATAAAATATCCACCAATGGACATTAGCCCTAGTAAAATGACAGTCCAAGTAACAATAAACCAACTGAACCACCCTTCGAGCAAGTAGACCCCTCCTTTATGATCGCAGTTTTCCTTTACTAATATTATAAGCAGTGAGATTGATAGAAAGCAAGAACGCTTGGCCATTGTGGCCAAGCGTTGTGAGCTAAACGAAGTATAATTGTTCAACAGATAATATATCATTATCATCTTCTAAATATTCAATGATAAGCGTGCCAACTTTGCGATCTTTGTCTTCATTAGTGAAAATAGAGTAAGAAGTAAAGCGTGCTGCTGATAAGCCGCTAATATGTGTAGGAAGGGCAATATATTCGTTGTCTTGAAAGAAAGTCATAAGTTCAATGTCTTCAAGCTGCTTACGATTTTCAACTGCTAATCCAGTATAACGCTTTTGTAATTGTTTTAATGTTTCGTTCCATGATCGTACCTTTGTGTCGTATACCATTGTTCAAACTCCTTACTGTATGTATTGAAAAGAACATACGTTCCTGTATAGTATACCCCTTTTAAAAGAAAAGGAAAAGCAAAAAATAATGTAAGCTTGGACATCCAAGCTTACATAGCGGAAAAATACGTTCAAATTAATCTCTGTTTTTAATTATAAGACAGATAGAAGTAGGAAACAAGGTGATAAGTATCTTGCTTATAATTTTGAAAATTCTATATAATTATTAAGGAAGACTTTTTGTAGGGAGGAAAACGATGAAAACGATTGGCTTTATTGGTGGAATGAGCTGGGAATCAACTGTAGAGTATTATCGGATTATTAACGAAGAAGTAAAAAGAAAATTAGGAGGATTGCATTCAGCAAAGTGCCTATTATATAGCGTTGACTTTGACGAAATTGAACGTTATCAATCAAAGGGTAACTGGAAACAAGCTGGTGAAGTATTAGGTGAAGCTGCATGTTCATTGGAAAAAGGTGGCGCTGATTTCATTGTCATATGCACAAATACGATGCATAAGGTTGTAGATGACATAAAAGAAAAAATCAATATTCCTATTTTGCATATTGCTGATGCTACAGCTAATCAAGTAAAAAAAGAAGGAATTAGCACAGTAGGTTTACTTGGAACAAAATATACAATGGAGCAAGAATTTTATAAATCTAGATTAGAATCAAATGGTATAAACGTGGTTGTTCCAAATGAAAATGATAGAGGAATTGTAAATAAAGTGATTTATGAAGAACTTTGTTTAGGAAAAGTGTGTCAACAATCAAGAGATTACTACAAAAAAGTAATTGAACGTTTAGTTTATAACGGAGCAGAAGGAATTATTTTAGGTTGTACAGAAATTGGGTTATTAGTTAAACAAGAGGAGACTGGGGAATGAAGAAGAAAATATTAGTTTTAATTTATCCTACTTTTGCGGAATTTGAAATTACAGTTGCTACTGCTGTTTTGAGAGATTCATATGTAGTTGAAACAGTTGGATTAACAAAGGAGATTGTTGTAAGTGAAACAGGGTTACAAGTACAAACACATTATGAGTTAAGTGAGATATGTGTAGATGATTATGAAGGAATTATTATTCCAGGTGGCGATTTAGTACACGTAAAAGATTCGGAAGTATTATTTGAACTTGTACGTCAATTGTATAAAAAAGAAAGGCTAATTGCGGCAATATGCGGAGGGCCATTTGTATTAGCAGCTGCGGGTATTCTACAACATGTACCGTATACAGTCACATTAGATTATAGAAAGTTAGATTGTTTTTCTAAAACTCATTTTACATACGAAGGTATAGTTCATCATAAAAGTATTATTACAGCGCAAGGACACGCATTTGTTGACTTTGGACTTGCCATTGCTAAATATTGTGGGGTATTTACTGAACATAAATGTAATTTTTATCATGGACAAAGAAATGTAATGATGGAAAGTATGTTGAAAGAGTTATAGTATGCTAGAAAATATCTTTTTTATAAAACAAAGCTGTCTTTGTCAAGGAGAGACAGCTTTGTTAGTGTAGAACAATGTTAATTATTTTCTGCATCTATAAATCGCTACAGCTTTCGGATCGCGCCATATACCGTTATGAAGTAATAAATTCTGTTCTACTTCAACCTGTAACCACTGTTTCATTTCTGTATGTAAGTGTAAATCATCTGGTATATTTAATGATGGGAACATACTTGCTATATAATTTACAATAGGTAGAGCTTCATAGAAAAGTAATGAATTGTGAATAACGGTTTCTTCAACAATGGGAAAAACTGAATTTAGTATCTCTTTACCGTTTTCTAAACAAAAAGGACTAGTTGTAGGTGGTTTTTCAGGTAATGCAAATGCCAGTAACATTCGGTTACACATTTCTTCTATGCGCGGTAATGAGGCATTGGAGTTTGTTGTAGCTAGAAAGCCGCCATTTGGCCGAATAATGTTTCTAAACCCTTGAACTGTTTTTTCGACATCGGTTACATGATAGAGCATGTGACGAGCAACAATCCAGTCATAAAAATTATTGGGAAAAGGTAGTTTTGTAGCGTTTCCAACTACCCATTCAATAGTTTTTCTTGTATTTTTGTTATTCTTTTTTGCTTCTTGAATCATAGTCGGGGATTGATCTAGTCCTGTAAGCGGACCTTGATGTCCCTGTTGTTGTAATGTTATAAGAAATTTTCCAGTCGCACAGCCGATATCTAATATTTTCTCAGTTCCAGTTAATTGTAAATGAGAGATTACACTTTGGTCTAAATCTACTTGTTTTTCTTCATATCTTCGATGTGTATCGATTCGCACTCGTAAATGGTCATTCACTGAATATTGACGTTTTACATCATTCAATTTTTGAGATTCTACTTGTATGCAAAAATTTTGGATGGCATGTGTTAACACTTCTGTTTTGTTAAAACCTTCATATGTTAAAGCGGCATCAAATCTTTCTAATAATTCTTCACGTATTCTAAAGTGAATATCTTTTCTCTTTACCATATGTCTCCTCCTTTAAACTGTTAGTGTGACTATAGCACGCTTGAAATTTTTCTGTAAATAAATTGTGTACACAGTTGATAATGTTACAGGTCAAATTTTATTCAACTATATGAAACTATTTTGATCTTTCGACATATAGATTGCTGCTATGCAGAAAAAAGGAGCCTGCTACTTTCTTTCTCCCTTTGTTTGAGCTTCGCCCGTGGCAGAAAAAGGCCCTGACCGCTTCTATGCATGGCCAGATGTACTCGCTCACCTAAGAAGAATGGTTTTATATCGTTTTTAAATCTTGATTTATCTAAATCATTATAATTTAACCATTGACGATTTAAGCGTTTTCATATATTCTTAAATTAAGGAATATTTAAACTATTCAAAAGAAAAGAGAGAGTCACATGCTTCTTCATGGAACACAACGAATTGGTCGCATGGCGATGCTGCTTGCACTTGCGGAGGAACACGAGAGTCCAATTTTATCTATTCCAAAGGGATGGAAATATTGTACGGGCAAAGTCGGTTCAATGAATTCGCAAAAAGTTGTTGCTGCAATGGAAACAGCTGCACGTAGTAACCATGTTATTGAAACAGATGTTTACAGAGAAACACATGCGCTTTACCATGCAATTATGGAAGCGTTGTACGGAGTAACGAGAGGTCAAATTCAGTTAGCAGACGTTCTTCGTACAGTAGGGCTTCGATTTGCGATTGTGCGAGGTACACCATACGACGGTGAGAAAGAAGGCGAATGGGTTGCTGTTGCGCTATATGGTACGATAGGTGCGCCTGTGAAAGGATCAGAGCATGAGGCGATTGGATTAGGTATTAATCACATATAAAAAACTGCCCATAGTTAATTAGTTAAGAGGGGGCCTTACTACTTTTTAGGACATTCGTCTGTCTTAAAAAGGTAAGGCCCCCTTGTGCTGTTTAAAGGAGGAAAATCATGATTACATTAACTGGACATTCATTAACACTGCAAGAAATGAAACGAATACTGTTTGAAGGAGAGCAGGTCACTGCTTGTGCAAATAGTATGCAAAAAGTTACAGAATGCAGGCAAGCAGTAGAACAGATTGTTGAAGAAGGTAAAGTTGTTTACGGTATTACAACAGGGTTTGGAAAATTTAGCGATGTACTGATTCAAAAAGAAGATGTAAAAGCACTTCAACATAACTTAATTCAATCTCATGCATGTGGTGTTGGTGAACCTTTCTCTGAAGAAGTGTCACGCGCTATGCTTGTTTTACGTGCGAACACAATGCTAAAGGGGATTTCTGGTGTTAGACCACTTGTTGTAAATATGCTTTTAGAACTTGTAAATCGTCAAATTCATCCTGTTGTTCCGCAGCAAGGTTCACTTGGAGCGAGCGGAGATTTAGCACCGCTTTCGCATCTTGCGCTTGCTTTATTAGGAGAAGGAGAAGTGTTTTATAACGGTGAGCGTGTCCATACGATGATCGCTCTAACAAAAGAAGGATTAGAACCGATTACATTAGAAGCAAAAGAAGGTTTGGCACTTATTAACGGAACACAAGCAATGACAGCACAAGGTATTGTTGCTTATTTAGAAGCAGAGGCAATTGCTTATCAAGCTGAATTAATTGCCTCGATGACAATTGAAGGGCTGCAAGGCATTATTGATGCATTTGATGAAGATGTTCATCTAGCGCGTGGATATAAAGAGCAAGTAGAAGTTGCCAATCGTATTCGTAATGTGCTTCATGATAGCAAACTTGTTACGAAACAAGGGGAACTACGTGTACAGGATGCGTATTCACTTCGCTGCATTCCACAAGTGCACGGAGCATCATGGCAAGTGTTGAATTATGTGAAAGAAAAATTAGAAATTGAAATGAATGCTGCAACAGACAATCCACTTATTTTTGACGGCGGTCAAAAAGTAATTTCTGGAGGTAATTTCCATGGGCAGCCAATTGCATTTGCGATGGACTTTTTAAAGGTAGGAATGGCAGAACTTGCGAATATATCTGAACGCCGCATTGAGAGACTTGTCAATCCGCAGTTAAACGACTTACCGCCGTTTTTAAGTCCAGAACCAGGTCTTCAATCTGGTGCGATGATTATGCAATATGCAGGGGCAGCACTTGTTTCAGAAAATAAAACGTTAGCTCATCCAGCGAGCGTAGATTCTATTCCATCATCAGCAAATCAAGAGGATCATGTAAGTATGGGAACAATTGCGTCGCGTCATGCACATCAAATTATTCAAAATGTACGCCGCGTTTTAGCAATTGAAACGATTTGTGCGATGCAAGCAGCTGAGTACCGCGGTGTTGAACAAATGAGTACGCAAACGAGAGCGTTTTATCATCAAGTTCGCCAAATCGTACCATCTATTACAAACGATCGTATTTTTTCAACAGATATTGAAAACACGGCTCATTGGTTAAAAACAACCAATTGGACAATGGACCGTTTAAACGCAAATACAACACTATAATAAGGGAGAGATTTCGATGGAAAACGTAAAACAAACAATTCGTGCGCCAAGAGGTACTGAATTACATGCGAAAGGTTGGGTACAAGAAGCAGCGCTTCGTATGCTTATGAATAACCTTGATCCTGAAGTAGCAGAAAAACCAGAAGAGCTTGTTGTATACGGTGGTATCGGCCGTGCTGCTCGTAATTGGGATAGCTATCATGCAATTGTAGAGTCTCTTAAAAATTTAGAGAGCGATGAAACGTTATTAGTTCAATCTGGGAAACCAGTGGCAATTTTCAAATCCCATGAGGATGCACCGCGCGTTCTTCTAGCAAACTCAAACTTAGTGCCAAAATGGGCGAATTGGGAGCATTTCCGTGAGCTTGAGAAAAAAGGTTTAATGATGTACGGACAAATGACGGCAGGTAGCTGGATTTATATTGGTACGCAAGGGATTTTACAAGGAACTTACGAAACATTTGGCGAGGCAGCACGTCAACATTTTGGCGGTTCATTAAAAGGAACGTTAACAATTACTGCTGGTCTTGGCGGAATGGGTGGAGCGCAGCCACTTGCTGTTACAATGAATGGTGGTGTTGTCATTGCAATTGATGTTGATAAGCGCAGCATCGATCGCCGCATTGAAAAAAGATACTGTGATATGTATACAGAATCTCTCGAAGAAGCACTAGCGGTTGCGAAGGAGTATAAAGAAAAGAAAGAGCCGATCTCAATTGGATTGTTAGGCAATGCAGCTGAAATTTTACCAGATCTTGTAAAACGCGGCGTTACACCAGACTTAGTAACAGACCAAACGTCTGCACATGATCCGTTAAATGGTTATATTCCAGTTGGATATTCATTAGAAGAAGCAGCAGTACTTCGTGAGGAAGATCCAGAGCGTTATGTTCAATTATCAAAAGAAAGCATGAAAAAGCATGTGGAAGCAATGCTTGCTATGCAAAAGAACGGTACGATTACATTTGATTATGGAAACAATATTCGCCAAGTTGCATACGACGAAGGCTTAAAAAATGCATTCGATTTCCCAGGATTCGTTCCGGCATTTATTCGTCCGTTATTCTGTGAAGGAAAAGGACCATTCCGCTGGGTAGCACTTTCTGGTGATCCAGAGGATATTTATAAAACAGATGAAGTTATTTTACGTGAATTTGCTGATAATGAGCATTTATGCAATTGGATTCGTATGGCACGTGACCAAGTTGAATTCCAAGGACTTCCATCTCGTATTTGTTGGTTAGGATATGGAGAGCGCGCGAAATTTGGCCGTATTATTAATGAAATGGTAGCAAAAGGTGAATTATCTGCACCGATTGTTATCGGTCGTGATCATTTAGACTGCGGATCTGTTGCTTCGCCAAACCGTGAAACAGAAGCAATGAAAGATGGCAGTGATGCGGTAGCTGACTGGCCAATTTTAAATGCGTTAATTAACAGTGTAAACGGCGCGAGCTGGGTGTCAGTTCACCACGGCGGCGGTGTTGGTATGGGATATTCTCTTCATGCTGGAATGGTTATTGTTGCAGATGGAACTGAAGCAGCGGCAAAACGAATTGAGCGCGTCTTAACTTCTGACCCTGGAATGGGTGTTGTTCGTCACGTTGATGCTGGATATGATCTTGCGGTGCAAACAGCAAAAGAAAAAGGCGTTAACATTCCAATGATGAATTAAGGAGGGAAAACGATGCTAGACATTTTACTAACCAAAATTGGGCAATTATTAACAATGGACCAAGAAGATGGTTTACTACGACGAGGAGCAATGAATAAGCTTCCTGTCATTGAAAATGGTGCAGTGGGTATTGAAAATGGTGTGATCACATTTGTAGGGACAATGGAAGAAGCGAAGGAATTACATGCAAAAGAAGTTGTGGATTGCAATGGAAAAATGGTTTCACCAGGTCTCGTTGATCCGCATACACATCTTGTATTTGGCGGTTCTCGTGAAAATGAAATTGCTCTCAAATTAAAAGGCGTTCCGTATTTAGAAATTTTAGAACAAGGCGGCGGCATTCTTTCCACTGTAAATGCGACAAAGCAAGCGACGAAAGAAGAACTTGTTGAAAAGGCAAAATTTCACTTAGATCGCATGTTATCTTTTGGTGTAACAACAATGGAAGCGAAGAGTGGATATGGATTAGACGATGTAACCGAGTGGAAACAATTAGAGGCGGCAGCAGAAGTTCAGAAGGAGCATCCAATTGATGTTGTGTCAACATTTTTAGGCGCTCATGCAGTGCCAAAAGAGTATAAGGGGAAATCGAAAGAGTTTTTACAGTGGATGTTTGATTTATTACCAGAAATTAAGGAAAAACAATTGGCAGAGTTTGTTGATATTTTCTGTGAAATAGGCGTATTCTCTGTTGAAGAATCAAAAGAATTTTTACGTAAAGCAAAAGAACTTGGTTTTGATGTGAAAATTCATGCAGATGAAATTGATCCGCTTGGCGGTGCAGAAGCGGCTGCTGAAATTGGTGCAGCATCAGCCGATCATTTAGTTGGGGCATCTGATAAAGGGATTGAAATGTTAGCGAATTCGGATACAGTTGCTGTATTACTTCCAGGAACAACGTTCTATTTAAATAAAGAAAGTTTTGCTAGAGGGCGTAAAATGATTGATGATGGTGTAGCGGTAGCTTTAGCGACTGATTTTAATCCAGGTAGCTGCCCGACCGAAAATATTCAACTGATTATGAGCATTGCAATGCTAAAACTGAAAATGACACCAGAAGAAGTGTGGAACGCTGTAACAGTAAACTCAGCATATGCGATTAATCGCGGTGATGTTGCTGGAAAAATCCGTGTTGGGCGTAAGGCAGATATCGTATTATGGGATGCATACAATTATGCGTATGTACCGTACCATTACGGTGTTAGCCATGTAAATACAGTATGGAAACAAGGGAATATTGCATATACACGAGGTGAAAAAGCGTGGAGCAAGGCCACTATTTAAAGAAAAATGCAAAGTTTATTGATCGTGAAGTAACGAAATGGAGCGATATCATTAAGAACTGGGATGAAAGTGAAGAAATCTTCGGCGGGGCATTAATTGGTGCTCCGCTTTCCAAACCATCAATTAGTCACTCAGGTGCGTGCTTTGCCCCAAAAACAATTCGAGCAATGTTAGATGCGTATAGCACATATGCCATTACAGAAGAGCATGATATGAAAGAAAGCGTCCTATATGATTGCGGTGATATTACAATGCATGTTACGGATATAAAAGAAAGTCATGTTCGCATTGCGAGAACGCTTGAAAGTCTGACAAAATCGAATCCGCAGATGGTACCGATTGTTCTTGGCGGAGATCACTCGATTAGTTTTCCGAGTATAAGTGGGTTTGCAAGCAGTAAAGGAAAAGTTGGGATTATTCAATTTGATGCGCATCATGATTTGCGTAACCTAGAAGACGGAGGACCGTCAAACGGGACGCCATTTCGTAGTTTACTAGAGAATGATGTCATTACCGGAAAGCAATTAGTGCAAATAGGGATTCGAAACTTTTCTAATGCTCATACGTATCATGAATATGCAAAAGAGCATGGCGTAACGGTATATACGATGCAACATGTTAGAGAGCGCCATATAAAAGATATTATTATCGAAAGTATAGAATTATTGCGTCGTCAAGGGGTTACATCTATATACATTTCTGTTGATATGGATATATTAGATCAAGCATTTGCGCCGGGATGTCCAGCAATCGGACCAGGTGGTATGGATAGTGCGACATTACTGGATGCAATGACAGTGCTTGGGCAAGAACCACTTGTAGCAGGTATGGATATTGTGGAAATCGATCCAACTCTTGATTTTCGTGATATGACAAGCCGCGTTGCAGCACAAGTTATTATGAGTTTTTTACTGGCGCGCGAAACAGTGCGTAAGCAAGTAAATATATGAGAAAAAAGAGCTAATTCAAAGTTTCGTTTTAACGAAATGGCGAGTTAGCTCTTTTTCTTTCTGGCTATTTCATAGTTCTTTTTTATATGGAAATACTAAGGAGCATATTTGAAGTGAATTTGAAGGAGATATTATTATGGACTACAAAATATTTAGAGCGATTAACCAGTTTGTTGGCCGTTATCCATCTGTAGATGCCATTATGATCATGATTTCGCAAAAAGCACGCTATGTATATGTTCTTTTATTCATCTTAATGTGGTTTCGTAGTGGTTTTTACAAAAAAATTACGATACAAGCAACAATCTCTGCATGTATAACGTTACTTATTCATTTTTTTATAAAACGATTTTATTTTAGACCGCGCCCTTTTTTAAATCATAATGCGCATATATTACCTCCAATTCCATCAAGAATGAATTCTTCATTTCCAAGCAAACATACGATGCTCTCGTTTGCTCTGGCAACTTCTATTTTGTTTTATCATCGTTTGTTGGGAGGGGGTATGTGGTTATTAGCATTTTTAACAGGATTCTCTCGTATTTGGAGCGGGCAGCATTATCCATCTGATATCGTGGGAAGCGCATTAATTGGAAGTATAACTAGTATTGCGATGAACGCTATTTTCTGGTTATGGAGTTGTTTTGTTTCATGTGTTATGCATAGTTACAATCGTGTTTGTGCTTTCGTAAAGGTACGCTAATCTTTATGATCTAGTAGAGCAGATTCCAAATATAGAAAGTTAGTGGATTATCGTTTATAAAAAGAAGAGCAAACAGGAAAGTGAATTTCTGTTTGCTCTTCTTTTTATTTCGTTTCCGTAAATATAGGTAACCGAATATCTACAGTTGTTCCTTTGTTTACGTCACTTGTAATTTGTAACTTCCCATTATGCTCTTCAATGATTTTATAGCACATCATTAAACCTAATCCAGTTCCTTTTTCCTTCAAACTATAGAAAGGTTCACCTAAACGTGAAATACGATCTTGTGGAATTCCACAGCCTTCATCGGTGATACTGATTATTATAGACTGATTTTCTATCTTCATTGTTTGAATGGAAATAGTCCCTCCGTGAGACATGGCTTCTATTGCGTTTTTTAATATGTTAATGAATACTTGTTTGAGCTGATTTCCATCACATTGAATTGCTGGTAAAGAGGATGTGTGATTCATGGTGATATGTGTATTATGCATCATGGCTGTTGGTGAAATGAATGTTACCACTTCCTCAATTAATGTTTGAATTTGATAGGATTTTATAGACATGGCTTGTGGTTTAGACATTGCCATAAATTGATTCGTAATCGATTCCATTTGAGCGATTTCGCTTAACATGATATCAATATACCATTTGTTATTTTCAGTCATATCAGGTTCTAGTAATTTTAAAAATCCTTTTAAAGAAGTTAAGGGGTTTCGTATTTCATGGGCAATACCAGCAGTTAGCTGTCCAACAACTGCGAGCTTTTCGGATTTTTTTAATAATTCTTCTGTTTTCTTTAAATTTGTAATATCTTGTCCCATAATGACAATCCCTTTTCGCGATCCATCAGGATGAAAAAGAGGAACTTTTATAATGTTAAGTATGATAGGTGTAGAGTCAGCATGAATAATAATTTCCTCACGACACATGCTTTCTTTGTTTTGCCATGTATATTGATCGGACTTTTCACAGTATAAGAAGGAATTACGATAAGACTCATTATATTGGATGAGTTCACTATCTTTTTTACCGCGATATGGTACATTTTCAAAATTTAAACTAGAAATTGCATAATCGTTAGCTTCAAGCCATCTTCCTTCTTCATCTTTTAAAAGAATAAACGCTGGCATCGCATTTATAAGAGTTCGTAAGCGTTTTTCGCTTTCTTTTAATGCAAGTTCCATTTTTTTTCGTTCTGTAATATCTCTTAAGCTACTTACAAACGCTACTACTTCTCCATGTGTGTTTACAATAGGGGAGATAAAATTAGTGACATGTATTAAACTTCTATTTTTTTGTTGTCTAATTGTTTCTTTCGATGTAAACAGTTTATTATGCGCAAGATCTTGATATAGTTTGTTGTATTTATCTTTTGAGAAATCTGGGATAGTAGGTATTATTTCTCCAAGTATTTCTTGTTCGGTCCAGCCGAAAAGAGTTTCAAAGGCCTTGTTTACTTTCATTACACGAAGCTCTAAATCAAGAACGACAATAGCGTCTACAGTGTCTTTAAGAAGCGACTCTAATTGTTGTTTAGTTAATGTGGAATTTTCATTGCAGTGTGTTGTGTTTACTGTCTTTTTCATTCTATTTTTTGTAAAAGCAGCGAGTCTTTTTGGATATACGCTTTTTTTTACAGACGTAATTCTTTTCCTTCGCATTCATAATTCCCCCGGATATATATTCATATATGTATAACGATTTTAAAATAGATTATATAGTGTGTACTTTATATTTTGTTTTAATTATATAACACTGCTAATGTTATATCCTTTAAGAGTATAGACATGATAAGGATAAATAGTCAATTTCTCATTGAATATTTTTGAATTGTAAGTTTTATTCTTTGATTGAAAATACGAGAGGTTCTTTCATTTTTCTTATACATCTTCATAATAAGTATGGAAGTTATTGTTAAAATAATCTTTGATATAACAATGATAGTAAAGGGGAGGGGATTGTTATGACGTTTAAAATTGATGTACAGTTAGCGGCACCAGAGGGATGTGAAGAAAAAGTATGGGGATATACTCGGATTAGAAGAAATTCCAAAGCATGCAGAACTAAGGAAGCGAGGCGACTGTCGGTTTCTTTGTGGGAGTCAAGAGATTCACATTGGAGTAGAGCAAAATTTTTCTCCTGCGAAAAAAGCTCATCCAGCATTTTATGTTCAACATATTGAATGTTTTCAAGATGATTTAATACAAAAAGGAGTTTCTATTATAGTCGATACAGCACGTCCTGATGTTACAAGATTTTATGCGTTAGATCTATTTGGAAATCGAATTGAATTTATGGAACGGAAAAATGGGTAAAAAAAACGAGGTGGATGCGATGCCACCTCGTTTTTTACCCTCTTCTAAATAATCCTAATACTTCCACTGTTTCTGTGATGTTTACAAACGCTTGCGGATCAACTTCAGAAATGATAGCTTTCATTCCAGCGAGCTCTTCTCGAGAAATTACGGTCATTAATACATGTTTTTTTTCATTTGAGTATGCACCTTCTCCGTCGAGTAAGGTAATTCCACGTACAAGACTTGAAAGGAGCTTTTCTTTCATTTTTTCTGCTTGGTTTGTCACAATCATTAGAGTAATTTTTCGATGTTTTGTGTGAATCGCATCGATTACTTTTCCTGTAACGAAAATAGATAATAAGCTGTTTAAGGCAGTATCCCAATCGAAGAAAAATCCAGAAATAATGATTACAATAGTATTAAGTGCGATTAAGAATCCACCAAGTTGAATATCTTTTTTACGTGAAAGTAACATTCCGATAACATCAAAACCACCTGTTGAACCATAGCAGTTGAAAACAAGTCCAATACCAGCTCCGGCAATTACACCACCAAATAAAGAAGAAAGTAGTGCATCTGTTGCCACCGCATGTACAGGAATTGCATATAATGCTGCCGAAAGTGTAATAACTGATACGATTGTATAACCAATAAATCGTTTTCCAAGTCCAATATACCCTAAAATAAGAATAGGTAAGTTTAGTAAAAAGTTTACTAATCCAGTATTAAATGGAGTTAAGATTCCAATGATAATTGCGATTCCACTAATCCCACTGCTTAAAATCTTGTGGGGGATAAGGAAAAGATTAAAAGAAAGTGCTACAACTAAAGACCCTAAAATCACTCCGAGTAATCGATACATATCTTTCCCGTCCTTCACTAAAGATGCTATATACAAATTGACAATAATTCAAAATTATATATGAGATTGTAAGATTTGCGGAAAAACAGTTTATTTCGGTAAATTAGATTAGTTTGAAAAATGAAAGCGGTTTTTAAAAAGGAGAGAGGGATATGAAAATTCAGGTTTTTCAACAAAAAAGTCCAATCAAACAAGAATGCGAAGATGCACTAATTTATAATGAAACTTTACAGCTATATGGTGTGTGTGACGGAGCGACGCCGCTAATTGATTTTCAAAATGAGAATGGGCATAACGGAGCATACTTGGCTTCCCACCTGTTTCAGCGACACTTTGAATCGATTTCCAATGTGGATTCATTACAAACTGAAGTTGCTACAGCTAATCAGTTACTGCAAGAAAAAATGCAATTCTATCATATTGATACGACAAAAAAAGATCAACTATGGTGTACTTGCATTGCTGCTATTCATATTACAGATAAAACAATAGAATATGCGCAGCTTGGAGATTGTATGATTGTAGCTAAATTTGTTGACGAATCCGTAAAAGTACTTACGGAAGACACAGTAAAAGGCATTAGTAAACGAGCAAAACAACAACGGGAGGAAGACCGAAAAAAGGGACTTTCTGTTCCAAGCGAAGCAATATTTAATGATAAAAAAGAACAATTACGCTACAATCGTTACATGGCAAATACTTTAAACGGATATTCTGTTGCAAATGGGATGAATGAAGCAATATCTTTTATTCAGCAAGGAAAACTGTTACGACAAGAAATTACCAATCTATTTATTTGTTCAGATGGCTTGTTTCATCTCGATTGGACGCTAGAAACAAGTGCACAATTTGTATGGGAACATGGTATTAAGAAATACATAAAAATAATAGAAGAATTAGAAGCGAAACAGCTTATTCATCCAGATGATAAAACCGCAATTACCATTCATTTGTAAAGGGTGAGACTATGCGCATTCAGAAAGCATTTGTATCTTTTCGTGATCCGCTGCAGCCATTACAAGATGTTACACATATTATCATTCATCACACAGCCGAAGATGGCTGGGACGTATATAAAACACATGAATTTCATCAAAATAGTCGAGGATGGAGCGGAATAGGATATAATTATTTTATTGAAGAAAATGGAACCATTTACGAAGGAAGAGGGTTGCATATAGGAGCTCACGCGAAAGGTTATAATACGAATAGTATTGGGATTTGTATATCTGGAAATTTTGACGTCTATGATCCAACACCACTGCAAACGATTTCTTTGCAGTGGCTATGTAAACAGTTCATGTATCAATTTTCTTTAGATAGTAAGAAAGTTCTTGGTCACCGTGAATTAGATGTGGTAACAAAAACGTGCCCTGGAACGCGGTTTTCAATGGAAACACTGCGCCATATTCTATCAAATAACGAAAAAGGAGCATTATAATATGATGTTTATGAAATTGCCAAATGAGAAAAAAGAAACACTTGTAGAACATATTCAACAATTTTTTGAAGAAGAAGATCTAGGAGAGATTGGCCGTTTTCAAGCAGAGCGCTTAATTGAAGAAATGATAAAAGAACTAGGGCCGCATATATATAATCAAGCAATAGGTGATGCTACAAAACTTGTTGCAGATAAACTTACAAATTTAGAAGAAGATTTATATGTGTTAGAAAAGCCAATTAAATAGAACAAATGTACATAAAAACACTCCTCGTTCTAGTCGATTCACGAGGAGTGTTTTTCATTTAGGTTTTGTTTATTGACTAGGTTGTCTTTGTTGGGAACTTAATAAATGCTCAAATAAAAGGTATATCATTTGAACATTTTATAAAATAGCCTTTTTTAGCTGACCAACTCAATAAACTTTTCCAAAAGTTTTCGCAAACATTCATAATTTGTTTAGGGTCAGAAAGATATCCTGACATTACCATTTGACAAAGCGCATCAAATCCTTCTGGCTTATCTTTAAAAGTTATAGCCTCAGGCAATACTTGAGCTGACGTCGTAAAATATCGTTTGTTGTGTAACCCTAAAATCATCGCACCTGTAGTTGCTATTTTTATAGCCAAAATTGGTAAGAATGATTTAGGGCCTTGAATTTCTATATTTCTTACTTTCCCAATGTATTCGTACATTTCTTCAACTAATGTTTTACAAATCGCTTCTTTAATAATTGTGTGATCTACAGAACTTGCTTTTTGTCTCAACTCTTTGAAAAATTCTTCAGGGTCATATATTGGTAGTATAGTAAAGAATTGTCCATGAGTAAGAGGCCGATCTTCTTCAACTGTAGTGGCTTCTTCTACAACATCAGCTTCACTATCAAAGTTTACTTCTGCCTTCCAATCACCTGCTGTCCATTCATAGCTATAGCTATCTTCTAAAGAATGCAAAATACATTTCATTTCAATATCTGAAAATGGACCATCTGTTTTTCTAGCTAAAGAACCGTAGATACCGATAGCTTTAACGTTTGAACCGTATTTTCCTAACACTTGATTTGCTATCGAATAAGCGATTTTTATTCTTTCTTCTCTCGTAACTTTTCTTGGACCAATCATATACATTTCTCCTTTTTTATAAAAATATTGAATGAAATCATATATAAATGGTCAAGGAGGGCCGCGGGCTTAACGAGGAATTTTATCTAGTGTCATTTAAATAAACCACCTTTCTAAATTTATAATATATAAAAACCGATAAATACAATAACATCTATTTTATGAATTTAATTGTAAATTTAATAGAGCGTTTAGTCAAAATATAATATAAAAAACTCATTTTTGTTAGAACATGTAAGAAAAAATGTTGAGAAAAATTTCCATATCTTTAAAAATGGCAGAAAATTCAGTAAAATATTATTTAAAAAAGAGGAGGTTTTTTATGAGGAGATACGTAAAAGCAATGCTTTCTATTTTACTTATTATTAGTTTATTTTGGTCGCCACTTGAATTAAGAGCAGAGGAACAAAATCAAAAAGAACCGATTATTCTTATTCACGGTTTAGGTGGTTGGGGACGTGATGAGTTATTTGGTTTTAAGTATTGGGGTGGGTTCAAAGATATCGAGACAAATTTGAATCGACAAGGGTATAAAACATATACAGCTTCGGTTGGACCATTTTCAAGTAACTGGGATCGTGCAGCAGAGTTATATGCATATTTAAAAGGTAGAACAGTTGATTACGGAGAAGCTCATGCGAAAGAGCATGGACATGCCCGTTATGGAAAAACATTTTCAGGGGTATATGGCCAATGGGATCATCAGCATAAAGTTCATTTCGTTGGTCATAGCATGGGTGGTCAAACAGGAAGGGTTCTATTGCAACTATTAAAGGAGGGAAGTTTAGAAGAACGAGAGTACTATAAACAGCATCCTGAAGTAGGAATATCGCCTTTATTTGAAGGGAATAAAGATTGGGTACGCAGTGTAACAAGTATCGGTACGCCACATAACGGTTCTACGTTTGCAGATGAAGAAACGATGTCTTCGTTTATTAAAGAATTTGTGTTAAAGATTGCTAGTTTATCAGGTAGTAATCCGGAAACATTTGGCTATGACTTTAAATTGGACCAATGGGGATTAAAACGAAAACAAGGAGAGAGCTTCTTGCAATATGCAGATCGAATGCTTAATAGTTCTGTTTGGCAAAGTAAAGATATTAGTGCTTACGATTTAACAACAGCTGGATCTAAAGAGCTTAATCAATGGGTGAAAACATATGATGATGTTTATTATTTTTCTTATACAGGAGATGCAACGTATCGATCATTGCTAACAGGATATTCTATACCTTTGTTGACGATGAATCCACTGATGTACTTGTCTGGTTTACATATCGGCAAGTTTACACGTGGACAAGCAGAACCGATTATAAATGAAAAGTGGTGGCCTAATGATGGTCTTGTTAGTGTTGTTTCGTCACAATATCCGATAGGACATCAAAATCAGCCGTATACAGGAAATGCTCAAAAAGGCGTTTGGAATTATACTACACCAAAATATAATTGGGATCATATCGATTTTATTGGCATCGATCTCGCAGATACGTTGGGGATAAGCGATATATATTCGTTTTATAATGATGTGGCTGGTAATATTTATCGTTTACCTTTGAATTAAAAAAATCCCCTTCATTATATGAAGGGGATGAAAATATTATAGCATCTTTGTCCAAATCGCCTTCGTATGAGCAATGTTCATTCTAGCTCGTTCCATATTATTTTGGCTAGTACTTCCGAAACGTGCTTGTCCAACAACTAATTCGCAACCTAATTCATTTGCGATATGTATTCGGTGTTTAAGTAATGCTGTATGACAGCCTCTTCCTCGGAAATGCGGGAGAGTAGCTGAGGCTGCTAGGGAAGCAATTCCTTTTTGAACGTATAAAACAGCAATTGCAGCGGGCATGTTTTCAATAAGAGCTACATAAAAATGCCACCCGTTTTTTCCATATAGCACTTTGTTGTTTTGGCTCACACCTTCTTTGGTGAAAGCGGGCATACCAAAGCTTTTTACATAAATATCTCCAAAAAGATGAAATTCATCTTCTTGTAAATCTCGAATAATAATCTCATTTGAACGAATTATATTGGTTTCATGGGAGCTTCCATACAGAGTTGTATGAAAATCCGATTGGTAAAATCCTCTTTGCGACAAATAACGAAATAGCTCAGAAGTTGAGTGAGCAGGAGTTATTTCAAAGCGACAAGGAATTTCTTGTTTTTCGTAATAATGGATTATTTCATCAATTTCTTTTGTGTCAGTAAATGTTATCCCTTTTACGGTATTGAAAGAAGGACCTGGAATTCCTTTTGCTGAAAAGGCTACGGCACTTCCAAAAGTTTGGATGTCAACTCCCATGGGGTTATTTTCTTGTTCTTGAATGCTCTGTAATCTAGATTGCATCATATGTATTTCAGATTGCTCTAATCGTTTTGCTAAATCTATATTCATGACATGTTTCATAGCTCGGCCTATTCACCTTTCTTAGTCATCTACAAATCTTCCATCATATTACTTAATACGACATGTTTTTCCCACTTCCCTTTTTATTTTTGTAGCTGAATAGCAAGTTTTAAAGATAAGAGATGATAATTTAAGTAGTTTTGATTACTTGAAATAAAGGGTTTCAATAGTGGTTTCACGAATACAAATCTAAATATTTAGAAAAGAATGGGGAAATACATATGATACAATATCCATTTTTGCGAAAAGGAGCAACGATTGGGGTGACAGCACCTTCTTCTGGTGTAGATGCAGCGTTACATAATATGTTTAAACAATCTTGTAGAAGTATGGAAAGAAAAGGATATACAGTCGTTTGCGGAGAAACGGTTTGGACACAAGAGAAGGCTAAGTCTTCTAGTGCGAAAAAGAGAGCAAATGAATTTATGGAAATGATGCAAGATGAGAATATTGATATTATTATTCCTCCTTGGGGTGGTGAGCTATTAATTGAAATACTAGAAGACATCGATTTTGAAAAGATAAATAAGAAATGGGTATTGGGATACTCAGATACGAGTGTTTTATTATTAGCGATAACTTTAAAAACGGGAATAGCGACTGCTCACGGAACAAATTTCGTAGATGTAAGAGGTGAATATTCTGATAACACAACAGCAATGTGGAAAAGGGTGTTATCAACGGAAGCAGGGGATTCGATCACTCAGTACTCTTCAGAGAAATATCAAGAAAAATGGCAGCATCATAATCTATCACCATGTGTGTTTCACTTAACAGAAGAAACGAATTGGAAAACACTTTCGAATGGTAGCGTGAAAATTACCGGTCGATTGCTTGGCGGGTGTATCGATGTGATTAGACATCTTATTGGAACGCCTTTTGGTCGCGTGCAAGATTTTCGGAAGAAACATTGTCATGACGATCCGTTCATTTGGTATTTTGAAAATTGTGAGCTCACTACTACTGATTTACGACGTACGTTGGTTCAAATGAAACTGGCTGGTTGGTTTGATCATTGTTCAGGTATTTTATTTGGTCGTAGTGCTGCTAATTATCCAGTAAATGAATATACTGCTGAAGATGTATATGCAGAACTTACTGATGAGCTGCAAATTCCAATTATTTATGATGTAGATTGTGGTCATAAGCCTCCGCAAATCACTTTTATAAACGGGGCATTTGCAGAAATTGAAGTGGAAAATGGTAAGGGAGTCATTACACAGCATTTTAAGTAGAAATGTAGAAAGGAAATGACATGAATGAAATATGAAAATATCTCAGAAAAATATCCAACACTTATTACAGAGCGATTATGTTTACGACCGTTAACAATAGAAGATGCCCCTGATGTATTTGAATATGCTTCAAATCCAGAAATTTCTACGTATACAGTATGGTATCCGCATGAAACATTACAGGACTCATACATATTCGTACAGTCAATCTTAGATCAATATGACTGTAGAGAAATGGCGACTTACGGAATCGAGCTGAAAGAAGAAAAAAAGATTATTGGGACGTGTGGTTTTATTGAATATGATGAGAATCATCATAAAGCAGAGCTAGCGTATGCATTATCGCCAAACTATTGGGGACAAGGCTTTGCGACGGAAGCAGCAAAAGCATGTATTAGCTATGGTTTTGAAAAATTACAGTTAAACCGTATTGAAGCGGGATGCCATGCTAGTAATGCACAATCGGAACGAATGATGAAACGATTAGGAATGCAATATGAGGGAACGATGCGAAAAGATATGTTTGTGAAGGGAGCATATCGAGATACGAAAATATATTCGATTTTACGAGAGGAATATGATATACAAAAGGGAGAGTAATAGAGTGAATTACTCTTCCTTTCTTCTACTTTCTTAATCATCTATCGGTATGCCCATTTTGACTCCGAATTCACAGAGAGTGGTGTTTTTACCAGTGTAGGTCTTCTGGCTTAGAAACTCCCTCTTTTTAACACAATACGAGATTGAGAGAAAAATTATGAACCTCGATTCTAAAGTGAGTCGAGTTTTTTCTGACAATAGTTAAAATACAACGGAACAGTGTTTGTTATGTAATTTCTGAAAAATATGAATAGAAATAAAAGTGTGATATATTCATGCTATCTAATCGTTTTTAAGGAAGATGGGGAACATGGAGAAGGGTTGCAGATTTTAAAGTATACAGTTGACCAAGAATATAAAGCGCATTATGATTTTTTTGCAGAAAACAGTGCGGCAGCAAATAACAATCGTATGAGTACCCTTGTCATGTACCTAAATCATGTAGAAGAAGGCGGAGAGACTTTCTTTCCAAAACTTGGCCTTTCTGTATCTCCGAAAAAAGGAATGGCGGTATATTTCGAATATTTTTATCAGGATGCATCATTAAACAAACTCACTTTACATGGCAGTGCACCTGTTATCAAAGGTGAAAAATGGGTTGCGACGCAATGGATGAGAAGAAGACCTGTGAATTAATATATGACTTGGTTACCTTTATTTGTACCATAATATCTCTCCTTTCTACAGTGAATTTATAGTAGGAAAAGGAGAAAAATGTAAATTAGTAGTTATGACGAGGTGAATTGTCTGATAATTGTTGAAAAATGTTTAATTTGGTCCTTGTTATTTTTAATTTATGGTATTTTAAGAATAATGAAAATAGAGGGAAAGAAGGGGTTCCATGAATATTCAAACTAATGGTAATGAGTTGATTACCAAGCTGTTGAATGATTGGTATCAAGAAATGAGAGCGCAGCAAGTACTTAAAGCTACACAATTGAAAAAGAAAATTGATTCTCATATGAGTGAATTACCTGAACAGAATCAAGATTTGTTACTACACTATTCACTGTTAGACTTTAGGTATAAATTATTAACCAATGACTTGGGGATTGGTAAGGATAGTTTTGATAGAATTGAGGCTTTGGATGCTCCAAGTGATCATGCCCTATCATATTACTATCATTTCTTTAAAGCAGTACATGCAACCATGTTTACAAGTCATACAGTAGCTAGAGAACATTTTGAAAAGGCAGAAGTTTTGTTAAAACACATTTCTGATGAACTTGAACATGCAGAATTTAATTATAGATATTCATTATTTTTGCATCATACACATCAAGAATTAGCAGTATTAAATTATGTAACAAAAGCAAAAGAAATATTCTTAAAATATAATGGATATGAGTCAAGAGTGGCTTTATGTGAAAATGTTTATGGCATGACTTGTATACATCTAAGACAGTTTGAAAAGGCAGAAGAGAGTTTTGCCTCTGCAATCAATATTTTACAAAAGAAAAATGAGAAAGAACTAATTTTAAGGGTTAGAAATAACATAGGATGGTTATATTCAACTCAAAATCTTTCCAATTTGGCTATCAGACACTTATCAGAAGTTAATGAAAAAATCCCTAATCACTTCAAAGCAATTTTTCTAGAAGCAAAAGAACATTATAAATTGGAAAATGTAAAAACCGCAAATGAATTAATTGAAAAAGGATTAAATATTTGTAATGCATTAAAAAATGAGGAATACATACACCATTTTACAATTTTAAGTGAGATGTGCAAGGGTTCTTCATTAGAGGATTTAGAAAATGCTATTCTTGCAGGATTTTCTTGTTTCCATAGAGAAGGCTTACTAGAGTATGTACAAGAATATGGTGAGATATTAGCGGTTAAGTACTATAGTGAAGGGAATGATAGTAAGTCTGCTCAATATTTTTATAGGACTTTTGAAGCCAAACAAAATTTATTGAATAAAGGAGCATTAAAATAATGAAAAAGACTGTTTTAGTTACAGTGGGATTGGTGATTATTGGTGTGCTATCCTTTGGTGTAAATAGCTATTTAGATACACAACAAGCATCACATGGAGATAGCCCTGCTCCAAAAGCTGACTTTTTACTAGCATCACATGGAGATAGTCCTGCTCCAAAAGCGGATGTTACTTTATAGTAAAATAGCTAATTATAATGAAATGAACCTAAAAAGTAAGACACATTTTTTTAGTAGCTAATGAAGAATGAGTTCTGTATTGTACAGGACTCATTTCTTTATATTTATTTTCACCCAATAATAATATGTACTACGCGGAATATCAGTAACCTTAAATAAGTCGATGATTGTATATTTATGACGCAATTCATAAATTAATGGTGCTTTGTCTTATCAACATTAATGTTTTAGCAGTGCTTTATTTAAAAAAATATATAAAAATTCATCTAAATTTTCTAAAAATATTGACAAAATAACTTTCAATTTTTATACTTATGACAGCTTGTATAAATGTAATGAACTGTTAAAAAGTCTTTTTGTAATCCTTAATAATGAAAGCGTTTTTATAAGGGGGAGAAGTAATATGATGATGGATGTTCCATTAACAATTAGTTCGATGATCGAAAGAGCAGAGAAATTATTCCCAAAGAAAGAGATTATTTCTCGTACACATAGCACAATTACACGATTAACGTATAAGGAGTTAGGTGAACGAACGAGACGTTTATCTAGCGCTTTGCAAAAATTAGGTGTGAAGCAAGGGGAACGAGTTGGCACACTAGCATGGAATCACCATCGTCATGTAGAAGCCTATTTTGCGATTCCTAGTATTGGTGCTGTATTACATACGATTAACATTCGTTTATCCTCGCAACACATTTCTTATATTATTAACCACGCAGAAGACCGCATTTTACTCATAGATGAGGATATGGTACCGCTTGTTGAGAAAATTCAAGAGGAGTTATCAACTGTACAAGCTTATATCATCATGACTGATAAAAAAGAGCTTCCAGAAACGTCACTTCAACCTGTATACCACTATGAACAACTTCTTGAAGAAGGAAATCCTAATTTTCTATTTTTAAAAGATATTGATGAAAATATGCCAGCTGGTATGTGTTATACATCAGCTACGACAGGTAATCCAAAAGGGGTCGTATATACACATCGCAGTACTGTTTTGCATAGTATGTCGCTAGGCCTTGCAGATACAACGGCACTTTCTGAAAGTGATGCCGCTATGGCGGTTGTTCCGATGTTTCATGTAAACGCTTGGGGATTACCGTATGCAGCAACATGGTTTGGATCAAAGCAAGTTCTTCCTGGGCCGATGTTTACACCGAAGATTTTATTAGAAATGATGCTGGAAGAAGAAGTAACAATAGCAGCTGGTGTCCCAACAATTTGGCTTGGTGTGCTGCAAGAATTAGAAAAAAATCGTTATGATTTATCAAATATAAAACGAATTTTATGCGGGGGTGCAGCTGCGCCGAAAAGCGTGATTGCAGCTTTCGAACAAAAGTATAATGTCCCATTTGTACATGCATATGGAATGACAGAAACAAGTCCGCTTGTTTCGCTTGCACGTTTGAAAAGTTATGAACGTGAACTACCGTATGAAGAACAACTGACGATACGCGCGAAGCAAGGCTATTTAGTGCCAGGTGTTGAAATGAAAGTTGTTGGAGAAAAGGGAGATGTAGCATGGGACGGAAAAGAAATAGGCGAGCTATGCTTACGTGCTCCTTGGATTGCGGCAAGTTATTATAAAAACGAGCGAACAGCAGAGGGATTTCGAGATGGATGGTTATATACAGGAGATGTCGTTACGGTTGATGAAGAAGGCTGTATTAAGATTGTCGATCGAACGAAAGATGTCATTAAAAGCGGGGGAGAATGGATTTCATCGGTTGATTTAGAAAATGCCTTAATGGCACATGAAGCAATATTTGAAGCGGCTGTTGTTGCAGTGCCGCATAAACAGTGGCAAGAGCGACCGGTTGCATGCGTTGTTGTAAAACAAGGGAAATCTGTTACAAAAGAAGAATTATATGACTTTTTAAAACCGCAATTTGCAAGATGGTGGCTACCAGATGAGATTGTTTTTCTAAAAGAAATTCCGAAAACTTCCGTCGGGAAATTTTTAAAGCAAGCACTTCGAAAAGAACTGGAGCAATTCTATATAGAAGATTAAAGTTCTTTGTGGGAGATCGTGAGTTAGACATTATACCGGCTACAAAACTAGGAATCACTACATGTGCTTTTCAAAATGCGGCAATTTCAGACGCAGATTATTATATTGATTCTTATCATCAGTTACTTCATATTCTGAAAGAGAAGAGTCTTCAAATATAAAAGAAACACNNGTGTTTCTTTTATATTTGAATAAGGTGTAATAAAAATGCTTCACCTGTAACAGTTGCTTTCCCGCCGCCGCGTGCGCTTTTTGGATTCCCTCCACCTTTTCCTTCTATAAGAGGGAGGGCTGCTTTTAATAGGGTATTCATATTTTGTGTAACTGCATTCCCGCATGCGCAAATGCATTGTAAGTTTTCAACGTTTTCTGTAACAAAATATGTAATGGCGTGTTCATCTTTTTCAGTAAGGATAGCTGCTAATTTTGCAAGTTCCTGCATTGAACGATCTGTAAAGCTAACGGCAATTTGTTTGCCAAATGAAGTTTCTTCTGCTTGCTGTAACAATTCATTTGCTTCTACAAGAATGAGTTTTTCGTTGGCTGCTTGCAACTCTTTTTCATTTTCCTTTTGAGCTGAAAGGAGCTGCTTTATTTTGTTTGGAATATCGCTTTCTTTACTATGTAATTGTTGTGCGGCATCTTTCACGAGGGATTGATTGCGCTGCATCAGTTCAATTGCACGCCAGCCGCAAACAAATGTAAGCCGAATGTTTCCTTTATGACGCTCCCAATTGATAATTTGAATCGGGCCGACTTCACCGGTTTGTTTTGGATGTGTACCACCACATCCGTTATAATCAAGATTTTCAATAATAACAACTCGGATATTTTCGGTCAAAGTTGGTTCCTTGCGCAGTGGAAGCTGCTTTGCTTCTTCTAGATTTACCCACCGAACTGTAATTGGACGGTTTTCAAGTACAATTTGATTTGCAAGAAAAGCAGCTTCTTCAGCTGTTTCGATAGAAAGGTCAGAAGTTTCTAAATCAATTGTTACGATTTCTCTTCCTAAGTGAAAACCGATTGTTGGAATATTGAAGTGATCCCAAAATATAGCGGACAAAATATGTTGCCCAGCATGCTGTTGCATATGATCAAAACGACGTTTCCAAGAAACATATCCCGTTACTTCATCTGCATGTATCTCTTCGGTAACGTAATGACGAATTTCTCCATCTATTTCTTCCACATTGATAACAGGAACTTGATTTAATTGCCCTGTATCATGTGGCTGACCGCCGCCCGTTGGATAAAAAGCAGTTTGTGTTAATACAACATATAAATTATCGTCTTTGTCACGAGCTTGTTTTGTAATTTGGGCCGTAAATGTTTGTAAATATGGATCTGCATAAAATAATTTGTGATTCACAACCGTACTCCTTTCAGACTTAGCTCATTCTATTGTAAAACAATACGTATAATTTTCCTAATATTTCATAAGAAAAATTCTCTTTTTTAGAATTTTCTTGCTATAATAAGAAAAAGGGAACATAACGGGGGTGGATGATATGTTGTATGAAAATGGCGTACGCAAACTGATTCATCTAAACACAAATATTTCTGAACTATACCGAGAATTGCATGAAATGACCCGTCATTTAAAAGAATGTAACCGCGAAAGCGTAACATTTGATCGGTTATATGTGAAAGAATTATTATGGAAAAAAGAAGATATCGTTTCAATGTATGATCAGCTCCTCATTCAACTTTGCATTAATGAGTGTTTTGATATGAAAAGTTTCATTGCCGGCGAATATGCTTATACACATGAAGAAGTGGAGAACTGTGTAGTTGAATTTAATAGTAAACATAATGTAAATATTACAGTAGAGGAAGTATTAAAAGAATTACAGTTTACATATGGTATTGATATGGAGCTGAAACGAACAGCTCGTGTTTAAGGAAACGTAAATTATGTTTTCAAAGGAAGCTGCTTTTCAGCTTTCTTTTTCTTTGCATTGCATTTGGATATAGAGAAGGTGAGAGAGATGAAGGGGAAGTTAGGAAACATTCATCCAATTGGGATGACTATCATTATTGGAACATTATTTGCAAGATTTGCAACATCAATGAGCATTCCATTTTTAGCAATTTATTTAACGAATGCAAAAGGAATATCAGCAGGTGTTACAGGAGCAATTATTGGAACGAGTGCATTAGTTGGTGTATTTGCAAGTTTTATTGGCGGGAATTTATCAGATCGTTATGGGCGAAAGAAGATTATGTTAGGCTCTATTCTTGTTTGGATTCTTGTCTTTATCGGATTTGGATTTGCGGAGCATGTAGCGGTATTTTTTCTGCTAAATGCATTAAATGGGATGTGTCGTTCATTTTTTGAACCAACGTCCCGAGCTTTATTATCCGATTTAACAAAGCCGGAGCAGCGTTTAATGGTGTTTAACTTACGTTACGGTGCTATTAATGTAGGGGTTGCGATTGGCCCGCTTGTTGGTCTTCAAGTTGGAAGCGCTGAATCAACAACACCATTTTTTATAGCAGCTATTATGTATGTTCTTTATACAATTGTACTCGCATTACAATTTCGCAGGTATCGCATTGGAGAAGAAAAAACAGGAGAGGCAGAACAAGTTACTTTTATGGATTCCTTACGCATTATAAGAAAAGACATTGTCTTTTTAGTAGCGTTAATTGGAATTATCATTAGTACAGCAGGATACGCACAGTTTTCATCAACGCTTTCTCAATATTTTGCGAACTCCCATCTATTTGAAAATGGAGTGAAATTATTTTCTTATGCATTAGCATTAAACGCAATTACTGTCGTAATCGTTCAGTACCCAATCGTACAAGTTTGTAAAAAGTATACACCGCTCGTATCGATAATGATTGGTACATTACTTGTAAGTGTAGGATTATTTGGATTTGGATTTGCGGAATCAATGTGGGCTGTTTTTGTTTGTACGGTCATATTTACAATTGGAGAAGTATTAATGTTTTCCATGACAGATGTGTTTATTGATCAAATTGCAGTAGCAAATTTAAAAGGAACATATTTCGGGGCAATGGGATTCTCGGGAATCGGAGGTGTAATTGGACCGTGGTTTGGCGGACTTCTGTTAGATCATTACGGTTACGATAATGGTTTTGCGATTTTTGCAATGTTGGCGACTCTTTCTATGCTTGCATTTCCAATTCTTATATTGACAAGAAGTTTGCTTCGTAAAAGAACGATAGAAGAAAAAATAGGAAGTACAAATGTAATGTGAGTTTACATTTAGAAATAAGGTTTTGAAATGAAAAAGGTGGATGATTGTGGTCAGCCACCTTTTTTTCGTATACATTGTTTCAGTTGCAGAAAGAGTATTTCTTATATGATTTGATAAATTTGTATACGATTATTTTGTAAGGAGAACGGTTCGTTCTGTTAATAGCGCTGCTTCTGTTTTAGATATGTGAATGGTAAGAAGGCCATTTTCAAGATAGGCTAACATTTTTTTATATATAATATTGGCTGGTAAGAAAATCATATGTTGCAAGGCGGAATTATTACTAGATATGTTAATTTGTAGGCCTGTCTCCATCTTTTTAATAAGAATATTTTGCTCAACTACGTTCAGGATATCAGCTTCTAAAATATATTCCTGTTCTGTTTCAAAAAGGTCAAAGTGAATACCGTTTGGAGAGGGGGAATTAGCGTATAAATCGGAGCAAAATTGATTCATCCATTCTTCAAAGCCATCGACATGAAAAAGGCAGTCTTTTTTATTTTTCTTGCCCATTGTAAGAAAACCTCCGTGAAATTTCATTCATAATACGATATTCACTTTGAAAATAGAGGTGAAAAGGAAAGAGGAAATGTGCTAAAAAAGAAGAGAAGATAGTATAAATATATGATAAATAGACAGTGCACATGCACTGTCTATTTTTTACATGTCGTGGTGAGCGTGATTTTTTTGGCGGGAATGTTTTCGATTTTTTACTTTGTGTGAACCGCTTAATGGTTCTGGTTGTCCGCCAGAAACTTGTCTTTGCGGTGAATTTTTACGAATGGATTTGCTGTTGTTTTTCTCCATGTATACTACCCCTCTTTTTATTAAGCTTTAGCGATTAAACAAAGAAACGGTAAAGCTTGATTAGCGAAACGAATTAGCTGAAAGTTTCGCTTTATATTAGGATGAGAGAACTTCATAAATTTATACGAGAATGTTTTTTGAGAAAAAGGTAAAAGATAATGGAGAGTAAAGACAGAAAGGGGAATGATTATGCCGTACCACAAGGATAAACAACAAGCATTTCAAGCTGCGCAGCAAGGAACGGAAGATGCAGAAAATTTATATCAAAATATTGTGAAAAACGATCCAAATTATGCCCAGGACTTAAAGCATTTACGCCAAGAAGTGCACGAAGCGTATGAACAAATTCAAAATGCATTAGAAGTTGCTTCTGAAACGCAGCGAAAGCAATTACAGCAATATGAGCAAGATTTGCAACATATTATGCAAAATGTGGAGGAAGCACGTGATTAATAGGTTGTTGAGTGTCCTCAGCAGCCTTTTCACATAAAAAGAAATAATAATGATTAAAAAAACGAAACTCATTATAATCAGTTGTATAACCATAATGTTAAGCTTGATGGAAATTGAAAAAGCCGATGCAAAAATGTTAATGAGAAAAGAGTTAGAGCCAACTGGCTTTGTTACGTGGGAAGTACCAACGAATGAAAAAATAATAGCAATTACTTTCGATGATGGTCCGGATCCTACATATACACCGCAAGTTTTAAATATATTACGCGAATACCACGCTGAAGCGACTTTTTTTATGATTGGCTATAGAATTCAGCGCAATCCATATTTAATCGAACAAGTATTAAAGGATGGCCATGAAATTGGGAATCATACAATGAACCATTTGTATGCACGAAATACAAATGGACAAAAGCTCGAAAATGATATTCTAGAGGGAAAAAAATATTTGAAAAAGTGGGTAGAGAAACCACTCCTTTTCCGTCCGCCTGGTGGATATATTAATGAATCGGTGTTTAAAACAGCGACAGAAGCAGGATATCAAATTGTATTATGGTCCTGGCATCAAGATCCAAAGGATTGGTCTAATCCTGGAAAAGATAAAATTGCACAACATGTTTTAAACAATGCAAGAAGTGGTGATATTGTTTTACTGCATGATGGTGGAAGCGATAGAAGCCAAACTGTTGAAGCATTAAAAGAAATTTTACCAGCCTTGCAAAAACAAGGATATCGATTTGTGAAAGTGTCAGAGTTATTAAAGTACAAGCATTGAAAAATCCCAAAAGATTATCTTTTGGGATTTTAAATTATTGATTCTTTTTCCGTTTTTTATTATTTTGGCGTTGTGCAGGTGTTAATGGCTCATTCGAAAATTCTTCATTGTATCCTGTACCTTGTCCCTGTGCAGAGGCAGCGTTCATTCCAGGAATGACATGATTTGCTTTACGTTTTCCCACTACTATCCCCCCCCTAATTTGCCATAAGAAATTGAATTGTTCGGTTCATTTATAAAGTAAAATACCCTCTAAAAAAGAAGATTCACTTTATAGGAATAGTATCTGTTAACGGGAAAATTATTATGCAACAACGAAGTTATAAAGAAAACTTATGGGAAACTATAAGTTTCTTATTATTTACTTATCCTTGAAGTTGTAATAATATATTATCGTAAGGTATAGAAAAATTTGTCTACATTTTATATTCAGACAATTTCAGTCACGTTTAACAGGGGGGTAACCATAATGGTAAAACACAATCCATTTCACACTCGCGCAACATTTAAAGTAGATGGAAATACGTATCACTATTATAGTTTGAAAGCGCTTGAAAATGCAGGGGTAGGTAATGTTTCTAAGTTACCTTATTCGGTTAAAGTATTACTTGAGTCAGTACTTCGTCAAGTTGATGGCCGCGTTATTAAAGAAGAACATGTTGAAAATTTAGCGAAGTGGGGAACGAAAGATATTCAAGATATCGACGTACCTTTTAAACCATCTCGCGTTATTTTACAAGACTTTACAGGAGTTCCAGCTGTTGTTGATTTAGCTTCTCTTCGTAAAGCAATGGCAGATATGGGCGGAGATCCTGATAAAATCAATCCTGAAATTACAGTTGATCTTGTTATTGACCACTCTGTACAGGTTGATAGAGCAGGTTCAGCGGATGCGCTTCAATTTAACATGGACTTAGAGTTTAAGCGTAATGAAGAGCGTTATAAATTTTTAAGCTGGGCACAAAAATCATTTGATAACTACCGTGCAGTTCCACCAGCAACAGGTATCGTTCACCAAGTAAATCTTGAGTATTTAGCGCCAGTTGTTCATGCAGTGAAAAATGCTGAAGGTGAACTTGTTGCATACCCAGATTCATTAGTAGGAACAGATTCTCATACAACGATGATTAACGGTATCGGCGTTCTTGGATGGGGCGTTGGTGGTATTGAAGCAGAAGCTGGAATGCTTGGACAGCCTTCATACTTCCCAGTGCCAGAAGTAATCGGTGTGAAATTAACAGGTACACTTCCAAGTGGTACAACAGCAACAGACGTTGCATTAAAAGTAACACAAGTATTACGTCAAAAAGGTGTAGTTGGAAAATTCGTTGAATTCTTCGGTAGCGGTTTACAAAGCATGCCATTAGCTGACCGTGCAACAATTTCTAACATGGCACCAGAGTACGGTGCGACTTGTGGATTCTTCCCAATCGATGATATTTCATTAGATTACTTACGTTTAACAGGAAGAAGCGAAGAACAAATTCGCATCGTTGAAGAATATTGTAAAGCGAACGGCTTATTCTATACAGCTGATAGTCAAGATCCAATCTATACAGATCTTGTTGAAATTGATTTAAATACAATTGAGTCTAACCTTTCTGGTCCGAAACGACCACAAGACTTAATTCCTCTTTCTAGCATGAAAGATGAGTTCAGTAAAGCTGTTGTGGCACCAGTTGGTAACCAAGGATTCGGTTTTTCAGAGCAAGAATTTAATAAAGAAGTGAAAGTAGTATTACAAGATGAAGAAGTAACGATGAAAACAGGTGCAATTGCAATTGCTGCAATTACAAGCTGTACAAATACATCTAACCCATATGTATTAATTGGTGCAGGTTTAGTTGCGAAAAAAGCAATTGAAAAAGGACTTAAAGTACCTGGCTTTGTAAAAACATCATTAGCACCAGGATCTAAAGTTGTTACTGAATACCTAGATAAGTCTGGATTAACAACTTATTTAGATCAATTAGGATTCCAAACAGTAGGTTATGGTTGTACAACTTGTATCGGTAACTCTGGTCCATTAGCGCCAGAATTAGAAGAATCAATTGCTGCAAATGACTTATTAGTAACATCTGTATTATCTGGTAACCGTAACTTTGAAGGTCGTATTCATCCACTTGTAAAAGCAAACTACTTAGCATCACCACCGCTTGTAGTTGCATATGCACTTGCTGGTACAGTAGATATCGACCTGAAAAATGATGCAATCGGTAACGATGCAAACGGCAACCCAATTTACTTTAACGACATCTGGCCAACAGCGGCAGAAATCGAAGAAGTAGTACAAAACGTCGTAACGTCTGAACTATTTAAGAAAGAGTATGCACAAGTATTTAACAGCAACGAACGCTGGAATGAAATCCAAACTTCAAACGAAGCGTTATATACTTGGGACAATGACTCAACATATATCCAAAACCCACCGTTCTTCGAAGGGTTATCTAAAGAGCCAGGTGAAGTGGAAACACTTTCAGGACTGCGCGTAGTTGGTAAATTTGGCGATTCTGTAACAACAGACCATATTTCACCAGCAGGATCTATCGGTAAAAACACACCAGCAGGCCGTTACTTATTAGAAAATGGCGTGCAGCCAGTTGACTTCAACTCTTACGGTTCTCGCCGTGGTAACCATGAAGTTATGATGCGTGGTACATTTGCGAATATCCGCATTAAAAACCAAATCGCACCTGGCACAGAAGGTGGATTCACAACGTACTGGCCAACAGGCGAAGTGACATCTATCTATGATGCAGCAATGAAATACAAACAAGACGGCACAGGTCTTCTTGTAATCGCTGGTAAAGACTACGGTATGGGAAGCTCACGTGACTGGGCTGCAAAAGGTACAAACTTACTAGGTATTAAAGCAGTTATCGCAGAAAGCTTCGAGCGTATCCACCGCAGTAACCTTGTATTAATGGGTGTATTACCACTGCAATTTAAAGATGGCGAAAGTGCAGAAACATTAGGTCTTACTGGTCAAGAATCATTTGAAATTCAAGTTGATAAAACAGTAAAACCACGCGACCTTGTAAAAGTAGTTGCGACTGACTCAGAAGGAAACAAAAAACAATTTGAAGTTGTAGCACGTTTCGACAGCGAAGTAGAAATCGACTACTACCGTCACGGCGGTATCTTACAAATGGTTCTTCGTGAGAAATTAGAAGAGTCTAAGGTTTCTAACTAAGTTTAGATTTCAATAATTTTAAATGAACAATAGTTTAGTAGTTTCTAGATTAGTATAAATATTTACACTGTATGTAAAAGGGAAGGTGACGAAAGTTATCTTCTCTTTTTTATAATTGCGAATCGGTTCGGTATCGTTAAAAAGGTTTTTGACATAAAGGGAATAAAACAATCGGTAATTTATGTTGTTATATTATAAAAGTTTCGGAGAGGACAATGATGAAAGGAAATAAAAAGGAGATACAAACAAACGACAAAACGATTCGTTATACACATATAGAAAGGGGTTTCAAAACGATTTGCTTTATGTTTTCAGGTTCAGGTTACAATTACGATAAACCATTGTTTTATTACGCGACAATGGCAATGCTCCAAAATAAAATTGATATTGTCCACATCCAAGAGAACCCAAGGGTTGGAATGAATAAAAGAAAAGCAAGAATGAATATCCATATATCTAAGGTGGAATTTACTCGTTTTAATATTAAACGTTTCCCAGCTGCAGCTTGAGCTTGTTCTAATTGTTGCATACGTTGTAGCGATGCTACAGTATCATAACTCATGAAATAACCCCCTTGTTACATTGTTAGTTTACTTGATTAATATTCTTTGTCCACTTTTCGAAACTCTGACTGTGTAAGTCCATATGTCTCTGTTGTACAACCTGCTAACAACATAACAGGTAATGCTAACGTTACTAGTCTCTTTGCTCTCATTTCTCTATTACCTCTTATGCTTTGTGTGGTTGTATATTACTTTTTAAGTTGTTCCATTTTATTTTCAAGTGCTTTCTTGTAAGCATCTGGGTTTTCCTTAGATAATTCCTTAACTGTTGGTTCCCAATAGTCTATATCTGCTGTTGATAGATTTCCGACTGTTTCTGGTATATTAATTTTACCCTTTTTACTACTGTCTTTTATTATTTTTAGCCCTTTTCTTGCTTCTGATACCCCTGCTAACATTGATTTTTGTTTGTCTTGATACTTACTAGGGACTTCTATGTTTTCAATAGCATCTAATATTTCTTCTATCTCGTCTACAGATACTAACATATCGTCTATTTTATCTTTATCCTTAGAAGATTCCATTACTTTGAGTAGGAATTCATCCTTCTTGAATTGATACTCTACCACTTGTTCACTAATATAATACGGATACTGTTTCTCTGATAATACTACTTTCATTGTTGCTTTGTTTGATTGCTTAGTCTTAGGAGTAGAATCCTTATCTCCTACCCCACAACCTACTAATAATAGAACAGGTATTGCTAATGATACGAATTTCGTTGCTTTCATTATGTATCCTCCTTTTAAAAAGTATTGTAATTAATTAACATATTGTACCATAACATAAATTATATAAATAAGATATGAAGATTTCTCATCCTTAAGAGAAATTTTGAGTGTTTTAACAATATGAAAACATGTATTACGGTTGTAGAAAATCCCGCTCCGTATGCTTTTTGAAAAAATCCCCTTATTGGTTCCTTAGCGTTTGGGAGCTTTTTTATGCTTCCATAAACTCTTTATCAAAGTAGAACTTGTCCATTAAGTTGTTTACGGAACTTATTATTTTTGTAAAGGTATTAACATATCTCAAAGCGAATTTATCCATACTCCAAATGAAATGATGATTAAATGATAATTAGAGAAGGTATTGAGGTAACTAGAATAACCTTAGATGGTTATGAATTACCGATTCCAGAAGGATATTCTGAGTTTCTGCTTCGTGCTGGGTATTGGGGATACGATGAAGAAGTAGAAAAAATAAATCGTGAGGAAATTCTAGCGGATTATGATAGAAAAGTTGTTTTGAAAGATGGGAAGTTATGTACCATATTAACTTACAAAGGTAATAAAAAGAAAAGGGGTAAAAAATCATGAATGAAAGGGGAGAATTGCTCTTATGGAAAGAAAAGAAAGAACTGTGTTAGATAATCCGCCAAGTGAAGAAACAAAGCTAAGAATGGTGGAATTCTTCATGAAAACATCTATCCCTCGTATTTTAGAGGAAGAACGCAAAGCTGAAGAGGAAGCTAAAAGGAAAGGAGATCAAGAGGATGGCAAATGAGAAAGGACAGATCATTCGTGATGAAAATGGATATGTAGTGGAATTAATCCCAACAAAGAAACAGTTAGCGAACTTTTTAACACCACTAATACCAGCTATTAGGGAGTTAATTTTAAAAAGAAGATTGGAACAGAAACAACTTCAAGAAGATAAAAATCAAGGATAGTGAAGTAATATATATGAGTAATAACAGTTTGTACGTAAAAATATAGGGGAAATTAATAGCATTTGCCCACGCTTATTTTATTCTAAAAGTTCCCCAAAAAATTTTCCCTTGAATTGTTAAGTTTATTTAAGATATTTTACAAACCATAAGAATGGTATAACTTATATTAATGATTTATCAGCGTTTTTGGTTTGCTAAATTACACCGTGTATTTTAGTGTCCGAAAGAGTTTGAGATTGTATTTTTTTAAGTAATGAGATTGCTTGGGAATATTGAAATAGCAGCCTTTTTGGCACCTATTTCCTTCTATTATATATAGACCTTGATAGGCATAATGATGTAATATATTGAATGAAAAATACATGAAGGATGGACATAAAATGGGTGATTTATTATTGATGATGATTGAACGTGTTGGTTTAATCGTTATTTTAGGATATTTACTTTCGCATATTAAGGCGTTCCGTTGGCTGCTGCATAAGCAAGATGGCTATAAAGGTAGCTTTATGTTAATTGGCATATTTTCATTATTTACAATTGTAAGCAACTACACAGGGATTGAGATTTCTGGTAATACGATCATGAATGATAACTGGCTGCGGGGCGTCTCTTCTTCTAGTACGATTGCGAATACGCGTATTATGGGAATTGGGATTAGCGGGTTACTTGGAGGTCCAATTGTTGGAATAGGAGTAGGATTTATAGCTGGCATTCATCGTTATGTGCTAGGGGGAACGACTGCATTGAGCTGTGCAATCTCTTCTATTTTAGCTGGGATTGTGACAGGTTATATTGGCTATTTATATCAAAAACGGAATCGCGTTGTAACCCCTAAGTTTTCTGCAGTGCTTAGCATCTGTATGGTATCGCTGGAAATGCTTATGATTCTTGTCATAATTGATGACGGCTGGAGCATTGTGAAAACAATTGCAATCCCAATGATTATCGTAAATGCTTTCGGAAGTTTTATTCTATTGTCAATGATTCAGTCTATTTTACGACAAGAAGAACATGCGAAGGCATTACAAACGCATAAAGTATTGGGCATTGCTGATAAAACACTTCCGTATTTTCGCCAAGGATTAACGGAAGAATCCTGTACGAATGTGGCACAAATTATCTATCGCTTTACAGGAACCGATGCAGTATCTTTAACAGATACAGAAAAAATATTAGCACATGTTGGATTAGGATCGGATCATCATATTCCTTCCCAGAGCTTAATTACTGAATTGTCAAAAGAGGTGTTAAAGAACGGGGAGATTATGAAAGCGAAGTCGCGCGAAGAGATTAATTGTCAGCATGAAGGGTGTTTATTACAAGCGGCAATCGTGATTCCGCTCACATCTCGCGGAAAGACCATCGGTACGTTAAAGCTTTATTTTAAAAATCCCAATTCATTAAGCCCCGTAGAGGAAGAGCTGGCAGAAGGATTAGCGAAAATCTTTTCAACGCAGCTTGAGCTTGGAGAAGCAGAACTGCAAAGTAAATTGTTGCAAGATGCGGAAATTAAGGCGCTGCAAGCACAAATTAACCCTCATTTTCTTTTTAATGCGATTAATACAGTCTCTGCTTTATGTCGTACAGATGTAGAGAAAGCAAGGAAATTATTGTTACAGCTAAGCGTGTATTTTCGCTGCAATTTACAAGGTGCAAGGCAGCTTCTCATTCCATTGGAACAAGAATTAAATCATGTGTATGCGTTTATGTCGTTAGAACAAGCAAGATTTCCGAATAAATATGAAGTGAAAATGTATATTGAAGACGAACTGCATAATATTTTGCTTCCACCGTTTGTGCTGCAATTATTAGTAGAAAATGCTCTTCGTCATGCATTTTCAAAAAAACAGCCTATATGCCAAGTTGAAATTCATGTTTATGCCAAGCGAAACAGCGTACATTTTAAAGTAAAAGATAACGGTCAAGGAATTGAACCGGAACGATTAGAGCAGTTAGGAAAAGCAATTGTATCGTCAAAAAAAGGAACGGGAACAGCATTATATAACATTAATGAACGGTTGATGGGCTTGTTTGGAAAAGATACAACGCTTCATATTGTCAGTGAACTAGAAGCAGGGACGGAGATTTCCTTTACGATTCCAATTCAAAGAAAAGGAGGAAGCGATATTGAGAGTATTAGTAGTTGATGACGAAATGTTGGCACGGGACGAATTAAAATATTTATTATATCGAACGAAAGAGGTCGATATTATTGATGAGGCAGATAGTGTAGAAGAAGCGTTAGAGAAGTTGATAGAAAGTAAACCGGATCTTGTTTTTTTAGATATTCAGCTGTCGGATGATAATGGATTTGAGATTGCTAATATACTAAAAAAGATGAAAAAGCCACCCGCTATTGTATTTGCAACGGCCTATGATCAATATGCTATTCAGGCATTTGAAGTAGATGCTTTAGATTATATTTTAAAGCCGTTTGACGAAGAGCGCATTGTCCAAACAATTAAGAAATTTAAAAAACGAAAGCAACTTGAAATGGATGAGAAACAAGAAGTGCATGCGCCAGATGCATCTAGCGGAATGAAAAAATTAGCACTGCCGATTGATGAATCGATTGTATTAGTGAATATAGAAGATATCGTATATACTGGATTGTTGGACGGAAAAGTAATTGTGAAAACGATTTGTGATACGTATGTGACGAACGATACGCTTGCCATATTAGAAAAGAAATTACCACAAATGAATTTTCTGCGTGTACATCGCAGTTTTATCGTAAATGTAAATCATATTTCTGAAATCCAGCCGTGGTTTAACTCTACGTATAATTTAATTATGAAAGAGGATTCAAAAGTGCCTGTAAGCCGTACTTATACAAAAGAATTAAAGAAGCTGCTTCGTATTTAACAAGCAGCTTTTTGCATTTCATCCTTCTTTTTCTGTAACTGATTTCATATATTTGACGCTCTGTGTTGTAAGTGCCTATGCAATTGTTTACATCCTATACAATCAAGGTATCAAATCGAAAGAGGTGGAAGGATAGTATGAAAAAATCGTCTATTAATCCATGGCTTGTTGTGCTCGGTACAGTTATTGTACAAATGGGACTTGGAACGATATATACATGGAGTTTATTCAATCAGCCTTTAGTGAGTAAATACGGATGGAGTCTTAACGCTGTTGCTATAACCTTTTCAATCACTAGCTTTTCTTTAGCATTTTCAACTTTGTTTGCGGGTAAATTACAAGAGAAATTGGGACTTCGTAAACTTATTATGATAGCCGGATTAGCCTTAGGAATTGGCTTGATGCTTAGTTCACAAGTTTCCTCATTACCAATGCTTTATGTACTAGTAGGCGTTGTTGTTGGTTACGCAGATGGTACAGCTTATATCACTTCACTATCCAATTTAATAAAGTGGTTTCCAAAGCGTAAAGGTTTAATTGCTGGTATATCTGTCTCCGCATATGGCACTGGTAGCCTAATTTTTAAATACATTAACGCAAAGCTCATTGATTCAGTTGGTGTATCACAAGCGTTTTTATATTGGGGTTTAATTGTTGCAATTATGGTAGTGATAGGCGCTTGTTTAATCCATACAGCCGCTGAAAAAGATACGGTTCATGAAACAAAAAGTCATGACTTTACAACAAGAGAAATGCTAGGCACAAAACAAGTTTATCTATTATTCATCATGTTATTTACATCATGTATGAGCGGTTTATATTTAATAGGTATGGTAAAAGATATCGGTGTTCAACTCGTAGGACTTAGCGCAGCAACAGCGGCTAATGCTGTCGCTATGGTTGCGATCTTTAATACCGTTGGCCGAATCATTCTAGGACCGTTGTCAGATAAAATCGGCCGTTTAAAAATTGTTTCCGTAACGTTTGTCGTTATAGCTACGTCTGTTTTCGTTCTCAGTTTTGTAGATTTAAATTATGGTATTTATTTCGCCTGTGTAGCAAGTGTTGCTTTTTGTTTTGGTGGCAATATCACAATTTTCCCAGCCATTGTTGGTGATTTCTTCGGCCTAAAAAACCATAGTAAAAACTACGGTATCGTGTATCAAGGGTTTGGTTTTGGAGCACTCGCAGGTTCCTTTATCGGTGCACTTCTAGGTGGATTTAAACCAACTTTTATGGTAATTGGCGCATTGTGTGTCGTGTCATTTATTATCGCTATTTCAATTCGACCACCTAGTCAGCAAAAAGAAAAACAAAAAGATTATCGTAGTGCAGCGTGAGTATTCAAATCTTCATTGCATTCTAAAAAGAGACTTATTTAAAGTTTAAAGAAGAGGGATTTGCTTTTCTAATGAAAAGTAAACCCCTCTTCTTATTCATGCTTATAAATATATATGATTATTAAATTTAATTAATGTGAATTCATATACTCACTAGACCTTAATACTTTACCACTCTTTTTTTCTACATAAAGATCTAAGCTAGAACCGGATCCACGTTGATATACGCAAAAATAAACATCTGAATTTTCATCATTACACTCAAAGAAGGCGTATCTTTCAGAATTTGCATTAGCAGATTCATTGATAATGGCATCTACATTATCCCCAATTGTTTGCTTAATAAACTCTTTTGCTTTTTGTTCAGCTTGTTTTAATGTAATAGGTGTATTTTCTTGTTGTTTTTTCAATTCTTCTTGCTGGTTTAATTCTTTTTGTTTAGCAATTGTAGTATTCTTCTTATCCGTAAGTTCTTTCGCTTTTGCTTGCTCATTTTTAAGATACTGCTTTGTTGAAATTTCAGTTGTGAGAGATTCTAAAATACTACTAGCTTCCTCAAAATTTTGATTATGTATAAGTTCTTCAATATGATCTAATCTAGTATTAATCTCCCGTTGATATTCTTTTTTATTATTTAAGTCTTTAAGATGCTGGTTCGATTTTGATACAATGCTATCCATATTATTTTTATTATCTTTTAAATCTTTAAATATGGATATGGCCGAATCAATTTCGTTTTGATTTTCAGCTTTTAAAGCATCTTGCATCTTTGTAATTTGCTCTTTAAGTGATTGTGCTTCTTTATTTTTTTTATCTTTTAAAGGCCCTTCTAATAAATTTATTGCTTTCTCATACTGTTCGCTTTGTATGAGACTTTCGACCTGTTTCAAAATCTCTTCCTCTTTACTATTCTGACATCCTACTATAATAAGTAATAAAAAGATAAAAAAGATAAATTTAAGTGTTTTCATCTTGATCCCCCATAAACATAATGTAGCCTAATATAAAATTATATCAGAATAAAAAAAGATAGAAATTTTTATACTTATTTTCCTAAAAATAATGTGAAACATTCAGATATAATTAAAAGAAGGATCGAAACATTGATTTTTGAAGGATTCACATTTAATACAAAAGATGTTATGTAAATAAAATAAGTTGAATATAAATAAATTAAATTTGTTTTTGGAGATGTAGTTACATGCGAAAAGTTAGTACAATTCATATATAATTCTATAAAATTATAAATAGAGGATAGCGTATAAAGAGAAATATAAAGTAGTATAAAAAATAAGACTGAAAACTTTAAGAAGGAACAAAAAATAAAATGATGGATGAACAAGAAACCTTTCAAAGGCTGACTTTATCTTGAATTTATTCAGCTCAGTCTGTGACCAAATGAATTTAAGATAAGTAAAAACACTACACGTAAATGTTTTTCTATCTAATAGTGGAACAGTGGGGATGCCGTTTATTAGAGAAATGCCTGAATTTTGCGTCATATCTTCGTTATATTAATAATGGAGGCTTCGGTAATAAGGAAAACATTTCTCCTTTGTTTAATCCCCTTTGTTTGTATTGGTTTTCCAGAGGCCTCCTCATTCCTTGAATCGTTTTCGTATCCCTTGAAGGCTTGCTTGCAATGCAAATATCTAGGGATAGAAAAAAATGTTAAAAGGGTCAAAAATGTTTTGTAATCGTTTACATATTATTATACTATTAAATTATGGTAATAAATTATTATGATAATTTATTATTAATATAGTTTAATACAGGTGGTATAGGAGTAACGAAGGATGAAGATGTTAAAAACATCTGAGCCAACTATATACCGTGATTTACAGAAGATTAAAGGTGAAAACAATTAATTTTTTGCGAAAACTTGCTCATCATTTCACATGGTGGATAGTTGAAAGACAGGGGGGGCAATTTGTGAACAAGAATAGTATGTTACGTGTGTTAGAGAAAGAATTAGTCGTTGCTTTAGGGTGTACAGAGCCAGTGTCGATTGCGTTAACCGCAGCTACTGCAAGAGATTATATGAAGGGCGACATACAGTCAATCGAAGTACTTGCAAGTACAAATGTCATTAAAAATGCAATGGCGGTTGGTATACCAGGGATGAAGGCTACTGGGATTGACTTTGTTGCTGCTTTAGGGGGGTTAGCAGGAGATGGTAAAAAAGATTTAGAAGTGTTAGCCGGAATCTCAGAAGAAGATGAAGAACAAGCAATCTCTTTAGTAGAAGCGGGGAAAGTGTCTGTAAAATTAGCAGATACGTCTAAAAAGCTATACATTGAAGTGAAGTTGACGACAGACGAGGGATATGCAAGGGCTATTATTCAGGATAATCACACATTTATCGCGTTAGTAGAGGCGAATGGGGAGCTTGTTTATAAGAATGGATGTGGAAATACACAATTTTCCACTTCTGAAGAAGAACGTGATGAACTAACGATTCCAGCAATATATGAATTTGCTATGACTGTAGATGTAAAGGAATTGGCACTTGTAAAAAAGAGTATTGAACTGAATCGTAATGTGGCACTAGATGGTTTGTCGAATGAATATGGCTTACAAGTTGGAAAAACATTAAAGGCAAATGTATTGAAGGGAATTTTATCAGATGATTTAACAACTCATGCGATGGCATTAGCGGCTGCTGGTTCAGATGCACGTATGGCCGGTTCGACAATGCCAGTAATGGCTAACTCAGGAAGTGGTAATCAAGGGATTGCCGTAACGATGCCTGTAGTAGCCGCAGGTGAGAAATTAAATGCTTCGGAAGAGGAGCTAATTCGTGCTGTTACGTTAAGTCATTTATTAGCGATTTATATTAAAAGTCAGTTTGGACGTTTGTCTGCACTTTGCGGTGTAACAGTTGCTGGTGCAAGTGCATCAGCTGCTATTACGTATTTATTAGGTGGAGGTATTGAAAAGATAAAGTATGCAATCCAAAATACACTTGGAAATGTGACAGGAATGATTTGTGATGGAGCAAAAGCAGGATGTGCGATGAAAGTAGCAACTTGTTCAAGCGCAGCTGTACAATCTGCACTGTTAGCCTCACAAGGAATGTGTATCTCTGCCACAGATGGATTTATCGAAGCAGATGTTGATAAAACAATTGAGAACTTTTGCCGATTAGGAAATGAAGGTTCACCTAATATGGATAAGATCATGCTAGAGATGATGATTAATAAAAGAAAATAGTAGTTAACAAAGTAAGGATAAGATATGAATATACAAAAAGCTCAGATGATTTTTCTTGTCAACTGAGCTTTTATATATGTTTTATTTCATATAGAGGTTATAACAGCTGAGAGACCGATGAAAAAAGAACGTAAATTCATTGCTATTCTCCCTGCAGCTTACTTATATGCTAGTACGGCCCAGTGACATGGGGTTGTTTGTCTCCAATTTAAACTAGAAAAACCGCTCACTCTTAACATTGTATCAAGTTCATTGATTTGTGGGTAATCTTCTGTCGGATCCCACCGTTTTCCTATTCGTTGTTTTGCATCTTCCATAGCAGATTTGGATGCGAACATAATGTCTAATAAGAGAAACTGCCCTTTTGGCTTCAAAATGCGATATACTTCGCTGCATGCTTCTTCTCTTTGTTCAGGTAAAACTTCATGAAAACAAAAGCTGGAAATAACAGAATCGAAGCTCTCACTTTTTTGTCCTGTATTCGTAAAAGTACCAGTTTTCAAGTGGAAATTGGGATGTTTATTTTGACATTGTTCTAACATTTTTTCTGACAAGTCAATTCCAAAAATATTTGAATCATTTTTACTTACTAAAGCTGCAAAAGCACCTGTTCCGATGCCAATGTCAAGAATTGTATGTTGATCGCTAACATGAAGCGTTTGCTTTGCTTCATGCAAACTGTGATTATATCCGTAAAGTGGGCCATTTGGGTTTTCTAAACTTTCATCATATTGTAAAACTAGCTCAAGAAGAGAGAGTTTGCAAAATCGTTATTGGTCAAAATAAAAGTTGGAAACAAGAAACGAATATGGGAAAGAAAAATAACCAAACATTTTGCCATATCTCGCATATTGTATTGATTCAAATGATTACATACAAAGCAAATGCAGTAGGCATTCAAGTTATTGTAACCGAGGAATCTTACACATCAAAAGCAAGTTTTCTAGATCATGACTTCATTCCAACGTATGGAACAAA
>NZ_NVOY01000039.1 GCF_002551005.1 Bacillus pseudomycoides
TTTTTTCAACAAAGTGAAAAACATCCAGAGAAGTGATTTCTCTGGATGTTTTTAATTCTTTGCTTCGTGTAATTGGTGCTCACATCTTTCTAATTTTTCTTCTTGATCTAATAAAAACGGTGCATCTAAATCGGTGGCTACTTCTTTCATTGTTTCAAGCTGCAAACGAGCGGATTCAACGGCATTTGTAGCGTGCTGCAATGATTCAGGGTCCATTGTGATTGTCGCAGAACCAACCATTTTTTGCGCAGTTTCTACGCGGAATTTCACTTCTTCAAAATCGTTTACAGGTGAACCCATTGTTTTCTCCTCCTTACTTTCTCATTTCACATAGTTTTTGCTCTGTGGAAAAGAAATATGCAGAAGAATAATAAAGGAGGTTATCAGTAGATAACCTCCTGTCATGTGTTAAATTAAAGTTTTACTACGTTAGCAGCTTGAGGTCCGCGATTTCCTTCAACGATCTCGAAAGAAACTTCTTGACCTTCTTCTAAAGATTTGTAGCCTTCACCTTGAATTGCAGTGAAGTGTACGAATACATCTTCAGCACCTTCAATTTCGATAAATCCGAAACCTTTTTCGCTATTAAACCATTTTACTTTACCTTGCATACTACAATGCCCCCTAAATATGATTACTTTCTCTTTCTCATTTAGTGAATGATACATAAAATATTTACAAATTCATAAAATTGAAAATGCTATATTATCGAATATTCTGCTAAATGATAACTTAAATATACATGTAATGGGAGATTTTAGTCAAGTAAGCGGTTTTAATTTTTGTGCAATATGAACAGCAATTGAGAAAACAACAAAAAGGTTTTTAAAGAGACGGGAGCAGAAACATATATGTTGAAAAAATAAAGGCTGTTCGTTCAGACAGTTTTTGTATGTTTCTGGATAAAAAAGGATATTTTAAATGTATGTATTTTTTTGCGAATTTTAAAGTGTAAAACAAGGAATATTACATTCAAATATCGAATATAAGGTAGGAAGATGTAGGTAGACATCGTAAATCCTTTGTGACAGGTTTTAATCGATTAAACCTCGTTTTTGGTTTGATGTATATGGAAGTACAATGATTTTATGGGATAATATTGATTTTTTCTATTCATCTTGCGTATAAGGCGTTACAATTGTTTATATAAGAATTGAAGGGGAGATTTCTATGTATCGAACCACAGTAAATGAAAAGGAAATTATTATTACGTTATCATCAAAAATACGTAAAGAAATAACAGACAGAAATCCATTATACGAGGCTGTTCTTCAACTAGCTGAACGATTACTTCAAACAAAACAACCGACATTTGCTGTAAATCATGAAATATTCGGGTTGATTATTGGTGAAGTACAACGTGGAGAAGTGACAGTTTTTGCAGTGGAACATATTATTCCAAAACAAAATATATTCGGTTCAAGCAATATTTTCTATCTAAATGCGGAAACAAGCAAATTTGTAATTGGAATAGAATAGAAATAAAAAAGCGGCCATAACAACGTGTTACGGTCGCTTTCTAAAGAGAGGGGAATGGGGATGAAACGGGTAATGAAAGAGTTTTTCTTTCAGCACGATATTGTCATTATGATTGGAGTTTTAATTGCTTTAATCGTGTTTTTGAACATGAAATTGTTTACATGGATTGCAGCTATTGCCATTATTGCAGGTATTATCTTTTATACAATTAACGAATATGTAACACATCGTTTTTTATTTCATTTAAAACCGCCAAAGAATCCATTTTTATTAAAAATGTTAAAACGTCTTCATTATGATCATCATGTATATCCGAATGATTTAAATTTACTATTTTTACCTGTGTGGTATAGTCTTCCTGGATTTACGATTTATTTATGTATTGTATATGGTATTACTTCTAACATCACGCTAACATTATCATTTGGAATTGGAATGGTTCTTATGTTATTAGTATATGAATGGAAACATTACATTGCTCATCGACCAAATCGTCCATTGACTCCATACGGAAGATGGCTAAAGAAGCAGCATTTACTGCATCATTATAAAAATGAGAATTATTGGTTTGGAGTATCGAATTTATTTTACGATTTTCTGTTTAAGACATTTAAAGAAGGAAAAGATGTTGAAACGAGTGAAACAGCTCGTAATTTAGAAGGTGAAAAAGCGGTGCGATAAGCACTGCTTTTTATTTTACATAAAAAATCTATTGGGATTTGGAGAAAAATGACAGAATTTGTCTATCGAAAAATCTTTGCTTACAAAAATAGATTGTCTAAAATAAGCTTAAGTTTCTGAATATTTATAAAATTTTTATTTTTAGTTATGAGAGAACTTTTTTGACGAATTGGATTGAAAAGAAAGGAGGGGTTCATTAGTTGTTACAAATATATACAAGTATAATCAATTGTAGTGTAATATAATCACAAGAAGATTGTGATTCAAACGAAGTAGGTGCAATTTTCAGCACTCATAGAGAGAGTTATTCGGATTGGTTTGAAAGGTCTTACCTACATTCAATGTGGAAGTTATAGTTATAAATTATGAAAGTCTTTCCCCACAAGAAGAGTTAGTGCAAGTTATTGTCTCTATTCTATTTGTGTTTAGCTCCCGTGTATACGGATTAAGAAAGTACAAGGAAAAATCATAAAGGATGAGGACGTTGAAAAAATCCTACAAGATAGAAATTAACCCTACACAAGAACAAAAATCTAAAATACATCAAACAATTGGAGTTAGTAGGTTTATCTACAATTTCTACATTTCTCATAATAAAGAGGTTTATGAAAAGGAAGGTAGATTTGTAAGTGGGATGGATTTTTCCAAGTGGTTAAACAACGAATATATACCTAATAATGAGGATAAAACATGGATAAAAAATGTGTCATCTAAGGCCACAAAGCAAGCCATTATGAATGGAGAAAAAACATTTAAAAACTTCTTCAAAGGACTTAGTGGATTCCCTAAGTTTAAGAAAAAGAAAAATCAAGATGTAAAATGCTACTTCCCTAAAAATAACAAAACAGATTGGACGATTGAAAGACATCGAGTAAAAATACCTACTCTTGGCTTTGTAAGATTGAAAGAGTACGGTTATATCCCTAAAAACGCCATTGTGAAAAGCGGGACAGTTTCTCAAAGAGCAGGGAGATATTATGTATCCATACTTTGTGAAATAGAAGAAACGCAAGTAGAACCAAAGCTAGAAGAAACAGGGCTAGGGATTGATTTAGGGATTAAAGATTTTGCTATTTGTAGTACTGGGAAAGTTCACGAAAACATTAATAAAACAGGAAAAGTAAGAAAGCTAGAAAGAAAATTAAAACGTGAGCAGCGCTCTTTATCGCGAAAGTATGAAAATCTAAAAAAGAGAGGTGAAAAATCTGCTACTAACAAAAGAGCGAATATAGACAAAAATATTCTTAGAGTACAAAGATTACATGCTCGTCTAGTAAATATTAGATTAGAGTATGTAAAGTCTATTGTGAATAAGTTAGTGAAAAACAAACCAACGTATATCACAATAGAGGACTTGAATGTAAAAGGGATGATGAAGAATAAGCATCTATCTAAAGCGGTCGCAGGGCAATGTTTTTATACGTTTCAAAAATGGTTATTAGCAAAGTGTAAAGAATATGGCATTGAATTACGCCAAGTAGACAGATTCTATCCTTCTTCTAAATTATGCTCATGTTGTGGTCGTAAGAAAGTGGATTTAAAACTGTCGGACAGAGTATATACATGCGAGTGTGGAAATGAAATAGATAGAGATTTAAACGCATCCATCAACCTTTTACAAGCAAAAGAATATACCATACTAACTTAACTAGTGGGTATATATGTACGGTGGGCTACATCGGAATTAACGCCTGCGGAGAGCCATATAAACCAAAGTAGCAAGATAGTAGCGAAATGGGGTTCGTAGAAGCAGGAAAACTCTAAGAATATACATTTGGATATGTTTTTAGTAGCAGTAGGTATGAAATGAAACAAGAAACATCTGCGCGTAAATTGAATGGTGAAATCAATTATTCAAACGTAGTACAGTCTACCGAATTTCAAAATTTGTTACAAGCTAAGAAAAAATTTATTGTACCGATGAGCATTTTCTTTTTCAGTTTTTTTATTGCTTTGCCTATTTTAACATCGTATTCAAAAGTGCTCAATACATCAGCATTTGGTGATATTACATGGGCATGGGTATTTGCATTTGCTCAGTTCGTTATGACGTGGACATTGTGCATGATCTACAGTAAAAAAGCAGAATCATTTGATCGGTTATCGAATCAAATTCTTGAAAACTTGGATAAAGAGAGGGGATAAATATTGAATACAACAGCTTTTACTTTATTTTTAGTCATTGTTCTTGGAACGCTTGTCATTACGTACTATGCATCGAAAAAGACAAAAAATGCAAGTGATTTTTATACAGCGGGCGGTGGATTAACAGGATGGCAAAACGGTTTGGCAATTGCGGGTGATTACATGTCCGCTGCTTCTTTTCTTGGAATTGCCGGAGCAATCGCATTAACAGGGTTTGATGGATTTTTTTATAGTATTGGTTTTCTTGTTGCCTATTTAGTTGTACTGTATCTTGTTGCAGAGCCGCTTCGAAACCTTGGGAAGTTTACGTTAGCAGATATGATTGCAGCACGCTTTGATGCGAAAAAAGTACGCGGAGTAGCAGCGCTTAACACGATGACAATTTCAATTTTTTATATGATTGCACAGTTAGTCGGAGCTGGAGCGCTTATTAAATTATTATTAGGAATCGAATACTGGGCGGCTGTACTCATTGTTGGGATATTGATGACTATATATGTTATTTTTGGAGGAATGACAGCAACGAGCTGGGTGCAAATTGTTAAAGCAGTATTATTAATGGCTGGTACTTTTATTATTTCTGTTATTGTATTTGCGAAGTTTAACTTTAGTATTACAGAAATGTTTGCACAAATGAAGACAGCAACACCATTGAAAGAGGCATTTTTAAATCCTGGTGTAAAGTATAAAGTTGGGTTAGATACAATTTCGTTAAATTTAGGACTTGTTCTTGGTACAGCTGGATTGCCGCATATTCTCGTTCGTTTCTTTACAGTACGTGATGCAAAAACAGCCCGCCAATCTGTTGTATATGCAACGTGGCTAATCGGAGCTTTTTATATTATGACAATTTTCTTAGGATTTGGTGCAGCAGCATTTGTTGGGAATGAGGCAATTGTGAAAGCGAATGCAGCTGGTAATATGGCAGCGCCAATGTTAGCAGAAGCGTTAGGTGGAAATCTTTTATTTGCTTTCGTTTCGGCAGTAGCCTTTGCAACAATTTTAGCTGTAGTAGCAGGACTTGTATTAACGGCAGCATCGGCGTTTGCACATGATTTCTATAATGAAATTTTACGCCGCGGAAAAGCAACAGAAAAAGAACAAGTAAAAATGGCGCGTTACGCATCGGTCGGGGTTGCGGTGTTTTCCATTATTTTAGCGCTGTTTGCACAATCGTTAAATGTAGCGTTTCTTGTATCGCTTGCATTTGCTGTTGCTGCAAGTGCGAACTTACCAGTAATTTTATTTACAATATATTGGAAACGCTTTAATACGACAGGGGCAATTTGTGGTATGCTTATTGGCTTAACTTCAGCTATTGTGCTCGTTGCGATGAGTCCGAACGTATGGAATCCAGTGGCTGGAAAAGCAATTTTTGTTGGGGAACCGTTATTTCCATATACAACTCCAGGAATCGTTTCTATTCCACTTGGATTTTTAGCTGCCTATTTAGGGACGATTTTATCTAGTAAGAAAGAAGATGCCGCGAAATTTGATGAAATATTAGTAAAGTCGAATACAGGACATGGTGTTAGTGACGTATCGGCGCATTAAGAAACAGAGTGCTTTCTGGCTAAAGGAAAGCACTCTGTTTTTTATTTTACTAAATAACATTTATTCCTTCTTTTGTTTGAGTTTTTTAATTTACTAGTAGGATTCACGGCGTTTTTGTGGAATGAAAGTTTAGGAAGAGAAAAATTGAAATCATCATGAGGCACCGAACAGCTTTATATATAAAAGTTGTCATGGAAGGTGGAATGTATGGTGAAAACGAAGCAATCTGGAGAATTATTAGCAAAAGATGAAAAATACGTCTGGCATGGAATGCGTCCGTATAGTCCGAATAGTACAATGATTGGAATGAAGGCAGAGGGCTGCTGGGTAGAAGATAGTGAAGGAAAACGCTATTTAGATGGAATGAGCGGTCTTTGGTGTGTGAATAGTGGTTATGGAAGAAAAGAACTAGCTGATGCTGCTTATGAGCAGTTACAAAAACTTTCTTATTTTCCGATGTCGCAATCACATGAGCCAGCGATTCGATTAGCAGAAAAATTAAATGAGTGGCTTGGCGGGGAATACGTTATTTTCTTCTCTAACAGTGGATCAGAGGCAAATGAGACAGCATTTAAAATTGCTCGTCAATATTATGCATATAAAGGAGAACCGCATCGTTTTAAAGTTATGGCACGCTACCGCGGTTATCATGGAAATACGATGGCAGCAATGGCAGCAACGGGTCAAGCGCAGCGGAAATATCAATATGAGCCGTTAGCGGCAGGTTTCTTACATGTCACGCCGCCAGACTGTTATCGTATGCCAGGAATTGAAGCAGAGGATATTTATGATGTGGAATGTGTAAAAGAAATTGATCGCGTGATGACGTGGGAATTGAGCGAAACGATAGCAGCATTTATTATGGAACCAATTATCACAGGCGGAGGTATTTTAATGCCGCCGCAAAATTATATGAAGGCTGTTCATGAAACGTGCAAAAAGCATGGAGCACTTCTTATTAGTGATGAGGTCATTTGTGGTTTTGGACGTACAGGGAAACCTTTTGGATTCATGCATTATGATGTAAAGCCAGATATTATTACGGCAGCAAAAGGAATTACAAGTGGATATTTACCGTTGTCCGTAACGGCAGTGAAAAAAGAAATCTATGAGGCATTTCAAGGGGCGGGAGAATATGAGTTTTTCCGGCATATTAATACATTTGGCGGAAATCCAGCAGCTTGTGCATTGGCACTTAAAAATTTAGAGATTATGGAGAACGAAGGATTGATTAATCGTTCTGCTCAGATGGGATCTCTTCTATTAGAGCAATTAAAAGAAGCGATTGGTGACCATCCATATGTAGGAGATATTCGCGGAAAGGGCTTACTCGTTGGAATTGAACTTGTAAACGATAAAGCGACGAAAGAGCCAATTGATGGGGACAAAATTTCAAGTGTTGTGAATGCTTGTAAAGAAAAAGGATTACTTATTGGCCGTAACGGTATGACGACAGCTGGTTATAATAACATTTTAACATTAGCGCCGCCGCTTGTAATTTCTAGCGAAGAAATTACGTTTGTTGTAGAAACAGTGAAAGCGGCGATGGGACGTATTTAATAAACGTTGAGAGCGAGCCAAAATGACAAGGCTCGCTTTTCAGTTTATTATTTATTTTAAAGAGTACATATAGTATACTTGCTACCTTATAGAGAGCGAGAATATAGTGAAACTGTTATTAACGAGGTAAAGGGACAGTATAAAAAGTGTGATTAGGTTAATGAATTTGAAACGAACGGAGAAGTAAATATGTTATTAAATCAACGTTTTACAATTGGGGAAATGGCAAAAATGCATAATATTCCTGAATCGACATTGCGGTACTATGATGAAAAGGGAATCTTTCATCCAGCGATTGTTGATTCACAAACAAATTATCGCTACTATATAATCAATCAATTTTCAATGTTGGATACGATTAAGTTTTTACGACAGCTAAATATACCGCTAAAAGAAATTAAACGCTATATAGATGAAAGAACACCAGCTTTTGCGATGGATTTATTAGAGAAACAGGAAGAGATGTTACTGAGAAAACAAAAGGAAATTGAGTATACGTTAGCAAAAATAAAGCATAAAATTCATTTAATGAAAGAAGCTGTACAAACAGATGCTGATACGGTGTTTTTCAAAAAATTACCAAAGCGGAAAATTACAGCTCTTCCTATTACTGCAAATGAAACAAATGTAACGGATGATATGTTTGAATATTATATTCATTCACTTCAAAAAAATATGAAACAAGTAGATGAAAGTTTATTTTCAGGTGATATAGGTGTTACCGTAGCGAAAGATGCATTATTACAACATGATTTTCAAGCGTACAATAGTGTATTCATTCTTCTTGATTACATGCCATTTCAAACTGATGCTTCAAGTGTAATTGAAAGGGGGATATATGCGTGTGCATATCATCACGGACCATATGAAGAAACTAGTAAGACTTATAAGAGGCTGCTACTAGCTATTGAGAAGGCTGGGTATGAAATATGTGGTGACGCAATTGAACTAGCTTTAATTGATTGGTCTGTAACGAGTAATCAAGAGGAGCAAGTGACAGAAATTCAAATCCCTGTGGTAAAAAAGTGAAATTTTAATTTTTTACTTCTCTCTTGACCTTCAAGTTACTTGAAGGTTTACAATGTAAACAGAGAGTCGTAAAGGAGAATTTTGTAATGAAAACAACTGGGAATTTAAGAGAAAAGCCGATTAAAAGTTTATTTATTTCTTATTTAATACCGGCTGTACTCGGAATGGTACTGATGTCGGTGAATATTATGATTGATGCAGTTATGGTGAGCCGTGGTGTGGGAGCGAATGCTTTGGCAGGAGTTAACGTTGCCGTTCCTGCATTTTCTATCTTTTTCTCCATTTCACTATGGATTGGGATGGGCGGAGCTACAATGTATTCGATTGCTTTAGGAGAAAATAAAATAGAACGAGCGCGTTCTATTTTCACACAGTCTATGACGGTAGCGGTTACGATTGTTGGTATATTAATGATTATTTGTTTATGGAAAATAGAAGATATAGCATACTTATTTGGTGCAAACGATGTAATTTTACCGTATTCATTAGATTATCTACATGTATTATTCACATTTGGAATGATATATGTGTTAGAAAATGTATTGAGTACATTTATACGGAATGATGGAAATCCAAATTTAGCTATGGCCGGTCTGATTATCACGGCGGTATTAAACATTGTATTTAATTATATTTTTATTTTCATTTTAGGCTGGGGTGTGACAGGATCAGCGGCTGCAACTATTTTATCTGCAGCAATTGGTTTTCTTGTGCTACTGAGTCATTTCTTTAGAAAAAACAGCATTTTAAAATGGACGAAACTCCATTTAGAATGGGAAACCGTAAAGCAAATTATGATTATTGGTTTTCCAAGTTTCACGACAGAGGCTACGGTAGCGATTGTAACAATTGGATTTAATATCACTTTTATTCAATATGCTGGTGAACAAGGTGTTGCATCGTATGCTATAGTAAACAGTATTCATGCGATGACGTTACTTTTATTCTTTGGAGTTGGAGCAGCACTACAACCAATCGCGAGCTTCCATTATGGTGCAAACTTAACGGAAAGATTAAAACAAGGGTTACAGATTGGGGTTAAAACAGCTGTTGTACTCGGTGTAATTGCAACACTGATTGGTTTATTCTTTGGAAAATATCTGGTAGGTTTATTTGACATTCAATCTGAAGAATTATTAAATATGACGGTTATAGGAATTAGTTTATTCTTCATGCAATACGTATTTTTAGGATATAACATTGTTTATGGTGAATATTTCCAATCTGTAAGACAAACAAAAAAATCTGTTTTAATTATTTTAAGTCGTGGGCTGTTACTAATCATTCCTCTTCTATGGGTGATGCCAAAATTATTTGGTGTAAATGGCATATGGCTTGTAATGCCTGTTGCGGAACTATTAACAGCGTGTGCTGTATTTGTGATGAATCATTTATCACATCCTGTTTCTATACGGGTGTTGGAAGAAAAACATATATAATGATGAAGTCCCCTAAATATGTTAAGGGGATTTTTTTCATGTTATATATTAGTTAATACAAATATTACTTTTTAAGGATAAATCATCTCAAATTGGAAAATAAAACTATACAAGTAATTAGAAGAATATTATGATGAAAAAAATGGGGGAATAGGAGAATTCATAGGAATGTTAAAAAGAAAGAGATTCAAAAAGTATTGCTTTATTTTCATTATAATTGCAGCAGTTTATATGGGTACTTTACAATATATTATTTACAAGCATGGTCATATGGAAGCACCGAATGATGCAGATTATATGATTGTACTTGGTGCTCGTGTGAAAGGAACAGAACCTTCTTATACTTTGCAATATCGTATTGATAAAGCAGCTGAATATTTAAAAATACATCCACAAACAACTGTTATTGTATCTGGTGGGAAAGGAAAAGGAGAGGATATTTCCGAAGCTTTGGCTATGAAACGCGGATTGGTGGAAAAGGGAATTCAAGAAGAGCGAATTACAATGGAAGATCGTTCGACGAATACAGACGAGAACATAAAATTCTCAAAACCTCTTATTCCAACAAATAAGAAAAAAGGAATCATTGTAACAAATGATTTTCATATGTACCGTGCAAAAAAAATTGCCGAAAAACAGGGGTTGCAGCTAGAGGGATTGTCAGCAAGAACACCAAAGCCGATCATCATTCAATCTAATCTTAGAGAGTATGTAGCGATTACGAAGTACTGGTTTATGAATCAAATATAATTTGAAATCTTACAAAATTGTAATTCAGTTGAAAGGTAAAGCGATAGTTTCTAAAGTTTTGAAGTGTCATAATAAGAGTAACAAAACTTTAGAGGTGAATCGTATGAAAGGCAATCAAATTTTATCTTCATTATGTTACTTTAGCATTTTCTTTGCACCGTTTTTACTTCCAATTATCGTCTACTTTATCGCAGAAGATGATGTAAAATATCATGCAAAAAAAGCATTGTGGACACACGTAATTCCGTATGCAATTCTATTTGGAGGTCTTGCTCTTTCCGGTGTATTTGGTTTGAGTATGGGAGAATCAATGGGGGTAGGAATCGCTATTATTGCAACGTATGTGATCTTTGCGGTGGTAGGAATTTATTATTTCGTTTGGAATGTTGTTAAAGGTGTAAAGGTATTAAAAGCAGGTTAATAGACTGGAAAGGACCAATCAAATCGATTGGTCTTTTTTCATGTATCATTTTTTTATAGGCATATCGTTTGTCCGTATACAAAAAATGTGATACTTATTAAGTATTCAGACTATAGGGGGTAGGATATTGTGAATGAAATAATACATACAATGGAACAACACGTATCAGTACGGAAATATAAGAAAGAGCCAATTCCAAAAAATATAATCGGAAGAATGATTGGAGCAGCACAACATGCAGCATCATCACATTTTGTGCAAGCATATTCAGTTGTATATGTAACAGATGAAACGCTGAAAGAGCAATTAGCAGAGCTATCTGGAAATCGTCATGTGAAAAATTGCGGAGCATTCTTTGTTTGCTGCGCAGATTTAAAGCGGTTAGAAGTGGCATGTAAAAAACATGGGACAGAAATGAAGGCCGGTACAACAGAGAACTTTATTGTGGCAACGGTAGATGCTTCTCTCTTTGCTCAAAATTTAGCACTTGCAGCGGAATCTCTCGGATATGGTATTTGTTATATTGGTGGAATTCGTAATAACCCAGAACAAGTAAGTGAATTACTACATTTACCGGATAACGTGTACCCCGTCTTTGGAATGACAGTTGGTGTACCAGATGAAAAGCATGGGGTGAAACCTCGCCTACCAGTTGGAGCGATCCTACATGAAAACGAATATGATGAGAAGAAATATAGCGAACTACTAGATGAATATGATCGTACGACCAATGAATATTATAAGGAAAGATTGACAAATCAAAAGGATGTGACATGGACGGGATCAATGAGTACGTTTATGTCACAGGAAAAACGCCTGTATATGAAAGAGTTTTTGATTAAAAAGGGATTTAATCAAAAATAATGTAGAAAAAGCAAATCTGTTCACACAGGTTTGCTTTTTTGCATGATTAAAAAACAAGGTCTTTAAAGCTTATTTCTATATAAATATACATTACTTATCCTTGATTTTATTTAAAATATTTATTGTACGAGGTTTTACTACTTACAAGCCTCAACATCAATCCCAGCAGCAATTAATTTTTGTTCTCCTTCTTTTTCAATAATCTTTTGTAGCTTTGATAAGAATGAATCAAAATCTGTATGCTGGGCAACTTGGAATGTCATTTTATGTTCAATAGGAAGCCACGTATCGATGTCTGCTTCATTATGCTGAATTTTTACTTCTAGTTTATCTAAAGCGTTTGCAACTTTTGCTTCATAAGTTTCTTTTTCTTCAAACTCCATCCATAGTTTATATAATTCTTCTCCAAGGGGGCCTGACAGTGTATGTTTAATATTTAGAATTGCTTGTTGTTCCTTTTCTTGTTTTTTTCGTCGTAATTCTGCACTATTCATCGTATCAAATGCAGGGATATCACCAGCTTCAGCTTCGACTAAATCGTGGATTATTACCATTTTAAGTAACTTTTCTATATCTACCTTTTTATCTAAATAAGGATGAACGAGGATAGCCATGAGTGACATACGCCATGTATGTTCTGCTACACTCTCTTGACGACCGTTAGAAAGCCAGCTGTGTCGCATTTCATATTTTAGTTTTTCTGCTAGTGCAATAACTTTTAAGATATTATATTCCATATAAATTCCCCTCCATATATTTTAATCTTAATACAAAAGTAGAATGTGTCAAATTTATAATTATATTGGGATAAATAGATAAGAGGAATACAATTAGGAAAAATGAGTATTTGTACATTTAGAAAATTTGATTCAATTGCTAGAAGCGGTCTATGACATTCTATCATCGTGTTTAGCTGCAATTAGTTGTTAGAAATAATTCTTTAGACAATTTTAAAAAATTATCTTATTAAAATGTGAAAATAATAATCTTAGGTATTATTTGGTAGTTAATGTAACTTTATTACATTTTTTTGTTCGGTTTTAAAAAAAAAATAATAAAAATGCATGTATTCTAAAAAAAACATTTAAAATTTACCGTTATCTTATTGTATAATGAAATAGAATGTTAAGATTAAATATTAAGATATTCTTATACATAGAAGGAGAGAATTGGTAGAATGGCACACAAAATTTTAGTTGTAGATGATGCAATGTTTATGAGAACAATGATTAAGAATTTATTAAAAAACAGCGCGGATTTTGAAGTAATTGGCGAAGCTGAAAATGGAGTTGAGGCAATTCAAAAATATAAAGAATTGCAACCGGATATTGTAACACTTGATATTACAATGCCAGAAATGGATGGATTGGAAGCATTAAAGGAAATTATTAAAATTGATGCGAGTGCAAAAGTTGTCATCTGTTCTGCGATGGGGCAACAAGGTATGGTGTTAGAAGCGATTAAAAATGGAGCAAAAGATTTTATTGTAAAACCTTTCCAAGAAGATCGTGTAATTGAAGCATTAACAAAAGTAGCAACAAATTAACATAAATAATAACTGGAGGCACCAACTAAAACATAAGTGATTGTATATGTAATAAAAAAGGGTGTCTCCTTTTTGTATCCTTTCTATTAGTTTATGAAACATTAAATTAATATACTTGAATTATAGGTTTTCAGAACGGACAGGTAGGGGATTGATATGCAAACAGACTTATTAAGTATTTTTTTCGAAGAGTCAGAAGAACATTTGCAAGCATTAAATGAAAATGTTCTTACATTAGAACAAAACCCAGAAGATACGGAAGTTGTTGGAGAAATTTTCCGATCTGCGCATACATTTAAAGGGATGTCTGCTAGTATGGGATTTACAGAGATGGCAGATTTAACGCATAAAATGGAAAATGTATTAGATGAAATTCGCCATGGCAATATAGTTGTAAATGCTGATATTATTGATGTGATTTTTGAATGTATTGATAATTTAGAGAAAATGGTTGCGGATGTGCAACAAGGTGGCATGGGGAATATTGATGTTGCGAGTACAAAACAAAAGTTAGAAGCACTGCTTCATGCTGAGCAATCTGTAGAACAGTTAGACCAAGAAGTAGATAATGAGGCATCTTACACTGTACATATTTCTATTGAGCAACAGGCAATGTTAAAGGCAGTACGCGCGATTATGTGTATTGAAGCATTAAACAACATTGGAGATGTTACAAAAACAGTTCCAACAGTAGAAGAAATTGAAGCAGATGCATTTGATTTTGAATTCCAGGTCCATGTAAAGACAGAATGCAGTGAAGAAGAGGTTAAGCAAGCTGTACTTAACGTATCAGAAGTGGAGAAAGTAGAAGTTGTATCATCTCAGAAAGTAGAGATCAATCAAGCTATTGAGCACAAGGAAGAGGTTTCACAACAAGCATCTGTAAAGGAAAGTGCTAAGCCACAAGCAAAGAATAAGGGTGCGAAGGTTGAAAATCGTTCAATTCGTGTACAGCTTGAGAAAATTGAACGGTTAATGAATATGTTTGAAGAAAGTGTCATTGAACGCGGCAGAATCGATGAATTAGCAGAATCGATTCAAAATAAAGAGTTAATCGAGCATTTAAACCGATTAGGGGACATTTCAAAAGATATTCAAAATGTTTTATTAAATATGCGAATGGTTCCAATTGAAACGGTCTTTAATCGTTTTCCACGTATGGTACGTATGGTTGCAAAAGAGCTTGGGAAGAAAATTGATTTACAAATTATTGGTGAAGATACAGAAGTCGATAAAATTGTTATTGATGAAATTGGAGATCCGCTTGTACATATCATCCGTAATGCAATCGACCATGGTATTGAAACAGTTGATGTAAGACGTAATGCTGGGAAAAGTGAAACAGGTACAATTAAACTAGAAGCGTTTCACAGCGGCAATCACGTTGTCATTCAAATTACTGATGATGGTAATGGTATTAATAAAGGAAGAGTACTGAAAAAAGCGATTCAAAATGGCGTTATTACAGAAGCAGAAGCAAATAAGTTAACAGATCGTGAAATATATGAACTTATTCTTGCACCTGGATTTAGTACAGCAGAAGTTATTTCTGATTTATCAGGACGAGGTGTAGGGTTAGATGTTGTGAAACATACAATAAATAGTTTAGGTGGACATGTAATTATTGAAGCAGAAGAAGGGAAAGGAAGTAAGTTCCGCATCGAACTTCCGTTAACGCTTTCTATTATTCAATCCATGCTTGTTCAGACAAACGAAACCCGCTATGCTCTGCCACTTGGCAACATTGTTGAAGCGATTCGGATTCGAAAAGAAGATATTCAAACATTGCATGAAAGAGATGTTTTAAATTACCGTAATCAAATTATAGAAGTAAAGCATTTAAGTGTTATTTTCGGTGAGAAGACATTGGAAGATGCATTGGCAACAGATGGACAAATGGTTCCAGTTTTAATTGTTCGTAATTCACATCGTAGTTATGGGTTAATTGTAAATACGATTATTGGTCAAAGAGAAATTGTATTAAAATCACTCGGGGACTTTTTCGCTGATAGTGTAACATATTTTTCTGGTGCAACGATTCTCGGTGATGGACGAGTAGTTCTCATTTTAAATCCAGAAGGTTTATAACACGAACGAACTCCTCAATGTATATGGTTGAGGAGTTTTAGATTATCAGATAGAGGACAGTAAGTTCTTTACAGATTAGTAGAGAAAATAGATGGTGAACAATGAACTATGAAAATAGATTGGGTTAAACATCAGTGGGGATGATGCCCCCTCCCACTAATGAAAGTATTACGGGATAGTTAATAGTTATTTTTATAATGAATCTGTTAAAATGTATGAAGTATAGTTGTTTTCTTTTGTAATTTTGTATGTAATTTTTGTATAGACATTAAATCATTGAAATGAAAAAATAAAATAATGAAATAAAGAAAGATCGATATAAGGGGGTTAACAAATGTCTGAACAACATAGACAAGGAGACGGTGATACACTTGTACGCGAGAAAAAGAACTCGCAGTTATTAACACAAGAAGAATGTGATATTCTCGGAGAAATTGCAAATATATCATTTGGCTCAGCTTCTACGATATTGTCGACGTTATTAAATCGTCAAGTAAATATTACAACTCCAAGTATAGAAGTCGTTGATTTGTACGATTCAAGCGAGGTTGAAGTTCCACACGTCGTATTAAATATCCATTTTACAAAAGGTCTTGAAATGGAAAATTTACTTGTTATTAAGCAAGACGTTGCGTTAGCAATTGCTGATTTAATGATGATGGGAACAGGTAAAGTTGAGGATGGAAAAGAGCTGGCGGAACTAGAATTAAGTGCTGTTAAAGAAGCGATGAATCAAATGATGGGATTTGCAGCAACTTCTATGTCGGAATTTTTCCAGGATATTGTCGATATGTCTCCTCCGACAATTCAAGTTGTTAAACTTATAGAAGAAATGGAGAAAATGTCTTCTATAGATGATAATAATAGCACTGCAATTATTAAAGTATCATTTGATTTGAAAATTGATGATTTAGTAAATTCGAAGCTTGTACAGATTGTCTCAATAGATAGTGCAAAAAAAATGATAGACAAGCTTTTGCAATTATCAGGAGATGGAAAAGAAGAGCGTCCAGCAGTAGAAGTAATAACACAAGAAGAGAAAGATGTGCTTGGTGAAATTGCCAATATTTCTATAGGTTCAGCTTCTACTGTTTTATCAACAGTGTTAAATCAACCTGTAAATATTAGTACGCCAAAAGTGGAAACAATTAATATTCGCCAGTATGAAGGTGTACCGATTCCATTTGTTATTTTAAATGTAGATTTCGTTGAAGGATTACAACATGAAAATATATTTGTATTTTCAAAAGAGGTTGCTTTAACGATGGTCGATTTAATGATGATGGGTAATGGTGAAATTGATCCAGAACAAGAATTGACTGAGTTAGAATTAAGTGGTGTGAAGGAAATTATGAACCAAATGATGGGGCATGCGGCGACATCAATGTCCGAAATGTTCTCAGAGAAAATGGATATTTCACCGCCAACAGTTAAGTTTATTACCCTTCAAGAAGAAATGGAGAATATGGGTACAGCAAGTAATATGGATGAAATCATCCAAATTACGTTCCAACTTGAGATTGGTGATTTAATACATTCAAAGATGTATCAAATTTTGCCAATCCCTGAAGCGAAGGCAATGGTAAGACGCTTACTTCCGCCGGTTGAAGAGGAAGCAATAGAAGTGAAGCAAGAAAAACAAACAGAAGTGCCTAAGGTACAGTCTGTACAATTGCAAGATATTCCTGCTCAAACAAAAGTTAAAGCTAATCCACAGATAGAAGCAGATCTATTACAAAATGTAGAAGTAAATATGAAATTTATATTTGGTAATACGATGAAAACAATTGAAGAGATTTTAAATTTACATGAAAATGAAACGGTGTTACTAGATGAAAGTATTGAGGAGCCAATTCAAATTTATGTAAATGATGTGTTAATAGCTTACGGAGAACTTGTAAATGTGGACGGTTTCTTTGGAGTAAAAGTAATCAAAGAGCTGTAATTGATCATGTAGGAGTTTGAAATGAAAAGTATAAGATGTTTTTTCAGCGTCTGGGTTGTTTTACAATTACTTATATTCTTCCCTGTACATAATAGAGCAGAAACAACAGAGGGTTCTTCTGCTGTGAAACAAGAAAAGGATGCACAAGTAAAAGAATATAGTGTAAACACAGAGGTAGGACGTGTTACTGTAAATACAACAAAAGCTGTAGTTGGACAAACTGTGCATATTACTATTGATCAGCAAGAATTGAATGATAAAAAAAAGGAATCAAATGATCAAAAGAATGAATTAAGCAACTCGAAATTGGTAGGGTGGCTTCGGTTGTCAAACACAGAACAACAATACAAACAAGATCGCCAGTTATCTTTTTCATACGATGCAGAGTTGAAAAAGTGGAATGCAGATTATATAGTTACTCAGTATGATTTAGAAGGAACTTGGCAGCTTGATGTTCTGATGAGTAGTGATGGAGAACCTATAGAACAGAAAATAGATCTTATACAGATTGAAAATAAAGAACCTCTTCCTGATAAAGAAGGATCGAAGGTAGAGGAACTTATCGTTTTGAATCATGAAGAAGATAAAATTGAATTAAAAAAAGGTGAATCACTAGTTATTCGTGTTAAGGCAAAAGATGCGGAAACCTCAGTTAAACAAATTGTAGCTCGGATAGAGGGTAAGGAGACTAATTTTACTTTTCCACTTCAATATGAGAAAAAAGAAGACAGTTGGATAGGAAAGTATGAACTTACTGAGACGATACCGATTGATACTTACAAACTTATGATTGAATTAGTGGATGCAGCCGGGAATAAAAGCGTGATAGAAAGTAAGTATGTCATTTCTGCCGTAGCAGAAACTACGAAACAAGAAGAAACTGATTCACAAAAAGAAGAACCGAAAGAGCAAAAGCAGCAAGAAGAACCTCTTTCGCAAGAGGCGGTTATTACAATAACAGAACCTTCAAAGCAAAAGCCGCAGGATAGTAATTTTGATCAAGTGGTGGAGGCGAAAGAGAAATCAAAAGTGTCGCATAATAAAGAAACAGTCGAGAGAAAGCAAGAACATGTTGAAGAAAAAAAAGAAGAAAAGAAATCATCGACTGGAGTACACCCATCGGACTTATTTGCTATTATATCTGGAGGATTTTTATTATTTTTTATATTAAAAAGTAATAAAGAGTGGGGTTCATAAAATAAAACGAACGTCAGTAAGATTTTTTCGTTTTTACTGATGTTCGTTTTAATGAAATGTAAAAAGGAGGCGTGTATATGGAAATCAATCGAATTACAATAGGAAACAAAACGCTTGAACCAATACAGCAGCCTTCCAATTTTGATAAACAAGAAGTAACTGTAGGAAAACAAAAGGATACAATAACATTTGCTATTGATCATCATATTGTTACAAGAGGGGAAGAAATTGGAATTATATTATCAAATGTTCATGATGGAGAAGTTGCCGTACAAACGATTTTAAATGAATTAAAGTCAGTCATACAATTGTTGCAGCAACTCCCAAAGCTATTGGAGGAGAAAAGCGGACAAAATGAGCAAATGTATCAAGAAATAGTAAAGAACGTACAAGAGCTTGTGAAAAATATACATGTACGGCAAATTCCTTTATTAGATGGAACATATGATTTTATTGAACTACCAATCACTTTTCAACTACACGATAAAAAAATGATGATACCTTTACTAGATATGGTTGCTCTTACTCATCTGTTAGGACAAGATCCTTCTAAAATAGAGATGGTTATTCAAACGATAACAGCTTATATGACAAAAGTTTCTAATGGAAATGTATTTGTTGATGCATTCCATCCGGCTTCACAGGAACGTGATGTAGGGGTATTGCGAGCATTAGCTGAAATGAGTATGACGCAGTTATCGCAACAGATGAAACAATTAGTGAAGGAACATAAATGGTCGATTACAGTCTTTTTTCTACTCATTTGGGTGATTTGTATATATGTTATACAGAGATAAAATTGGAACCAATAGAAAAGGTCGCTATTCATGATGAAAGCGACCTTTTCTATTGGTTTTTATTTTGCTATTTGTGGGCAGTTTCACTTTATATTTTTTCATAGAAAAAGGTATCAAAGCGCTGTAAGTTATAGCGTTCAGGAGTTAAAATTTGTTCCGTACTACCAACAAATAATACGCCGCCTTTCTTTAAAGAACGACTGAATTTCTCGTAAATTTGTGCTCGTGCTTCCTCTGTAAAATAAATCATAACGTTTCGGCAAATAATTAAATCGAAATTTGTATCGAATGATTGTAGCAATAAGTCATGCTGCTTAAATGAAATAGGTTGTTTAATTTCTGGTTGAATGTGATATACTTCGTCTTTTTTTGTAAAGTATGCTTGTTTTATCTCGCTAGGTACTTCTTTTAAAGAACGATCATAATATGTGCCACACTTTGCTTTTTCTAAAATGTTTGGATCGAGATCAGTAGCCAAAATTTCAAAGCGATATTTTGATAAAATTTGTGAAAGAATAATAGATAACGTATATGGTTCTTCGCCAGCTGCACAGGCGGCACTCCACAATTTTAATTTCGCATTATTTTGCTGAATGAGTTTTGGCAATACTTTTGTCGCAAGAGCATCCCATCTTTCACGATTTCGGTAAAATTCAGAAACGTTAATTGTTAAATGATCAATAAACACAGCAAATAGGTGGGGATTACTTTGTAGTTCACGAATGAATTGAGAGTAATTTTCGTGACCTCTTCGCAAAATAAAAGAATCGATTCTCCTCTTCATTCTATCTTGTTTATATAATGAAATATCGATATTGAAATGTTGTTTAAATTGTGTAATAAAATAGGTATAGTCTTGTTCTAGTAGAGTCATGGTATAGGCACAATCTTTTCTATTGTGCACCCTCCTTTTTTGATATTCAAAGGTAAATAGAGTGTGTTTAGTAAAACCTTCTATCAGTTCCGCTGATAGAAGGTTTATTTAAAAAGAATTTATAAATGTTAAAGACGGTTAGCTCCAGTATTTAGTTTGTGAGCACTAGAATTACATCATGCGCATTTTTTGTTCGAAATTTTTTCTAGATTGCTCATTTTCAAGACCGGGTAAATCAAAAATAATAGCATTTGTTCGGGCTTCCTTTGCAACATCCACTGGAATGACTGACGTATGTTTATCGCCATTATAGAAACAAAGTACTAAATCTGTTTCTTTAATGATTTGTTTTACGAAAAACTTATACTCCGAACGATAAATTGATTCACTTGGATGATTAAAAGAAGAAAATCGCGCTCCTTGTACTTTCAAATACGCTACAATGTCTTGGAATTCATCTGATAACAAATGTAATGGTTGTAATGTGTATATCGATAAATTAGGAGCAAGACGCTCGTTTTCAACAAAAAATCGAAGTACTTCATTTTCAATGGATTTATAGCATAGTACATAGATCTGATGTTTATAAGCATATTCAGATAAGAAATTTTTTATTTCTGCTTGATCTAAAGTTGTTAATTGATTGGAACCACAAAGAAATATATTCATAAAAATCTGCCACCTCATCGTAAATTGTAACATATCTTCTGAAAAAAATAACTGCAAATTATCGTTTAACAGAGTATAATTATGAATAGATAGATTTTACGATGTAAATAATTCAAATAGGTGATAAATATGTTACGTTTTGTACCAAACAATTTGGCTTTATCACATATGCCAAATCCAGTACCAATACAAAAGGAAGCAAAGGGACAGATCGGTCCTTCTTTTTCGGATAACCTACGTGCTGATCCGAAAAAAGAAAGCTTGCTTGAAAAAATGGAGGCTTTTGTCGGTAATATTGGTGAAATAAAAGAAAAAATTGAACAAGAGCTTACCCTTGACAACATTATGGAATATAAAAGTACAGTAAAGTCATTTTTAAATTTCTATGTCGATAATTTAATGCAGTATAAGGACGTGTTAGCACGTCATCCGCGTTATGGTTATTCACAAAAAATGACGGTTGTAAAACAGGTCGAAAATGAATTAAATGACTTAGAAGACATTATGAACTTAGTAAACACAAAGACTGGACACTTAGAAATATTAAACCAAATTGGAGAAATTCATGGTTTAATTGTTAATTTAGTGTTGTAAAGAGGAGGGGATATCATGTATACAAACTTATATGAACAGCTTGTGAAAGTGAAAGATGCATATGAAAATATCGGTATGCTTGGAGACCAAATATTTGAGTGCTTACAGCAAAAAAAAATAGCAGAAGTACAATCCTTGCATGTGAAGCAGCTGCAGTATATTGAGCAGGCAAAACAGTTATCGCTTCGTTTTCAAGAAACAGTAGAGAATTATTGTAAAGAAAAAGGCGAAAGCTCAATAAGAGTCCGTTCTTTATTTTCCTATTTTTCGGAAGAGGAAATAAAAAAAATGGAAGAATTACAAAAAACAGTGGTATTCTTAGAAGAGAATACGAAAACGATACTTTCGAAAAATCAATATTATTTAAACGTATTATTAAAAACTACAGAAAGTATTGTTGACTCAGTTTCTGAATTTAACCTTGAGAAAAATCAGAACTCGCAAATTTTTATGAATGAATTATTGTAGCAAAGGGAGAAGTGAACAAAATGAAATTAACTGATTATAATACTTCGTTGTCGGGGATGTTAGCGGCACAAGTAGGATTACAAACAACTAAACAAAACCTTTCTAACATGCATTCACCAGGTTATGTTCGCCAAGTTGTGAATTATAGCGCTATCGGGGGCAGTCAAGGCTATACACCTGAACAACGGATTGGTTATGGTGTAAGGACTGTAAGCGTAGATCGTGTAACAGATGAAGTGAAGACACAGCAATATAATCAACAATCATCACTAGTATCGTATTATTCATATATGAACTCAAGTTTGTCGCAGGTCGAAACAATGGTAGGAACTACAAATGAAAATTCATTATCAAGTTTAATAGATAAATTTTTTAATGGATTTCGTGAAGTTGCGAAAAATCCTGAGCAACCGAATTATTACAACACGTTAACTGCCGAAACAAATAAATTTACAAATCAACTAAATCGTCTTGCTAAAAATTTCGAACAAGCAGAATCACAAGCAGGAACAGATGCATTGCAGCACATAAAGGAATTTAATCGATTACAGAGCAATTTAGCAGAGATAAATAAAAAAATTGGTCAAGCAGGAGATCATGCTCCAAATCAATTACTCGATGAACGTGACAAAATTATTTCAGAGATGTCACAATATGCAAATGTTGAAGTGTCATATGAATCTGTTAATCCTAATATTGCAAGTCTTAGAATTGATGGAATGCTAATTGTCAGTGGGCAAGATATAAATCCATTACAAGTAAATACAATGAATAACAACATATCCGTTTTCATTTCTGGAAAAGAAATGCAGTTTAAAGGTGGTAAAATTCAAGCAGCTATTGATGCGAAGCAAACAATTGCAGGATATCAAGATCATTTAAATAAATTAATGGGTTCTTTAAAAGCCAAAGTAAATAATGTAATGAATAAAGATTTCTTTGTTGGAACGAATGCGAAAGATATGCGCTTGAATCCAGACTTTGAAAAAGATATTTCCAAAATGAAAATTTCTGTTGATACTGCAAATCAACTTGCAGGCATAGGAGACCAGCCGTATGCTGACGGACTTACGTATAAGCAGTCACTAGATAAACTGATTGTTCAAGTTGCAACAGATACGAATGCATCGGGAGACTATAAAACGATTCATGAAGATTTATTAGGTGGAATTGAACAAGAAAAAACAAGTTTAGAAGGCGTTAATATGGATGAAGAGATGGTCAATTTGATGACCTATCAAAAATATTTCGTTGCAAATTCAAAGGCAATTAACACGATGAACGAAGTATTTGATAGTTTGTTTTCAATTATAAGATAGATAAAACTCTATTCACCATGATAGAACATCGCTTATAGATGAGTTGGAAAACTGACATAAAACCCTCTTTCTTTTTAGGGGGACGAGAGCATCTGGCCATGCATAGAAGCGGTTAGGGCTTTTACCTGCCACATGCAATGTTTAAAACAAAAGGAGAAAGGAAGTGTAGGTCATGGTTTGCTCTGCTCTGTGTATCAGCGACGTATTGGATGAAAGAAAAACATTTATATATCATGGTGAATAGAAGTAATATACCTTAAACGAATGGGAGAGTTACTGTTTGTTTAAGCAGATAGAAAGGGAGATTTTATGAGAGTAGCAACATTTCAAAATGCAAACTGGGCGAAGAGCCAATTAATGCGGTTAAATACGCAGCAAATGTATCATCGTAATCAAGTGACATCTGGTAAAAAAAATATTCACATGAGCGAAGACCCGCTTGCTGCTAGTAAAACGTTTGCGATTAACCATTCTTTAGCAAACATTGAGCAAATGAAAAGAGATTTAGGAGATTCTCAAAGAATTCTAAAGCAAACAGAAAGTTCATTAAGTGGGATTTCTGAATCGTTAGACCGTGTAAATAAACTTACAATTCAAGCATTAAACGGAACAAATGGACAGAGTGACTTGAAAGCAATTGGAACAGAAGTAAATGAAATATTAAAGCAAGTTGTGTATTTAGCTAATACAAAGGAAGAAGGCCGCTACATATTTGGCGGTGAAGGTATGCAGCAACCACCATTTACTGACGATGGTACGTACCAAGGTGGAACGAAGGACGTTGCCTGGACATTAAATGATGGATACGAAGTGAAAGTGTACCGAAATGGAAAAGACTTATTATCCCCAACAATTCAAACGTTAGTAAAAATGAAAGATGCGATGTTAAGCGGTGATCGACAAGCGCTAGAACCGTTACTAAAGGAAAATAAAGATAACTTTGATAATGTGGTAAATCGTACGACAGAAGTTGGTGCGACGATGAATACATTGAAGGCATTTGGAAACATTTTAGAGGAACAAAACATGGCATTAAAAGAAAATAAAGAAGAAGTTGAAGGTGTTGATTTAGCAGCCGCTATTTCTGACTTATCATATATTAACGCAACGTATGAAGCGACGTTAAAAGCTGTTAGTACAATGAGTAAAATTAGCATTTTAGATTACATGTAAAAAACGAGGAGTGAGATAAAATGGCAGGAACAATTACTGGAATCGGTGGAAAACAACAGATTTGGAATTTAGATGGTAACATGATTGATACGTCTCAATTGGTGCAACTAGAACTACAAACATTGGAAATGAAAAAAACACCGTATAATAATCAAAAAAAATCATTAACAGATGAAAAGAATGTGTATAGTAGCTTAAAAACACAATTTGGATCATTTGTCCAAAGCTTCCAAGATTTAGCTGAATTTAAGGGTAATGAAAAAAAGGTTACTTTATCACAAGATGGCTATGTAAGTGTTCAAGCGGACGGATCAGCTATTGCAGGAACATTTAATATTGAAGTGAAGCAAATAGCAGAACGTCATCAAATTAAAAGTGATGCAATTGCTGATATGAATGCGAAATTTAATGTCGATGATACGATTAATATAAACGGTAAACCGCTAAAAATAACTCAGGATATGACATATAAGGATCTTATTAATACTATTAATAATGGAAATTATGGTGTATCTGCTTATACGCTAGGAAACCAAATTTTCGTATCCGCTACAAAAGAAGGAACAGATGGTAAAATTCAACTGCAAGATGGAGCTGCAGGCATACTCGCAAATAGTGGTTTAGTAAATGGCGACGGAACAATAAAAAATGAAGTAAATCCTGCGAAAAATGCGATTTATAATATTAATAACACAGGAGATGTGATTAGCCAATCTAATTCAGTAAATACACTTCCAGGTGTATCGATTCATTTAGATAAGGTGACGGAAGCCAATAAACCGATTAAATTTACAGTGGATGATTCTAACGTAAAAGATGCTGCAGATGCTATAAAAAAAATGGTTTCAGAATATAATAAGGCTGTTTCTTCAATGGATTTGTTTAGCGGAAAAGGCGGCGTTCTTCAAGGACAAACTGTTATCCAAACAATTCGACAAGCAATGAATAAAGCCGCGACGTTTGCGCAAGACGGAAAGTTCTTATTTTCATATGGTGTTGAAATAACAAAAGAAGGCGTATTGAAAGTAAATGAGCAAAAATTAACAAAAGCGCTGAAAGAAGAACCAGAAGCAGCGAAACAGTTTTTCTTCGGAACAAATGGTTTAGGAAAACAAATGACGAAACAGCTAGATAAAACTTTCGGTGATCAAGGTTCAATTGGAGAACACTTAAAAGGCATTGATGATCAAATCAAAAAATTAGATGAAAAGATTGATGATATTGATCAGTTAAACAAGCAAAGACAAGATGCAATTGTTGATAAATATTCAAAATTAGAACAGCAATTATCGATGCTAAATATGCAATTGAAATCTATTAAAGCAATGACAAAACAAAAAAATGATGACTAAGAAATATAGAAGGAGTTATTAGCATGCAAGCGTGGCAACGATATATGCAAAATGACATTATGACGAGTAATCCAATTAAAAATACAATCTTTATTTATGAAAGATGTATTGTTGAGTTTCGTAAAGTAGAAGAATTACTAAATAACTTTCATTTCCAAGAAGCTGATGAAGTGTTAGATAAATTGGAACGTATTTTTGATGAATTAAAGATGCAGTTAAATCCGGACATTAGTAAAGATTTATATGACAACTTATATTCATTATATGACTGGATTAGCAATCAAATTCAAACAATGCAAATAGCACGTGAAGCAAAACATACGGATGCCGTTGTCCAAGTACTACAGGATTTAATTGAAGGATATCGCGGGGCGCTAGAAAATGAACAGTGAAGCGTATAATAAATTTGTAAATTCTTTTAACGATACAAATGAAGTCGTTGTATCAGAAGAGGAATTAAACGTGAGAATGAAAGAGTTTAATACGTGGTTTATTACATTAGATGAGGCGATGCGTCTTCAAGTAGCAAACGAAGTAGTTCCACTTATTACTAAGGCAGCAGAACAAATTCGCTATAAACAGTGTACTTTGGAAGAGATGATCTTAGTAAATGATGGGAGAATAAAAGCGAATTCGTACTACGGTAAATATTAAAATTTTCGTATATGAAGGAGAAGCGATCGTATTCGAAAGGATCATCGCTTTTTCTTTTGTTTTCTTTCAGAAGGTACTTGATCTTATAAAAAAGCTTGTATGAAAAGAGTATGGCATGAAAGAAATGTTCATTTTTTTATTTTTTTTTATTTTTTTAAAGACATTATTGAAAAAATAACATAAAATATTGAAAGATACATAATAAAGCGGTATTTTAATAAATAGATGTATATAAAATCCGAATATAAAAATGAAGTGATGGAAGAGGGTGGAAGTATGCCAGACTTTATTAGTAGTGTGAGTCATTATATGAATTATTTAGTGACAAAGCGAAATGCCGTTTCGAATAATATTTCAAATGCGAATACGCCTGGATTTAAAGGGCAAGAAGTTGATTTTTCTGAACAGCTTACAGGTAGTAATGAACTGTATAAAAAAAATGAACTAGATTTGCAAACAAATAGACAAATGTATCAAACGAATCCAATGCATTTACCGTTAGCAAATGAAAACAATACATACGCAAAGATTCGAACAAATACTTTATCTGATAAAGAAGATGGAAATAGTGTTGATATGACAAAAGAAATGATAGATCTTGTGAAAACGAATCAGCTCTATGGTATATCTATTAATGCGCTTAATACGGAATATGCCATTAATCAAGCAGCTAGAGGACGTTAAGGAAAGAGGGGAAATACATGTTTCAGGCAATTAATGCTAGTGGCTCTGGATTGACAGCAGCAAAGAAATGGATGGAAGTTACTTCTGATAACATCGTGAATGCGAATACGACGAATGGACCTAATGGAGGGCCTTATCATCGCCGCAGCGTTGTGTTACAACAAAATAATAGTTTTGCAAGTATGCTGCAAAAAGAGCCGGATACAGGGGTGAAAATATCCTCTATTGAGACGGATCCAAACGAGAACCTTGTTTATGATCCTTCGCATCCACAGGCAAATGCAGAGGGGTATGTACGCTATCCAAACATTGATTTGACAGCCGAAATGACTAATGTAATGGTTGCACAAAAAATGTACGAAGCAAATACAAGTGTACTTAATGCGAATAAAAAAATGCTCGATAAAGACTTAGAAATCGGAAGAGGCTAAGAGGCAGAAAGGGAGAGGGAATATGAAAATTCAGCCGCTTGTTACTATGCAACCATTTAGCGGGATTCAATCGCTGGCAGCAACGAAAAATTCTTCTACACCAGTGGAGGGAAAAAAGTTTATTGATTTATTGGAAGGGATGAATCAAACACAAAATAATGCCCAAACGGCAGTATACGATTTACTTACAAAAGGTGTAGGTGATACACATGAAGTGCTTATTCAACAAAAAAAGGCAGAATCACAAATGAAAACAGCAGCTGTTGTTCGAGATAACCTTATCGAAAATTATAAACAGCTTATGAGTATGCAAATTTAGAGATATGGACGGATGTGTGTGAAATGGAAAAAATAAAAAGCCTTTTCCAGTCGTTAAAAATGTGGCATAAGATGGTGATTGGAGCCGCTCTATTGGCCATTGTTACAGCTGGATTGCTATATTACACTTTGCCTGATAAATACGTTGTAGTGTATCAGAATTTAAGTGATAAAGACAAACAAGATATTACTGTGGAATTATCAAAGCTAGGAGTTGACTATAAGTTAAATCAAGATGGATCGATTGGCGTCTTAAAGAAAGATGCCACAATGATTCGAAAAGAAATGACAGGAATGGGTTTACCGTTCAACTCAAAAAGTGGTGAAGATATTTTACTTGAAAGTTCGCTAGGTTCTAGTGAGCAAGACAAAAAAATGAAACAGCTTGTTGGAACAAAGAAGCAATTAGAACAAGATATTGTAAGGAACTTTGCGACAATTGAAAGTGCTAACGTTCAAATTACTTTGCCAGAAAAAGAGACAATTTTTGATGAAGCGAAGGAAAAAGGAACAGCAGCTGTAACAGTTGGTGCGAAAAGAGGACAAACATTAACAGAAGACCAAGTTATGGGTATTCAATCTATGATTAGCGCAGCTGTTCCAGGTGTGAAGGCGGAAGAAGTAAGCGTAATTGATAGCCAAAAAGGGATTATTTCAAAAGGCGCAAACGAATCGAAGAATACGGGTTCCTCTTCTTACGAAAAAGAAATAGAATTACAGCAAAAAATAGAAGATAGATTAAAGCAAGATATTGATTCAACATTAACGTCTATGTTTAAGTTAGATGAATTTAAAGTCAATGCAAAAGTAACTGTAAATTATGACGAAGTCACAAGACAATCTGAAAAATATGGAGATAAAGGTGTACTTCGTAGTAAACAAGATCAACAAGAGAAATCAACAGCTCAAGAAGGTGCAGCACAACAAAGTGCAGGAATTACAGCAAATGGTCAAGTTCCAAATTACGGAACAACGAATCCGCAAAATGGAAAAGTTGTGTATGATCAAAATAGTGGAAATAAGATTGAAAACTATGAGATTGATAAAACGGTTGAAACAGTTAAAAAACACCCAGAATTAACAAAAACAAATATCGTAGTTTGGGTAGATAATAAAACATTGACACAGCGAAATATTGATATTAATGCTTTTAAACAAGCAATTGGAACTGCTGCAGGACTACAAGCAGATCAAAATGGAAACTTTGCAAATGGTCAAGTTAATATCGTAACTGTTCAATTTGATCAACCGAAGAAAACAGAAGCAAAAACTGAACCAGAAAGCAGCTTCAATTGGTGGCTTATTGGAGGCGTTGCAGCTGGCCTATTAATAGTAAGCGGTGCTTTATGGTATTTCTTAGCGAAGCGTAAGAAAAAACAAGAAGAGCAGTTTATTTCAGAGTTTGAGCCAGAAATAAGTGAAGAAGCTGCGACTGTTGAAGATGATGTGTTGTTTGATCAAGAGGTAGAAGAACCAGAATCGAATGTACGATCGTTAGATCAAGAAGTACAACAAGTGACAAGAGAACATACTGAAGGTACTGCAAAAGTAATTAAAAAATGGTTAAACGGACAGTGAGGGACATAAGTGATGATAGAAGGAATCTCTTCGAAAGAAAAAGCTGCCATACTAGTTCGTATGTTAGAAGAAGATGTGGCAACAAAAATTATTGAATATATGAATGAAGAGGAAAAAGAAGTACTGCTTCGAGAAATTGCAAAGTTTCGTATGTATAAACCTGAAACGTTAGAAAACGTATTAGGAGAATTTTTATATGAATTAAACGTGAAAGAATTGAATTTAGTCACGCCGGATAAAGAATATATTCGTCGTATTTTCAAAAATATGCCGGAAGAAGAGCTTGAGAAGCTATTAGAAGATTTATGGTACAATAAAGATAATCCGTTTGAGTTTCTTAACTCACTGACGGATTTAGAGCCATTACTGACAGTGCTAAACGATGAGTCACCACAGACAATTGCGATTATTGCATCGTACATAAAACCGCAGCTTGCTTCAAGATTAATTGAAAGATTGCCAGATTATAAAAGAGTGGAAACGGTTATGGGAATTGCAAAGCTTGAACAAGTTGATAGTGACTTAATTGCACAAATTGGTGACTTATTAAAATCGAAATTAAACATGATGGCGTTTAGTGCGATTAACAAAACAGATGGATTAAAAACAATTGTAAACATTTTAAACAATGTTTCTCGTGGTGTAGAGAAAGCAGTGTTTGAAAAGTTAGATGATGTTGATTATGAACTATCTGAAAAGATTAAAGAAAATATGTTTGTCTTCGAAGACTTACTGCGTCTTGATGATTTAGCAATGCGCCGTGTACTAGAAGAAATTACTGATAACGGACTCATTGCAAAAGCATTGAAAATTGCAAAAGAAGAAATTAAAGAGAAATTATTTACCTGTATGTCTAGTAACCGTAAAGATATGATTTTAGAAGAGCTAGATGGCATTGGTCCATTAAAAGTGACAGATGCTGAAAAAGCACAGCAAGCGATTACAAGCACGGTGAAAAAGCTAGAAAAAGAAGGACGAATCGTTGTTCAAAGAGGTGAAGAAGATGTCCTTATTTAAAAACAGAATTCCTAAGAATTCTGTTTCTTTTTCGCATGAAACATATGAATTACAATTTCCAGAAGAAATCATATTGTTAGAAGAAAACATGGAAGAAGTAACAGAAATAAGCGAAGCTAAGGCAGAGTTGCTTGCACAGCAGGAACAACTACAATTACAAATGCTAAAGGTTCGGCAAATGGAAGAAAGGCTAGAACAAGAGCTAGAACAAGAGAAAGCAAGACTGCAGCAAGAGCACGAACAGCTTAGCTTATTACAAGAAGAGCATCGAAAACAAGTGGAAGCCGATCGCAGGGCAATGTTTGAAGAGCAGAAGGAAATGGCGGTTGAATGGTCAGAATTGCTTTGGGATCAATCACTGGAGCTTGCACAAAAAATTGTCAATCAAGCGATTGATATGAGGCAGCTGGAATTATTGTCAATTTTAAAAGGAATTGTTCAAACATTGCCAACATCGTTTGAAAAACTTATTATAACGGTTCATCCGGAAACATTTGAACAAATTGAACGGGAAAAGGTGACAGCAAAAGAATATTGGCTTCTTGAACTCGTTGAGTGGAAGTATGACTTTTCGCTACAGTTTGGTGAGTTTATTTTAGAAGAGGAAAAAGAGTTTTTCGAATTTAAGTTCAGTCCAATTTTCGAAAAACTACGCCAGCAATGGGAAGAAAAGCAATTATTTGAGGGACAGAAAGTATGAAAGAGCGCCTTGTAACAGAACATGAAAAATGGAATGCGTTTATTGAAGCACCGTTCTATATTCAAAAAGGGAAAATACATAGTGTACAAGAACAATTTTTTGTTTCAAAAGGACCGAAAGCAAAAATCGGTGATATTTGTCTTGTTGGAGAACATAACGTCTTATGCGAAGTGATTGCGATTGAAAAAGAAAACAATATGCTATTGCCATTCGAACAAACAGAAAAAGTGTGTTACGGTGATGCGGTTACGCTCATTAGTGAAGACGTTGTTGTACCGCGTGGAAAGCATTTACTTGGAAAAGTGTTAAGTGCAAATGGCGAAATTATAAACGAACGAGAAGTAACTGTGCCTTTACAAAAAATAAAGCTAGATGCACCACCAATTCATGCGTTTGAACGTGAAGAAATTACAGAAGTGTTTGAGACAGGAATTAAATCGATTGACGGAATGTTAACGATTGGAATTGGACAAAAAATTGGTATTTTTGCAGGTTCAGGTGTCGGAAAATCAACACTGCTTGGTATGATTGCGAAAAATGCGAAAGCTGACATTAATGTCATTAGTTTAGTTGGTGAACGGGGCCGTGAAGTAAAAGACTTTATTCGAAAAGAATTAGGCGAAGAAGGCATGAAAAAAAGCGTTGTTGTTGTGGCGACGTCTGATGAAAGCCATCTTATGCAACTTCGTGCTGCAAAGCTAGCAACTTCCATTGCAGAATATTTCCGTGATCAAGGAAATAATGTTCTTTTAATGATGGATTCTGTAACTCGTTTTGCTGATGCAAGAAGAAGCGTTGATATTGCAGTAAAAGAGCTACCAATTGGCGGAAAAACACTTTTAATGGAAAGTTATATGAAAAAATTGCTAGAACGCTCTGGGAAAACGAAATTAGGGTCTATTACGGGGATTTATACAGTTCTTGTTGACGGTGACGACTTAAATGGTCCGGTACCAGACTTAGCACGGGGAATTTTAGATGGCCATATTGTGTTAACTCGTGACTTAGCTACATTAAATCATTATCCAGCGATTTCTGTGTTAGATTCTGTAAGTCGGATTATGGAAGAGATTGTTACACCAGAACATTGGCAGCTTGCAAATGAATTAAGAAAAACATTATCAATATACAAAGAAAATGAGTTGTATTTTAAACTGGGAACTATTCAAGAAAATGAAGAGAATTCCTATATTTTCACATGTAAAGATAAAATAGAAGGCATTAATATGTTTTTAAAACAAGGTCGAACGGAAAGTTATCGTTTTGCCGATACAATTCAACACATGTATCGTGTTGAGTAAAGACCTCAATATCGAGGTCTTTTTTTCTCGCCATTTTTGGGTGGTAAGATCCTTTTGTTGTTGAAAGCTTAACTTTATTCCAAATCATTATTACATTTTTGAATATTTCACAGATTTTTTTATGAAAAAACTATATAATAGGATATAAGGAATGTATAATAGAGGAGGGTAAAAAAATAGGTGAATGAAAAGCAGTATGAAATTATAAAACTACAAATGAATCAAGAGAAAGAACAAGTTTTAAAAGAGGTATACGAATTAACGACACAGAAACGAACTTTAGAAGAAAAAAAAGCGTATGATTTGTATGTTTTCAAGTCACGAAGTAAAGTGATGCAAACAAACGAGCGCATTCGTATTGGTATGCTATCTTCTCATACATTTTCACCTGAAAGAATCGAAGAATGGAATCGAAAAATACAAAAGATAGAAGGGTTTATTCAAAAAAATGAAAGACTTTTGGAGAAAATAAAAGAAAAAGAGCGTGTAATTAATGAAATGTTTCAAGAAGATTGTAAGAAGCTTCTAAAAAAACATGAGAAACACGAAGAAAAAATGTTACTTGACTTAAGAATGTGCATGAATAGATGAGGTGAAAAAGATGATTGAATCTGTCCTGCCAGTGCAAATCCAGATGACACAACGAAGAGACAGTCAACTTCAGTTGCAATCAAAAGAAGAGGACAATTCTTTTTCAAACAAAATGAATGAGAAGTTAGTGAAAAAGAACGATTTACAACAAACAGAAAAAAATGAACCGCCGAAAGAAATAATACAAAGTGTTCATGAAGGAAGTAAACTTCAGAAAAAAGAGTCGCCTGTCCTAAAAGAAGAGGCGGAAGAGAAAAAATCGGCCGAAGAATTATTAGTAGCCGTTTCAGAGCAAATACTGGCAATTCAGCAATTACATGCGCAACCGGAATTGTTATATCAATACATACAGAAATTACAAGAGTTGTGTAAAACATATGGGAATATAAAACTAAACGAACTACCACCAAATGAATTGCAGAAGCTCGTTTCGTTTGTGAAAGATTTAAATATCCAAAATATCATATGTTTGGAAGATACAATTCAAATGGCGTTAGATAAATTAGCAACTCCTGAAAAAATGATGGAATTTGCAAAAAGTGTTCAAAGTGAAACTTGTGATTTAATGAAGAAGGATATATCGCAAGAAGTAACAACGGTACTAAAGAAAGAGGCAAAAGACAAGCCGATTGAATTAGGTGATACAGATGTTCAGCTTATAACAGGGGAGCATGAAGTAAAACCAATTTTTTCAGGAAATGATCAAGTTGTGAAGGAGAATATCCAAACACAAAAAGTATCTCTTCCTGACCTTGGAAAGAAAATGGAAGCGCAAGTTGAAGAGTTGCAAAAATTTGTTGTGAAGCAAGAACGTGTTCTCTTTCAGTTAAATCCAGAAAAACTAGGTACATTAACAGTTTATATGAAGAAACAAGGCGATCAAATTGAAGTTCATGTTGAAATGGATAAACATGATGTGAAGAAACGCGTAGAAATTATCTTTGATGAATTAAAAACGAAATTAAAAGAAAAAGAGATTCATATTGAACTATCTTATACAGATAAAGATCAAAAGCGAGAGAGACACGAAAGAGAGCAGCCACATAAGCCGAAACAAGTGGTTGTAAAGGAAGAACAGAAAGCAGAGCAAGACTTTGCTGGATTATTGGAGGAATAGAGAGTGCCAAACATTGGATTAAATACAACAAGTCCCAATCAAATCTCAGCGCAGCAAACGCAACAAATGCAGAATAATGGGATTGCAGGTGCGAACCAGCAAAAAACGAATGGAGTTATGGGAAAAGATGATTTTTTAAAACTCTTTTTAACAAGCTTACAATATCAAGATCCATCTAATGCGATGGATATGAATCAAATGATGAATCAAATGTCGCAAATGTCACTTATGGAGCAAGTGCAAAATATGACAAAGGCCGTAGATTCTTTGCGAAACACACTGTATACAACACCATTAGATGGTGGTATGAAATTTTTAGGTAAAAATGTACGAGGCGTAGATGGTAATGGGAAGACAGTAATGGGTAAGGTCGATACAGTTCGCCTTGGAGCAAATAATGATGTACAACTTGTAATTGGCTCGGAAGTAGTGTCACTTCGTTTCGTTGAAAGAGTGTCTGATAAAGAGATTGATGTATCTGATGACACGAAGCCAACTACTGAAGCAACAAACAAGTAAAATAAAAAACAACCATTAAGGAGTGTATAAAGAATATGATTAAAGCATTATATACAAGTATTACAGGGATGAACGCAACACAAAATGCACTAAGCGTTACATCAAATAACATTGCTAATGCGCAAACAGTTGGTTATAAAAAACAAAAAGCAATTTTTGATGATTTATTATATAACAATACAATTGGTTCAAGAGGCAGTGACAGTTATGCTGGTACGAATCCGAAAAGTATTGGTAACGGTGTAAAATTAAGCGGAACAACAACAGATTATACAACTGGTTCTATTACAATGACAGGTGTAAAAACGCAAGCAGCAATAGACGGTAATGGATTTTTCATGGCAGGCGATATAAATGGTGGGAATGTACAATATACACGTAAAGGTACATTTGATGTATCAAGAGATTATAAAGTAATTACTGGTGATGGCCAATATGTTTTAGGATATGGCGTAAAACCTGGAACAGAACAAATTGATACTTCAGGCTCACCACAACCAATCTCTATTCCACTAGGAGCGGCAATTGCAGGGGTGCGTACTGATAAAGCTTCCGTACTTGGAAATATTGACAGAAATCTAAAAGATATGGTGCAAGATTTTAACGTTTATGATGATGCTGGAAATAAAATTATTATGCGTGTTCAGTTTAACAAATCAGCAAATCCTGGTGAATACGAGTATTCAGTATTAACAAAAAACGTTTCTAAAAATGAAAAAGAATTTACTCCAGTAATGGATAACGGAGCACCGTTCAAAAAGTCTCTTACTTTTGATAATAAAGGAAATCTGACTAAAACAGATGTTCCAGTGGTACGTGATAATGTTACTGGTGAAATTACACAAGGTGGAACGGTAGCTGTTCCGTTTGACGGTACGTCAATCACATTAAATATTGGCGGTTTAACAAATTACCCTACTGAAAAAACTTTAACGGCAAAAGACATAACAGGAAATGCAGCAGCAGTAGCAAATGATTATTTCATTGCTGATGGAGGTTATGTGATGCTGAAATATTCTGATGGTGGTATGAAAGTAGCTGGACAATTGGCAGTAGCAACATTCCCAAATGCAAATGGATTAATGAAAACAGGTAATGGTAACTACATTGCAACATCTTCAGCTGGAGAGCCTTCTGTTGGAGGAGCTAATGGTTCATCTACAAAAGTAATGGGAAGCTCACAAGAAGGATCTAACGTTGATTTAGCGGTAGAGTTTGTTGACTTAATGCTTTATCAAAAAGGCTTCACAGGTAACGCAAAAGTAATTAAAGTAGCAGATGATGTGTTAAATGAAGTTGTAAATTTAATTCGCTAAGCAAAAAGATATAGAATCTATATCTTCTCATTATGAATAGTGAGGTTTCTATAAGTATGACAAGAGAAGAAAGAATTTTACTGTTGCCATTTTTCAAAGATAAACGAGGACTGGCAGAGCAAATAATGAATATAGAACAACAAGAACATCAATATTTACCAAATCAATTTGAAATTAAACAAGTGCCGCCATACATGTTTGGAGATAAACAAGTAGTAATCGGCCGTATTCATGAGTTTTATTTTATTGGCATTTACAAAGACAACGGCTGGAAGTATCAAGCGTTTGCTGATGTGATTAAGTGTCGTTCATTCTTTATTGGCTTGTCGGGTATTACGGATCAGCAGTTAGCTTTTTGGTTCAATAATATAGAGTTGTTAGCAGTTTCATAAAGTACCCCGCTTTTTTAGTGGGGTTACATCCTTCCTTAGATAAGAAGCTTTTATCAACCGGGCATTTACGGCTACGAGTTTTCCGTTAAATGCGAAATAGTAAGGGGAGAAAACGAATATGGCACAAAATAAATATCGCGTAACGTTTATTTCGCCAAGTGAAATTGAGCAGCGGACTATTATGTCAGGGAATAGTTTACCAGATGTAATTCGCAAAGTTGAAAGTGTGATGGAAGATCCTAATGGCTATTTCATAAATGACAAAAAAAATAATTGTTATTTCAAAGTTATAAAGCAAAATGTTACGTTTATTCAATATGAGCTTTTATTTTCTGATAAAGCAATTCATATTGAAAAGATAAAGCACGTTGCACCAGCTGTTGTAAGAAAATTATTTCAAACGATGCGCACTCCCGAAGTATATGCACTTGCATTACTTGATGTTGATGAAGAAACAAAAGTGTTTCTTTTAGCAGAAATGGATAATCATCTTCGTGAGGAGGTTGAAAAAGAACTTACGCAAAAGTGGGAAGTTACACCATCAGAAATATCAGAAGCACAAGAATTATTACTTGATACGCTCGTTTCACTTACAAACGAATAAGGTAACCTTTATTCAACGAAGGATACAATAATACAACCAGTGGAGAGGGGATTAACTCACTTATGTCACAAGCACAGAGTATTTTATTAGAAAGTGGAACAAATGAATTAGAAATCGTTACATATACGATTGGGGATAACTTATTTAGTATAAATGTTATGAAAGTACGTGAAATCATAAACCCATTTCCTGTTACAACAGTTCCAGAAGCACATCAAGCAGTAGAAGGTGTCGTACAAGTACGCGGTGAAATTTTACCGGTTATTAACTTAGCGCAAGCATTAAACTTAAAAACAGATAAACCATTAGATCAAACTAAGTTTATTATTGCAGAATTAAACCAAATGAAAGTCATTTTCCGTGTTGAGGAAGTGCATCGCATTCAACGTATTTCATGGGAACAAATTGATGAACCTGCTTCTTTATCAATGGGATTAGAAGAAACAACATCAGGAATTGTTAAGCTTGACGGTAAAATTATATTATTACTAGACTATGAGAAAATCGTTTGTGAAATTAGTAATACTGGCTATGACACACAAAAACTTCCAGCGTTAATAGAGAAAACAGATCGTGCGGAAAAAATTATTTACATTGCTGAAGATTCTGCAATGCTTCGCCAAATATTAGAAGAAACATTAACAACAGCAGGTTATACGAAAATTAATTTCTTCAGCAATGGTGCGGAAGCATTAGCACAAATTGAAAAATTAGCAGAAGAACAAGAGGAGAAGATGTTCCAGCATATTCACTTACTAATTACAGATATTGAAATGCCGAAAATGGATGGACACCATTTAACGAAAGTAATTAAAGAGCATAAAGTAATGAACAAGTTACCAATTGTTATTTTCTCTTCATTAATTACAAATGAATTGTATCATAAAGGTGAATCTGTTGGTGCAAATGCTCAAGTAAGTAAACCAGATATTCAAGAGTTAATTGGACTTGTAGATAAGCTTGTATTATAAAAATGTAAAAAGNNGGTCTTTTTACATTTTTATATTTTTATACATTTTTGTATGTTAATTGTTGACATACAAATTAAGGATATTATAATATTAACATGTAAAATTTTCTATTTTTACAAATGACAAGGGAATTATTTTAAGGGTGAGGGGTGTAAAATAGGGAGATGGCAGATCAAATAGCAATTTCCATATTAGAATCGTTGCAGAAACTATTACAAAAAACAGGGGAAAATTTGGAGGCAGAATTTCGAAAAATAGAAAAGAACTTTCATGTAGGTTATGAAGAGTTAATAGCTTTATATAATAAAATGTATATGTTTCAAATCGATATAGAAAAATTAGGTGGTTTTGCAGTATATGAACAATCAGATATTGCATGGTTAAAATCTGAATTAGACTTGCTACTAGAAGTGTATCATTTTTGTCAGCAGCACGATATGAATATTTTGAGTATTTCAGAATATATAAGTCAAGACAAGCTGCAACTTTTTTCAAAAACACCGAGTCAATTACAAAATACGTACTATAAATTACGAAAACAAGAAATACCGTTGGAAAATATAATGAAACAAAAACCAGGACGAAAACGAAAAAACGATTTTACAAAACAATCAATTTCTAAACATATGGAAAATCGAGAAGAAGAAAAAATGAAAGAATCAAGTGAAAAAACAGAAAAAAATCTCGTTACCTTATTATCAGGAATCGTGAATAATTTTCAAGTAATAGATACAAAAGATCGACAGCAGGAAAATGAATTACATCACTTTATGGAAGGTATTTATAAGCTGTCTAGCATGGCTGCAGAGAGAACGAAAGACGAACTGAGTGTAGAAGGGTTAAAAGAGCAAATTAGCGCTCTACGTGCCGAAACAGAGCGGATGCGAGTGGAAAAGGAAGAACTTCTTACAGATATGAAAGGAATAACAAATAACATTATTCACTTTATTACAGGTTCTGACGTGGAACAAATTCGTACACTTCCGTATTTTGTTAACGTTTGCAAACAAGAGTTATATAAACTTGGATTATATAATGGTACAGCAGAAGGACAATTAAAAGTTGTGATTGATCGTAGTGGGCAGGTTGTGTCAGTGGTGAAATAAAAGTAGTTATCTGGAAGCGGACGGCTTCTTTTATTTATTGTATGGATTTTAAAGACTATATAATATAGTAGATAGGTGATTACAATAACTATAATATTATATAAATCAGTAAGGACTCTTTTGCATGAAAGTCGAAGTGCAAAGGATATATATAAAGCCATCTGGATAGATGGCTTTTTGCTATTGCTGAAGCAGTTTAGCAATCATTTGTGGAATTTGATTTGCTTGAGAAACCATACTTAATGCAACTTCTGTTAATAGCTTATACTTTACAAATTCACTCATCTCTTGTGCGATATCGGCGTCTTCAATACGAGAAGCACTTTCTGCTAGATTTATAGCTTGATTGTTTAAATTATCAATGTTAAATTGCAAACGATTTATCATTGCACCAAGATCAGCACGATGTAATGATACATTGTCTATAATCGTATCAACTTTAGCAATAGCTGCATTCGCATCTGGTGTTGTTGAAATCTTGATGTTGTTTGTTGAAGGGGAGTTATTTTGCTGTTGATTCGATTGAAAATCTGTTACAGGTGAAAAAGGAAATTCTACATTATGGCCAAGATCATCCATTGGGATTGTATGTGTTCTGTTGTTGTCGAATAATGGAATTGTATTAAATGTTGTTGTATCCTCTATATAACCGATTTGCTGGACAAGTTGCTGAAATTCTTTGTCTAAATTATTTTGGTCACTACTTGAATTTGTACCATTTGCTGCTTGAACTGCAAGATCACGCATTCGAAATAATATATTTGTAATAGTATGTAAGGAAGACTCTGCTGTTTGAAGCATTGAAATTGTATCTTCATTATTTCGAATGGCAACGCGCATGCCGCGCTCTCTAGCGTGCATACGAATCACAATCGCGAGACCAGCTGCATCATCGGCAGCACTATTAATCCGTTTACCTGTTGCTAAACGTTCCATTGCTGTGTTCATATGCCTTTCATTTTGATGTAGTGATTGTAGTGCTTTCATACTAACAATATTTGTATTAATTCGCATCTTTTTATACCCCTTTTATTTATAAAGTAATATATATAATTATAAAGAAATATAGTTATTATTGGAATACATATTATTACATTTTGAGTAATTTATTGATTTAATATTGAAACTTAGGCGATAAGATTATTTTCTCAATTCTAAGTGAGTTTGTAAGAAAAAATGATACTACAAAATATCTGAAAAAAAAGGACGTTTAAATTGATTATAAAAATATTTTTACGAAAGGGACGATGTATCCAAAATATCGATAAAAAGACATAAGCGATATTTTGGAATAAATGCTTTTTCAGAAAAAATGTCACTTTTGATGTAAGGGCTTGTGGAAAGGTGGAATTTTGTTTATTAACAGTTCTAGGCCCTGCTAAAGAATAAATTTCACGCTAAGGTATACAATGGTTATTCATGCTGTATGAGCCTTATTAAAATCGATATGACAATGTGATCGTTTGAGGGACAGTAAGGCTAAAACGGTAAATAAAGCATTATAATGAAAGGAGTTTATGGGGTGAAAATATTATGAACTAACAGATAAAAAGTATTTGATAAAACAAGGGGATAGCAATGTTATTGAGTATATTCTAGGAGAGGGGAAATAAGAAAAACGTGTGTAATGAAACAAGTTACAAAAAGATTTTATTATGTACATTAATTGAAGTAGAGATGATATCGAAAGCTAAATAAGAGAGTAGTAAATTGGAAGGTACTAAAATACAGTATGAAAAATGAAGAGGGGGAGACTATAATAAATAGGCAATAAAAAAACACCCCTTCAAAAGAAAGGGTGTTTTCAGCATTACACAAATGAATTATTGTAATAATTTACTTACCATTTGTGGAGTTTGGTTAGCTTGAGAAAGCATGCTTACGCCAGCTTCACTTAAAATCTTGAATTTAGTCATTTCAGACATTTCTTTAGCCATATCAGCGTCTTCGATTTGAGAAGCAGATGATGCCATAGCAGTTGCTTGGTTGTTTAAGTTAGAAATGTTGTAATCTAAACGGTTTAATGTTGCACCTAAAGTTGCACGGTGATCAGCGATTAAGTTAATTGCGTCATCGATGTTTTTGATTGCAGTATCAGCATCAGTTTGAGTACTGATTTTTGCATCACCAGCACCAGCGCCATCACCAGTTTTTAATTTAGTTGTATTAACTTCGATTAACTTAACATCAATTGTATCTGCATTAGAAGCATCAGTAGATTTAATTTTTACATCAGTAACACCAGTATCCATTAATTTTGTACCATTAAACTGTGTATTTTTAGAGATATAGTCAACTTGTTTATTTAATTCATCATACTCTTTTTGAAGCGCACCGCGGTCAGTAGCATTGTTTGTACCGTTCGCAGATTGAACTGCTAGGTCACGCATACGAAGTAAGATGTTTGATACAGTGCCTAATGCTGCATCAGCAGTTTGAATCATAGATTTACCATCTTGTGAGTTACGAGAAGCTTTGTTTAAGCCGCCTTCGTTTGCACGCATACGAGTTGCGATTGCTAAACCAGCTGCATCGTCTGCTGCACTGTTGATTGCTTTACCGCTTGATAAACGGTTCATAGCAGTGTTCATTTTTTCAGAAGTTTGGCGCATGTACTCTTGAGTACGCATGCTGTTGATGTTTGTGTTAATTCTCATAATTAAGAACCCCCATTATTTTGTTTGTATTTTTTTAAAATTGATTTTTTGTTAATCGTTAAAATTCGATATATCAATTAATCAATTTCTGACTTGATTGTAACTCTTATTTTTGGATGTGTCAACAGTAAATTTGAATTAATAAATATATAAAAATATTAATTTTAATAGTTTTATTATTTTTATAAGGTTTTTGTTTATATAATTATATAAATCCATTTTAATTTTTTGGCATATAAGTCAATACTATGCAGAATACAACATGAGCTGTACTCGCTTGCTACTCTTGTTTTAAACATGGCATGTGGCAGGAAAAGGCCCTAACCGGTTCTATGCACGGCCAGATACTCTTGTCCCCCTTTAAAAAGAAAGAGGTTTTTATGTCGTTTTTTAACTTGGATATATATATGATTATATTAAATTCATTTAGAAAAGGGGGATTACATTGAGTGAGGTACAAAACATCATTAGTACTTTTAATCATTATTCATCTTGGTTAAGTACTTTAGAAGAAATGGATGAATCATTATGGTTTAAGCCAATAGCTGAAGGGAAATGGTCGGTAAGTGAGATCATAGCCCATATTATGAATTGGGATCATCATCTATTAGCAGAAATTCTTCCATCTGTACCAAATGAAACAGGAATGGAGTTTCCGGATTTTGATACATATAATAACAAAGCATCAAATTACGCAAAATCAGGTATATCACCATCAAAACTTCTTATAGAAGCAAAAGATAAAAGGAAACTACTAATAAAAGAACTTAACAAATTGCCAACCGCAAAGTTAACACAGCCATTACCTGCAAATAATGTAACTCATTGTCCTCATACTGGAACACCTTATTCACTTATATATATTGTTAAGAAATTTACAGATCACGATCATCACCATAAAAAACAAATGATACAATTCCTAAAGAAAAACAACTTGGACTAATTCAGGTTGTTTTTTTATTTCTTTCATCTTATGCATTGTCGAGGACGATATTTGCTATTTTGTTTAACGGATATACTTTATGAATAATGTTGTAATCGTATTTCGTTTTTGTGAAAACAATTCTTGTTATATAGGAATAAATAAAATTACTTGCTTTAATATGATTGATTGAATTCTTCATAATATATCTTTCTACATATTTATATGACTTTTTATAGTACAGTGTATTTCATCTACATAGTATGCTGAAAAAACAACATTCTTCATGAAAACGGCTTATTTTTTAAAAGGATTATTGCAAAGTGAAACAAAAAACTCTAATATTAAGTTATCTTTGTTTCTTAAAAAGGTGATATTATGATAATAAGAAATGTAGTAAAAGAAGTTCTTTCTTATAGAAAAGAACAAGTGCAACAAAAATTAAGTAGTCCAGAGGCGTTTTTAAATAGCACATTTGGACAAGCGCTTCAAAGTGAAACAATAAAGGAACCGAAAGCGAATGTGGAGGTTTCAAAAGTACAACAGGATCAGGAAGTAGAACGGGCGCAGGCAACGAATTCCGATTCATTGCAGGTGGCCAATCAAGAATTTACGCGTCGTTTTTCTGATAGGAATAACCCAGGGATAGATATGTGGGGATTAACGAAAAAGTATGATATTCAAAATATACGTCCTAGTAATGAAGGGAAGTATGAGGATATTATTCAAAAAGTTAGTGCTGCATATGGAGTTCCAAAAGCGTTAATTCAAAAAATGATTGAAGTAGAATCAGACTTTAATCCAAATACAGTTTCTTCAGCAGGAGCGGTGGGGTTAATGCAGCTTATGCCGGAGAATGTGAAGGAGCAAGGTGTGGAAAATCCATTTTCACCAGCTGAAGGTATTGAAGGCGGTGTGAAGGAGTTAACCGGATATTTGAAAAAATATAACGGCGATCTTGTGTTGGCACTTGCAGCTTATAATGCAGGGCCGGGAAATGTGAATAAGTATGGAGGTGTACCGCCGTTTCGAGAAACAGAAAACTATATTAAAAAGATATTAAACATCGATGTTTCTAAATAAAGAGATTCTCATAAGAGAACGAATTTTTTGTAAACACGATATGGGAGTTGCTGGGAAATGAAAATACATGAAGATATTCCATTAACAATTCATTTTGAAGTTGGGAAAACGAAAAAGAAAATTGATGATTTGCTTCATATTACGAAAGGGACATTGTATCGCCTTGAACATTCAACGAAAAATACAGTTCGTATTATGTTAGAAAATGAAGAAATTGGCATTGGTAAAATTTTGACCAAAAGCGGAAAAATGTACGTTGAAATTATAGAGTTGAAGGGATAGGAAAGGGGATTTTCATGAGCGGCGATAAATTAAGCCAAGAGCAAATTGATGAGCTGTTAAGAGCGATGAATGAAGGAGCAGAAATACCTGATTTTGAACAAGAAGCAGAGAAGAAAGGGAAGTTTCAAGAGTACGATTTTAATAGACCAGAAAAGTTCGGTGTAGAGCATTTGCGAAGTTTACAAGCGATTGCGACAAATTTTGGAAAGGAGACGGCTCAGTCACTTGCGGCGCGTATGCGTCTTCCAATTGATCTAGAATCGCCGACAGTTGAGCAAGTTCCATTTACAAGTGAGTACGTGGAGAAAATGCCAAAAGATTATTATTTATATTGCGTTATTGATTTAGGTTTACCGAATCTTGGTGAAATTGTTGTTGAAATGGATCTAGCGTATATTATTTATATTCATGAATGTTGGCTTGGCGGAGAGTCAAAGCGTGATTTTACACTTCGCAGGCCGCTCACTTCATTTGAGTTTTTAACGCTAGATAATTTATTTACTGTTATTTGTGATAACTTGAAGAGGGCGTTTGAGGGTGTAGGTGAGATACAGCCGCAGTTAGTGGCAACAGAAACAGATCCGAATACGCTTAAAATTACAACAGCAAGTGATATTATTTCACTCTTAAATGTAAATATGAAGACTGAGTATTGGAATACAACGGTCCGGTTAGGAATTCCGTTTTTATCAGTCGAAGAAATTATGGATAAATTAACGTCAGAAAATATTGTTGAGCATTCCTCTGACAAACGAAAAACATATTCTGAAGAAGTCGAAGTTGAAGTGCAAAAAGTACGCAAGCCTGTGCATGTAGCGATTGGCGAGCAAAAGATTACAATTGGTAACTTGAAACAGCTTGAAGAAGGGGATATTATCCCGCTGCAAATAAAAGTTACAAATCAACTACGTGGATACGTTGATGGTAAACATAAGTTTAATTGTTTTATCGGAAAAGATGGACCGCGAAAAGCATTTTTATTTAAAAACTTTGCAGAGTAAGAGAGGGGGATGAGGATATGAAGCATGAGGTATCATCTGTTGCGTTAGTAAATTTAGAAGAATATACAAAAGATCCTAATGAGTTATCAAAAGCGCATATTGAAACCGTTTCAGATATTTCTGTTGAACTAGGTGTACGACTTGGAAAAAAAACCTTGACACTTGGAGATGTGAAAAATCTGAAGGTTGGCGACATTTTAGAAGTGGAAAAAAAATTAGGACATAAAGTAGATGTCTATTTAAGTAGTGAAAAAGTAGGAATTGGCGAAGCGATTGTGATGGATGAAAATTTCGGTATTATTATTTCTGAAATTCATGCAGATAAGAAAAAAGTCGTATTAGCTGCCATGAAGCAAGGGTTAAATGAGAATGAATAGAGGAGGGGTCATATGAGTTATATGACGACCTTGTTGCAAGTTGTATTACTATTTGGTGCTCTCGGCTTCGGTGCATACTATATGATAAAAAAGACGAGAAAGCATCAGTTTTTTAAGCAAGGAGAAAATGGTTTCATCCAAGTGAAAGATGGTATGTACGTGAATCATCAAACGAGTGCATTCTTATTTGAAGTAGACGGAAAGCAAGTGTTTACGATTGTAAGCAATACCGGTAGTCATTCGATTCAACTGTCTGGAAATCAGTTTCATAAGGTGCTAGAGGATGCGATGAAAGAGGAACAAATTCAGCAGAAAAAAGTAGAGGATGTATTATGAAAATAAAAAAAATTATATCTTCTATTAGTGTTATTTTTGTATTTTCTATTATTTTTTCTATTATTTTCGCAAATTCAGCATATGCAGAACCAAATGGGTTTATTCATTTCGAAAATGGAAAAGAGTTTACGAATAATTCAAGTGTCCAGCTTTTCTTGCTTGTAACGCTTTTATCATTATCTTCTTCTATTGTGCTTTTGTTTACACACTTTACATATTTTATGATTGTTCTAGGGATTACTCGTCAAGGGCTGGGCGTTATGAATTTACCGCCAAACCAAGTGCTTGTTGGTTTAGCACTATTTCTATCATTGTTTACGATGCAGCCTGTTCTTGGACAATTGAAGAGTGATGTATGGGATCCGATGACGAAAGATAAAATTACAGTAAGTGAAGCAGCTGCGAAGACAGAGCCGATTATGAAGGCTTATATGTCAAAGCATACATATAGTCATGATTTGAAAATGATGTTGAAAGTTCGAAATGAAGAATTGCCAAAAGATACGAAGGATATTTCTTTATTTACTCTCGTTCCGTCTTTTACATTGACTCAAATTCAAAAAGGGTTATTAACCGGAATGTTTATTTATTTAACGTTTGTTTTTATTGATTTAATTATTAGTACACTGCTTATGTATCTCGGTATGATGATGGTACCGCCGATGATTTTAAGTTTACCATTTAAAATACTTGTTTTTGTATATATAGGTGGATATACGAAAATCGTCGATATTATGTTTAAAACGGTTGCTTAGGGACTTTTAGTCGCTTTGTATTATATGTGATAGGAGTCATATTTTCATGAATATATCACCAATTACAGAAATTTTTCAAACGTTTTTTTATAAAGGGTTTGAAATTTTACTCCCAGTTGCGGGGATAAGCATGGTCGTTGTAATTATTCTTGCGGTTTTAATGGCAATGATGCAGATTCAAGAACAGACGCTGACGTTTTTACCAAAAATGGCCGCCATTATTTTTACAATTATTATAATTGGACCTTGGATGTTTCAAGAAATTACAACATTAATTTTAGACTTGTTTGACAAAATTCCGACGTTACTACGTTCATATTGAAAAAGGGTGACGGAAGATGAATATGGAATTATGGGTTGCAACATTTTTTGCATTTTGTCGCATTGCTTCATTTTTGTATTTTTTGCCGTTTTTTTCAGGGCGATCCATGCCGGTAATGGCGAAAATTACATTTGGACTTGGATTATCACTGACAGTGGCCGATAAAGTCAATATTTCTCATGTTGAGACGATATGGGATGTTGTTGGTTATGCAGGAACGCAAATTGTAATTGGGTTAACCCTTTCGAAAATTGTAGAGTTTTTATGGAACATTCCAAGGATGGCAGGAAACATTTTAGATTTCGATATTGGTTTATCACAGGCGAGTTTATTTGATGTAAATGCTGGCTCGCAATCAACATTGATTTCAACAATGTTTGATATTTTCTTTATGATTATTTTCGTTGCGCTTGGTGGAATTGATTATTTTGTAGCGACAATTTTGAAGTCGTTTCAATATACAGAAGCAATTTCACAGCTATTAACGAAAAGTTTTTTAGATAGTTTATTAGCAACACTACTATTTACGCTCACGTCTGCAGTGGAAATAGCACTTCCGCTTATGGGTAGTCTATTTATTATAAATTTCGTATTAATTTTAATCGCAAAAAATGCACCGCAGCTTAATATTTTTGCGAATGCATTTGTTTTAAAAATTACGTGCGGTATTTTATTTATTGCGATGAGTGTACCAATGTTTGCATATGTGTTTAAAAACTTAACAAACGTATTACTCGATGAATATACGAAACTATTTAATTTTTTCTTAACGAAATAGAGGGACGGTTATGGCAAAAGATAATAAAACAGAAAAAGCCACCCCGCAAAAGATTAGAAAAGCACGTGAAGAAGGGAACATTGCCAGGAGTAAAGATTTAAATAATTTATTTTCTGTGCTTGTTTTAGCAACAGTTATTTACTTTTTCGGTGATCGTCTCGGATATGATATTGCGAATTCGGTTGCAGTGCTATTTGATCAAATTGGTAAGAAAACAGATTCAACGGAGTACTTTTATTTAATGGGAATGCTTCTATTAAAAATATCAGCACCTACTCTTGTGCTCGTTTATGCGTTTCATATCTTGAATTATATGGTGCAAGTACGTTTTTTATTTTCAGCAAAAATTATTAAGCCGAAAGCATCGCGTATTAATCCGAAAAACTATTTTACGAGATTGTTTAGTAGAAGAAGTATCGTTGATATTTTGAAGTCACTATTTTATATGCTTCTCCTTGGCTATGTGGCGTATGTTATTTTTAAGCGGAATTTGGAGAAACTTGTGAGCATGATTGGATTTAACTGGAGTGCGTCACTCGTTGAAATTATAGGACAAGTTAAATCAGTATTTTTAGCGATTTTAGTTATCCTTGCTGTTGTTTCTATTATTGATTTTATTTATCAAAAGTGGGAGCATTCACAAGATTTAAAAATGAAAAAAGAAGAAGTAAAACAAGAGCATAAAGATAACGAAGGGGACCCTGAAGTAAAAGGAAAGCGAAAAAGTTTCATGCATGCCATATTACAGGGAGCGATTGCGAAAAAGATGGACGGTGCCACCTTTATTGTGAATAACCCGACCCATATTTCTGTAGCACTTCGTTATGATAAGCTAGTCGATGCAGCGCCGATTGTTGTAGCAAAAGGTGAAGATGAACTGGCGCTCTATATGCGAACGCTCGCGCGTGAACAAGATATACCGATGGTAGAAAATCGACCATTGGCGCGTTCCATATATTATCAAGTTGAGGAAGACGAAGCGATTCCAGAAGATTTATATGTTGCTGTTATTGAAGTTATGCGCTATTTAATTCAAACGAAACAAATTGAAGTATAGGGCGCGTTTGGAGGAGATTCTGTTTGTTTAAGATAGATTCTGCAAGAACTTATTTTTCTATCTTTTTAGCAGTGTCATTTATTGTGGCACTTTTAATTCCATTGCCAACATTTATATTAGATGTCGTTATTGTCTTTTTACTTGGTATGGCAGTGCTCGTGTATATGAGAGCAACGAGTATTAAAGAGTGGGATGAGTTAAAGTCATTCCCAACATTACTATTATTAATTGGGATTTTCCGCGTTTCGATTAACGTTTCGACAACACGGGCCATTTTAACGAATGGAAATGCTGGTCATGTTATTGAAGAGTTTGGTCAGTTTGTTATTGGCGGAAATTTATTAATTGGTATTGTTATTTTTATAGTACTTATTATATTCCAGTTTATTGTCGCAAATGGTGCTTCTCGTACTGCAGAAGTTGCGGCACGTTTTACACTTGATTCTTTGCCGGGTAAACAGATGTCAATTGATGCTGATTTAAATCAGCGTATTATTACAGATACAGATGCAAAGGAAAAACGTAAAAAATTAAACATGGAAACAGAGTTTTACGGTGCAATGGACGGTGCCGGGAAATTTGTAAAAGGTGATGTTGTTTTCAGTATCGTCATTTTATTCGTGAATATTGTTTTCGGATTAATTGTTGGGATGATGCAGCAAGGGATGGGATTCCAAGAAGCTGCCTATCATTACACAAAATTAACAATTGGCGATGGAATTGTGAACCAAATTGGTTCGCTATTATTGGCTATTTCGACAGGGATTATTGTTACACGAGTATTTGATGGATCATCTGATACCGTAAATGAAGGTATTTATAAAGAGTTAATGGCACATGACGTTGTTGTTTATGCGCTTGGTGGATTATTTATTGCGATGGGGATTTTTTCACCGCTGCCACTCATACCATTCCTAATTGTAGGTGGGGGCATTATCTTCTTAGGATACACCAATAAGCAGCGCTTAAAGAAAGAAAAGGATCAAGAGCTGCAAAAAGAATTAGAAATGATTCAAAATGATGAAGATCAAATTAAGAAAGTGGAAGATTCATTTGGTGTCTTTACGGATAAATATCCAATCATTGTTGAACTAGGTCTTGATTTAGCTGCGCTCGTGAAACAAAAAATTAATGGGGAAACGGCTCGAGATAAAGTTGTATTAATGCGTAAATCGATTATTACCGATTTGGGGATTAACGTTCCTGGTATTAACTTTAAAGATAATACTAGTTTTAGACCGCGTGGACGTTATGTGATTCGGATTAAAGGTGCGAAAGTAGCAGAAGGTGTTTTAAAATCGGGTTATTTATTAGCACTGAAAACACCAAACGTGATGGCAGATTTGGATGCTGAGCCTGCAAAAGACCCAATTTTTGGCGAAGATGGCTACTGGATTTTAGAGCATCTCGTACAAGATGCGCAAATGAAAGGCTATCAGGTGTTAGAGCCACTGAGCATTTTAATTACGCATTTAGATGTAATTATTCGTCGTAATGTACATGAACTGCTGCAACGTCAGCATGTGAAAGATTTAATTCAATCTTTAGAAAACGATCACGCTGTATTATTAGAAGAAATTAAGAAAAAGGAAATTGATTTATCTCTTATTCAAAATGTCGTGAAACAATTGCTAAAAGAAGGAATTTCGATTCGAGATTTACCAACGATTATGGAAGGGATTATTGATGGAAAAGAAATATATCAAAATCATGCAGATGGCGTAACGGCTTTTGTACGTGAATGTATTTCCAAAGTAATTTGTGAGCATGCGAAAAACTATGATGGAAAAGTTTATGCAGCGTTGTTTTCAGATTCGATAGAACTTGATGCAGATGTTGTAAACAATTCATATCAAGGTTATTTATTAAACTGGGATTTAGAACAAGAAACACATGTCGTTGATCAAATTCAACATATCTTTAAACAGTCTCGTTTAATGGGAAGAGATCCAGTTTTATTAACGCGTCGTAAAGATTTTCGATTCGGTATTGTAAGGTTGCTTGATCGCTATCAACTTGAAGCAAAAGTACTGTGCATAAGTGAATTAGCACCTGAAGTTGTTGTAGATCAAATTGCGTATATTGAGTAGGGCTGAGGTGAACAAAGGTGGAGAGTACAGCAAAGAAGGGAAGTATAAAGCGAATTCAAGCTGATTCTAAAAATGAATTGTATCATAAGCTTTTTGAAGAGCACGGAAATGACTATTATTACGTTATTGATGAAATAGTAAAGCGAAAAAAGCCGTTCTTTTGGAAAAAACAATATGAAATGATTGTGAAATTTCCTGAAAAAAATGAAGAAACGCAAGAACAATTAGAAATAGTAGAAGAACAATCAGAAGAGATGATTCGTGCGCACAAGATACAATCGATTTTACATGATCTTGAGAATAAAACGCATAACATTCCGTATACACCAAAGCCATTTGCTCAAAGTGAAGAGTGGATCCAAAAGAAACAAAAATTGCTTCAAGTGTTCGATAACGGATTTGTTGTGATGAAAACTGTAGCAAAACAAGAAGAAAAAGTAGAAGCGCCTACGTATACTACAGATGAAACCTGGCAAAAGAAAGAGCAAAGAGCAGCAGTACCGTTTATTATTAAAAAGGTACTTCGGACACTTGAGCAAAATGAAGTGGAAGGGCATTTCCTAGCAGTATATGAAAAGAAATTGCGAGCGAAGTTTGAGCATACGTCTTTCATAACTGAAGAAGAAGTATTAAAGTTTATTCTTGAAGATATGAGAACATATTTTCATACAGAAAATGTGTTTGATAAGGAAGTACAAACGATTGCTTTAATTGGGCCAACGGGTGTTGGGAAGACAACGACGCTTGCAAAGATTGCTTGGCAGTTATATGAGCAAAACAAAACGGTTGGATTTATTACAATGGATCATTCCAGAGTTGGAACCGTTCAGCAATTGCAAGAGAGTGTAAAAATAATTGGAGCAGAAGTTTTGGCGGTACGTGATGCAGACGGATTGTCCAGAGCACTTTCCTATTTTAAACAGGAAGCACCTGTCGATTATATTTTAATTGATACAGCGGGAAGAAATTATCGCACAAAAGAATCTGTCCAAAGTATAATCGAAATGATGGAGCAAACTCAGCCAGATTACATTTGCTTAACGTTATCAGCTTCAATGAAAAGCAAAGATATGGTTGAGATTATTGCAAATTTTAAAGAGATACAAATTAGTGGATTAATATTTACAAAGTTTGATGAAACAGCAAGTAGTGGTGAGCTACTAAAGATTCCAGCTGTTTCAACTGCACCAATTGTATTTACAACAGATGGACAAGATGTTACGCAACATTTGCATATTGCAACAGCTGAACATTTAGCTGAAAAGATGTTATACATATAATAAATAGAGAGAGAGGGAAGAGTAAGGTTTAAGCCTTATTCAGCACAATATGAACGGTCTATATATTGGTTCTATGGGAATGATGAACTACATGCAGCATTTAAATGTACATGCAAACAATATTGCTAACGCCCCGACAACAGGGTTTAAAGCAGATCAAATGACATCAAAAGTGTTTGATACACATGCGACGTACCGCCAAGTAGATAGAAATAGAACTGCAATTGGAACAGTTGATTATGCGGTTGTACCAGCTGCTACTCATGTGAATTTGGCACAAGGAACGATGCAAATTACAAATAGTGATACTGATTTTGCTTTAGAAGATGGAACGAATAATGTGGCTTCTTTCTTTGTTGTTTCAAAAAATAATGAAACGGTTATGACAAAAGATGGTCATTTTACTGTAAATGCGGATCGCTATTTACAAACAACATCTGGTGCATATGTACTTGATAGTAATAATGAGCATATTCGTATTCCTGAGGGAGCAAAACTTGCTGTAAGTAAAGATGGTATGATTTATGATGAAACGACGCAGCGAAATATTGCGCGCCTACAAACGAAGTCAGTTGACGGAGACATGAAAGCGCGTCTTGTAAAGCATGAAGACAAAAGCTTTACAATAGATGGAACGAACATTGCTGATTTACCAAATGGGACGTCCGCTGTTCGCAACTACATGTTAGAGAATTCTAATGTAGATATGGCGAAAGAGATGGTTGATGTAATGACGAACCAGAAGATGGTTCAAGCATCGCAGCGTGTAATGACAACATTTGATAAAGTGTATGATAAAGAATCGAATGAAATATTAAGATAAAGAAATGCCCGAATAGGGTGTTTCTTTTTTTATGTTAAAATAAGGAAGAGGGAGTGAAGAAAATGAAATTAGACATTGAAAGAGTTGTATTTATTGGCCGTACGTTTGAAGAGTATTGTGATATGTTCCAATTACGTGATGAGGACATACAAAATAAGAAAATATTAGATTGCCCAGCTGGTGCTTGTTCATTTACAGCAGTCGCAAATGCAAAGGGCGGAGATGTAACAGCTTGTGACGTTGTATATCAATTTGATGGGGAAGCTTTATATGAAAAAGGATTACAAGATGTAATACATACGATGGAGCATATGAAAAAAGCAAAAGATAATTACATATGGAATTACTTTTCTAGTGTAGAAGATTTACAGAAGCACCGTTTAGATGCACTTCAAGTTTGCGGAGCGGACATGAAGCATAGTCCAGAGAAGTATGTGTATGCTACGTTACCTAATTTGCCTTTTCAAGATGAAGAATTTGATATAATTGTATCAGCACACTTTTTATTTATGTATAGTGATCGCTTCGATTATGAATTCCATGTTGAGACGATTACAGAATTGCTTCGCGTTGCGAAAAAAGAAATTAGAATTTTCCCATGTATCGATTTAAAGGGTGAGCGATATGAATTTTTAGACGAGCTCATAGAAAACTTACGAAACAAGGGATGCGAAGTAACAGAAGTACAGGTCCCATATGAATTTCAAAAGAATGGGAATACAATGCTGCAAATTAAGAAGGGCTGTTAGTAAAAAAGTTCCTGTTTTGTGTAAGTAACAGAATATCGATATACAGAAATCAAAAAGAAGATAATTTCCTAAATAGTAGGTGGTTATCTTCTTTTTTCTTTTAAGGCCTTTTCATTTGACTGAAAATTCAGAATATCGTTGACTTTGCGAGGGTCTTTCCTTATATTAGTAAGTATAGTTATAACTACTAAAAAGGTAAGGATGAAACAGAAGAAGTTCATTCATGCATAGAAGCAATTTGAAGGAAGTAGGGGGTTGCGAAAAAGTATGATTCAGCATTAGTTCATCCTAATAAGGGGGAATGGAAGTGGAGCGAGCATCAGTATTACAGTCGCAAGATGACACGTTTATGCAAGGCGTGAAAGATTGTTTGCCGACAGTCCTTGGTTATTTAAGTATCGAGGTTGCATCAGGTGTTATTGAAAAAACAGCTGGATTTTCATTAACAGAAATTGCGCTTATTTCTTTACTCATTTATGCAGGATCGGCACAGTTCATTATGGCTGGAATGTTTGTTGCAGGTGCACCAGCTTCGACTATAATTTTTACCGTTTTCTTTGTGAATGTAAGGCATTTTTTAATGAGCGCAGCACTAGCTCCATATTTAAAAAACGTATCATTTTTGAAAAACATAGTAATCGGTTCACAGCTTACTGATGAAACATTTGGGATTGCAGCCCAGCATGTAACAGGAAAGCGATATATAAGTGAAAAATGGATGCTCGGTTTAAATTTGACAGGTTATATAAATTGGGCATTTGCAAATATCATTGGCGGTATTTTAGGAGACTGGATACCAGATCCGCACACATATGGGATGGATTATGCAATACCAGCTATGTTTATTGGCTTATTTGTTTTACAACTTGTAAGCAATCGGCCTGAGCTATTTGTTCATCTTTGCGTTGCCATTGCATCAATGATCATTGCATATGGTGCTCATTTTTTTGTATCAAATAGCGTAGCTGTTATTGTTGCTACACTTGCAGCAGCGACAATTGGGGTGGTGATTGAAAAATGGAAGTAAGATGGGATTTGTTACTTGTTGTGCTTGGTTGTGCAATTGTTACATTGCTTCCGAGGGTTGTACCACTGCTTGTATTAAGTAAAGTAGAAATTCCAGAATGGGGACTGAGATGGCTAGGTCATATTCCAATTGCAATATTAGCTTCATTGTTAGCACAAACATTATTTATGCATGAAACGGTGAAAGTAGATTATATAGTAGCAGCTATTCCGACGTTCCTTGTTGCGATTTTTACACGGAGTTTGCTTGGAGCTGTATTAACGGGAGTCATAGTGGTGTTTTTGTTACGTTTATTTCTTTCCGTTTAATAAGTAGATCAGGAATTGACTAGAGAAAATTCTCAATGATGTAAGTTTCATAGTTTAGAAAAAGGAGTATCTCAAATTGTATCGAACTTTGTAGTATAACGATTACTGAGGGAGGATGCCATGATTATTCTAGCAAGCGGAGTTGTTATGTTTATGCTATTTCTCTGTTTTGTTATAGGATTGACTGTATATAAAATGCTTGTTCAAAAAGTGACGTCTCAAATTTACTACACACCATTTGATTCTATTAGTGCGCAATCGCGCGGGGAGTTTCATGATGAGCAGAGAGAAAAAGAAGAAATTTAAACATAATAGAGAAGTAGGTTCTACTTCTCTATTATGTTTTGAAGAAAAGAGTGTATCATCTCATATCCTTGGTTCGCAGCTTCATCGTGGTACGCTGTAGAAAATGGATCAAGAAAGCCATGTTCTCCGTTAAGTTGTTTTATTTTTAAAAATGGATGACCTTTACTTTGTAAACTTTCAATCAAAGCAGAAACTGAAAAACTAGTTTCGTTTGCTGGGAATAATAAAAACGCCGGGCATTTCGGTACAATATTTGTGTAATCACGAATGCGTGAACCATAGCATCCGATAACAAAATCAATTCTAGAATCTTCACTACACAACCAAGCAATTGTTGCACCAACGCTAAATCCAAGAACTCCAACAGAAGCATAGTTATTTTGCAGTTCAGTGAGCAGACTGTCAATTTGTTGTTTTCCCTTTTCAAAACCAATGTTATCCATAAAATGTAAGTATGCTTCTGTTTCTTGATCGTAATGAAAAGGGGAGGAGCGCTGTAATAAATTTGGACAAACCACGTCTATAGTCGAGGATAAAAATGTCTGAATGACATGCTCTATATGTTCGTTGATTCCATATATTTCGTGTAGGAGTAGAATTGCAGTTTTCTGTTCCATTAAAATTTTTTCTCCTTTGTGGCTTGATACGCTCTTTCAACAAGACAAATTCTTGTATGAAATTGTTCATACCATTGTTCTCTACCTCTTTTCCTAGCAACGGTATGGGCAGCGTGTTCTTTCCACAGCTTGATTGCTTCAAGCGATTCCCAGTATGAAATAGTGATACCAAATCCAGTTTCATTACGGACGCTTTCAACATCGATAAAACCAGGTTGCTCAGCGGCTAGCTTTACCATTTCATCTGCAACAATTTCGTAATCGTCAGTTTCAGATGATAGCTGGGAAGTGAAGATGACGGCATAGTATGGCGCTTTGTTCATTGTGTTGCCTCCTTACTAATCAGTTTTCTTTTAATTTTATCATGGAATCTGAATAGTGCGTCATTTTACTTAGGGGAATTATTAATTTCATTTACCGTAATGAATGTAATATTAAACAGTAAAGAGAAAAATATATGAGGGTCTTCTCGCTTATGTGTTTATTGCCTTCTACTGTTGAAAATATAAGAACTCCCACTTNNAAGTGGGAGTTCTTATATTTCCTCTAAGCTATTAACGGGAACAGTGAGTTCACGATTTGGATTTGTTGCCTCGTATATGCGTACAGTTTCATTTGTTTCATCGACATGTTGAATCATAACAGACATGCCTTGAAATGTTACATTTGTTTGTTCCATTGACTCTGAAATTTCTTTCGCTCTTTGAACGTTCATTTTCAAACTCCTCTCTGTATCCGATTGGTAAATCATCAAGAAGGAAGTTTTCTTGTACTATTATTTTCCCTAAAAACAAGGGATAATATACCAATTGATAGAGAGTTTAAAGTTTTTGAATCATTTGTAATGTTTCTTCAGTAAAAGAAGAGAACATTGGAGCATGATAATCTTGCATAGCAATGTGTGCTTGTTGTGCTTCATACAGTGCTTGTTCTTTATCTTCTAGGTGCATATAGCATAAGGCACGAAAAGAGCCTGCTGTAGTCAGTAATGCTTGGTCTATTGGATGGTGCGTATAATCAGGAATTGTTACTTGTTGCAGGGTTTGTAAAGCTTCGTGATAACGCTCTAAACCATATAGTGCTTTTCCCTTTTCAAGATAATAAAATCCGTTTTTTTCGGACTCTAGCTTTATGATAAGCTCTTTTCCATATGTTTCAACATGAGAAAGCGCTACTTCATATTGTTTCGTAATTGTATTATGAAAATAAGCTTGTAATAAATGAAGAGTGCTTAATGACAAATTATTTTCTGTAAAGATGGCAAATTGCTTTGCTTTCTCTAAATTGTGTAAATATCCTTCTGTATCTTTAACAAATATAGCTTGAAAAGATAAAATACGATAAAACTCATCCATTCTATAGTACACTTGATTTTCTTTAGAAAAATTAAGTGTTTGTAAAAGGATAGCTTTACATTCCTCATAATTCCCAAGAGCTAATAAAATAACAGCTTCATAAAAATAAAGCTCAATTTGCAGGATTAAATCCATTTCTAAATGTTTTTCATTATATTCGTCACGAATATAATGAATTAATTGTAAGCATTCATTATATTGTTTGTGTCGAAACATTGAGTAGTAGGATATCAGCTTTGTTTCTGTACTTTCTCGATATAAAGCGTATTTTTCAAAAATGATGATTGCTTTTTCGATATACGTATGTTCATCGGAGTTTCCCATATAAGTTGCTACTTTTGCATATTGTTTATATAAACGTGCAGCGTTTAATGAAGACGGTAGCACATCATGCACAATAGGATGGAGGATTTCATAGACATCTTTAAAGCGCATATCTTTTATATATTGTTCCATCTTTTGAACAAGAGCAGCAAGTTCAATCGCGTCTTCTTCTAATAAAAAGCTTGCATCGCAGCCGAGTTTGTCAGCGAGATAACGCAACGTTTTCATAGAAGGAGTTGCCTTACCATTTTCAATTTGACTGAGCATGCTTTTTGTTAGTTCTGTCCCAGCAAGTTCAGATTGGGTAAGTTTTTTTTCTTTTCGTAATGTCCGAATTTTTTCTCCGAGAGTAGTCATGGAACTCCTCCTTTTATATAAAAGTTAAATATAATTAAACTTTCTGTTGTCAAATTCTGAAAATTAATTATATAATAAGTTTAACACAATTTAACTTTTAAGGGGAGAGTGGTTGTATGGATGGTGTATTAGAAAATCAAAATGATACACGATTGAAAATGGCGACGCGAAATATTGTTTTGATGATGATTGGAAAATTATCATCAATGCTTGGGGCAAATATTTATACGTTCGCAATGGGATTATACGTTTTAAAAACGACAGGATCTGGCATGGGATTTGCGATTACACTTGTTTGTGGTTCCGTTCCACGTTTAATTTGCGGACCAATTGCCGGGGCAGCAGCAGACCGAATTAGCCGTAAGAAGCTCGCAGTTGGAGCTGATATATTAAGTGCTCTTATTATGTTCACCATGTTTTTACTTTCAACTTCATTTGGACTTTCATTGATCTTCATCTATGTATCCGCAGCACTGTTATCGATATGTGCAAGTTTTTTCTCTATCGCTTTAACATCTTCAATTCCATCTCTAGTTGATACAACACGTATTCAAAAAGCAAATTCATTAAATCAAACAGCTACATCGCTTGCAACCATTTTAGGACCGGTTATTGGTGGTCTTGTATACGGCTTATTTTCTATGAAATTCTTTTTTTTACTAAATGGTATTACATTTGCTCTTGCGGCGATGGTAGAAATATTTATGGTCTTTGATTTGTATAAAGCCGACAAAAAAGAAGAGAAGAAACATTTTTTAACGAGCATAAAAGAAGGTTTTGTATATGTGAAAGAGCAAAGTGACATCTTTTCGATGGTAAAACTTTCATTTTGGCTGAATTTCTTTTTTTGTGCAGTTAACGTTTCACTACCATATATTATCGTTCAAAAATTATCACTTTCCTCTCAGCAATTTGGAGTCATAGAAGGAATGTTTGCGGTTGGAATGCTGATAGCTTCTATTATTTTATCTGTTCGAGCAGAAGCAACAAATAAGTTCAAGGCGATTCGCAGGAACCTTTTCATATTATCAGCCTTATTGTTTTGCATTGCATTGCCATTGTTTCTTTCATTATCTAAAACTATGATTTTCATATATTATATTACCCTTATGATCTTTTTTGGGGTGAACCTCATCGCAATTAATGTTCCATTGCAAGTATTCGTTCAAAAAACGACGGCACCAGAATATTTAGGACGTGTATTTGGATTAATTGAAACGATTGCAACTGCAATTGTCCCTCTTGGAACACTTTTGTATGGAGTGCTTTTAGACTATATACCAGCATCCACTGTTATTTTTATATCAACAATTGGACTGTTTGTTGTTGTGTTTTTTGGAACGAAGCAATGGAAAGATTTTAAGCAGCAAGAGGGAGTATCTATATAAATCGAAGTTTAAAAAACGATATAAACTATTTTTTTTCGGTGGGCGAGAGCATCTGACCATGCATAGAAGCGGTCAGTTCTCTTTCCTGCCACAACAAAAGGAGAAAGCAAGTGCAGGTTCTTTTTTTCTGCATAACCATAATCTATATGTCATAAAAATGAACAGTCATTGTTACAAAAATATGAACTTCCTACATTTGGAGAAAAAAAGGAGTATACTAGTATCATAATCCAATTACAAGGAAGTGTCGTAATGAGTACGGTTAGTGCTGTATATGGAGTTATTCTTTCTTCTCTTTTTGTTTCTTTCATTATAGGCGTAACACGTTATATTCATAAGTGGAAAGAAGGGAATGCAAAGTTAGACCATATTGAAGAAGAAGTAAGTGATTTCATGCTACACCACGGGAAATAATTTCGTAAAATCTATAATCCGCAATGTTTTTAACCTTATAATTTTATTATGTAAACAAAAAAGCGTGGTGTTTCAATAAAACATCATGTTTTTTGCTAAGTAAAGTATGATATTAATTTATTAATAAACTTCGATAAATATAGATAAAAAATGATATATAAAGCAAAAGGGGATAAGGGAATGACTACTATTTATTTTGTACGGCACGCGCATTCTACATATACACCTGATGAGAGGGAAAGACCGTTATCTGAGAAAGGTTGGCAAGATGCAGAAAGAGTGACAGAAGGATTGAAAAATGAACCGATAGATGTCGTCATTGCTAGCCCATATAAGAGAGCTATTCAAACGGTAGAAGGGGTTGCTAAACATTTTCAATTATCAATTGGGTTAGAGGAAGATGTAAGAGAGCGTTTGTTAAGTTTGCAGCCTGTTCAAGATTTTGAGCAAGCTATTACAAAAGTGTGGGAGAACCCTTCGTTTCATTTAGAAGGTGGAGAGTCGAACGTTATTGCTCAGGAGCGCGGAGTTTTTTGTATAATGAAAATCTTGGAGAAATACAAAGGGAAAAATATTGTTATCGGAACACATGGAAATATTATGGCCCTTATCATGAATTATTTTGATTCCAAATATGATTTTTTATTTTGGAAGGGGTTACATATGCCTGATATATATAAACTGACATTTGTAGACAATCAGCTTATTCAAGTGCATCAGCTTTGGAAAGATGACTTTGTAAAGAATGTATGAAGATTGACGAAAACAGCAGGAGATGATACAGCGTTTATAGAAATAAATGGCTGGAATACAAAAGCTTTTAAAAAAAGGAGGCTGTTCATATGTTCGAGAAAAACAATCGATTTTCATCCATGCCAGGAGAAGTTGTAGAAGTTCACAATGTGTATGAGATTTTACCACCTGACGGAACGATTATTGGTATGGCAACACCTGAAGAAATGGAAATTGCTGCAGAACTAGAACTAAAGCACTACGCTTTTTCACGTTTAATGGAAGCGAATATTCAATTAGACGGTGCCTCCTACAAAGAGATGCTTGAAGAATTTGAGGAGTACGAAAGAAAATCAATGGCTTTCTGGCGTGCATTACATGAAAGATTATCTGTGCCTTGGGCGTGGGTATTACGTGTTGATGTTGCAAACGGCCCTATTCATGTAAGTACTGGGAACTTGTTTTATGATGTAGAAGAGTTAGAAGAAGATTTTGAATAAAAAAGAAAAGGAAAGCAGTGTGTATATTGCTTTCCTTTTCTTTTTATAAGTTATGTAGGTTTTTTATTTCTTCTATTATAACATCAGGTCGATCTACCTCAATGGAGTGTCCCAATTTAGCTGCAACAACAAGTTGGCTTTGTTTTGAAAGTGTAGTTTGTTCACGTATAAGTTCCTGCCATACAGTTTCTAAGGCTACTGCTTCTTCAAAAGGAATACCGTCTTGAATAGCTTGTTGGATAGAATGATGAGCATCTCTTCCAATAATTATTAAGGGTATGTTAGGAAATGGATGGATATTCTTCATCTTTTGAGCACAATCTTTCCAATGTATAATTTCCGAGGAAACAGCTTTATAAAGGGCCGGAGAGATTGGAAAAGCTAATAATAGATTTTGTATTTCAACAGGTAATGTCGTTTGGGAAGTTGTTAGTTTTGGAAAAACCTCCTGTTGTAATTGAGCAGTGTTTAAAGTGGCATAGTATAAGCATTTTTCAATCCATTTTTCATCTGAATCTGTCTCATCTAATGTAGGTAAGTCGAGTTCATCTAAGCGGTGCAGATTCATAGATGTTGAATCTACGAGAACAAGTGTAGAAACGTGTTCAGGATAGAGCATCGTAAAATGTTGTGCACATAAACCGCCATAAGAATGCCCGACTAAAATAATCGGTCCTTGAATGTGTAAAACATGTAACAATTCTCGTAATTCATACGCGGTTTGCTCAGTTGTCCGCTCTTTCTCATTTAATTCGCTTGTCCCGTAGCCAGGGCGATGAAACAAAACAACTTTGTAGTATGGAGAAAGTTCGTTTGCAATTTCAATCCAATTGTAAAAGGAGCAAAACATACCGGTTTGAATCACAACAGCTTGTGTACCTTGTCCCGTTATCAGAACTTCAACTTTCTTTCCGAAAACATCTACATGTGTAATCAAAAAAACGCCTCCTTAAGTTTGAAAAAATCTCTGACACGCTAATAATATTCCCCATACTCCTATACCAAATAAAATAGAAGTGCTAAGTGAAAATGAGTTGCGTAGCCCTAAATAAACAATGAATAACAGCAAGGCTGATGCAGGGAATCCATATAACACGCCAAGTGCAAAATCACTTAATTTTTCGCGAGAACCTCCCTCAACAGAAATCCAGAATAAACTGAGCAAACTAATTAACGGAAGTGCGGCAATGAAGCCGCCAAGTGTACTAAAGTGTTTAGCAAGCTCAGTAACTCCGCCAATAATAAGTGCAGAAACGATCACTTTAATGAGAAAAGACATCGTATGCCTCCTTCGCTAATAATTCGAATGCAGATTGAATTAGCTTTTTTTCTTCTTCAGATAATTTCTGTTCGATTTGTTTTAGTTTCGCCTCATCGAGCAGTGTGTGTGAAGCTAATGCTTGCTGTCCTTTTTCTGTTAGCTTTACAATTACAACTCGTTCATCTTGCTGACTACGTTTTTTTATAACAAACTCTTTTTGAATTAATCGTTTAATATGCTCAGAAGCTGTGTTATGTGAGAGTTGCAGTTTTGCTGCGATTGTACTAATGGTTTGTGCTTCTTGTCGAGAAATCATTTGTAAAATACGAATAGCTTGGTGAGTTAAATTTTCTTCATATTCATGACGGAGATAAAAATAAATTGTTTCCCAATGTTTATTGATTAGCATGATTACAACTCCTTTTTTTATATCGTATAATACGATACAATTGTTTGTAAAGACATATGTGTCTGTATTTGTAAAAAATTTCATTGAAAAAGTATCTTTTTTTTAGTAGATACTATAAGCTTATCTTATAATCACAATGAAACGAGGGATGGGGATGAAAGCTGTACATACCTTTAAATGGATTGATAATGAGAGAACGCATTTAAATGAAATTCATGTTGAAAAGCTCGGTCCTCTTTCTATCGGATTATATGGCGGGAATACAAATGAAGAAGCTGTACTTGCTTGGTGTGATCCGCAAGGAACATGGGAATTTACAATGATTTTTGATGCAGAGTATACAATTGAAAGAGCAAAGTTTATTATAGATATAATTTGTGAAAGAAAAGAGAAATTACTACAACTGTTTTCATATTCAAATCATTTAGTTTTTCATCATACGCATATGTATTTATTATCGCTATTTACAGATGAAACGTTTATTGAAAAAAGTGAGAAGATGCCAGGACAAACAGATTGTCTCATTTGTCTTCGGAAAGACCAGTTTGTGTATTGGTTGTCAGTAGGAGAGTGCTTCCTCTATTTATTTCAACCAGAGTCACAACAATGCAAACAGGGCCGTTTAAATGAACAACAGTTTTATGAGCGAATTGGTAGACGAAATATTTTTGCAGCAGCAACGCCTTGTTTTACATCTGGTGTTCGTGAATTACAGAAAGGAACCAATCACCTTGTGGTAGTTACAGATGAAATCATTGCATGTGGCGAACGAATGTTTAAAGATGATCAGTTCTTAAACCAATCGTTGCTTAATGTTGAATCTATACTAGAAAAGATGAATGTTTGGAAAGAACCCAATAGTGCTGCGATTATTGGTTGGACTGTGGATGTAAATTGTCCAATTGAGAACGATTAAAGCAAATTTGATAAAGTGAAGCTTCCATCAGTGGGGGTCTTACTGCCCGCGAATAGCGGGATAAAAGAATAGAAGTAATATGTAATATATAAAGCGCAGAAGAGAATATAATCTTCTGCGCTTTTTTTACGATAAAAGCTTAGATTATTAATGATATTTTGTGCTCAAAATAAAATATGAATCTTTTTTATTCACCATCATACATATATATAATGTGGCCACAAAACGTTCGTGCAGTATATTGTCGAAAGGAGTTTGGAAAAAGAATGAGTTATGGGCTTCGTTATGCAGTAGAGAAAAGGAAGAAACAATTGATTGAGAAGTTAATTGATGTAGGAATATATAAAGTATTAAATAAGCAGTTGTATGAATTAACTTTAGATGAATTAGAAAAAGAATATGAGGATCTATTAAAATATGAAGGAGTTCGAACCTCTATAAATACAAGTTAAAAAACCGACATGAAATCCTCTTTCTTTATAGGGGGACGAGAGCATCTGGCCGCGCATAGAAACGGTCAGGTCCTGATTTATTTTGCATAGCAGCAACTTATATGTTGAAAAATTAAAATGAATATATAGTTTACTCAGTATTCTTTTCTTTGGAAGAATTCTAGATGATGGAGACGCTTAACTTCCAGTAGGATATAAAGAAAGCTTTATTTATGAATTTCCCTTTCTCAGCGTTATGCAGAGAAAGGGAAATTTGTTTATCACGCTATTCTTGGGCAGTAATACTCCCACCTCAAAATTCGGCAAAAGCACTGTCCAGCTCTAGCGGCTAGAATCTCCGGTTGTTTCGCCTCCCTCGGACGAGGCAAAAAGCGCCTCTCTGTCAGGGGCGCAGGCGCCCTGCGATTCTGGGCGAGCCGCTTCCGCTTTTCTAAAGAAGTTAGGTGGGAGTATTACTGCCCGTAAAAGCCCGATTGGTGAGGGCTAATAATCAGTGGGGGATAAAGCCCCCCACTGATTAAAGTTTCACTTTATGAGACAGTCGTGAAGGGGGGGATAGGATCATGTAGTCGATGCCAAGGTTGACACATTTCTAGTTCCATTAATAAGCATTGATCTAAAGATTGTTTTATTTCTTGTTATATCGTAAACGATACAAAAGAGAATTTTAACAGTAAATAGTAATTATTACGATTTACGAATAAAATGAGTTGTGGAAAGAGTTTACAGGATATTTCTGGAATGATAAACTTAAGTAACCTGTAATAATGGATTGCAAAGTGTGATGCTTCCTATATTTTGGATTACATATAATGGGGGTAGCTGCCAATAACATATACCTATTTTAAAATTTGTTTTTGCCTATTTAAAATGGCGTACAAATTATGATAGGAGTGTAATAATGATTGAATTAAACACTGAAAGATTAAGACTAATTCCCTTGAGTGCAGAAAATTTGAAATTACTTATTGATAATCCAAAGAAAATGGAACTAAGGTTATCTTTAAGTCAATCAAATAGATTTCTTAACCGAGAGCTTAAACAAGCTATGGAAACAAGGCTTTCAAAGCTGTTAATTGATAAGGGGAATTATATATGGTATACCAATTGGTTAATTGTGTCGAAAGATAAAAACTGTAATGTTGGAGGAATCATGTTAAAAGGTCCTCCAAATAAAAATGGTGAAGTAGTAATTGGTTACTATACTCTTCCTGAATATCAAGGAAACGGCTATATGACGGAAACGATTAAAAATATGAAAAACTGGTTGTTAAATCAGACTGATGTTATGTATGTTATTGCTGATACTGATAAAGATAATATTCCATCACATAGGGTATTAGAAAAATCAGGGGCAGAAATGTATAAAGAAACAGATGAATTATACTTTTGGAGATTTGTCCGAAATAAGTTCCCTGAAAAAAATAACTAAGATTTATCATTTTATAGTGATGGCTATTAGTTAAGGCATCAGTACAATGTTGATCAATAGAATGGAAAAAACCTGTTCAATTAACGAGAGCCTCAGTTGAACCAAAAACACAAAAAATGATTAACTTTTTTATAAAAGAGTGATACATTAAAATATTTTAAGAGCGTGTTTTGATTAAACTTTTTTCAAAACACGCTCTTTTTTTGCTCGTTTATCAAAGTTATTAGTATTGATTTGTACAAACATGATTCCAAAGCAACAGCAAGCATAAATTTATAATCATTGCGTAGTATTTCTACTTGTGAAAGTAAATAAAGTAGAAAAATAGAAACCGTATGTATCTGAAAAATTAAAATCATAAAGAAAAAGATGAGCCCGAAACTGAACTCATCTTAATTTATGGGTCAAATTAAAGATTCTTCCCAATTAATTTTACAGTTTATCCATATAAAATACTGCTATTCAGAATAAAACATGATCGCTACTTGCTTTCTCCTTTTGTTTTAAATCTTGCGCGTGGTAGGAAAAGGATTTGACCGTTTCTATGCGCGGCCAGATGTTCTCACTCATCTAAAAGAAAGAGTTTGTTTCTATTTCACACACCTAATGGATTTTTAACTTTTACATAAAAATAAGCATGAGCTTCTCCCATCATACGCATAAGAGTTAAAGCTTTATAATCTACTTTATCTGCAAAAAAGACGGCATAGTCAGATATTGCACACTCTTTGTAGTTAGCATCTTCTTGTAAATTTACAAAAATATTGTGTAAGACTTGTTTTACGATATTCCATAGCAGCTGTTCATCTAATTCATAGAACTGACTTATATGCAAAAATAATTCGCCAAAGTGATTTTGCATGACAGAGTAAAACACTTTATTACGCATACTTTTTTCATCATCTACTAAAATTCTTGATTTATGATGAAACATGTTTAGATCAAATCCTGCATTTTGTAAACGGTTACGATGAACGCGAATACCTTCCCAATCACGCACGAGTAATCGATCCGGTGTACCATCTTTTTTAAAGACAGGGACTGTATTTTGCAAGTGACCTTCTAAACCAATGCCGTATTTCACCATGAGCGGAATAAAACCGGTAAGGGCATTTGTTACGTATTTCTCAATAAACATAACAATTGCATCGTGTAATGGTAGGTTATGGTTTTCTTTATATAGTTCAATTAGTTCTACTATGACTGGTTTATTTGTACCGTGTACGGAAGCGACAAGGGCAGATCCGACAATAGCCCATTCATCTTGATTCACATAAGCATGGATATTATCACGTATGACGCAAGCGAGATTTTCACTCCGTAATGTTTGGAATTCATCGTCTACGTCATTTGGATGAAGAAAATGAGCACCAGCCCGCTCCATAATAGGAACAAAACGAGTATCGTCGATCATTGTATCTTGCGTAACAATTTGTTTTAAAATGTCGCTCATAATTGGTCCGTTATGAATCGTTTGTTCTGATAATGTTCGTACTTCCCCAGTTAAATGAATATTTGTTGTTAGTTTATAATGTGGTCTAATATCGTATTGTGCAGGAAAGATCGTACGAAATGACATACCCGCTAAATATGTTGCTCTATAATCCAATAAAATAATCATTTGTTTTTCAAGTTCTTCACTGTAAATTTCACGTAACGTATGAGTAGCTTGCCATGGATGAATTGGTAATAGTATATAGTCGTCTATCTTATCACCAAGTTTCAGTTCTGCTTCTACTTGAAGTGCAGGTTCAAAAGAGAATAATACCGCATTCCAATTTTGTTCTTCCATAAAAGCTGAGCTTATGTAATTTCGGTGTACAGCTACAAAGCAGAGTGGAACGGTATTTTTAAACTCTGCTGAATATGCCAATGTTTCTTCTGGACTCAAACCCTTTCTCATTTTGGCACCAGGATGACAAGGGTGTCCTTCAATAACAAGCTGTTCAAAAAAGGCATAGGAATCGCGTGCCTGAGAAGCAGCTTGTAGTGTTGAAGTATTCTCAGTTTGTTTATGAAATGTATAAGCAAGAGCTAAATTAGCAGCGCTATTTGTAACATCGTCTTCAAACATATGAAAATAGGAAGGAGGTCCTTGCCAATCTTCTTGCATTAGTAATGTCAATACTTCATTCGGATGTGTAATTTCTTTTTCATTAGATGGTGATACGAGAATATACGGTCCACTTATAACTGGTCGTTCAAAAGCATATATGTGCCGAATAGGTATAAGCAGGTATGCGTTTTGCTTCTTAAAATATAGTCCTTGTACCATTGAAAACTCGTTAAACTGCTGTGTATGAGTATTTATATAATCTAGTAAAAAGTCTGGGCAGTACTGTTCTGAAAATGAAACAAATACCCCTTTATGTTTGCGAAGCAAAATCCCGGTCTCTGTCATGTTACATATATTTTCACGAATGAAGGAAGAGAGTAATCGTTCAAGTATACCAGCTCGTCCTTTTTGAATCATTTGTTGATAGGTTTCATGTAGTGATGCGTGATGTTGTTGTAAAAAAGAAAGCAAGTTTTGTTCCTCTAATTCTAATGTTTGAATTTTATTGAGTTGCATAGAAACCACCTTTCACAAGTTTTCTGTCTTTACAGATAAAGAAGAATAATTTATATTATTTTACATAGATAATGATAATCACTATCAATTATAAAGAGCATATGTAAAAATGCAACAAAAAATTTCGGGGTGGTTTTTATTCGTAAACTATTTTTTAGTAGTTCGTTTTTCTTATTTATGGGGAATTGGCTTGGAATGACTGCAATCAATTGGTACGTCTATGACCTGTATCATAGTGCCACGTATTTAGGATGGATCAACTTTGTACGATTGATTCCTATTGCATTGTTTAGTGTATATGCAGGGAAGCTTTGTGATTTGTATCCGCGTATTAAGTTAATGAAGTCTTATTCTTTTTGGGGGCTAGTGGTTACAACAGCACTTGCTATTTATGTTGTGTTTATTACTCCTTCTTTTTCTATTTTTCTTCTTTTCTCATTTGTAAGAGGAGTAATTAGTGCATTAGAAACACCAAATCGAAATACGATTCTTTCTGATATTGATACGAACCATCAAATTAGTAAATTGATATCTATGAACTCATTTGTAATGAATGTTTGCCGCTCGACAGGTCCAGCTGTAGCTGGATTTTTAATTGCAGGAGGACATATTGAGCTGACATTTATGATGCAGGCAATTTGTTCACTTATTGCATTCATTCTCGTATTACCAATGAAAGATCGAACGATGAAAAAACGAAAAGAAAAGAAGAAAGCAAGCTGGGAACAAATTGTTCAATACTTTTCCAATGATCATATGGGAAGAAATATTTTTATTACATCAATGATTACAATGGCTTTTGGCTTTTCGTATACGTCTGTATTGCCTGTACTTGTTTCTCATCAATTTACCGGAAAAGCGGAAGTATTTGGCATTGCGATGTCTGCGGCAGCAGTTGGTGCGATTATAGCAACAATTATTCTTCCTAGAATATTAGAGTATATTTCAGAAATTAAGATTTATTACATGAGTTTATCTTTGTTTTCCGTTAGTATAGCGTTCCTAATTATTAGTAATACATTTATGTTTTTTATACTATTATTCTCTATCGGTCTTTTTGGACAGTTGTTACGCTCTAGTAATCGTGTTTATTTTCAAAACACTGTTCGTGAAGAAGAACGAGGTCTCATGCTTAGTGTTGTATTAATGGACCGAGGAATGATTCCGCTCGGTTCGATTGTAGTAAGTTATGCAATTGAATATGTGGGGATTTCTGAAACATTTGTGATGATGGGGATTTTATGTATGATCCCATTTGTATTGCAATACATAAAAGTGAAAAAACAAAATAGGAAGGTGAAGAGTTTTGTCCATTCAAAGTAAACAATCCAATCGAGTACAAGCAGAATATCGTATTTTAAATCGTTTTTGTAATGCGTTAATTCGTGAAAAAAATTTATTAGAAAGTTGTGCTGTGCTAAAGCATGAGCATGGTATTGAAATTATAGATAGTATGAGTGAAGCAGAATTATTACTAGAAGTGCAACAAGAAGGGGCATTTGAACGATATGAATTTTCTTTCCCACTTCGCTTTAAAGTAAGAGGGCACGTTAGATGGATTGATTCATTACAATCGTTTTTTGAAGAGGTAGCACCATTCTTTCAGCTCCATGTTTCAGATGCTCTGCAAAATGAATTACAGAACAGTGTTGAGAACTTAGAACTGGCTTATGAAGCATGGGAACAAAAACAAGAATGGGTAAAACAACAGCTTGAAACAAACATGATGTTTTATGCGAAATACAAACCAAATAATCTATATCAATTCTTCGAAGAGTTAAAAAGATGTACGTCGTTTGATGAACTCTTATATACAGAGTCATTAGTAATTGAAGGGCATCCACTGCACCCTTCAACAAAAACAAAACTTGGTTTATCGGAAGAAGAAGTAAAGCGCTATGCACCTGAATTTGAACAAGTTGTTCCGTTATATGTATTGCTTGTTCATAAAGATGTAATAGCAGTCACAGGAGAGCGTTTTGGAAAAACATTATTATATGAAAGTATGCCAGACTTATATGAAACAGCATATGAAACACTAGTAAATCAAAGAAAACAAATGGAAGATTATTATCCATTTCTTGTTCATCCATGGCAATATGAACATGTACTAACCAAAGAGTATGAGACGGATTTAGGGGAAGGACGCATCATTCCAATTCCGTATCAATTTCCGTCCCGGGCTACGCTTTCGTTTCGAACGATGAATCTACTAGAACTGCCGTACCATGTCAAGCTTCCGGTACGCGCGCAAGCTACGAGTGCGGTCAGAACGGTATCACCAGAAATAACTGTAAACGGACCGGTTCTTTCTACGTTGTTTGATACGATTTACGCAAATGAGAAAGAATTATCACAGTCAGTAGTTGTTGTTCGTGAACGAGTTGGGGCTACTTTTACGAAAAATGATGATGTTCATTTAGGACGAAATCTCGCATTTATTTTACGAGAAAGCCCACATGTATATAAGCAAGAAGGAGAATTATTATGGGTTGGAGCTAGTTTAACAGCAAGTAATCCATTAAGAGAAGATGAACCAGTTATTGTAGATATGATGCGCACATATTTTGAAACAGAAACGATTGGTAAAAAAGAGGTATTTCATTATGTTGCTCATTATACTGAGAAAGTTATGATTCCTTTACTACAGCTTGTTTTACAATATGGAATTGCACTAGAAGGACATATGCAAAACTCTATTATTGTTACAAAGGGCGGAGCAATCCAACGAATTTTTGTGCGTGATTTAGGAGGCGTGCGAATTCATAAGAAGACATTAGCGAAGGTAGTAGATATTGCGAATCTGAAAGAAGCAGCTGTATTTACAGATGATAGAAATGAAGTTTATAACAAGTTTATTCATGCCGTATTGCAAAACCACTTTGGAGATGTGTTATTTACGTTAGCTCGTGCGATAGACGACGTACAGGAAAAAGAATTATGGAGAATTGTTGCTGCGATTGTGAAAGAGCATATGGTAGATGCAACAGAAGAGCAAAAAGCAGCAATATTTGCCGCTCAAATTGAAACAAAAGCATTGTTCTCAATGAGAATACAAGATCAAGCGAAATCTTATTTGTATACAAAGTTTCAAAATCCGCTTTGTATATAAATGCAAATTGAAAAAACGACATAAAAAACCCTTTTCTTTTATGTAGGAGAGAGCATCTGGCCGTGCAGAAAAGCGGTCAGTGCCTTTTCCTGCCACATGCAAGGATTAAAACAACTAGAGCAGGTCATGTTTTGTTCTATATAAAAGCGACGTATATGTTGAAAAATGAAAATGTATTTATGTAGTAGGAGGAATGAACAGGATGCCTATTATGAAAGTAAACCTTTCAAAATTGAAGCATAATGCTATGATGATGAAGCAATTATGTGAGCGCTCAAATATGATATGTTTTCCAGTGACAAAAGGGATCGGCGCTGTGAAAGAGGTAATTGAAACGCTTCAAGAGGCGAAGTATACAAGATTTGCTGATTCTAGATTACAGCATCTTCATCACATTCGTTCAATTGTCGGAAGAGAAGCTGAGCTCTTATTGATTCGTACGCCAGCTTTATCGGAAGTAGAAGAAACGGTGCTTTGTGCGGATATTAGTTTGAATTCTGAACTAAGTATTATAGAAGCGTTAGGAAGAGCGGCGAGAACATATGGAAAAGTACATCGTGTCATTTTAATGGTTGATTTAGGTGATCTTCGTGAAGGAATGATGCCATATCAAGTGGTAGAAGCAGCGCAAAGAGTATCGAATATACCCGGAATTGCACTTGATGGTATTGGAGCAAATTTTACTTGCTTTAGCGGGGTGATTCCAACTGAGAGTACTTTGCAAGAGTTAACACAATTAGCAAAGTTAGTAGAGAAAACAATAGGGACAAAGCTCCGATTTATCTCAGGAGGGAATTCAAGTTCGTTACCACTTATTATGCAAAAAAAACATATTGGACGTGTCAATTCTTTACGGATTGGAGAAGCCATTTTCCTAGGAAAAGAAACAGCATATGGAAAAAATATCCCCTTTATGTACCAAGATGTATTTTCAATTGAAGCAGAAATCATTGAAATAAAAAGAAAGCCGTCTATGCCAAGAGGAGTCATTGGAAGAGATGCGTTTGGCCAAGTTCCGTCTTTTGAAGATAAAGGAGAGCGACTACGAGCAATTGTTGCAATAGGAAGACAGGACCTTGATATTAGCGGTTTACGAGCTTCTGATAAAAACATTGAAATTCTTGGTGGAAGTAGTGATCATTTAATTGTTGATATAACGGATAGTACACCGCACCGCATAGGGGATAAAATGACATTTGTTCCAGCGTATAGTGCATTGCAAAGCGGCATGGTTTCTTCACTTGTACAAAAACAATATGTGTATGATGAGGTGCTGCAAAAAGCGCTTATTTTATAAAGTTCAACTAACCATCAGTGGGGCTCTTACGGGCAGTTATCTCCCCCTAGCTTTTTTCTTTCTCTGAATCTTGAGGTGGGGGCTACTACCCACGAATCAAGTGTATGAGTCATTCCAAAAAATATTTTTTTTGGAAAAATGATAGACAATTTCTAAAATTATGCTATCATATTAAATGAAAATGATTATCAATATTACTTGTATGGGGGACTACATAATGAACAAGAAAAAAATGAGTACTTTACTTGTAGCTATGTCATTAGCGGTGGGAGTGCTTGCTGGCTGCAGTGGAGGAGCAAAAGAAACAGCTAAAAAAGAAGATAAAGCGGAAGCGAAAAATCAAGCAGGATCAGTGAAAATTAAAAATGAGTGGGGAGAAACAGAGTTAAAAGAGACACCAAAAAATATTGTAACTCTTGACTTTTCATTTATTGATACATTAATAGATTTAGGCGTTACACCAGTTGCGAATGCTGGAGTAGGGAAAACGAAAATTCCAGAATATTTACAGGATAAAGCACCGAAAGTCAAAGATGTTGGGGAGCGAAAAGCACCAAACTTAGAAGTTATTTCATCTGTGAAACCAGATTTAATTATTGCAAGTAAAGATCGTCACAATATGATTCAAAAAGAATTAAAAGATATTGCCCCAACAATTGCATTCGATGATAACAGTTATGAAGAAGTAATGAACAATATGGATACCATTGCTAAAGCAGTTGGAAAAGAAGAACAAGCGAAAAAGATTCGTACAGAATTACAAGATAAAATTTCAAAAGCAAAAGAGAAAATAAAAGGAAATCCATCAGTACTTGTAATTGGTGCCTTTGATGATGAGTTTTCTGTATGGATTAAAGATTCATTTATCGGTTCTTTAATGACAAATGTTGGTGTGAAGTACGCATATGAAGGTAAAAAAGAAAAAACTGAAGGTAAAGCAGAAATTGCAAAAATTACAATGGAACGTCTAAATGAAATCAATCCTGACTATATCTTCTTATATGGAGAAAATGTAGAGAAGTTTAAAAACAATCCACTATACAATAACTTAAAGGCAGTAAAAGAAAAGCATGTAATCGATGTTGATCGTAATCTTTGGGCACGTGGGCGAGGACCAATTGCAGCGGATAAAATTTTAGATGAGGCACTTCCAGCATTAACAGGTCAGTCTTCTAAATAAGGAGTTGGAGACTTTGTATCATACACAAACTAGAAGCAGACGGGCGGTACACCCGTATGCTTCTTCTACTTTGCAATTTATTTTCTTTTTTCTACTATTAATAATGGTTGGAGCTCTCTCCGCATTATTTCGTGTAAAAGGATTATCATTTCATAACATATCAGAAGTCTTTGCAACGGATACAAAAAATTTAATTTACTATACAGTATGGCAAGTACGTGTACCGCGTGTAGTACTAGGAGCTTTACTTGGCGCGGCATTAGCTGTTGCCGGTTGTCTATTACAAGGAATTACGCGAAATCCGTTATCTGATCCAGAAAATATGGGAATAAATCAAGGAGCTTCTTGTTTTGTTGTCATTGCCCTTTTACTATTTGGAGAGAAGGATACGAGTTTTGTTATTTTACTAGCAGCATTTCTAGGGGCTGCTGCAGGTGGAAGTGTGATTTATTCATTAGCATTTCGCGGTGAATATACACCTTCACGTCTTGTGCTTGCTGGCATTGCGATGAGTCTATTCCTTGGATCATTAACGACAGGAGCGATTTTGTTATACGAAACACAATTAACAGAAATTTTATATTGGATGGCCGGAAAGTTATCTGGGGCAAACTGGCTAGATATAAAAATGATGTTAGTATCGGCAGTTCCGGTTATGATTCTTGTTTTTTTTCTAGCAAATCAATTGAATATTTTATCTCTTGGTGAGGAGACAGCGCGTGGACTTGGTGTAAATGTTCTTTGGATTCGAAGGGTATTTGCGTTTTTAATTGTTCTTCTTGTCGGTAGTGCAGTTGCGGTAGCTGGACCGATTGGTTTTATAGGACTCATAGTTCCGCATATTGCAAGAAAACTAGTTGGTCAAGATTATCGAATTATTTTACCATTTTCTGCATTGCTCGGTGCTAATCTTCTTGTCATAGCAGATTTTGCGGCGCAATGGGTATCATATCCAGCAGATACACCTGTTGGCGTTATTACAGCGCTTTTAGGTACACCATTCTTCATTTATTTGATGAGAAGGAAGAGAGGTGCTGTGAAATGAAGAAGTTTGGCGGGTTTACAATGGTTATAATAGTAGGTCTTTTATTGTTAATTGCAGTTTCTCTACTAAGCTTGCGGCTTGGCGCTGTACCAACGCCACTTGCTGAGATTATAGAAGGATTGATGACAGGAGAAGGTGTTGTATTAAAATATCGTTTGCCTCGTCTAATCATCGCGATTTTAGTTGGAATTAACATGGCATTATCAGGATCCATTTTACAAAGTGTTACACGGAATCCACTTGCAGCACCTGATATTATTGGGGTTTCTGCTGGCGGAGGATTAGCAGCTGTTATTGTGCTCCTTATGTTTCCGACTGTGCCGGCAATTATGCTCCCTGTGGCTGCGTTTGTTGGTGCAATGATTGCGAGTTTACTTGTGTATGTATTATCGTATCAAAAAGGGGGAATAAAACCAGAGCGTCTTGCACTATGCGGCGTTGCTATTTCTACAGGTTTACAGGCTCTTATTACATTTATTATTGTGAAATTTGCAGTTGATTCCTCACAAGCTCTTGTATGGCTAAAGGGAAGTTTATATGCAAGATCTTGGGAACATGTTGATATGTTATGGCCATGGACAATAATTGGAGCGATCATTACATTTGCAAGTTATAAGCAAATGAATCTGTTATTATTAAATGAAGAAACAGTAAAAGGTTTAGGCATGCGTATTAATGCTGTTCGTCTTGTTCTGATTGGCGTAGCTGTTGCCTTAGCTGCAAGTTCAGTAGCAGTAGCAGGGACAATTAGTTTTGTAGGGCTTGTTATCCCACATGCGGCGCGTCTGCTTGTTGGTTCAGACAGTAGATTATTTTTGCCAGTTTCAGCTTTACTCGGTGCATTGCTTGTTACGGGTGCAGATATGGTGGGGAGAATTATTATTCCGCCAATTGAAATACCAGCTGGCATTATTACAGCACTTATTGGCGCACCGTATTTTATATATTTACTCGTGATTAGAAAAAGAACATAGTCTCCTAAAATAACAAATAAGGAGTGAACAAGATGACAAGTTTACATACAGAAGAGTTGGAGCTTACGTACGGAAATCAAACAATTATTAATCATCTTGATTTATATATTCCAGAAGGGAAAATTACGGCATTAGTTGGCCGAAATGGATGCGGGAAGTCAACGATTTTAAAATCCTTAGCACGGCTGCTGCAACCAACTAAGGGTCACGTATATCTAGATGGTAAAGCAATTCATACGATGCCAACAAAAGAAGTATCAAAGAAATTGGCAATTTTACCACAATCACCGACAGCACCCGAAGGATTAACGGTAGAAGGTCTTGTTTGGCATGGTCGTTACCCGCATCAACGTTTACTTGGAAAGCGAACGGAGAAAGACCATGAAATGGTAAACTGGGCGCTTGAAGTAACTGGAATGAATCAATTTACAGATCGTACATTAGATGAACTGTCAGGTGGACAGCGTCAACGTGTTTGGATTGCGATGGCACTTGCGCAAGATACGGAGTTATTATTATTAGATGAACCGACAACGTATTTAGATATGGCACATCAGTTAGAAATATTAGAGTTATTGAAAAAGTTAAATGAAGAAGAAAATCGAACGGTTGTTATGGTTGTACATGATTTAAATCATGCGGCTAAATACGCGCATCACATTGTTGCGATTAAAGATGGCGATAAAGTAATGGAAGGAGCACCAAGTGATATTTTAAATGATGAATTGTTTGAAACAGTGTTTGGTGTGAAAGCGCGTGTTATATATGATCCAGTTGCGATGACATATATGTGTATACCGTATGCGTTACTCTCAGAGAAAAATGAAAAGCGAGAAGAAAGAATTGTTGGGTAAAAAAACTGTTGAGAAAAGATTCTCAGCAGTTTTTTTATGGGAATTTTATCTCGTTCTTTGCGGGCAGCAGGATCGCTTCTCAAGAATGAGAGAGAAATGAAATAATAAAGTTATTTCATTTTATTTTCACAGAAAAGAAAGAGGTTTTTATGTCGTTTTTTTAATTTGGATATAGATAGATTTTTGGTTTCGTGGAAAAGTTGATTATTTCTTTTGTTGTTAAATAGATGCTTTAAGAAATACTACACTGTTATTTTTAACTTAGTATTTTATTTAGCGCTGTAGTTGCTTTGGGCCATCCAACATAAAAAGCCATATGTGTTATCAAAGCAATAATTTCTTTTTCGTTAATTCTATTCTTTTTAGCTAATTGTAAATGAAATGGAAGCTGTTCAGTATTGCCAATACTAATTAGGGCAGACAGTGTAATTAAACTTCTTTCTTTTGATGTTAATGTCGGATCTCTCCATACTTTTTCAAATAATATGTTTTCACCGTAATCAACAAAATCGGGAGCACACTCTCTCATTTTCTTTGGATTATTGGAGTCGATTGCAGAAAAAGTAATTCCATTTATATTAAAATATTTAGACGATGAGAAGCCATACATACATTGTGATTTTGTCGTGGGAAATACAGTACTTTTATCAGAAATGATTGATCAAAATAAGCTTGATTTTGCTGTTTGTGGAAACAACAAAAATATTGCCAATGTGAACTTCACTCCACTTTGCAAAGAACAAATCGAATTTATAGTAAGTAATCCCAATCATCCAGTATTATTAAAAGAATCAGTTGAAATATTTGATATTATTAATTACCCCATTTTGATTGGAGAAAATAGTTGCTATTATTATAAATCTGTGAATGCTTATTTATCAGAGAACAATTTATCTTTTAAAAGAGTCTATAATTGTAGTGCTCTACACCTTATTCCACAAATGGTTTTTGGAGATGCAATAGGCATCATCTCTAAAGGAACTATTTTAAAACAAAATTCAATAACTTTTAAAGTTAAGGGGTTTGATCCTAAAATGCCTATAGGATTATTAATTTCTTCTAAAAAAAGAAACTATTTAAATCAAACAAAGCAGCAACTTATGAATTTGATTGAATCGTTGTTGTTATAAATGATTAATTATTTATAAATTATAATTTATATTTATTTGATTAAATGCATCATACAAACTTTTGAAAGTTGAGAATATAAAAAGAAACTATTTCTATCAATTGTAAAATAGTTTCTTTTTGTTAAATTGGATTGAATATTAATGAAATAAGAAAAATTAATGTATTTTTTCAAATTAGCATTGCGAAATACAGGCTGTACTTTTACAATAAAAAGGTCGTGTATTTATTATACTAAAAAAATAAATCGGAATAATGTGAATATTTATGTTTTATCTAGTTATGTTTATGTAAAAATAACTAAACGACATGCATCATGTTATTGCTTCGTAAGGAGAGAAAAAATTTGAAAAGTGTAAGATTACCATCGATGATAGAAATCATCATTCTTTTGCTGTTATTTTTAGGTGTTGTCTTTTCATTTCAGACAACTTTTGATTTACCGATTCAACTTGCGTTATTTATTTCATGGTTTCTTGTCATTGCGCTTGGGTTAAGACTTGGGTTTCGTTATCAAGAATTACAAGATGCGATTACAAAAGGAATTTCGAATGGACTTGAAGCCATTTTAATATTAGTAGCGGTTGGCGCTCTTATTGGAACTTGGATTGCTGGTGGTGTTGTACCAACATTAATTTATTATGGTTTAGAATTTATTCACCCAAGTATCTTTCTATTAGCAACATTAATTATTTGTTCTATTACATCTATCGCAACAGGTACTTCTTGGGGGACGGTAGGTACAGCTGGTATTGCAATGATGGCAATCGGGGAAGGTCTTGGATTACCACTTCCTCTTGTAGCTGGTGCAGTTCTGTCCGGTGCGTATTTCGGAGATAAATTATCACCGTTATCTGATAGCACTGTACTTGCAGCTTCTATGGCGAAAGTAGATGTTATTGCGCACGTTCGTGCGATGTTATATTTAGATGTTCCAGCTTATATTATTACGGGTATTATGTTTACAGTTGCAGGCTGGATATATGGCGGGAAGAATGTAGATTTAGAAAAAGTAGATTTTCTAAAGGCATCATTACTAAAGCAGTTTGATATTCAAATCTGGATGCTCGTTCCAGCGGTCGTTGTCATTATACTATTAGCGATGAAACGTCCATCTATGCCGACAATTGCAATGGGAGCTCTTCTTGGTGCTATCTGGGCAGCTGTGTTCCAAGGCATGCCTTTTGGAGAAGCGATTGGCACAGCTTACAAAGGGTTTTCTATTGATTCTGGCATCGATTTCATTGATAAGTTATTAAATCGTGGCGGAATTGAAGGAATGCTCGGTTCAGTTGCGGTTATTATTTTCGGACTTGGTTTTGGTGGGTTATTAGAAAAGCTTGGCGTTTTGAAAGTTATTGTTTCGAAGTTTGAGAAAAAATTAACATCTGCAGGTAATGTAACACTTTCAACTTTAATTGTTGCATTTTTAGCAAATGTATTTGGTTGTGCCATGTATGTATCGTTAATTTTAACGCCAAAAATTATGGAAGAAAGCTATGATAAATTAAAATTAGATCGCCGCATTTTAGCGCGTAACTCAGAAGTTGGTGGAACGCTCACATCAGGGATGGTTCCATGGTCTGATAACGGTATCTTTATGGCGGGTATTTTAGGTGTTTCGACGCTATCTTATCTACCATTTATGTGGCTGAGCTTTGTATCATTAGCGCTCGCTGTTATTTATGGATATACAGGTAAATTTATTTGGTATGTAGATGATGTAGAGAAAGAAAAGCAAGTATCATAGTATGTAAAAATCATCCTTTCGCTTATAGCGGGGATGATTTTTTGTTTTCTATTATATTTATATCGAGTGGTAATATTTGTTATTGTTTGTGTTTTCGGTAAAATAAAATAGAAGACATTTAATTCTAAGGGGATGAAAACATGAACTACAGAATTGAAAGAGATACATTAGGAGAAATGAAAGTTCCGACTGATAAATTATGGGCAGCACAAACGCAGCGTAGTAAGGAGAACTTTCCAATTGGAACAGAGCGTATGCCGCTTGAAATTGTTCGGGCATTTGCAATTTTAAAGAAAAGTGCAGCGATTAGTAATCAAAAGTTAGGGAAGTTAGCAGAAGATAAGGCTAATGCAATTGTAGGGGCGGTTGATGAAATTTTATCAGGAAAATGGGATGATCATTTTCCGCTTGTTGTTTGGCAGACAGGAAGTGGTACACAGTCTAATATGAATGTGAATGAAGTAATCGCCAACCGTGGAAATCAAATTTTACGAGAAAAAGGGCTTGATCAACATATTCACCCGAACGATGATGTGAATATGTCTCAAAGCTCAAATGATACATTTCCAACAGCACTTCATATTGCGTGTGTGATAGCTGTAGAAGAACAAGTATTACCAGCAGTAGCAAAATTAAAAGACACGTTACAAGAAAAAGTAAACGAGTTCTCTCATATTATTAAAATTGGTCGTACTCATTTGCAGGATGCAACGCCGTTAATGTTAGGACAAGAAGTGAGCGGCTGGCATCGAATGCTTGAAAAGACAGAGCGAATGATTAGGGAAAGCAGTACATATATGAAAGAGCTCGCAATTGGTGGTACTGCGGTTGGAACAGGGATTAATGCCCATCCAAAATTCGGTGATATGGTTGCAGAAGAAATTAGTAATTTTACAGGAAAACAATTTGTATCGGCGCCAAATAAATTTCATGCGTTAACAAGTCATGATGAAGTTGTTTATACGCACGGGGCGTTAAAAGCGTTAGCAGCGGATGTAATGAAAATTGCAAATGATGTACGCTGGCTTGCAAGTGGGCCGCGCAGTGGCCTTGGGGAAATTACGATTCCAGCAAATGAGCCAGGGAGCTCTATTATGCCAGGAAAAGTAAATCCAACGCAAAGTGAAGCTTTGACGATGGTCGCAGCGCAAGTAATGGGAAATGATGCAACGATTGGCTTTGCGGCAAGTCAAGGAAACTTTGAGCTAAACGTCTTTAAACCGGTCATTGCTTATAATTTCTTACAATCTGCTCGATTATTAGCAGATGCAATAGTTTCATTTAACGATAAATGTGCAATAGGTATTGAAGCAAATGAAGAAATTATCGGGCAGCATTTAAATAACTCGTTAATGCTTGTAACAGCACTAAATCCACATATCGGTTATGAAAATGCAGCAAAGATTGCCAAGCGTGCACATAAAGAGGGATTAACATTAAAAGAAGCAGCACTGCAATCGGGTTTATTAACAGTAGAACAATTTGATGAAATTGTAGATCCGAAGAAAATGATTGAACCAAAGGAATGAAATGTTTTTTCAAAGATAGGATTCTCAAGTGAGAGTCCTATTATTTTTTATAACGGGATTAAATAATTATGAAAACTATCCTTTTTTGTCAAAAAATACAAAATTACTTCACAAATTCCACACAATTGTTTGTTATCCTTCATGTAGGTCGACTGATATTTGAGGAGATTGCTATATGAAAATAACTCGAGTTTTTTTTCTCTTTTGTATCATTTTTTTTAGTTGTTCATTCCATACTTATGCACAGGATACGTTACAATCTCAAATTGACGCTGCTCCTGAATATGGAATCGTAAAAATACCGAGTGGTAACTATAATGAAGCAATCGTTCTTTCAAAGCCTGTTACTTTGGAAGGGACGGGAGAAGTTACGGTTCGTTCTTGTCGTAAAGAACCCGTTATTACGGTAAAAGGACAATCTGTCACCTTGAAGCATATAAAGGTAGAACAATGCAGTAGTAAGGCGGACACGGAAGCTATTCATGTTACTGGTAAGAATCATCGGTTGAAAAATCTTCAAATCTACACAAAGCAGTTCGGGATTAAATTAAATGAGACAAGTGGTACGGTAGTAGAAGGCGGTTTGATTAAAGGGAATTCTAAAGGAAATGGAATTGACTTATGGGAATCAAATAACAATATGATTCAAGGGGTCGAGATTGATAAAGTAAGAGATGGCATTTATATAGAAAATAGTCATTTTAATCGAATAATTCGTAATGCTATCGGAAATTCTCGTTATGGCATACATATTATGTTTTCAAATCACATAACCGTACAGAATAACAAGTCTCACAACAATATTACAGGTGCAATGGTGATGGGAACAAAAGAAACAAAAATTGAAAGGAACGAGTTAACTTTTAATAATCGGAATGTCAATGCACAGGGTTTATTGCTGTATGATGCAGAGAATACGGAAACGATTGACAATCGAATTTCTTATAATCGTGTTGGGATGTATGTGGAAAATGCGAATAACAACCGTATTTCAAATAATGAAGTAAACGGGAATTTTATTGGTATGCAATTTAAAAATGCGAATGAAAATAATGTGTCTAACAATGTCTTTATTGGAAATGTAAATGAGTCTCAAGCGATAAACAGCACTGAAAACAAAATTATACATAATTATTGGGACGCATCCTTGAAGCTGGATACAAAGGGAAATGGTATTAGTAGCATTCCACATAGAGCAGATCCGTTTTTTCTAACACTAACAAATGAAGTCCCTGAATATCAGTTGTTTTTCCAAGCGCCTGGTATGATTGTACTCCAAACATTGTTGAAAAGTCCTGAAAATCAAGTTTTAACTGATTATGAGCCTATGATGACAATGAGAGGAAAGAAGGAAGAAAACAAATCCTCATTTAAGATGCAAATCGGAATAATCAGTGTGAGTATGTTAGCAATAAGTATCACTTTATTTAAAATTGGGAGGAAAAGAAGATGAAATGGAAAGGTTTATTTATTACAATAGTTGCAGCTCTTTTATTGACAGTAGTTGGCTGCGGAAAAAAGGAAGTTAAGCCAGTAGCAATTGACGAGAAAAATGATAAATGTGCCAATTGTAATATGCTTGTGACGAACGATCAGTTCGGAACAGAAGTAATTCTTGAAAACGGTAAATCATTAAAATTTGATGATCTAGGTTGTATGTACAAATGGATGAATAAAAACAAGAATGAAAAGTTGCAAGCAAAATTTGTACGTGATTACAATACAAAAGAGTGGGTTGAAGTAGAGAAAGCGACTTATGTTTATGACAAAGAGATTAAAACACCGATGGCTTATAATGTGATTTCTTTCAAAGATAAAAAAGACGCGGACAGCTTTGTTTCTAAAAATAAAGGTGAAGTGTTAGCAGCAAAAGATTTAGAAAAGCATGAATGGAACAAAAACATGGATATGATGATGAAAATAAAAGAAGAGAATGCAAAGAAAAAGGATATGAATCATTCTCATTAATAAAAAAGGACAACCGCTCCGGTTGTCCTTTTTTGTGGAAAGAGGGATAATATGTGGCACATTTGGCAATCTGAGTGGCGGATTACGATAAGACAACGTTCATCTTATACATTTGTAATCCTTTGGACGAGCGTTCTGTCTTTACTATTTTTACTAGAGCGAAATACGTTTACTATAACAGGATACACAAATATGACAGGTACAATGGCGAATTTAGTACTGTATATTATACCGTTATTCATGCTTATTATTAGTTCTTTTTCTGTTGCGAATGAAATGGAAAACGGACAGTGGCGGTTATTAAGTACGTATCCCATTTCTAGTGTTGCATACGTAATGGGAAAAGCATTTGGACAATTTACAGCGCAACTTATTATTTTTACACTTAGTTATGGCATAAGCCTTCTAATCGGTCTCGTTTGTGGAAGTGCGCTATCTATGAAATGGGTACTGGCTCTTTATGTATTCTCAATCGTATTAATGCTTTTCTTTTTAATAATTGGTTTCGTGATAGGTTCTTTTGTCGTAACAAGATGGCAAGCGTTAACAATATCTGTTGGGGTTTGGTTTTTCTTCATTATGATTTGGCCCACTGCGCTTATCGCTGTTCTTAGTTTTGTTCCGTATCCGATGATTGCTGTGCTTCTAAAAATAGCTTTGTTTATTAATCCTGCTGAATTGCTTCGCATCGTATTTGTTGTTCAATTAGGCGGTGGTGCGATATTTGGTCAAGCATATGATTCTCTCATTACTTTCTTACAATCTGAGGCGGCGTGGGGAGTTCTCATTTTATATACACTGCTATACATGGCTTGTGGATTTACTCTTTCTGCATGGAAGTTAGAAAGGAGAAAAATGCAATGACACTTTTACAAGTTACAGAGGTTTCAAAAGAATATAAAACAAAACAAGCACTTTCTCACTTTTCGCTTCAAGTAGACGCAGGAACGTGCATCGTATTATGCGGCGGGAACGGTGCAGGAAAAAGTACACTTCTTCATATATTGGCAGGTATTTCAAAACCGACAGAAGGTACGATCGTATTGAATGGTATTGCTCTCCATGAAAACAGAAATGCATATGTGTCGCAAATTGGATATATGCCAGATGACTTCTATGCGCAGGAAATGATGACTGTGCATGAATTTCTTTCTTTTTATGGTATGTTACGAAAGGTAAGTCAACAACAAATACAGGGAATTTTAGAAAAGATCGGTCTGATTGAAAAGAGGAATGAACTTGTAAAACATTTATCGAAGGGAATGCGGCAACGCTTAGTATTTGGACAAGCGTTGTTAGGGAAGCCGAAATTATTATTACTAGATGAACCGACAAATGGTTTAGATCCATTTTGGGTCAATGCATTCGTTGAGGTTTTACAGGACATCAAGAAGAATGGAACAATTGTTATTTTTTCCACACATATGATGGACGTGGCGGCGGAGATAGGAGATTGTATTTTGTTTATGAAAGATGGAGTGGTGACAAAGCGTATTGAACATAAGGGGAGTAAAGAGGAAAAAATACTACACTTGTTGCATTTGCACCGGCAGGGATGAAAATAGTGAAATATGTTCTTTCTACTTTAACAGTTCTTATCACATTCATCGTACTACAGTTCTTATCAGTTTATTTATTACCAGAGTTGTTTTTGGCCAATAACTCGGATTGGACAAGCGTTGCAGCGCTAACTCTAGATAGCCCCAACCAATCATATTATTTAGATTATCTTCAATTATTCTTCGTCTTCCTATCTACAATAGTTGGTTTTATTATCCTTAAGTTAGTTGAGAAAAAAAGAAAAGTTTAATAGCGCTAATGAGAAATAGGACTAGTATGGTAGCTAGTCCTATTTGTTATTGTTTTTTCGTGTGTATATGTAAACAAAAATTACATTTGTTTATTGGAGGGACATGAAATCACCTTCTGAAACCTAAAAAATCCAAACGTTATTTAATTTTGTTTTAAAATAGGTAAACAATATGTTGAAAAGTTTATTTTTATTATGATATTATAAATAAAAATAAACTAAATCATAATTCGTTTGTTTTAAAAATAGACTTTTTAGGGGATTGTTTAGCATGAATGATATTTCAGAATGGTTTTGGAATGCCACGGTTGATGAAATGAAAAAAGGATATGTATTTGAGAAGGACTCTGAAGAATACGTTTGTTTAGCTTGTGGAGAAAAATTTGTGAAAGGTATTATTTATCAAGAAGAAAACGTTTTTTATGAAGCAGAGAAATTTACACAACTTCATATCGCAAATGAACATATTTCTATGTTCGACTATTTATTAGGGTTAGATAAGAAGTTAACAGGTTTAACAGATTTGCAGAAGAAGATGGTGCAGTTTTTTCAGATGGGTTTAAACGATAAAGAAATTGTACAGGAAATGGACGGTGGAAGTACTTCAACAATTCGGAATCATCGTTTTACATTAAGAGAGAAGATGAAGCAAGCAAGGGTGTTCCTTGCGCTTATGGAGCTATCAGAAGAAAAAGCGGCGAATCAACCTAAATTTCTCCCAATTCATCGTACAGCTACGATGATTGATCAGCGGTATGACATTACCGAAGAGGAGAATGAAGAAGTTTTAAAATTTCATTTTACAGAAGGATTAGACGGACCGCTTTCTAAATTTCCGAAGAAACAAAAGCGAAAGCTCATTATTTTGAAACATTTAGTGAAAAAGTTTGATGAAAATCAAAAGTATACAGAAAAAGAAGTTAATGAGATTTTAGAACATGTATATCCTGATTATGTCACGTTAAGAAGGTATTTAATTGAATATGGTTTCCTCGACAGAACATCAGATGGAAGTCAGTATTGGGTGAAATTATAAATAAAATGTAGAGAAAGTGAAAGGAGAAAGGAAAGTGAATAGAAGAGAAGAATTAAAACAATTGTATAAAGAAATCGAAATAGAAGGAGGAATTTATTGTATTAGAAATACAAAGAACGAAAAAGTGTATGTAGAGAGTACAAGGAATTTCAAAGCGATGAGTGGAAGACGACTTTTACTTCATATGGGTTCTCATACGAATAAGGCATTGCAAGATGATTGGAATGAATACGGGGCAGATGTTTTTGAATTTGAAATATTAGAAGTGCTGAAAAAGAAAGAAACGGGATATTTTAATGAAAAAGAAGAATTAAAGAAACTAGAAGAGAAGTGGTTAGAGAAATTGCAGCCGTTTGGAGAGCGAGGATATAATCGCGACATTTCTCGATAAAAGGGGGTATGAAACTTGAAAATAACTGAAGAAGGAACAGAAAGTAAAACAATATGGCGTTCTATGGCTATGTTTCTCATTCCTTTACTATTAAGTAATGTATTGCAGTCGCTTGGACAGTTGTTTGGTATGGTAGTGGTAGGACGTTGGCTTGGTATTAATGACTTAGCTGCTATATCAGCTTTCTTTCCGTTGTTTTTTCTACTTATTTCATTTGTAATTGGGATTGGGTCTGGTAGCTCGATTTTAATTGGGCAGGCTTTTGGGGCTCGTAATGAAGAACGTTTAAAGGCCATTGTCGGTACAACGTTGACATTTACGTTTGTACTTGGAGCGATTTTAGCGGTAGTGGGTAGTATGTTTGCAATGGATATTATGCGACTTGTTGGTACGCCGGAAAATATCATTGAAATAAGCGTTCACTATGCACGAATTTTATTTATTTCCATGCCAGTACTATTTTTGTATTTTGCTTATACAACATTTATGCGCGGGACAGGGGACTCTAAAACACCATTTTATTTTTTAATTGTTAGTACAGGACTAAATATGGCATTATTACCTATTCTTATTTTTGGTTGGCTTGGCCTGCCGAAACTTGGTGTGTACGGCGCGGCATATGCTTCTGTAATATCAACAATTGTTACATTTATTATTCTGTTAGTTTATTTAAGAAAAACGAAACATCCATTGCAATTTGATGCAACAGTTCGAAAGTATCTTCGCATGGATGGGGACTTATTAAAACTATTATTACGTCTTGGTATTCCAGCAAGTATTAATATGATTCTCGTTTCATTATCGGAAATTGCTGTTATTTCGTTTGTAAATCGCTTTGGATCAGATGCAACTGCAGCATATGGAGTAGTGAACCAAGTGGCAAGTTATGTACAGATGCCAGCAGTGAGTCTTGGGATTACCGTTTCCATATTTGCAGCGCAGTCCATTGGCGCAAATCAATTTGATCGCCTACAAAAAGTAATTCGGGCAGGACTCGTTATGAACTATGTAATTGGGGGAATATTAATCTCTTTTATTTATTTGTTCTCAAAACAAATTTTAGCGCTCTTTTTAACGAGTCAGAGTACGATTGATATTGCACATAGTCTCATTATGATTACATTATGGAGTTACTTAATTTTCGGTCATGCGCAAATTATTGGTGCAACAATGCGAGCAAGCGGAACAGTATTGTGGCCAACTATTTTTGCGGTTATATCAATTTGGTTTGTAGAAGTTCCAGTTGCTTATTTCCTTTCATATCATACGAGCCTTGGGATAAAAGGAATATGGGTTGGATATCCAGCTGCATTTATTGTGAGTTTGCTCCTGCAATACGGATATTACAGATTGTCGTGGAAGAAGAAGCGAATTACGCGTCTTATAAGCTAGAATTAATTATGTAGATAAGGAATCTCCTTCAGATCTGAAGGGGATTCCTTATCTACATAAATGAAAATTTAAAAATCGACCTAAAAACCCTCTTTCTTTTTAGGTGGGCGAGGGCATCTGGCCATGCATAGAAACGGTCAGGTCCTTTTCCTGCCACATGCAAGGGTAAGTAGCGGTCATGTTGAATTCTGCACGGCAGCGACTTATATACCGAGTAAAATGAATAAATATAGGTAAAGAATATATGCCGTTAATTAATACATAAAACGATTACATGGTATTATAAAGAGACAGAATATTCCTTGATTAGGAGGGGAATGTGCTAGGAGAATTAGAATTAGTCATTGATGCGAAGGCTACTCTTGGGGAAGGGCCTTGCTGGGATAGTCAAAAGCAGTTATTGTATTGGGTCGATATATTGGAGAAGAAGGTTCATATCTATAATCCAATTAGGGGTACCGCCCCATCGCCATCAAGTTAAGGGTGCTAAGAGGATATACGTGAGGGTTATTTTAAAAAATTTCTACGAGTGTACTAAAGATAGGCATAACAAATAAACCTATTAAATAGGTATTTTAAAAAATATTATGCAACTTTGATACTTTGTGACAACGTATAATCATACACAACACCTAAGATATCAAAGACGGTTTTCTTTTCGTACCGGTGAGATTTTCTCCCGTTTTTCTCTAAAAGATAAAACAAACGCAGTAAAACTTTTAATAATTCATGGATGTCCTTTTGTAATCCTTCATAAAACAATAGATAATAATTCTTTATCATATAGATGGATTTGTATTCACTTAGCTCTTTCTTTTTCTTATCCAAAAGTAACTGACGCATTTTGAACATCGTCGATGAACAGAGTAAAATACTTATTAGTTGTCCATATAAATGGCACTCTAAGCGTTCGTTCTTAATTTCTTTACATTTGTCAATTTGAAAGAAAGATTTCCATGTTTTAAATAAAATTTCAATTTGCCAACGTAATGAATAGAGGACATGAAAATGTTCCGTTGGAACATTTTCTGCAGAAAGGTTCGTAATATACACGTTGATTCCACTCAACCGTTTACTCCGTTCTTTGTAGATAATACCTTTCTTTTTTTCTCTTTTGGCTTGTTCTTTCAACCTTTTTTCTGTTTGTTCCTTTGTTAATCGATGAATAATAACACGAGCTGGTAATTTTTGATACTGTCCAATATATGCCTCTGAAATCTCCATTGTTTGACCAGGTGACAATTGATTCATGAGTTCTTCCATATCTAACTGAATATAGAGTGTGCCTTTCTTCACGGTCCCATTTCGAAAATACTCTGGCTCATCATTCTTACGATAGATTCGAGAATTTAATTTCAAACGTGAAACATAGTAGGCTCCTTTATCATGGATCTTCTGTAAGTCATGTAAATCAAAATAGCCTAAATCTCTTATGTACAAGTCTTTTGGTTGAATGGTTTGTAGGCTTGTTGAACCAAAGGTTTTATCATTTTCTCTTCCTTCTCCTACATAAACGTGCAGGAACTTTCCACTCAATAGGTCATATTCCAATTGAATTTTAACTCCTGCTGTATGGCTACTTCCCCCTGTACCTTGATAATGTGAAGAAAACTTATCTGGAAGCTGAAATGTTGTAGAATCTAGAATCCGAATGTGCTTAAATGTCGTGGTATATTGATGAATTATTTGTTGTGCTGAATGAATTCTTTGAGTTAGAAGGTTAGCTAGAACTTGTTTAATAAACTGTACTGCGGAAGCATTAAATCGTTGGTTAAGTCCTTCGGGACTAATAAGAACACCTGTAGATATTTCAAGATAGCTACATAATTGTGTGAGAGATGTACTTGCGACCTGTTGACTAAGCCATACGCATAAAGCAACTAACTCCTGTGCTTGATATTTACTCTTTCGCTGAACGAATCCTTTTTCTTTGGCTAAGTGTTCTAGAACATGAGGAGACATATGTCGTTGTAATTCTTCGGTAATCGGTTGAAGTTCGTCAAGAATCGAAAGACCCATAAAAAACGCCATCCTTTCCTATAATTCTACAGAAAGGATAACGTCTTTTTTGCTTTATGGATAGTGCAAAATCTTAGCTTGATAGCGATAGGACGGGACCCCATATATAATTATTTTATTTGAAAGTCCCTTTTAAATTTTTTTCAAATCTTTTCATAGGTTGATATACAAAGACGTGTAGTGATAAACCTATAACTGCAGTAATGTTTAAAATAATGCTTATAATCATTAAAGACCATTCTATAACTGGAGAAAAGTATCCGTTCATACTTAATGTAGAAGAACTTACACCTAGCATTAAAATAACTATTAGTAAAGGTAGGTTTTTAACCAATTTGAATCCTCCTATAAACATAATATTTCCATATTATTATATCATGTAATATGATATGTAATTAATTATAAATTTAATTTTGTTAATGGAATTATATGGGGATTTAACTTGTTTTTTCGTTTTGGGGAACAGTGAATTTCTTAAGTTGATAGCGATGGGGTACCGCCCACACATCCATCAACTTAAGGA